>JAIUPL010000040.1 GCA_020160935.1 Bacteroidota bacterium | reverse complement strand
TCTCAAAACGAATAATTCAGCAAAATCCATTTAATCCGCATCATCCGCCCAATCCCAAACCCCATAGCGCCGTAAGGCGCGTTTTATCAGCACCGTAAGGCGTGTCTCATCCAACATCTCAACCCCAAGTGCGAAGCACACAAAAACACCCTCTTCATCAGTTCCCGGGCATGCTGATCACGGGTGTAATGGAATCAAATTCGATCAGCCATTTGCCGGCAGTTCGGTGTGCTAAGGCCATACCCTTGGTTTTCCCGCCTACCTGCTGTCCTTTTATTTTGATGTCGGCACTGGAATCCCAAACGAGAATGGCCACATCAGGCGTGATGAAACGAACGGAAGGGTTTTCGTAGGTGAATTTCGGGGGTGCATCCACCATTTTCATGATCATGTCCCAGTTTTCGCGAAGCGCTTTTTTACCTTGAACATAACTACCGTCGGGTCCGATTTCAGCGGCATCTTCGGTGTAGGCAGCCCACATGGCTTCCGTATTTCCGGATTCGTAAGACTCCCAAACATCTTTCCAGTAGCCTTTCAAATCGGCTTCGTCTTTGGCGGTTTGAGCATAGGAGTTTTGGGTGAACAGCGCGAATGCGCAGCAAGCAAGCAGGTGAAAGAAAGTGTTTTTCATTGGTTGAAAAAAAATTGAAAGTGAGTGAAATGGGTTGATAAGAGTTGATGGGGTTGATAGAGTTGATGAGGTTGATAGAGTTGATGAGGGTTGATAGAGTTGATGAGGGTTGATAAGAGTTGATGAGGGTTGATAAGAGTTGATAAGGGTTGATAATCAGCCACTCGAAATACGAAAGAATTGATCCCTACCGAGCTGATGAATATCAACCTCATCAACCTTATCAACCTTATCAACCCTCATCAACCCTCATCAACCCTCATCAACATTTAGGAGGGCGCGCGCGCAGGGCTTTTGACGGCGGGAATGGTGCGCAAGTATGCCCATATGGCCATCAGTTCAGCATCGGAGAGGGCGGTTAAAGGCGGCATAGGCAGGCGGACGGATGTGCCGTCGGGGCGTTTTCTGGAACGGATGGCCTCCATAAATTGTGCCTGTGTCCAGTTGCCGATACCTGTTTCAGGATCGGGTGTGAGGTTTGCTGTCAGGATGATGTTGTGATCGGGGTCGGGCATTGGATTCCCGCCAGCAAAAAAACCGACTGATTTTTCGGGATTCAGGTCGTCGTTCGTTTCAAAACTGGCCGAATGACAGCGATAGCATTGCCATTTGTCGGTGGCGAGGTATTTCCCCCAGGCGATTTGATCGGAAGCAGGTGGCGGGTGCACAGGCTCAGAGGGGTAGGGCAGTGGCTTGAATATCAGTTTGTACACCAATTTTCCTACAAAATGGTATTCTGGCGGTGGCGGGCGGCGATCGATGGGCTGCACAGCAGGCGCATCGGAGCGCAGGAAAGCGATGATGGCCGCAATATCCTCATCTGCCATAAGTGGATGCGCCATAAACGGCCCGGCATAATGTCCGTCTCGTTTTACGCCTGTCCGAATCATATATGCCAGTTCACCGTCGGTGTACTGACCAATACCTGCTTCGGGGTGTTTGCTCAGATTGGCCGACCATAGTTTGCCGAACATATCGTTGTCGGCCCAGAGTTTGCCCCCCAATTGGCCGTCTTCGCTGCGGTGGCATTCTGCACACATCGTCATCACGATTCTGCCGCCTTCTGCAATGAGCGCACTGTCGGGTTGAATATGCAGTTCAGGGGCTTGTACTTTATAAACAGGCAGCGGCGTGAATTGAATATATGCTGCAAACAACAACACGACCAACAGCAGACTTCCCAGTGTATAACCGAGCACTTTGAGTACCTTTTTCATAAGTGTTTCAGATTTAGGCTGTTGTCATTAAATTTTATGTGGACTCATCATGCCGGAAGAAGTCCATTCCCCGAAATTGACCCAGGCATTTTGCATGGACTGGATCAGTGTCGACAAGGCTTCGTGGTCCATTGCACACCATAGGCAGGTGAAAAAAGCAAGCATGCCGATCATAAAGCAGTTGTGAATCATGGTGTCCCGTTGTTCGATCGTTTTCATGTTGAAAGATTGATTTGGTGGTGAAATTTGAACAGGACAAAGGTGGGGGTGCGGGAAAGGGGTAGACAATCACCCGTTTGTTGTATTTGACGGAGTCCTGAGTCGTAAGTCCTGAGTCCTGAGTCTGTAGAGTTGACCGTTCTACTTTAGGCATCCTTATTTAGCATGGCTAAACATGAGTAGGTGTACTCTACAGACTCAGGACTCAGGACTTACGACTCAGGACTCCGTCAAATACAACAAACGGGTGATTCCCTCACTCGCCCGGCGCTGTGTACATTTGACACCACAAACCATTCACGTCCAAATCCTCCACAATGAAGCCTATCCGAGTGACCATAGTTGAAGATGACGCTGATATCCGGCAGTCATTTGAAACCATTATCGGCAGTGTGCCCGAATTTGAATGCCTGCCATCTTATGACAATGCAGAGGCTGCCCTGACAGGAATTGTTGCGGTCCAACCGGATGTGGTGATCATGGATATTCACCTGCCGGGCATGAGCGGTATTGATGCGGTGAGAATACTCAAAGAGCAATTGCCTGCCTTGCAAATCACTATGTGTACCGTGTATGAAGACGACGAACACATTTTCAATGCCCTCAAGGCAGGCGCCAATGGATACCTGCTAAAGCGCACTTCGCCGGAAAAACTGCTGGAAGCCCTGCACGATCTGCATCAGGGCGGCTCTCCGATGAACAGCGAAATCGCTCGCCGCGTCGTAGCCTCATTTCAAAAAAAACCGGAACCTGTTCCTGAACTGGCCGTACTCACAGCGCGGGAAAAAGAAATTCTCGACCTGCTGGCAAAAGGTTATCTGTACAAAGAAATTGCCGCCGAACTATTTATCAGCATCGAAACGGTAAAGAGACATATCCACAACATTTATGAAAAACTGCATGTGCAGACGAGGACGGAAGCGTTGAATAAAATGAGAGGGGAGAGATAGTGAGAAGGGGCAAAGAGCAAGGGGCAAGAGACAAGGGGCAACAATGGATTGGTGGTGTAATTAAATTTCATTGAAAAAATAAAAAATGAATTAAGTGTTTATAAAACAATAAATATTCAAAATAAAAAATACTTTCACTGCGCAAAACACCACATTTTTTATGTCTGAAATTGTTTTCCTGGAATGGAAACGATTGTTGTACAGTTAATTTTCAGATATGAATACATCCTTCTTCCTTGCTGTGTCTGCAGCCCGCTACCTTTTTTGCCGGGCAATTTCCATCATGCTTGTTTGCCTGCTATGGTGTTGCCTGAACGCCGGGGCAGTTGCACAGTCCAGGGTCGATAGCCTTGAAAAGGTACTAACGGGGGCAAAAGGTATTGAACGTGCCACACTCCTGTTTGTACTCAGTTGGGAATACCGCTTTTCCAATAAAGATAAAGCACTTCAGTATGGGGATGAATCGCTCCAACTGGCACGCCAACTCAATGATACGGCTGTCATTGCCAGCGCACTCAACAGCATTTCGGAAACCTGGCTCAACTTCGGCGATTATGAAAAAGCCGAAAAAATTACGCAAGAAGAATTGCCATACGCCCGTGCTATCGCCGCTAAAAAAAACCTGCTGGGCGCACTCACCCGCCTTGGAACCATTGAATACCGCAAGGGACGTTTCGATGCTGCCCTCGTGTACCAACTGGAGGTACAGAGGGAAGCCGAAAAAATGAACAAACCCGAGGTTACCGGCGTGGCCAACCTGAACCTGGGCCTCACCTACATGGACCTGAAACGCTACGACGAAGCGCTGCGTTATTTCAATATTGCCCTTCAAGCCTTTGAAAAAATCCAGATGTCGGCAGGCATCGGCGCCTCTTATATCAATATCACAGAGGTGCTTCGCAACCAGAAAAAATACGATGAAGCCCTTGCAACTGCCCAAAAAGCCGAAAAACTCCTCATTGCCGCGGGCAATAACCTCCACCTCGGTTATATCTACGGCATCATGGGAAAATTGTACGGAGCGCTGGGCAAACGTTCCGAACAACTCCTGTACCTGCAAAAATCGCTGGCCCTTTCCCGCGAAAACCAGGATGATTTTATGATTGCTCAAAATCAGGGCGACCTGGGCCGCGCCTACATGGAAATGGGCGATATGCAAACGGCCCGGCAAAACCTGTACGAGTCGTTCGAACGCGCCGAAAAAATGCAGCAAAAAACGGTCGTCATCGAAGATTATGCCCGGCTGCGCGACTGGCACCTGCTGCAACGGAATTTTGAGGAAGCCCGCCGTTTCGATGACCTGTACAACACCAGTATGGACTCGGTTTTTAATGCCAAAATGGCCGAAAAAGTGGCCGATTCCGAAACGAAATACGAAACCGAAAAGAAGGAACTGGCGATCCGCGACCTCGAAAACCGCAACAGAATCAAGAATTTACAAACCTACGGCGCCCTGGCAGGCATCCTCGCATTGCTCGGCGTACTGTATCTCATGCGCCGGGCTTACCGACAAAAACAACGCCTCGCCGAACAGCAGGAACAGCTCCAGCGCAATACCATCGAGCGCCTCGAAGCCGAACAAAAAGTAGTCGCCCTGCGCTCGCGGCTGGAAGGCCAGCAACTCGAACGCCTGCGCATCGCAGAAGACCTGCACGATGATTTTGGCTCGGGGCTATCCAAAATTTCGCTGCTCAGCGAAGTGGCGAAAAAGAAAGCCGCCGCAACGGGTGAACTGGATAAAATTTCCGGCGCAGCCAAGGAGTTGCTGCTCAAAATGAGCGAAATCGTGTGGGCCTTGAATCACCACAACGACACCCTCAGCAGCCTGGCAGGATACATCCGACGCTATGCGGTGAGTTTTTTTGAAGACTCCGACATCGCCTGCCACTTCGATATTCCCGATTTGCCCGACATACCATTGAGCGGCGAACTCCGGCGTAATGTATTTCTGGTGGTAAAGGAAACCCTGCACAATGCCCTCAAACACGCCCGGGCCGACAAAATAAACATCCAGTTTTCGATGGAAAATGGCAGCCTGCAAATCAATATCCGCGACAACGGCCAGGGTTTCGACCCCGCGGCGCTTGCCGATGCCGGAAACGGGCTCGCCAATATGCAACGCCGAATGCAACAGTCCGGCGGCAGCATACACGTCGATAGCCGCCCCGGCGAAGGCACCCGCACGCATATTCAACTGCCTTTTACATCATCTTCAAACACACCGGCGTAGGCACCGCACTTGGCTGGCCTGCCGGACTCAAAAGTCCTGTGGCCGGGTCGATCCGGAAGGAAGCCACCGTACTTGAATTCTGGTTGGCTACCAGCAGCCATTTGCCATCGGGCGTGACGAGGAAGTTGCGGGGGATAAGCCCCAGGGTCGACTGGTGCTGCAAGAGTGTCAATTTGCCCGTCTGCGTATCCACACCGTACACCACAATGCTGTTGTGCCCGCGATTGGAGCCATACAGGAATTTGCCGTTGGGGTGGAAATGCACGTCGGCGCAAGTGTTGTTTTCCTTGAAACTGGCGGGCAAGGTCGACAGCGAGTCGAGGCGGCGAATATCGAACTCGCCTTCTTTTCGGTAATAATTCAGGGTTGAACTGTTTTCATTGATCACGGCAAACTGATCGGGCTGCACGGGGTTGAAATCGAGGTGGCGCGGCCCGGCGCCTTTTGCGGTGGAAAAACTGAATTGTTCTTTCAATTTTCCTTCTTCGGACAGGCTGTACATAAACACGCGATCGATGCCTTTGTCGACCGACCAGATCGTGGCACCGTCGGGCGAAGGCAAAATCATGTGCGCCCAGGGGCTTTTGCCAGGGTGCTGCACCACGCAGAGTGAGTCGCTCAGGGTACCATCTGTTTGTACGCTATAGGTAGCCACATTGCCGGTAACGTAATTCGCTACCAGCACGAATTTGCCCGATTTGTCGGTAGAAATATGACAGGGCGCTACGCCGTAGGATGATACTTCGTTGATTTTCTGCAATTTACCGCCTTCCAGAATACGGAATGCTGCCACGCCGCCCATTGCCCGATCAGGGGTTCCACCTGCTTCGGCCACTGCATACAGGTACTTTTTATCGGGCGACACACATACAAACGAAGGATTGTCGATGCCGCCGACGGTGTCCGTTACAATGAGCGCACCCGTTGATGCATCAAACCGGCAAGTGTAAATGCCGGTAGCCTTGCCATCTACGTGGCCCAGTTTCTGGGTGTACGTGCCGGCAAAAACGATAGGGCGTTCGTCGGGCTGTGCAGCGGGCGGAGAGGTGGGTTTGGATTGGCAGGCGTACAGGCAGGAGAGGAGGAAGAGGATTTTTTTCATTGGAAAATTGATTTTTACTTGTGGGATGGATGAGACGCGCCTTGCGGCGCTATGGGGCTTTGGATTGGGCGGATAATGCGGATAAAATGGATTTTGCTGGATTATTCGTTTTGAGATATTCCATTGAAACAGGTGTACGCTACGATTTGTGTCCTTTGTGCAACCTTTGTGTCCGTTGTGGTTAAATTTTTTACCACGAATTCCACAAAGGTTGCACAAAGGACACAAATCGTAGCGTACACCTGTTATACCAAAGTAATATTGAAATATAAATCTATTTAATCCGCATTATCCGCCCAATCCCAAACCCCATAGCGCCGCAAGGCGCGTCTTATCTTAATCTTCGCCGTAAGGCGCGTCTGATCAACCCCGCATTAATCATTTAATTTGAGCACCTTCAAAAATGCCTCCTGCGGCACTTCCACATTACCGAACTGCTTCATTTTCTTCTTACCCTCTTTCTGTTTTTCCAGCAGTTTACGTTTCCGGGAGATGTCGCCACCGTAGCACTTGGCTGTAACGTCCTTCCGCAGGGCAGAAATCGTTTCGCGCGCAATCACTTTTTGCCCGATAGCAGCCTGAATAGCGATCTGGAATTGCTGGCGTGGCAGGAGTTCCTTGAGTTTTTCGCACATACGGCGTCCCATATATTCCGCTTTGGTGCGGTGTACGAGTGCGCTGAGTGCGTCTACCTGTTCGCCATTGAGTTTGATGTCGAGGCGCACGAGGTCGGTCATGCGGTAGTCGAGGATATGGTAATCAAACGAGGCATAGCCACGTGTGAGCGATTTCAACTGATCGTAAAAATCGAATACGATTTCTGCCAGCGGCATGTGGAAAATCATTTCCAGACGCGTAGGCGTGAGGTAGTGCTGTTTTTGCAGGATACCGCGTTTGTCCATGCACAGTTTCATAATACCGCCGATGTAGTCGGGTTTGGTAATGATTTGTGCGTAGATATAGGGTTCTTCCGCGTTGTCGAGGTGGTTGGGGTCGGGCAGTTCGCTGGGTTGGCGCACGGAGAAGCGCTCGCCTTTCATATTGGTAGCGAAATAGGTTACGTTTGGTACCGTGGTGATGATGTCCTGGTCGAATTCGCGTTGCAGGCGTTCCTGCACAATTTCCAGGTGCAGCATACCCAGGAAGCCGCAGCGGAAACCGAAGCCGAGCGCTACGGAAGTTTCGGGTTCGAACACCAGCGAAGCATCATTGAGTTGCAGTTTTTCCAGGGAGTCGCGCAGGTCTTCAAAATCGTCGTTGTCGAGCGGATACACCCCGGCAAATACCATGGGTTTTACCTCTTCAAAACCTTTTACGGCCTCCTGGCAGGGGCGCGCCACGTGGGTAATCGTATCACCCACCTTGATTTCGCGGCTCACTTTGATGCCTGTGATGACGTAGCCTACGTCGCCGGTGCTGATTTCGGCGGCTTCGAACTGGCCGAGTTTCAATACGCCCACTTCTTCGGCCACGACTTCCTTGCCGGTATTTAAAAATTTGATTTTATCGCCCTTGCGCATGCATCCGTTCATTACCCGCACATAGGCGATCACACCACGGTAGGAGTTGAACATGGAGTCAAAAATCATGGTTTGCAGCGGTGCTTCCGGGTCGCCTTTCGGGGCTGGCACTCGGTCGACTACGGCTGCCAGGATTTCCGGAATACCGATACCAGTGCGGCCGGAGGCTGAAATAATGTCTTCGCGGTCGCAACCGATCAGGTCCATGATCTGATCCTGCACTTCCTCTACCATAGCGCTGTCCATATCCACCTTGTTCACAATCGGGATGATTTCCAGGTTGTGATCTACGGCCAGGTACAGGTTGCTAATCGTTTGTGCCTGAATGCCTTGTGTGGCATCCACCAGCAACAGCGCGCCTTCGCAGGCGGCAATGGAGCGGCTCACTTCGTAGGAGAAGTCGACGTGTCCGGGTGTGTCGATGAGGTTAAAAATGTATTCCTGTCCGTCGGCAGGATGTTTGTATGCCATCTGGATAGCGTGGCTCTTGATGGTAATACCACGCTCCCGCTCGAGGTCCATATTGTCGAGTGCCTGGTCTTGCATGTCGCGTTTGCTGATGGTATTGGTGTATTCCAGCAAACGGTCAGCCAGGGTACTTTTCCCGTGGTCGATGTGCGCAATGATGCAGAAATTGCGAATGTTTTTCATAGAAATCTGACACAAGGGCGGCGCCCTGCTACTTTTGAGGGCGCAAAGGTACGTTAAATAATGTGTACTGATGGAAAAGGCTTCAATTCAGTATAAACTTGTTTGTACTTTTGAGCATGGCCGCCTACACTACCTACATCGATTCTCCGATTGGCACGCTGCAGATTACAGGCACCGACACGCAGTTGCACAGCATTCTTTTTGTGGAAACCGAGCGCAGGCCTGCCCGTACCCATGCAGCCTCCGAGGGCGACATACCTGCTGCCATTCGGGAGGCTACGCGCCAACTAAACGAGTATTTTGAAGGAAAACGTCTGCGGTTCGACCTTCCTTTGCAACCGGAAGGCACCGCATTTCAACAACATATCTGGAATTTGCTGCTCGATATTCCATATGGTGTCACCACTTCCTATCTGGAAATTTCAAAAAGATACGGCGATACCAAAGCCATTCGGGCCGTGGGCGCCGCCAATGGCAGCAACCCGATTACCATCATCATCCCCTGCCATCGGGTTATCGGAAGCAATGGAAAACTCGTCGGCTACGGCGGCGATCTGTGGCGCAAGGAATGGCTGCTGAAACACGAAATGGAGCATGCGCCGACGCCACAGGGGAAACTTTTTTAGAGTGGTGAGTGGTGAGTGGTGAGTAGTGAGTGGTGAGTAGTGAGTGGTGAGTTTTACTCACGTTGCTTTTGGTTTCTTCAAAAGAGTGGCTAAAAACAACACTACTCACCACCCACTACTCACCACTCACTACTCACTACTCACCACTCACCACTCACTACTCACCACTACACTTTCACCGTCTTCCACCGCCCTCTCCTGAACACCCACATGGCTGCCAGGGCCATACACGATTCGCTGGTGAAGATACTCCAGTACACGCCCGTTTGGCCCCAGCCGAGGTGTAGGGCCAGCAAAACGGCCAGCGGCATACCGACCATCCAGAAAAAGATGAAGTTGAGAAGGGTCGGGGTGCGGGTATCGCCGGCGCCATTGATGGCTTGTGTCAGTACCATACCCCAGCCATAGAACACATAACCACCGGCGATAATGCGCAAAGCAAGCGCGCCCGACTGGATGGCCTGCGGGTTGTCCGTAAATATGCGGATCAGGGAGGGGGCAAAAATCAGGTAGCAGATGCCGACCGTTCCCATGAAAATCATATTGAAAAAACCTGCCCGCCAGGCCGATTTTTCAGCCCGTTCGGGATGGCCGGCGCCCAGGTTTTGCCCAACCAGTGTGGCGGCTGCATTGGCCATACCCCAGGAAGGCAAAATGGTAAACACTACAATACGTATAGCAATAGTGTAACCGGCGGTCACTTCCTTGCCGATGCGGCCCAGGATAAAAATCATGAAGATCCAACTGGCCGAAGCGATCAGGTACTGGCCGGTGCTGCCCGAAGCGATTTTCAGCAGGCTGCCGATAATGTCCCATTTGGGTTTCAGCATATTCCAGCGCAAACGCACAATTTTGCCCACTTCAAACAGGTTCCACAACTGATAAATAACCCCGCTCGAGCGCCCGATGGTGGTGGCGATACCCGAACCGATGACACCCATAGCCGGAATAGGCCCCCAGCCAAATATCAGCAAGGGGCACAGTACGATATTCACCGCATTGGCAATCCACAAGGCTCGCATGGCTGTGGCAGCATCGCCGGCACCCCTAAAAATACCGTTGAGCATCCAGAGCAGCAAGATGGGCAGGTTGGCCGTCAGCAACAGCCGCGTAAAATGAAAGCCTGTACTCGACACACTCGTATCGTGGGCCATCAGGCGCAACAGGTCTTCTGCATAGAAATAACCCGGCACCGCAATCAAAACCGACAGCGCCAAAGCGATCAAGATGACCTGTGCGCCGGCTTTTGCGGCTGCATCTTTATTGCCCTCGCCGATACGCCGGGCTACCATGGCTGTTGCGGCCGCACTCAGCCCGATGGCGATGGAATACACCAGTGTCAGCATCGACTCGGTAAGACCTACGGTGGCAACGGCTTCCACGCCGACTTTTGCTACAAAAAAAGCATCTACTACGGCAAATAAAGATTCCATAGCCATTTCCAGAATCATCGGAATGGCAAGCAATACAATAGCGCGGTCGATACTTCCGGTGGTGTAGTCCTGTTCTTCGCCTTTCAGCGATTGCAGGAAAATGCGCCGGATGCGCTGAAAAGCAGTTTCTTTTTGAATGATATAAGACATATTAGGGCAAAAGGGTGACAGGTCGATGACCATACATGGTGACAAATGATCCTGCCTTTTTATGGTAAATGAATAAGCCACCGGTGGAGAAACGTCCAAATTAGGCGACTTCGTTTTCGAGGGTGCTATGCTACCGGCTGCTTTAAAAAATATTTAACCTGTAATGTAGGAGGCTGTTTAATATTTTGAACACCCACATTTTATGCCAGCAATTAGACGCAAATGCGTGCAAGAAACATTTATTTTCTCATAAGAGTTCCGCTACCCAACCTTCCCGATGTAATTTTGTTTTCAGAAAAAATTGAAAGCGTTGCAAGCCGCATATTGCAGGCACCCCAACGCATCCTGATATGAATATTTCCGACCTGCTCCACCGCGCCCTGCGCCACGAATGGCTCACCCCCGAAGAAGGTGTTTTTTTATTTGAAAATGCCACCACCGCCGAACTCATGTATGTGGGCAATGCCATGCGCTACCAGCATGTGCCCGGCAACACCGTTACCTGGATCATCGACCGCAACTCGAACACGACCAACGTGTGCATTGCCAATTGCAAATTCTGCAATTTTTACCGACGCCCCGGCCACGAGGAGTCCTACGTCACCAGCATCGAGGAATACAAACAGAAAATCGAGGAAACATTTCGCTTTGGTGGTGAACAACTGCTGCTGCAAGGCGGCCACCATCCCGATCTCGGCCTGGCATTTTACACCGACTTGTTCAGACAACTCAAAGACCTGTACCCCTCCCTTAAGTTGCACGCGCTCGGGCCGCCGGAAGTGGCGCACATTGCCAAACTGGAAAAAATGAGCCACTACGATGTGCTCAAGGCGCTCCAGGAAAGCGGCCTCGATTCGCTACCCGGCGCAGGCGCCGAAATCCTGAGCGACCGGGTGCGCCGCCTTATTTCCAAAGGAAAATGCGGCGGCGAGGAATGGCTTGACGTGATGCGCGCCGCACATCAGTTGCACCTCACCACCTCGGCTACCATGATGTTCGGGCATATTGAAACCAACCTCGAACGCATGGAACACTTCGCTGCACTCCGGCAGGTGCAGTCGGAAAAACCCGCCGATGCCAAAGGTTTTCTGGCGTTTATCCCCTGGCCTTTCCAGGATGAGGACACGATCCTGAAAAAGATCAAACGCGCCCGCAATGCCGTTACGGGCGACGAATATGTGCGCATGATCGCCATGAGCCGCATTATGCTTCCCAATGTTGTCAATATCCAGGCTTCCTGGCTCACGGTGGGCAAACAAATCGCCCAGGTGTGCCTGCACGCCGGCGCCAACGACTGGGGCAGTATCATGATCGAGGAAAATGTAGTGTCGGCCGCCGGCGCTCGCTTCCGCTTCACCGCCGATGGTATTCAGCAGGCCATCAAAGAAGCAGGTTTTGTGCCCCAATTGCGGAATCAGCAATACGAATACCGGGAACTGCCGCAGGGTATGTTGCAGCAGGAGTTGAAAGGTGCGGGCATGGTGGTGGATTAGTTATTGGTGATTGGTTATTGGTTATCAGGGGTGGGTAAGGGATGATGGGTGTTTCAGGCTGGAGGCTCGGGAAAGGTTGAGTTGGTTGAGAGGTTGAGTTAGTTGAGGAGTTGAGAGGTTGGCCACTCATGTGATCCAAAACCTTACTCCGGCTGCTGCGTGGCTGAATATCAACATCTCAACCAACTCAACCTCTCAACCAACTCAACCAACTCAACCTCTCAACCAACTCAACCTTTCCCGAGCCTCCAGCCTGAAACACCCATCATCCCTTACCCACCCCTGATAACCAATAACAGATAACCAATAACCACCCGATAACTAAACGATTCTTCGCGAGAAATACATGACTACACCCAGAATCACGAACAGGCCGAGGCTTCCGATCAGCAGCGCGTAGTCTTGTTGTTGCAGCACCACAAAAAGGAAACCGTACAACACTGTAAGTGCACCACTGACGAGCAGCGCCATGCGCCCCGACTCAAACAAGGCCTTGGCATACAGGCCGGTCAGCCCGATCGTCATGAGGGCCGAAATCAGGTAGGCTGCATTGAAAGGCACCTGCTCGGAAATCGCTACCAGCAAGGTGTAAAAAATGACCAGGGCCAGCCCAATGAGGGCATACTGGAACGGATGCACCGGGCGTTCCTGCCGCATTTCCACAAAAAAGACGGTGAGGAAAGTGAGGCCGATAAACAGGATGGCATATTTCACCGAGCGGGTCGATTTCTGGTAATTATCTACCGGAAGGATAAAATCCACACCAAAGGTGCTTTCCTCTATCGAAACGGTCTGGTCGCTGTTCCACTGCTGCGGATAATTCCGGTTCAGGTTGAGCACTTTCCAGGAGGCGTCGAAACCGGATGCGGAAATATTTTTTTCATCGGGCAAAAAAGCACCGGTAAAACTCGGATCAGCCCAGGGCGAGTTCATTTTTACGGTCGTTACTTTGCCCAACGGGGTGAAAAACAGCGACCCCGAGCCTTTCAGGGCCACATTGATGCGGAAACGATGCGCGGCAGTGCCCACAGGGTCGAGTGCCAGTGCCACATGTATACCACTGCCGGCCACGCCCGGAATCGGAATGCCGGGTTCGAATACCCGCTGCTGTTCATTCCATTGAAGCGTTACCTGGTCTTTGAGCCCCCGCAGGTCGGGAATGCCGAATTCGAGCGCCGCTTTGTTCCACTGCACTTCGGCGCCAGGTGGCACCAACGACGCCAGCACGGGCTGTGCAAAAGAGCCCTCCATCGTAATTTGAGAGGAATACAATACGACATCAAAAATGCCGCGGTGGCGTTTTTCGGGGTTTACCGTACTTTGTACGTTGAGTTCGTCGGGTAAAAAATAGGCGTATTTGGTTTCGCGGGCAATTTCCTTGCCGTCAGCCGCGCGTTGTATGACCTGATAGGGAACGATCAAAACAGGGCCTGCCAGCGTCTGGCTCTGCCCCCATTTGCTGCTTACCTCGGCCACGGCTTCTGCTTGCCTGCTCTGCCGTTCGCTGATAAGACTGTCGACCATAGACGTGGGGATGAGCAATACCAGCAACAGGAAAAATATCAATATGCCTTTGATGGTGGTGGCCTGTCGTTGCCAGAAAGAAGGTTCGGTGGATTCCATAGATTCGATGGTTTTAAAAATACTTTGAAATGCAAAGTTATTTGAAAAATGAATATGCACAAGGGGGCTGGTAATTTTTTTATTCTGGTTCACTCATGGGCTGTTCGAATACATTAAGTTTGTGCAAGCGGATGTACTTTCGATGTAGCAATCCCTCGTGCATAATGAATTGATTTTCAATTGACAGGCATTCCAAATCTCCAATCCACTCACACCATGAACCTGAAAACAGTTACCTCTTCTCTGTCGGCATTTTTTTTTGCCATCGCCCTGGCAGGTATTGTATCCTGCGGTCTGCTCAAGAACGAAGTCGATCGGGTAGACGTAAAATCCCTGCTGCTCAAAACCCGACCAGAAATCGATTCCATTGCTTTTTATGCCGGGCAAAGCGCTACGATGGGCGCGGGTTCCAGGGCGCATGTAATATCCCAAAGCCTGCTTCAGGGACTGAAAGGAGCGGCGGATACACTTGACCCCGATATTCAAAAAATCATGCGTACCATCGACAGTCTCGGTAACCTGACCGATGCGCAACTCGTCCAGTTAGGCCAGACGCTGGAAAACCGGCTCGACCGTCTGAAGAACAGTATCAAGGATGAAGACCTGAAGAAATTCCTCATCGGGACCATCGAAGAAATGACCGGCCGCCTTCGTAAGGACACGCGCTATTTGCTCAGCGACATGATTCAAGCCTCGCTTGACTCCTTGGGAACGGCCTCCTCGAAAGAAAAAATCCGCAGTATCATCGACAACCTGCTGGGCGAACAAACCCAGCAACAGGCCCAGGTACTGATACAGGGCGCTTTGCAACCCACCATCGACACCATCCTGCGCGGCGTCGACAAAATTGTGCACCGCGATGTTCCTTTTGTGCAAAAACAGGCAGGCAAACTCCTCACACTGCTTGCTTTGTTGGCGGCCGGCATTATTGCTTTTGTGTGGTATCAACGCATGCGATACGCAAGGCTGGTGGGATTGCTCACCTATCAGATCGATAAAATTCCTTCCCAAACGCTGTACGACGAACTCACCAAACGGATAAAAGCCGATGCGCAAAAAAGCGGGCTGGAACCTTTGCTGCGGGAGACGTTGAAAGAGCAGGGGATAAATACTTGAGGGTTGATGAGGGTTGATGAAAAAGTTGATGAGGGTTGATAAAGGTTGATAATCATCGGCTCGGTAGGGATCAATTCTTTCGTATTCCGGGTGGCTGATTATCAACCCCCATCAACCTTTATCAACCCTCATCAACCCTCAATAAAAAATCTTGCCTATTTTCGGCCCTGTGTAACCCTTCTATCTCATGGCGCCACAAAATTTGCAAGACCAACTTTTTGAATTGATTTTATCCCGCTATCCCCGCCGCGCCGACGCTGTGGAGGATTTGGCCAATATCCTGCACCTGGGAAAAGACCCGGTGTACCGCCGTTTGCGCGGCGACACCTTTTTGTCGCCACAGGAACTGAGTACCCTGGCATTGCACTACCGCATTTCCCTTGATACGCTCATTGTAGGGCCGAGCGACAATGTGATGTGCAATTTCAATGCATTCTCGCAGAAAATTTCCGATTTCTCGCAATATCTCACCGATTATATCACGACGCTGGAGCAAATCCGCAGGCTACCCAATGTGCATTTCAACTATGCTACCGTAGAAATCCCGGTATTTACCTACAATTTCATCCCCGAACTGATCTGTTTCAAACTGTACGTGTGGGGCCGAACGACCTGGAACCTGGAGTTTTTACGAGACAGGCCCTTCGATTTTCAGTTGGTAACGCAACCCGTGGTACAACTCAGCCAGAAATTGCTCGACCACTACATCGCGCTCGACAGCACGGAATTGTGGAGCGTCAACATTGTCGACAATACCCTGGCCCAGATCGAATACCATGTATATTCAGGTGGTTTTCGCGACCCGCAGGAGGCCGTCACCCTTTGCGACCGGCTGGTCGACTGGGCAGCGCACATGAAAGCACTGGCCGGGGCTGGCAAAAAATTCCGCGTGGGCGAAAAACCGGAGCACGGATTGGGCCAGTTGCATGTGTATCACAATGAAATGGTGCACACCAACAACACGGCTATCGTGACGAGCGACATCGGAAAATTTGTATTTGCGGCCTTTTGCAACCCGAACTACATCAAAAGCACCGACCCCAAACTTTGCGATTATACCGACGACTGGTTCCGGAATGTAATCGCCAAATCCAGCCCGCTTACCCAGACCTCTGAAAAGACGCGCGACTGGTTTTTCCGCGAACTCACCCGTAAAATTGAACGGGTAAAACAGCGGATTTTGTTGCATATCGATGAGAATGCTATGTAATTGCTGCATTTTTTGAAGTATTTGTATGAAGAATGAGCCATCCCGAATTCTGGCCACAGCCAGGGTTCGGGATTCGGCTGTTTCCCGCAGATTTTTTTTGCCCGTAGAGTAGTTTCCCGCAGATGGCGCAGATTTTCCCGTAGATTTCCGCAGAACGTAGAGTACGCCGTATATTCTGAAACGATTGTATGGCGTACTCTACGTTCTGCGGAAATCTGCGGGAAAATCTGCGCCATCTGCGGGAAACTACTCTACGGAAAAAATCTGTATCCATACAGAAACTGCTTTTACTGAACAGGGCTGATAAATTCAGGGCAGCACCTGTCTTTTTATTTTTTAAATAATTTTTAGGTTAATCTAAAAATTATTATACATTTGCCTTAAAATTAATTTTCCTGAAAAAATACAGCGATTGCCTTCCGCCATGACCATCACTACTGCAGAAGAAAATTACCTGAAAGCCATTTTCAAAATTGCCGAAAAAGAAGACAAGGCAGTACTCACCAATTCTATTGCCGCCGCTATGAACACGGCTGCTGCTTCGGTGACCGACATGCTCAAACGGCTGGCAGAAAAACAACTCATCAAGTATGAAAAGTACCGTGGAGTGGAACTCACGGAAGATGGCAACCGGCTTGCCACTACACTGATCCGCAAACACCGGCTTTGGGAAGTTTTTCTGGTCGAAAAACTCGGATTTGCCTGGGATGAAGTACACGACCTGGCCGAACAACTCGAACACGTACAAGGCGAGCCCCTGATCGATCGCCTCGACAATTTCCTGGGACACCCGCGTTTCGACCCGCATGGCGATCCTATCCCTGACGCGCAAGGCCGCTGGACGTTTCGGCAGCAAGTGCGCGTGTCGCTGCTGCAACCCGGCGAAAAAGGCATTTTAACGGGCGTCGACGACCATGCTACACCTTTTTTGCAATACCTCGATCAAATTGGTGTGGCACTCGGTATAGAAATACAGTTACTGGACCGCACCGAATATGATCAGTCGGTACAGGTACGCATCAGTGGAAAAACAGAAGTAACACTGAGCGAGAAGGTTGCGCAGAATTTGTTGGTGATAAAGGGTTGATGAGGGTTGATAAAGGTTGATGAGGGTTGATATTCAGCCACTCGAAATGAGAAAGTATTGATCCCTACCGAGCCGATGAATATCAACCCTCATCAACCTTTATCAACCCTCATCAACCCAAAAAAAGCACATATCTATGCATCCAAACATACATCCCGAGCGTTCGCTCTCCGAAGTACATAGTACCGTGGAAACCAATGTAAAAGGTGGTTTCTGGAGGCGCTTATTCGTTTTTTTAGGCCCGGCATATCTGGTAAGCGTCGGCTATATGGACCCCGGCAACTGGGCCACCGACCTGGCAGGCGGCAGTCGGTTTGGGTATTCGTTGCTGTGGGTTTTGCTCATGTCGAACCTCATTGCGCTGCTGCTGCAAAGCATGTGTGCCCGGCTCGGCGTGGTAGCCCAGCGCGACCTGGCGCAGGCCTCCCGCGAACTGTACCACCCGGCAGCCAACATATTCAATTATGTGCTGGCGGAAATTGCCATTGCTTCCTGCGACCTGGCCGAAGTATTGGGCATGGCCATCGGCTTGCAATTGCTTTTTCACATCCCCCTCATCTGGGGTGTGGGCCTGAGCGTACTCGACGCCTTTCTGATTCTGTTTTTGATGCAACTGGGCATCAGGCGGCTGGAAGCCATTATTCTGGCCCTGATTATGATCATCGGCGGCGCATTTGCCGTTCAAATGGTGCTAGCCAAACCTGATCTGAGTGAAGTCGCATTTGGGTTTGTGCCCGGAATTCCCAATACGGAAGCACTTTTTATTGCTATTGGCATCATCGGCGCCACCGTGATGCCCCACAACCTGTATTTGCATTCGGCGCTGGTACAATCCCGAAAAGTAGAAAGAACGCCACAAGGGTTGCGTCGTGCCATTCGATTCAATGTGATCGATTCCGCCATTGCGCTCAACCTGGCCTTGTTCGTCAATGCCGCCATTTTGATACTGGCTGCTGCCGTTTTTCATAAAAACGGCTACAATGGCGTGTCGGAAATACAGGATGCACACCGACTGCTGGAACCATTGCTGGGAAAAAGTTATGCGCCGGCTCTGTTTGCCATTGCACTGATTGCTGCCGGACAAAGCAGCACAGTAACGGGTACGCTGGCCGGGCAGATCGTCATGGAGGGATACCTCCATCTGCGCATTGCTCCCTGGCTACGCAGGCTGATCACCCGCCTGCTGGCAGTGGTGCCCGCCATCATTGTCATTTCCGTATTTGGAGAATCTTCTACCGGCAACATGCTGGTGATGAGCCAGGTTATTTTGAGTATGCAACTCGGTTTTGCCATTATTCCACTGTTGCATTACGTCAGCAGCCGTAGCCGTATGGGCGATTATGCCATCGGGTTCTGGGCAAAAGCGGGCGGATGGCTGAGCGCCATAGTCATTGTTGCCCTGAATGTCAGACTGGTGTATGAGCAGGTGCTTATTTGGCTGGCTGGCAGCGGCGAATATCGCTGGATGGTAGAATGGATTGTCATTCCCTTGTTATTGGGCATTGCAGGTATGCTAGCATATATCGTACTCCGGCCACTTCTGATCAATTTGCCGCGCACCAAAACGCCCGTGCCACACGTGAATTTTAAATCTTTTACACCTTCACAGGAACCGGAATTCAAGGAAATCGCCGTAGCCGTCGACTTCTCCACCGCCGATCAGAAAACCCTCCAACACGCCGTTCATATCGGAGGAAAAAATGCCCGCTATTTTCTGATTCATGCCGTCGAAACAGCCGGCGCCTGGGTCATGGGCAGCGATATCCAGGATTATGAAACCCATGCCGACTTTAAATACCTGGAAGAATACCGCCTCGCATTGATCGATCTCGGCTATCAATGTGAATCGGTGATCGGCTACGGCCCGGCCAAACAGGCTATTCCCAAACTGGTGATGGAAAAAAATGCCGACCTGCTTGTCATGGGCGCTCACGGTCACCGGGCCTTGAAAGACCTGATTTTCGGCACCACCGTCGGGGCCGTCCGACACGCGGTAAATATCCCCGTGTTGATCGTGCGGTAAAACACAACATACTCTAGATGTGCTACAATTGACCTATTTTTGCGGCCGGCTTTTCAAAACAGCCACATTATGCTCGATAAACTGCAAGCGATACGGGAAAAATATATTCACCTGGAAGAACAACTATCGGACCCTTCCACTGCATCCGACGTGGAAAAATCCAAGCGGGTGAACAAGGAATACAAGAAACTCCAGCCTCTGGTGGAAACCGCCAATCGCTACGAAAAAGCCCTGGCTGATCTGGACAGTGCCCGCTCCGTACTGGCCATGGAAAGCGACGCCGATATGCGCGATCTGGCGAAAGAAGAAATCGCCGAACTCGAACCCGTATGTACTGCGCTGGAAGAAGAACTGAAAACGCTGCTCACACCCAAAGACCCGGAGGACGAGAAGGATGTAATTTTTGAAATCCGCTCGGGTACGGGTGGTGACGAAGCGGCGCTTTTCGCCGGCGACCTCTACCGGATGTATAGCCGCTATTTCAATACGCAGGGCTGGGAAGTAGAAGTGCTGGATGAAAGCCCTGGTACGGCCGGCGGCTATGCCAAACTGGTGCTGGAAGTATCGGGCGACCACGTGTACGGCAAACTCAAATACGAATCGGGCGCTCACCGCGTGCAACGCATCCCCGAAACCGAGGCCAAAGGCCGCGTACACACTTCTGCGGCAACTGTAGCCGTTTTGCCCAAAATGGAAGCGGAAGACATCAATATCCGTAAGGAAGACATCCGTACTGATGTGTTTCGGGCGTCTGGCGCAGGTGGACAGCACGTTAACCGTACCGAATCGGGTGTGCGTTTTACCCACTTGCCCACAGGCGCTGTAGCGGAAAGTACAGAAAGCCGCTCGCAGCATAAAAACCGGGAAATTGCCATGGGACGCCTCGTGCAGCAGATTCAGGAAGCGCAACTCCAGAAAGAAGCCTCCGCGCTGGCGTCTGCACGAAAAAGTATTGTCGGCTCCGGCGACCGCTCCGAAAAAATACGCACCTACAACTGGCCGCAAAACCGCGTGACCGACCACCGCCTCGAAGGCGATAATAAAAATTTCAACCTGGATAAAGTAATTGAAGGCGACCTCGAAGGCCTGATCGAAGCCCTGACGATTGCGGACAATGCGGCGAAAATGCAGGAATGAGTATAGTTATCGGTTATCAGGGGGGAAGGGGTGATGGGTTTTTCAGGCTGGCGGCTCGGGAAAGGTTGAGGGGTTGAGAAGTTGAAAGGTTGAGAAGTTGAAAGGTTGAGATTCTGCACTCAGTAGCATAAGAGGTTTTTTTGCATCATGTGAGTGGCTAAATCTCAACCCCTCAACTCCTCAACCCCTCAACCCCTCAACCCCTCAACCTTTCAACCCCTCAACCTTTCCCGAGCCGCAGCCTGAAAAACCCATCACCCCTTACCACCCTGATAACCAATAACTAATAACCGATAACTAAAGCAGGTTATGGTTGTTCGGCTTCGGTGCGCTTTCTGAAGGCTGGTCGCTGTATCGTGGAAGGTCTTCCGGGTTTTGTTCCGCCTGTTTTTCCTCCGGCGTAGTATCCTCCTGAATTTCCATATCCGAATCGGAAGAAGCCGGCGCTTCGTCTTCGTCCTGCTTTTCTGCGTCTTCCCAGTTCAGGGTTGCTGGTTCTGGTGTCTCATTTTGTACAAAACCATCGCGGAAAAAACGACGCTGGAACAACACGATGCACAGTACGCCAATCGTAATGGAAGCGTCGGCTACATTGAAAATAGGGCTGAAAAAGAGGTATTGCCCGCCACCGAGAACGGGCACCCAGTCGGGAATATTTACCCAGGTCATCGGGAAGTACAACATATCCACCACGCGGCCGTGCATAAAACCGTTGAAAGGAAGTTCCTGTGTCATGCCATACCCTTGTCCGAAAGCCGTCAGTTCGGCCACACCGCCGTGGTATCCGGAAGCGGAAAAAATCAGGGCATAAAAAGCGCTGTCGATGATATTGCCCAGTGCGCCGGCTGTGATCAGTCCGATGCTGAGTGTAAAGCCAAAAGCCACTTCAGCAGCCAGCAAAACCCGCAGGTACCAGATCAGACCTGCCACCATAAGTACTCGAAACAAACTCAGCAGCAGTTTGCCGTATTCCCAGTCGAACGTAATGCCGAATGCCATGCCTTCATTTTCCACGAAGTGCAGGCGCGCCCATTCGAGTCCGCCCATGAGGACGTCCTCATTGTATTCGAAGTGGGTTTTGATATAAAATTTGGAAGCCTGGTCGATCAGCAGCACCACAAAAATCAGCAGCGCGACGATATATCCTTTTTTCAAGGGTAAAGGTATTTGTGTGAAAAAGTTTGCAAAGAAACGCCATTTACGGCAAACGGGTTGTGTTTCGGGCGCATTTCAGCGGAAAAATCAGGAAAATTATTTGCCGTCGAGTTGTTTGAGAAACCACTCGCGTTCGCTGAGCGGGTTGGTAGACATCACCAGTTCGCGGAATTTTTCTTTTTGTTGTTTGGAGTAAATATTCAGGTGCAGCAGTTTTTTCATCAGGCTGACGAGGTTTTTGTACGATGCTTTGCGGGCCGGGTCGAGCGCTTCCTTGCGCTGCAGGTAAATGCGCAGGCTTTCTACGAGTGATTCGAAAGCATCGAGGTCGCCGCGTTCGTAGTAAATTTTCAACAACATGGTTTTGGCGATGATATTGAACAGCATGTCGTCGTATTCAAAGCGGGTGAGCAGTTGCTGGGCCTTGCTGTAGTCGCCTTTTTCAAAATACAGGCGCGAAAGGTTGAAATTGACGATGCTGTCTTCCTCTTTTTCGAGCAGGTATTTCCTGAAATCCTCGATAAAATGCTCTGCCCAGGCAAACTCCTTGTTGCGCAGTGCGGCGCCTACAGCATTGCCAAAAGTATAGCGCGAGAGTTGGTTGTTTTCCATGAGGTACCCTGTTTCCAGACCCCGACGGTACAGATCGAATACCCGCTGGGCAAATTCGGGCCGTCCCTGGTTCACTTTGGGCACACAATAATTAATGGCTGCCACATACAAGGTGCGCATCTCATAGGGGTCGAACAGGTGCGTATTTTTCTGAATCAGGTCTTCAAACTCAAAATAGTACTTTTCCTCCTGCGGGTTGGTAATCACCATATAGGCATAGTAGTACACAGCAATGGCAGGCTCTTCCAGCAGATTTTGCTGTTCGCACTGTCGTAGCACTTCTTCCAGAATCCCTTCATCGTATTTTGCTGTTTTATACACTGTCTGATGCGCCTTCATGGCGTAAGAAATGTGTAATTTTTCAGCAAAAAACCAACGTTCCATAGCCGAAGAGGTCTCTTGCAGGTTGGCGGAAGCATTTTGTACGATATTGGACTGCTGGCCGTAATCGTACTCGATCAAAAACTTGTAACGGAGGTATCGGTTGTCGCGCAGCGGCTGGTTTTCGAGCAGGTCTTTTGCGATTCTAAGGGCTTGTCGATAGGCTTTGTCCAGTTTCCGTTGCCTGTAAATACGCATCAGGGTGAGTTGGTACTGTATTTTT
Source organism: Bacteroidota bacterium (assembly GCA_020160935.1). GTDB lineage: Bacteria > Bacteroidota > Bacteroidia > Chitinophagales > Saprospiraceae > M3007. The sequence continues at coordinate 18,151 of JAIUPL010000040.1, read as the reverse complement.
TCATTGTTGATTTCTGTAAAAACCATGTAATCCTCCACGGCTTTCAACAAAAAATACATCACCTGTCGCATAAATGCATCGTCATATTCTTCACCTTTAAAGACGGCCGCCCAGGCGCGTGCTTTTTCTACCGATTCATCACCTTGCTGGAGGTTTTTGGTCAGGTAATCAAACAATCTTATTACATCCTGCCGTTGATTGTGGGAGGGAGATTGCAACCATTTATGCAGATCTCGAATCTCTTTTTTGCCAAGGGCGCGAATGAGTTCCAGCAATACACTTTTTTGCATAGACGTTATTGCTTATTTATTCAACAAAGTAACGACGAATGCAGCAAAGTGTTATGGTGGTTTGAAAAGAATTTCGATTAAAATTTCATAAAACCAATGAATTTGATTGTTTTTTACAAAAATGAACGCTCAAAAAAATATTCAACAAATGCGATTTTTTGTCTTTACAACTCGACAAGTACCACCGCACTTTTGTACTGTCAATATTAATTCACAGGAACAGTTAATAATCCGAAAACTCATGTACAAGTACCTTTTCACCTTTTTGATCATGCTTTTCGCCGGCCTGGCATCAGGTCAGGGCTGGGAACGTGTGTACGGTGGAAGCGGTCAGGATGCAGCCAACGGAGTAACGCAAACGCCCGACGGCGGCTACATTATGACGGGTAGTTATAATGCCGATACGCGGGTGTACCTGTTGAAGACAGATGCCAATGGAGAATTGCAATGGTCTAAAACCTACTTCGGTTCTCCGCTTGCCGCTGGCAACAAAGTCATTGTAACACAAGACGGCGGTTATGCAGTTGTCGGTTATGTAAAAGGGGAAGGCCCCGCTGGCGACAACATCTATGTCCTGAAAACCGATGCAGCAGGTACACTTTTGTGGAAAAAACCATTTGGAACCGGCTTCGACGATCGTGGAACCGACATTCTCGAACTGGCTGATGGTAGTCTGGTTATTTCCGGTTATCAGGTGAATCCCAACGGCAAGGCAGATGTAGTGGTGCTCAAACTCGATAGCGATGGCGCACAGCAATGGTACCAGGCATATGGAGAGGCCGGCGTGAGTGAAAGAGGTATGAGCCTGACGCATACCAGTGATGGCAATATCATCGTAGCCGCCGAATCGCAGGTTAGCATTTCCGACGACAAAAACATCTTCGTGCTGCGTATCACGGATACAGATGGCACGCAATTGTGGAGCAATACCTACGGACTCACCGACATCAATGGAGATCCATCCACAGAAATTCCTCGCGGCGTGGTATCTACTTCTGCCGGCGATCTGGTGCTGACCGGATTTACCAGTTCAGTGATTGGTGGCGCAGGATTCATCATGAAAATTGACGGCAGCGGCGCCAGCGATCCTTTGTGGACGCGGATTTTCCCGAATGCCGATTTCAACGATATTACCAATGGCGCCAGCAATAGCCTCTTCGTTTGCGGCAACAAAAGTGTAAACGGGCTGGACGATGTGTATGTCGTACATACCGATGCAGACGGGGTGGTGATCTGGGAACCACGCATTGGTAAAGGTGGTTTCGATTCCGGCCTGGGTGTGGTGGCCACTGCCGACGGTGGCGCAGCCGTAGCAGGACGCAGCGAATTGTTTATCGGCCCTACCGCACTGTCCAGTGTTTATCTGGTAAAAATAGATGCTGACGGCCTCATCTTCACCAGTTATCTGGAAGGACGCATTTTTAAGGACGACAACCAGAACTGCCTGAAAGACGGCAACGAAAGCAACCAGGAAAACTGGATCGTAAAAGTGGAAAGCGGCGGTTTTGTACGGTATGCTGTTGCACGAGAAGATGGTTCGTTTTCCATGGCTGTAGATACCGGGGTGTACGACATCACGCTGATTACGCCCAATAACTACTGGCAAACCTGCGAAGATGCCATTACGGTAACCATTCCGGAATTTTATGACACGGTAGTCACCGAAATCCCGGTACAGGTAAAATCGGCCTGTCCACGCAATGAAATTGATATTTCGACGCCCCTTTTGCGTCGTTGTACGGAAAATACCTACACGGTTCGCTATTGCAACTCCGGCACAGTGACCTCGTCGAACACCTGGGTGGAAATGGATTTCGATCCGGCCTTCACTTCGGTTACCGGTGCTACGCCCATGGGCGACAACAAGTACCGCTTCGATGTGGGCACCCTGCAAAATGGTAACTGCGGCAGTTTCGAGGTGAAAGCATTTTTGGGTTGCGACAATACCATTCCCGGAGGTACATACTGTGTAACGGCACATATTTACCCTGATACGTTCTGCGATGTTAATACCAGCGAATGGGACGGCGCCATCATCGTGGCCCAGGGGGTGTGCGAAAACGACTCTGTGAAAATGATCCTGGCCAATATTGGCCCGGGAGGAATGGGTACCACACTCGACTATGTGATTACCGAAGATGTAATCATGCTGACAGCGCCTGGCGACGACAACTATCGTTTCAAGCTGGATGCAGGCAAAGATACCCTCGTGTGGAGTACGATTGCCAATGGTAGCACCTATCGCATTATTGCCCAACAAAGCCCAGGTTATCCGGGCTTGAATATACCGACAGCCGCTGTAGAAGGCTGTCAATCAGATACGAGTACCTCTATTATTTCTACAGGCTTCTATACGATGTTCCCGGAAGGGGATCAGGACGCCTTTGTAGAATCCGATTGCCAGGAAAGTTTTGAAACCGATTACCATCCCATAGTATTAAAAAGAGGTCATCCCAAAGGTTACAACGTCGAACACTTTGTAACACCTGACACCGATTTAGAATTTTTAATCCAGTTTGAAAACACCGGAACCGATGCAGTGCACGAAGTAGTCATTATCGACACGCTTTCTTCCGCACTCGACCCGGCAACAGTGTTTCCGGGTGCTGCCAGCCATCCCTACCAATTCGACATCTACGGAGAAGGCATTGTGCAGTTTACTCTTTCCAACATTAATCTTGCGCCGGGTAGCAGCGCAGGTGAAGGGTATGTGAAATTCCGTGTCAAGCAGCGTCCCAACCTGCCTTGTCACACGCAAATCCTCAACAGCGCTGCTATCTATTTTGATTTCGGTGCGCCCGAAGTTTCTAATCAGACACTCCACACTGTTTGCGAACAGGACTCCTTTGTGATTGTAAAAAGCAAGGAAGTCTTTTTGCCGAACGCCGATTTACGCGTGTATCCCAATCCGGCAAAAGATGTGGTGAATTTTGAACTGTCAGGGGTAGATGCCCGGCAATACACCCTGCAGGTATACGATATCCAAGGCCGATTACTTGTGAATCAAACTTTTAATCAACCCACTTTCCGATTAGTCAGACCTCAGCTCCCGGCTGGAACCTTATTCTACTGGCTTGCCGCCGATGGCAAGCCAGTAGCCTCCGGGAAACTGCTTGTCCGATGACCGACATCCCAACGTTGTCTGTCCGAAACTTTCCGGTTTCGGACAGATACTAATCCCTTGACAATCCCACCGAGCACTACGAGGCCATCCCAACAAGGATTACATTCATGAAACATAACCAGGAAAGCAGCGGTACAAACGTGTACCGCTGCTTTTGTTTTTGGTAATATAACCATTATATAAAAGGGGTTTTAAAACAGTTTCTCAAAAGTCGAACGAAAGCGCCAGTCCCTTTTTTAAAAACAGCCTCCATTTATAAAAAATCCCGAATACCGGCTTCCACCAGTATTCGGGATGAAATATTCAGGCAATTGCTTCTTGCCTTTTGCTTCTTGCTTCTTGCCCCTTGCCTTTTGCTTCTTGCTTCTTGCCTCTTGCCTCTTGCCCCTTGCCTACTTAATCACCCGTACCTTCATTTTCACATCTTTCTTAGGCCTGTCGCCGGCTGCTGTTTCGGTGGTTGCAATTTTATCGATCACATCCAGGCCTTTGATTACGCGGCCGAACACGGTGTAATCGCGGTCGAGGTGCGGCGTTCCGCCAACTGCCTTGTATTCCGCACGCTGTTCGGGCGTGTAGTGGAAACGTTTCATGGTTTCGATCTGATTGAGCGTTTCGTCTGTAACCGGACCGCCCTGCACGATGTAAAACTGCGAGCCCGAGGATTTTTTCTCCGGGTTGTTGGTGCGTGCTGCACAGATGGCGCCCTTGAAGTGGGCCAGCGAATCGACAAATTCGGCAGGAATCAGGTGCGAAGGGCCGCCAAAACCAAGTGCCTGGCCGGCCGGCGCATTGCGCGAATTGGGGTCGCCGCCCTGAATCATAAACCCGTTGATGACGCGGTGGAAGAGCAGGTCATTGTAGTACCCTTCTTCGGCGAGTTTGATGAAATTGTCGCGGTGTTTGGGCGTGGCATTGTAAAGTTCGGCTGTCATGGTACCGAAATCAGTTTCGATTTCCACAAGGCAGCGTTCAGGAGCAGTAACCTGGATCATTTGTTTGCGAGTGACAGTTTTAGAGCCTTTGGTGGCTTTGAGCACCACCGTGTAATTGCCGGAATGGGTGTATCGGTGCACAGGGCTGGCCTCGGTAGAGGTGCCGCCGTCGCCGAAATCCCAGGCGTAAGTTTCGGCTTTCAGGGAAGTATTGGTAAAAGTGACCTCCGCAGGGGCCACCAGTTTGCCGCTTGGCGTGGTAAAATTGGCTACTGGTTTGACCGCACAGGACGCCAGCGACAATGCTGCCAGAAGCGTAAGGAATGGAATTTGAATCCTCATGTTTGTGGTTGGGTATTTAATATTGCCTTTTGCTTTCTTAAATGTTGTCTCTTTTCACCTCAGGCTTCGCCCCGGTTTCGGAAAGTCCAGATCGACCACATCAGCCGCGCTGCAAAAAGGGGCGCTGCAATGATACTGCCCGAACCGAAAAAAATCATTTCACTCCAAATGTAGCGCTCCGTCGACAGTTTGGTTTCACCGGGCAAGTGGCCGGTCAGCCCATCCCAGGTGTGCTCTTCTATGTAGGTAAGAAAACCGTTGAGCCCGCTGATAAAAGCAAATGTAAGCGGAAACATCAGCAGGAGCAGACCAATTTTTACTACCTGCTGCCGGGCGATAACCGTGTGCGGGAGCAAAAATATGTAGCGGGTTAGGGTAATGAGCGCAATGACGAAACCAATGTTCCAGCTCTGAAATGGCCAGATATACATGGCTTGATGAATAGGGTAGAGCACGGCGAATACGACAATGGCCGTAATAATCCACCACACTGCTTCCATTTGCAGCATCAACGCTACTCGCTTGTTCATGGTGCTGCTTTTATGCCTGGGCGGTAGGCGTACCAAAATTCATGGGCGGCATCTGCTGCTCCTGGTCTTCAATTTTGCCAAACTGCATTTCGTATTTCTGCACATTGTCTTTCAGGGCCATGAGCAGACGTTTGGCGTGTTGAGGGGTAAGTATGATGCGCGATTTCACTTTTGCTTTAGGCACATTGGGCATCATGCGAATGAAATCGACCACAAATTCGGCATTGGAATGAGATATAATCGCCAGGTTGGCGTATACACCTTCTGCCACCTCTTCCGAAATTTCAATATTGATCGCAGATTGCTGGTTCTGATTTTTAGTATCGGACATTTTTCAAAAAATATAGTGAGTAAGAACGGGGGCCTATTGAGCGCTGCAAAAGTAGGGTTTTTTTATGGGCCGAAAGGGGTTGATGAAAGTTGATAGGGTTGATGAGGTTGATAGAGTTGATGAGGGTTGAGGGGTTGAGCGTTGAGGAGAACCCATGTGCCCCGGAATTGCGATGAATTGTCCAATTTGCCTCTTGCTCTTTGCTCTTTGCCTCTTGTCCCTTGCCCCTTGCTCTTTGCCCCTTGCCTCTTGTCCCTTCCCCCGTGCCCTTCAATCCACCCAATCTGCCACAAATACATTCGTATCGCGGCTACCGGGTTTGTTGTTGCGGTTGGAAGAAAACGCCAGTTTTTTCCCATCAGGGGAAAACATGGCAAACGAATTGAAAATGCTTTGCGAAGTGATGGCTTCCAGGCCGGTGCCATCTTCATTGATCATATACAACTGGAAATCATAACCCCGCGAGGAGTGGTGGTTGCTGCTGAAAATAATTTTTTTACCGGAAGGATGAAAGTAGGGCGCCCAGTTGGCCTTGCCCAGATGGGTCACCTGGTGCAGGTTGGAGCCGTCGGCATTGCAAACGAAAATTTCCATATTGGTCGGCGCCACCAGCCCTTGAGCAAGATAATCCTGGTACTCTTTGATTTCGGCCTCCGTTTTGGGGCGGCTGGCACGAAACACAATTTTGGAACCGTCGGCATTGAAAAACGCGCCGCCGTCGTAGCCCAGGTCAAACGTAATTTGTTGCGGATTGGAACCGTCGAGGTTCATCGTCCACAACTCCAGGTCGCCCGAGCGATCGCTGGTAAACAGTATTTTATCGCCTTTGGGGCTCAACACCGCCTCGGCGTCGTAGCCCTTGCTGTTGGTCAGTTGTTTCACCACCTTGCCTTTCAAATCGGCTACAAAAATGTCGTAGGTATCAAAAATCGGCCACAGGTATTTGCCGCCGGCCCGCAAATCGGGCATTTCAGGGCAAGGTTCGCCACCCAGATGGGTGCTGGCGTACAGAATGTGCTTGCCATCCGGCATAAAAAAGGAACAAGTGGTGCGGCCTTTGCCCGTGCTGATGAGTTGCGGCCGATAGGTAGAATCGCCGGCTGCTTTTTGTACCTCCATGGCAAAAATCTGGTCGCACTCCAGCCCCCAGGCTTTGTTGTTGCTCTGAAATGTAAGCCGTTTGCTGTCGGGACTCCAGTATGCTTCAGCATTATCGCCGCCAAAAGTTACCTGTCTAATGTTCTTCAGGTGTTTTTCAGGCATGGGCGCCGGCTTCTCCGGCTGGGCGAAAAGAGAAGAAAAAGAAAGCAAAATCAAGAGGGTGGAAATGGTCAGGCGCATATTTTCTAATTTTTATCGCAAGGATAGGGCAAGCCTGGCTAATAGCAGTCAGTGTTTGGTAAAAATTGAGAGAAAACATCCGCTTATCGGGCTAATTGCGCCGCCAGTCGGTTTTTTTAAACCAACTTTGCCTTCCCGGCGTTTTCGCCCATGTAAAAAACAAGACTCATGCTGAACGTCTCCAGACTCACCAAACAATACCAATCGGCCAGTAAAGACCATGCCTTGACCGTACTCGACGATGTTTCTTTCGACCTCCAGGCAGGCGATACATTTTCCATCGTCGGCCCTTCGGGTTCGGGCAAAACAACTTTGCTCGGCCTTTGCGCCGGCCTCGACCGTGCCACCAGCGGTTCGGTAACCCTGAACGATGTATTGCTGGACAATCTCTCGGAAGACGAACGCGCCGAGGTGCGCAACCGCTATGTAGGTTTTGTATTCCAGAATTTTCAACTGATACCCACGCTCACCGCGCTCGAAAATGTAATGGTGCCGCTCGAACTGCGCGGCGAAGCCGGCGCAGAAAATACTGCCCGCGAATGGCTGGGCAAAGTAGGGCTCGCCAACCGACTGCACCACTATCCTGCACAACTCTCTGGCGGCGAACAACAACGGGTGTGCATCGCCCGTGCGTTTTCCAACAATCCGAAAATACTTTTTGCCGACGAACCTACCGGAAACCTGGATTCGGAAAATGCCGCCGGTATCGTCGACCTCATTTTCGACCTCAATCGCACTGCCAATACGACATTGGTACTGGTAACACACGACCTGGAACTGGCCAAACGCACCCGCAGGGTGCTGAAGATTAAGGGGGGAAAAGTAGACAGTATACTGAGTCCTGAGTCGTAAGTCCTGAGTCCTAAGTCTGTAGAGTACACCTTGTTACGCTCGGCTTTACCCAACAGGGCACCGAGCGTAACAAGGTGTACTCTACAGACTTAGGACTCAGGACTTAGGACTCAGGACTCAGGACTCAGGACTCAGGACTCAGGACTTACGACTCAGGACTCAAAATTCCTTATTCCTTTCCCAATAATTCTGGTCTTCCGCTTCTTCCAGCAAACTCAGATAACTCATATAGCGTTGTTCGCTCACTTCGCCCTGGCGTAGGGCTTCGTGTACGGCGCAGCCGGGTTCGTTGCGGTGGAGGCAGGCGCCGCCAAATTTGCAATCGTCGGAAAGGGCAAAAAATTCGCGGAAACTATGAGCGATATTGGCCTTGTCTTTATCGTTGAAGCCCAGGGTTTTGATGCCCGGCGTGTCGATGAGTCGGCCGCCGAAGTCGAGTTCGAACATTTCGGCAAAAGTGGTGGTATGCTGCCCTTTGCCGGAATAATCGCTGATTTCACCGGTACGCAGTTCCAGTTGCGACTGAATAGCGTTGACAAGGCTGCTTTTACCCACACCCGATTGTCCGCTGATGAGCGTAGTTTTATCTTTCAACAAGTGTTTAAAGTCTTCCAAACCAACGTTTTGCAGCACAGAGGTAAGCAGCGCGCCATACCCGATTTTGGTGTAAATCGATTTTAACTCCTCGTAGCGCTCCATATCCTCGGCATCGTACAAATCGCATTTATTAAAAATGATCGTCACGGGAATTTCATCGCGCTCGGTCATCACCAGAAAGCGATCTATAAAGCCGGGTTTGATGGTAGGGTGTACGATGGTGACGATCAGAATAGCCTGATCGATGTTGGATGCCAGCAAATGCAGGTCGTGCTTGCGGCGGGGCGACTGGCGCACGACACAATTGGTACGCGGCAGAATTTTTTTGATCAAACCTTGTCCGTCGCCCTCGAGGGCAATCTCCACCCGGTCGCCCACGGCAACAGGATTGGTCAGCGGTATATCGTCGAGCCTGAATTTTCCAACAATACGGCAGGAAACAGCCACACCCGTGTCGAGCAGCACATTGTACCAACTGCCGGTTGATTTCACTACAGTTCCAGTTTCTGTCATGCGGCTGTAAACGAGGTTGAAATTGATTTGGTTCCGAGCATCATTTACATCAATTTTTTCAACAACTCTGTCGCCGCTTTCGCTACCACCGTGCCCGGGCCAAACACTGCCGCTGCGCCTGCTTCGAACAGATAATCGTAGTCCTGCTGTGGAATCACGCCGCCGACCACCACCAGAATATCCTCACGGCCGAGGTCGCGCAGGGCAGCGATGGTTTGCGGCACCAACGTTTTATGGCCTGCTGCCAGGGAAGAAATGCCGAGAATATGTACGTCATTTTCAGCAGCCTGCCGCGCTGCTTCCTGTGGCGTTTGGAACATCGGGCCGATGTCGACATCAAAGCCGAGGTCGGCAAAGGCCGTGGCGATGATCTTGGCGCCGCGGTCGTGGCCGTCCTGCCCCAGTTTGGCAATCATGATACGTGGGCGGCGGCCCTCTGCTTCTGCAAATTCGTCGGCCAGGGCGCGGGCCTGTTCAAAATCTTCGTTGTGGCTCATACTGGCAGCATAAACGCCTGAAATGGTGCGAGTTGTGGCTACATATCTTCCGAAGGCATCTTCCATCGCCGAGGAAATTTCGCCCAGCGTAGCGCGCAAGCGGGCGGCCTCAACGGCCAGCGCCAGCAGGTTGCGCTCCATATTGTCGGCATCCCCGGGAATAGGCGCGCTGGCCGCCAGCGTGCGGATAGCCTGCAAGGCTTGTTGTACGGCGGCTTCGTCGCGGCGTTGCCGGATGTCCTGCAAGCGCCGTATTTGCGCTTCCCGAACGGCTGTGTTGTCCACTTCCAGGATTTCAAAGGCTTCGCTGTCGGATACCTGAAAAATATTGACGCCAATGATTTTCTCCTCGCCCGAGTCGATGCGCGCCTGTTTGCGCGCGGCTGCTTCCTCGATGCGGAGTTTGGGCAGTCCTTCTTCGATGGCTTTGGCCATGCCGCCCATTTGTTCCACTTCCTGAATAAGCGCCCAGGCGGCTTCCACGAGTTGCTGCGTGCGCTGTTCTACAAAATAAGAACCTGCCCATGGGTCGGTGGCGCGGGTAACATCGGTTTCTTTCTGGATAAAAATCTGCGTATCGCGGGCAATTTTCGCCGAAAAATCGGTGGGCAGGGCAATTGCTTCATCGAAGGAATTGGTGTGCAGACTTTGCGTGCCGCCCAGCACGGCCGCCATGGCTTCGATGCAGGTACGGGCCACGTTGTTGAACGGATCCTGCTCGGTGAGCGACCAGCCGGAAGTTTGGCAGTGCGTGCGCAGGGCCAGCGATTTGTTGCTTTTGGGGTTGAATTGCCGCACCAGTTTGGCCCAAAGCAGGCGGGCGGCGCGCATTTTGGCAATTTCCGTGAAATGGTTCATACCGATACCCCAGAAAAACGACAGGCGCGGCGCAAAATCGTCGATGTCGAGCCCGGCAGCCAGTCCGGCGCGGATGTATTCCAGCCCGTCGGCCAGGGTGTACGCCAGTTCTATTTCCGCAGGCGCCCCGGCCTCGTGCATGTGGTATCCGGAAATGGAAATGGAGTTGAATTTCGGCATTTTCCGGGCACAGTAAGCAAAAATATCGCTGATGATGCGCATGCTCGGCCCGGGCGGATAGATATAGGTGTTGCGCACCATGAACTCCTTAAGAATGTCGTTCTGGATGGTGCCAGAGAGTTTTTCCGGCGTCACGCCCTGCTCTTCGGCGGCCACGATATAGAAGGCCATCACGGGAATAACCCCGCCGTTCATGGTCATAGATACCGACATCTGATCGAGTGGTATCTGGTCGAACAGGATTTTCATATCCTCCACCGAGTCGATAGCAACGCCCGCTTTGCCTACGTCGCCCTGCACACGCGGGTGGTCGGAGTCGTAGCCGCGGTGGGTAGCCAGGTCGAAGGCGACGGAGAGGCCTTTTTGCCCTGCGGCCAGGTTGCGGCGGTAAAAAGCATTGCTGGCTTCGGCGGTGGAAAAACCTGCGTACTGCCGGATCGTCCAGGGCTGGGTGACGTACATGGCCGAGTATGGGCCACCGAGAAATGGCGGAATACCGGCTACGTAGCGACGAAAAGGGGATAAAACAGGTGCAGTGTCGGGACTGCCAGTGGGGCGAAGGTTCGGGTCGAAGTCGATGCGGGAGAAATCAGGCGCGGGCATGGTTCGGGTAGGTTTGAGGCGCGAATATCGGGTATTTTGTTTAATTAGTTTCAAGGTCGGTAGCGTTCATCGCGCTACTGATACGATTCTGACATTGGACACTACTGTTTGCTTTTTAGAAAAACAACCTGAACATTTGTATGGATTTATTAATCACTCATCATTCATGCCCTATGAAACATTCTTGCCTTGTTTGCCTTGTTCTGATTGGCGGCTTGTTTGCCTGTGAAAATACAACTAAATCCCTTCCTACAACAGTAAAAGGTACCGTCGTGGATGGTAAAACCGCGGCTCCCATAGCAGGCGCTGTTGTTGAATTTTATAATACTATTCTTGACAAGAATGATCTTCCATCCATAACTGTAACTGAAACAACCGTAACTGATTCAGAAGGCAATTTTATGTATACACTGCCTTCGGATGCCATCAGTGCATCCATTTATAGTATTACTGCAGATCATTACGTAAAAAAACGTTTAGGCTATCACCCTTTTAATATTGTGATGGAAGAAGCCAATAATTTTACCATTCCTCTAATTCATTTTGATGCTTTCATCAACCTGCATGTGAAGAATGAAACAGAGCAGGATAAAGCCGTATATTTAGTTGTATCCAATCCCACCGAGTTGGCAGAAGCGCGCACTTCGTGGGGAGCCATAACAATGTTCCCATTAATTATTGGACTAGGCGAAGAGCAAGTTTTCCATTACGAAACGATAGGACACGAATACACCACATTTTACTGGGGAAGCAATAGTTTTTCGCCTTACAGTGCAGCACCATTTCAGGATTCACTTTTTTTCAGTGTTGGTGATACATTGGATTATACTATCGTTTTTTAGTTACTACGTTACTCCGCCTCTTCCTTTTCCCCTACCAACACCTTCGACACCAGCACCTTGTCGATCTTGCTTTTATCCATATCGATGATTTCGAAACGGTAGCCTTCCGTTTTCAGCACATCGCCGGCCTTCGGTATTTCACTTAGTTTATACAGAATAAATCCTGCCAGCGTCGAATAATCGGCATCTTCGAAATCGAATTCTTTCAGGTTCACCGACCCGCGCAGTTCGTCGATCGGGATTACACCGTCGACCAGCAAACTGCCGTCTTCGCGCACCACAATGGAGGGTTCTTCCACATCGTCGAGGTCGGGCAGGGTGCCAAAAATATTTTCCGTCAGGTCGTGCAGCGTGATAATACCCTGGGTAGAGCCGTATTCGTCTACCACCACGGCAAAGTAATTGCGCTCCTTGCGGAAACGTTCGAGGATTTTCAGGGCATTCATCGTTTCCGGGATGTACAGCGGCTGCGTGAGGATTTCGCGCAGGTTGAAACCCGGTTTGTCGCAATTATCAAAGTAATCGCGCAGTTTGATGACGCCGAGAATATTTTCGATGGTGCCTTCGCACACCAGAAATTTGGTATAGCCGCTTTCCCGTATAATTCGTTCATTTTCACCTTTTTCGGCTTCTATGTCGAGCCATTCGATGTTGTTGCGGTGCGTCATCAGGGTATAGGCATCGCGGTCGGCAAAACGCAGGATATTCTGAATAAATTCACTTTCCTTCTGTTCCAGCACCCCTTGCTGGTTGGCCATTTCGACCATGTGTTTGATCTCGTCTTCAGAAATGCTTTGCTGATCGTTGGGTTTGATAAACAGCAGGCGCATAAACATTTTGGTCGACCAACTCAAAAAAGCCGAAATCGGGCCAGTGATGCGCGTAATGATGTTCATCACCGGCGCACAGGCGATGGCCAGTGCATCGGCATACTGAATGGCGATGTATTTGGGCGCCAGTTCGCCGATGATCAGCGAGAGGTAGGTAATCAGCGTAACGACGATGGAAATAGAAATCTGCTCGGCATACGGCGCCAGTGCAGGCACCATGGCTACTACGGGTTCCAGCCGGTGCCCGATACTCACACCAGCATAGGCGCCCTCTACGATACTAATCAGGGTAATGCCGATTTGCATGGCCGACAGGTAGTTGTCGATATTGTCGAGCAGGCGTACCGCAATGACGGCATTCTGATTGCCTTTCAGTTTTTCGCCTTCCAGCCGGGAGCGTTTGGCGGTCAGCAGGGCAATTTCTCCCAGAACGAGAAAACCGTGCAATACAATAAGTACGAGTACTATAAATATTTCCATGAAAAAACAGCTGCTACCGCACAGTCAGCATGGCGTGTGTACCCTCGGAATGGCCTGCAACGGCCACTCCCGCGGCGCAGCGGGGGTTGGTGATTGAATAAGATGACAGGATACACAGAGAATAATGCCGGAAATCTGGCTGCAAAAGTACTGAAAACGCCGGGTTTAAGAAATTCGTTTCCGTGAAAACCCTGAAAAATTGCGTCCGAAATGTTAAAATTATTAAAAAGTTTTTGGTACCGAAAGAGAAGTTCCTACATTTGGGAAGTCAATTCGATCTTTAAACGTTTTCTCACCAACTTATTCTGCTTATCGGATCAAACTTGTACACCATTTAAATTTCCTTCAATTTAAGCGGTTAAACAGCAAAACCTACTTTGCTCATGCAAGTTATGCCGATTCTCAGTGATCAAGAATTGATCGCACGCTACACTGGCGGCGATGAACAAGCCTTCGAAACGCTGCTCCAGCGTTATAAAGGTAAAATTTACACCTCCATCTATCTTTTCGTCAAAGACAGGGCTTTGGCTGAAGACATTTTCCAGGAAGTGTTTATCAAAATTATCGACACCCTCCGCAAAGGCAAGTACAACCACGAAGGTAAATTCGTGCAGTGGGCTATGCGTATTTCCTACAACATGTGTGTGGATTACCACCGCCGCAACAAACGCCGCTCGCACATCAACCCGACCGAAGAGTTCGACATCTTCGACGTGCTGCGCGTAGGCGACGATGCTGCCGACACCCTCATCATGCGCAGCGAAACGCACAACCGCATCCGCCGCCTGGTAGATTCCTTGCCGGAAGAACAGCGCGAAGTGGTCATTCTGCGCCACTACGCCGATATGAGTTTCAAAGAAATTGCATCGCTCACACGTGTCAGCATCAATACTGCGCTGGGCCGTATGCGTTATGCACTCATCAACATCCGCAAAATGATGGCAGAGCGCGAAATCGCCCTGCAATAAGAGCGTTTTGGACTTCGGCCACGGGGTTTTGCATTCTCATCTGGCCGCAAGAACCCAAAGCACCCAAACACAATAACACTACAATTCCAAGTCCTGGAAATAGCGCACTGCCGCCATTTTCAGGACTTTTTCTTGTTCCATGGTGGATTGTTTTTGCATTTCAGCCACCTGCCGGTAGTGCGGCCAGCCGTCTTCGTCGCGGCCGACAAATTCAAAAAAACCTTCTCCTTCCAGCAGCCTGCACACGCCGATGTGCATCAGGTCCTGCTTTTCCTCTTTGGTAAAACTTTTTTTCCAGCGCCCCAATTCCTGAATTCCGATCAGGAACAGCACGGTATTCAGATCGGGAAGTGTTTCCCGCTGCATGGCTTCTTTTATTTTGTGTTGTACCTGAAGCCATTCGAAATCGAGTTGCCAGTCCTCCATTTTAGTTATCAGTTATTGGTTATTGGTTATCAGGGTGGTTGGGGTACATTGCTGCCATTTCTTGATAACTCGGGCAGGAAGCGAAGGAGTATTCAGGTGTTTGGCTACCCATACATAACCACAGATGGCGCCCTTTTCCCCGATAACAGTTAACTGATAACTGATAATCTACTGCGAAGGAATCCTTCCACCACCTGCAGGCCACGTTCCAGATCGTAGTTGTTGTTCACCACAATATCGGCCTCTTCCTTGTAGGGCTGGATGAAACGCTCGAAGGAAGGCAGCACATGGTGTTCATATTTGTACAACACATCTTCGATCGGGTAGCCGCGCTCCACCTGGTCGCGGTGGATGCGGCGGATGACTTTCAGGTTTTCCTTGGCATTGATAAAAACCTTGAGGTCGAGCAGGGGAGCAATTTTTTTATAGTGGAAAACAAACAAACCCTCGATGATGATAATCGGAGCAGGTTCGAACACCAATAATTTTGGTTTCGCATTGGGGTTGTTGAAGGTGTATTCCTCGATGGTAACGGTTTGTCCGTGCATCAGTTTTTGCAGGTCGCTGCGGAATTTCTTTTTATCGAACGACTTGGGCAGGTCGAAGTTGTACTCGTCGTTGTGGTCCTTGTGCTGCTGGTCGCGGGGTAGGTAATAATCGTCTTGCGACACAATGCAGACTTCCGTGGTGTTGAAGCGCTCGCGCAACCTTTTGATGAAGGTCGTTTTTCCGCTGCCGCTGCCGCCGCAGATGCCGATTACGAATGGTTTCATGCCGATCAGGTGTGTATGAGTTTGCGGCTTGATGCAGGGGCAAGGCTTGGATCACTTACCCGAAATGCAAAAATACCGAATGGAAAAAAACGCAGCAAAATTAGGCTTTCGCGTCAGAAATTTTTGAGAACCGAACGTGAAGCGTACATTTCGGCTGCAATTGAACTGCAAAACGAACGTGTTTAGAATTATTTACTCGATCAGTTTTTTCTTAAAAAATTGATTTTCAGTAAGTTGTAAATATTTTCAAATAGGTTCGTCTGCAAACTCCACGCAAACGTTTTTCACACTTTTCACTTTTCTGTCCAAAACATGGAGCGACTGATCGGTATCCTGGGTATTGTGCTCATTTTAGGTACGGCTTATTTGTTATCAAATAACCGCAAGAAAATCAATTACCGGACTGTCGGTATGGGCTTGCTCATACAAGCGCTTCTGGCGGTGTTCATTTTGAAAACGCCGGTGGGCAAATCCATTTTCGAATGGCTGGGAAAAGCCGTTACCAAGGTGCTGAGTTTTTCCGACGAGGGGGCCAAATTCGTATTCGGCATCCTGGCCGACAGCCCCAAACTCGGACAGTACTTCGGCCCGGAAAACAGTTTTATCTTTTTCTTCCGCATTATTCCTACCATCATTTTTGTAGCCTGTCTGGTCAATATTTTCTACCACATCGGACTCATGCAGTGGATCGTGGAAAAACTTGCCAAGGGCATGAACTACTTCATGAAAGTGAGCGGCGCCGAAGCATTGAGCAATATTTCCAGCGCATTTGTGGGACAGGTAGAGGCGCAGATCATGATCAAACCTTACCTGAAAGGTATGACCAAATCGGAACTCATGGCATCCATGACCGGCAGTTTTGCCTGTATCGCAGGCGGTGTGATGGCTACGTATATCCTGTTTGGTGTAAAAGCCGAGTACCTGATTGCGGCCAGTATCATGGCGGCGCCGGGCGCGCTGGCCATTGCCAAAATCATGCACCCTGAAACGGAAGAGCCTGAAACACAGGGAAGTGTGAAACTCAAAGTGGGCAAGCAACACTCCAATATCGTGGATGCCATTTCCGCCGGCTGCTCCGACGGCCTGAAAGTGGGCCTCAATGTACTGGCCATGCTCGTGGGTTTTCTGGCACTGATCGCGCTGATCAATTACATTCTTGGAGCCCTCGGCGGCCTGGCCGGTCATCCGGAATTTGGTCTGAATACCATTCTTGGCGGCCTTTTTGCAGCCTTCGCCTGGACGATGGGTGTGCCCTGGCATGAAGCCCCGCAGGCAGGCGCACTGATGGGCACCAAACTGGTGGCCAACGAATTTGTGGCCTACCTGCAATTGAAACCTTTTATCGATCAAGCCACTCTCTCTCCCAAAACCATCGCAATCGTGAGTTTTGCCTTGTGCGGTTTTGCCAACTTCGGTTCGGTAGGTATTCAGATCGGCGGCATTTCAGCCCTGGAGCCAAGCCGCCGTGAAGACCTGGCGCGCCTGGGTTTCCGGGCGCTGATTGCGGGTACTTTGGCAAGTTATTTGTCTGCTGCATTAGCAGGGATTCTTTTTTAAGAGTCCTGAGTCGTAAGTCCTGAGTCCTGAGTCCGTAGAGTACACCTGATTACCCTTGTCTTTTACTAATAACTTAAGTCAAGGGTAATCAGGTGTACTCTACGGACTCAGGACTCAGGACTCAGGACTCAGGACTCAGGACTTACGACTTATATTATGAGATCATTTGGTTTTCTACTCTGTTTTCTGCTCAGCGGCATGATCCCCTTGCCGCCGACTACTGACCTGTCGGACCTGATGAAGGGCGGCCCGCTGGTCATCAAATCCGATCGGGATTCCGTGATTTTTCAGGAAAAACAAAAGATTGCGGTCGATCATGCACCTATTGCTGCGCGTACGCTGGCTATTGCACGCTCGTTTTTGGGTGCGCCATATGTAAAAGGACGTCTGGATTCTTATCAGGAAGAATTGCTGACCGTCAACCTGCGCGAACTCGATTGCTGGACTTTTGTGGAAAACAGCCTGGCTATTGCCCAAACGGAGCAGGGCGATTTTGAAGATTACCAGGAGCATCTGCAAAAACTGCGCTACTGGGGTGGTCATATCAATGGATATGGTTCGCGGATTCACTATTTCACCGGCTGGTTGTTGCAGGCCGAAAAAAATGGCATTCTGGAAGACCTTACCCAGAAAATGGGCGGTATTCCGTACCGCAAAACCATCGGGTACATTTCTGCACGGCCTGCCAAATTTCCCAAAATAAAAGACCCGAAAGCCCTACGCGATCTGCAAGCCGCCGAACAGCGGCTCAATGCGCACAAGTGGTACTTTATACCACAGAACCGTATCGCCCAAATGGAACACCTGATTCAGGAAGGTGATATTGTGTCGCTCACTTCCGCCAAAGGCGATCTGGATATTGCGCACCAGGGCTTTGCCGTGAAAATCAACGGCCGCACCCACCTCATGCACGCCTCCTCCCTTTCTCACCGGGTAATTGTTTCCAAACAACCCTTGTCCACCTACGTCATCAGCCAGAAAGGGCAGACGGGAATTATGGTGGCGAGACTGAAATAGTTATCGGTTATTAAGTTATTGGTTATTAGCGCGGGTAAGGGGTGATGGGTTTTTCAGGCTGGCGGCTCGGGAAAGGTTGAGAAGTTGAGGGGTTGAGAAGTTGAGGGGTTGAGAAGTTGAGGGGTTGAAAGGTTGAGGGGTTGAAAGGTTGAGATTCTGCACTCAGTAGCATAAGAGGTTTTTTTGCATCATGTGAGTGGCTAAATCTCAACCTTTCAACCCCTCAACTTCTCAACCCCTCAACTTCTCAACCCCTCAACTTCTC
>JAIUPL010000039.1 GCA_020160935.1 Bacteroidota bacterium | reverse complement strand
GCGGAGACAATGGTGCATCTAGCGCAGATATGGGAAGAGAAGTGAGAGGGTGAGAGGGTGAGAGAAGTGAGAGGGTGAGAAAGTGAGAGTTCGTAGAGTAGACCACTCTACTCGAAGTTTTTTAGGTTAGAGCGGTCTACTCTACGAACTCTCACCCTCTCACTTTCTCACCCTCTCACCCTCTCACTCTCTCACTTCTCTCACCCTCTCACTCTCTCACCCTCTCACTCTCTAGGCACCAGCCACTCGTCTCTCCACAAATCCACGCCGCCGCCCATTTGCTCCTGCACCACCCGATCGACGATATAGACGCCGGTGAGCGCCATATTCTGGAAAAAATCGATGCCATTGTTGGGGAAGCCGATGCGGGTGCGGTGAATGTTGTAGCGCTCTGAAAAAGTGCGGCCGAACGCCTTTTCCACGCCTTTTTTTCCAAGCATAAAGCCCAACAAGCCGCCCCAGGTGGCGGTAGGGTTGTCGGAATCCCAGCCGGCTAGCGCGCCGATTTTAATGGTTTCCTGGATGTCGCCTTCGCCGTACAGCAGGCTAATCATGCTGGATGCGAAATTGATACCTGCGGCAAAACAGCCATTGCAATACCTGTTGCGGGAGGTCATATTGTATCCGTCGGACTGATCTACCTGATAACGTTGATACACTTCATCACGGGTTTGCTCCCAGGGCACTTTGGCCAAGTACCTGCTTTTTACAAAATCGTACATTTTTGCAGGATAGGAACCCTCCGGAAGGGTTTTGCGCGCCTCATCAGCCATCCACAAAATCCTGGTTTTCATCGGTTTAGACTCGTCGGATGCCGACGCGAGGGAATACATGCTGACGTAAAAACCGGAAATCCATTCCGATTCCTTGCGGGCTGTGGTCTGAATCGGCAATTTGGCCATTTTCAAGGCAATATCCGGCCGACCAGGAGCAAAGAGCCCGAAAATTTCCGTCGTCAGTTGCGCATCGATCATGTCGTATTCCGGATTGTTGGCTGGGTCGCCGGTGGCAGGCGGCACCATGCCTGCTTTCATCAAATCGAATGCTTTTTGATTGGATACCCACAAGTAGTTTTCTTCCTCGGCTTTGATGTGTTTCAGCCAACCATCCCGGATTTGTTCGCCGGTCAGTACACAGGTTTTATTGGTGAATAACAAATCCTGGTAGATGTATTCGATGTCCGTATCGTCGTCAGATCCCCAGATTTCATCGGGGCCTCTGAAAACAAAATCGATCACCGGAGAGAGGTCGCTGGGTTTTCCTTGCCCCCAGATACTGGGCTGATCGGGTTGCCCCCAGTCGGCGCGGGTATAGAATTTGCCCGTTTTTATCTCGCCGATATTACCGATTTTATCCATTTCGGTTACGAGGCCGGTCCAGTTGGCAATGCACTGCCCCAGCCAGAATCCGTACAGTTGCTCCTGGTATTTTTTCCGCGAGATCGTCCGGTCACCCGGCTTGGGCGTGTAAGGCTTGTATTCCAGTTGGGAGTCGTAGGAACTGTGTATGGTTTCCTTCACAACCTGATGGCGGCGGGTGCAGGAGAAAAGGAGGAGCAGGGAGAAGAGGAGGTGTTTCATAATAAACTAAGTCCTGAGTTCTGGGTCGTAAGTCCTGAGTCCTGAGTCCGTAGAATAGACCAGTTACTCTATGCGTACTTGATAATTCAAACCAAAGATAACAGGTCTACTCTACGGACTCAGGACTCATGACTTACGACTCAGGACTTTAAAATTACAATTGTCTCAAATAACTCACCTTCAGCACCGCATGGTCTTCTTCGCGTCTGAGTTGTGTGAGCGAATCATCGAATCGGCGCTTGTTGAGCACCAGGTAAACATACGACAGCGGGCGGTATTCCCATGCAAGGCGAATATTGTAATTATCCGCATTGTTATCGGTGTTTTTCTGATAAAAACCAATCAACTGGAGCCGTGGATTGAGTGCAAAACGCCCTTCAATGCTGTACAAGTCCACATTTTTGGTGGTTTTCGCGTCGCCGACTTCAATAAAACGGTTGCGGTTGAATTTGCCGGCAATGGAAAAATGCGGCAAGGGCGCAATCTGCAAGGTCAGGTCGGTGTAGAACAACCGGCCATTAAAGTATGTACCCCAGTCCGTCTGGCCCAGAATGTTTATGATTTTGGACGGATCAGTGCTGTACCATACTTGTTGGCGGAAATAGCGGTAATCGCCGGTGCCGATGTGTACGCCCAGTGGCTCGAATGCTTCTGTAAGCCCTTGGTAAACAGGATTGACGGAGTAACCCAGCCAGCCGCCGTTCTGGAAATTGATCCACAAGGGGAACAGCAGCAGTTGGCGTTCGATCAGTTTCCCGGTAGCAGCCGAGTGGTAAAATTCGGGCAGAAAGCCCGGCTCGAATGCACGAATGATCTTCTTGAAAGGCAGGAAACGCCCCCTATAGTACCAGTTGGCGCCCGGCGTGGTGCCGATGATGTCGGTGCGCGCGACAAAGCCCATTTCCGGATTGAAGGTTTTGGTCACCACCGACTCCGTCCACCAGATTTTGGTTTTATTGCTCGAATAGTAGTATTGTGCAATACCTGCAAAACCGTCTTTAGCATCGCTGCCTGAGGTGGAGTGCATCACCAGCGCATTGAGCGAGTGGGAAGCGCCGAGGCGGAAAAACCCGTCGATGGTGCTGACGATGTTGGTATGGTTGGGTTGGTTTTTGACCGTCACGAGGCCGCCGATGCGGCTTTGTTCGCCGAAATTTTCGGAGAAGCGTCCTACAAAAAAGTTCGTTCCGGGACTCGCATCGAGTTCCCGCTGGCGAATGGCCATAGCACCGAAATTGCGTTTCGAAGAGCGGTACACAAATCGCCCGCCGGCATCGATGGGAATAGGATTGCCCGCTGCATCCAGTCCGATCGTACGGCTAAAGAAAGGCTGAATCCGCATCGTCCCACCTGATCCGTCGATGGCCTGGCCCACACCCACGCCGAACAAAGACGCATTTTCCAGAAAAAATTGCCTTCTTTCCGGGAAAAACACGCTAAAACGGGTCACATTGTTTACCTGCCGGTCGGCATCGGCCTGCGCGAAGTCGGTGTTGGCGGTCAGGTCGAGCACCGCATTCGGGCTGATGGCCCATTTAACGTCGCCCCCGATTTTGGCATTGGTGCTTTCCGGTTTTACCTCGGCGCCAAAACCTTTGTAGCGGTCGTATGACCCCAGTACAAAAGGTTGAATACGGATATTGGGCTTGGGCGGCGGCGGGCGCAGGTTGGTGAGCAGGCCCGCGTAGTCCATCCGGTGGCTGGTAAATGCCCGTGGGAAAGGAGCGAAAGCGGAGCCTTCGTTGCTCAGGCGCCGGTTGCGGTATACATTGAAACCCCATTCTTGTATCGTGTCTGTCGATTTCGGGTATCGCAGCGTTTGCCAGGGAATGGCTATTTCAGCCACCCAGCCCGAGTCGGTGCGGCTGGTGCGCACGCGCCAAAGTCCGTCCCAGTCGATGTCATAATAAGTGTCGTCGAACACCAATTGATCCAGTTGCACACCATACGGATTGGCTGCGAACGACATGGCATTGCGCCGGTCGTTGAATCCGTCGAAAACGAGGTTGATCTGATCGTGCTGACGGATGTTGAAATCGCGTTTGAAATCGGTGGCGCGGATGGCTTTTTTCCCCAGCGAGTCGCGCGAAAAAATGCCGAAATACAGGTATTTTCGGTTGTACAGCACTTTTACTTCTGTGCTGAAATGCGGTTTTTCTCCCTGAAAAGGTTCAATTTCTGTAAAATCGGATACCGGAGCCACCTGGTTCCAGTAGGTTTCTTTCAAAAATCCATCGACATTCAGGCTGGAAAAAATTTCTGTGGCACGAATGGTTCTTTTAATAGAATCGGGTGGGAAGATGACGGCGTCCTGGGCATTTAGAGGAATGGCAAGGGTAAAAAAGCAAAAGGTGTAGAAAAATTGTTTCATAGTGTTGGTCAATAGCGCAGGTGTGCAAGGCAAAGAAAATTGTTTTGGCACATGTACCAACAAGTTTTTCTTGGATACTTATTTAGGGGAGGAATCTCTACGACAGCCGCATCTTCATCTCCTCCAAATCAATCCGCATCAAATGTTTGCGGATAATATCTTCATCCAGTTCCAGTTCCTTGTTCCATTCCCGCAGCCAGCCGCGTTGCTCGTCGAGCAGTTTGAAATACGCCATTTTGTAATTGTTCGACATGGCTTCGTCTTCGAGCAACTGGTGCGCGTGTTTCCATTTGGCAGCCAGTTGTTTTACGTAGGGATGCTCCTGCATGTCGAGTGTACATTTTGATTTCAGGTATTCCAGACTTTTGTGCGCCAGCCGGCGCTGGATATCGCGCTCGCTTTCTGCTTCCTCTTCCTCCATATACGGGTTGACGACATGCAGTTTCCGGATCAACCAGGGCAATGTAAGTCCCTGAATCACCAGCGTGAGCAGGATGACAACGAAGGTGATAAACAGGATCAGGTTGCGTTGTGGAAATGGCTCACCATTGTCGAGCATGGGCGGAATAGCCAACGCCGCCGCCAGCGACACAACGCCACGCATGCCCGCCCAACCGAAAATGAGCGAAACGCGCCATCCCGGCGCAGGAGATTGCAAATGGAAATATCTACGGGCAAACTGCGTAAAAATGCCCGCCCCGAATGCCGACAAAATACGCCCCACAATCAACACAGCCGTAATGAGTACACCATACCCAATAGCCTGATTTATACTCGTTTCTCCCAGGTTGTTGACAATAATCGGCAACTGAAGCCCGATTAGCATAAACACCAGCCCGTTCAGAATAAACCCGAGTGCCGACCATACGCCATAACCTTGTATACGGCTTTGGTTGCTAAGGAAAATATGCGACCTGTCCGATAAAAACAATCCGCCGGCTACCACCGCCAGTACCCCCGACACATGCATGGATTCTGCCGCAATGTACATGGCATACGGCGCCACCAACGTCAGCACAATGTCCATATTCGAATCGGTGGGCAACAATCGGTGCAGCCAAAAAAACACATATGCCACTGCCAGGCCTACCAGCAAACCGGCTATGATAACCCAAAAGAAATTCAGGGCGGCCTGCTGGAAAACAAACTGTCCGGTGCCCACTGCAATCAGCGCAAAACGGAACACAATCAGGCTGGACGCATCGTTCAGCAGGCTTTCTCCTTCAATAATGGCCCGAAAATGACGGCTCACTTTCACATTTTCCAGAATGGCAGAAGCGCTCACCGCATCCGGCGGCGACACGATGCCACCCAGCAGAAATCCCAGCGCCAGGCTGAATCCGGGAATAAAACTGTTGGCCACCACTGCTACCACACAAGACGTTAGCAACACGATCAAAAAGGCAAAACTGCTGATGATGCGCCGAAAACGCCAGAGTTCTTTCCAGGAAGTATCCCAGGCCGCTTCATACAACAATGGTGGCAGGAATAGTACAAAAATCAGGTCAGGCTTGATTTCATATTTCGGCAAACCCGGAATAAAACAGACCAGCAGTCCTGCCACCACCAGCACAATAGGATAGGCAATACCGACCCGTTTGGCCAGCATGATAAGCAGCAGAATGCTGACAATTAGCAGTAGAAAAAAAGGGAGTTGGTGGAGCATGGTGCTTAATTTTACAAGAGGCAAGGAGCAAGGGGCAAAGGGCAAGAGGCAAGGAGCAAGAGGCAAGGAGCAAGAGGCAAAGGGCAAGGAGCAAGAGGCAAAAGGCAAGGAGCAAGAGGCAAGGAGCAAGAGGCAAAGGGCAAGGAGCAAGAGGCAAAAGGCAAGGAGCAAGAGGCAAGGAGCAAGAGGCAAAAGTTAAAACGGAGGTTAAACGGCTTTCTTGCCCCTTGCCTTTTGCTCCTTGCCTTTTGCCTCTTGCTCCTTGCCTTTTGCTCCTTGCCTTTTGCCTCTTGCTCCTTGCCTTTTGCCTCTTGCTCCTTGCCTCTTGCCCCTTGCTCCTTGCTCCTTGCCCTTTGCCTCTTGCCTCTCGCTCTTGTCTTTTCAAAGATACTGATGGATCGACTGCGCAACCAGTTTCCACGCACCCTCTATTTTTTCAAGGATGCGGATTTCATGCGAGTACGTTTTGTGTCCATCTTTGGAAATAGACACTTCGTCGTGGCTAACCCAGGCATGGTCGCCGTGAATACTCATATGATAATTGGAATTGTATGAGGTGCCGCCATCGCCCATGGGCGTTTTGGGGTCTTTCATCAGGGCTGGCGGCACATCGTATGTTTTGCCATCGGTGGTGGAAACAAGGATTCGGCTGTAAGGTTGAATGTGCCAGCAATCGGCATGCGCCTGAAAGTCGCCGGAACGCCAGGTGGCCGATTCTTTTTCCAGCAATTGCTGAATGGCGAGGGAATCGCTCATGGAAAAAAGAGGGTTCAGGAAAAAGAGTGAAAAGGATAGCAGGATCAAGTGTTTCATAGTTATTTTTTTCTCCAGTAATCAATAAGAGCCAGTCGCACGTCATTCCGCAGATCCGACTTGTCTTTGGAATCAGGTTTTAAAATTACTGGCATATCTGCGTTGGTGCTTTTGCCGTTGTCCAGTGTTGCTTTCAGAAAACCCATGTTCAGTTCATTGCCCGTCAGCAGGAATTCAGGCAGGGTGACGTGGTACAACTTGTTGTCATCCAGGGCGTTGTTGCCAACAAACCATTTGCCGGAGGCTTCGTCTTTGCGCACGCCACTGGTTTGCAGGTAGCCGCCAGCGCCTTTGTTGGCCAGGCCCGTGTCTAAGGTTTTGCGGAGCATGGAACCTTTCATTTCCACTTCCACGATGGCGCCACCGAAAGGCAGCATCCGCACAATGTCGAGTTCGGTGAGGGTACCGCTCAGCACGTCATCGACACGGATGGAGCCGCTGTTTAAAAGTACCACTTCAGGTTTGTTTTTCGATACAGACTGCATAGCGCCTGTGATAATTTCCCCTACTGGTGCTGGCATGTGGCGGGTAATGGCGTCGCGGCAATCGAGCGATTGCTTGAGTGTGGTAACCGTTTTGGCAGGGTCAAAACCGGCAGAACCCAGCGATTCGTTTTTGATTTTTTCCCATTGGGCAACAGCGGCGGCAGTAGTAGGCTCGTCGGCGATTTTGCCATCGATTTTGCGTAACACGGATTTTACAGTAGGCGTGTGCTTGTTTTTATCGTAACGCAGGGTGTGAACATATACCGTTTTGGCATTGGCGTCGGCTTTGGCCACGATGGAATTTCCTATTTTGTGTATCTGGTTGTCGTGGTCGTGTCCACCCATGATCAGTGGTACAGATGGCAGCAGTGCGGCCAGTTTTTTGTCGTCGGCAACATTCAGGTGGGTGAGGCCCACGATCACGTCTGTTTTGGGTTGCAATTCGGCATAACTTTTTTGTGCCGAGGTCTGCCAGTCGCTGTATTCCGCCCAAGGCTTTTTACCGGTATCCACCAGCACGCCGAACATGCCGAGGTTCAGCGTGGTGCCATCGGCATCTTTCAGGTGGATGACAGTGTTATCGGGAATGATTTCGGTGCCGCCATTGCGGTTTTTAAAAAACTGCTGGGTCCAGGTATTGCCTTTCAGGCGCACATTTCCGGCCAGCCAGGAAAATTTGGATTCGTCGAGCCGGGCTTGCAGGTCGGCCAGGTCGTCGTAATCGAATTCGTGGTTGCCAAACACCACCCAGTCGAGGCCCAGCGTATTGAGCACATCCACCATCTGGCGGCCACGGATGCGTTTGCCTTCGAATTTCAGGGTGCCGATCACGGAAGGGCTGATAAAATCGCCAGCCAGTACGGTAATGGTGTTCGGATTTTGGGCCATCAATTCCTTGCGCAGGGTGGCAACACGGGCCAGTCCGCCGGAATTGTCTGACAAAGACGGCGAAATTTCATACACATCGTTCATTTGCAAGAAGGTGACTTCGATGATCCCGTCGTCTTTGCCGGGCGTGGCAACGGTTTTTTTGCTGGTATCGCAAGAGAGGAAAATAAGCGCCAAAAGCGCAGGCAACAAGGTTTTATATGCTTTCATGGTGGAAAAAATTTGTCAGTTGACGGAATTGCTGGACTTTCGTGGCAAAGATATATGCTTGGGTTGATAAAGGTTGATAGGGTTGAGAGAGTTGAGGGGTTGAGTAGTTGAGGGGCGACCACTCTGGCCGAACCTCAACCCGCTCAACCTCTCAACCCCTCAACCCCTCAACCCCTCAACCCTCTC
This sequence comes from Bacteroidota bacterium, assembly GCA_020160935.1. Lineage (GTDB taxonomy): Bacteria > Bacteroidota > Bacteroidia > Chitinophagales > Saprospiraceae > M3007. Next base: position 33,491 of record JAIUPL010000039.1, on the reverse strand, counting down.
AACCCCTCAACCCTCTCAACCCCTCAACTCTCTCAACCCTCCATCCACTCATGCCCGAGCCTACCCACACCACACCCATTATTCGCTGGCGCCCCACGCCGGCTGGAATGCAGCGCAGCCATTTGCAGCAATACATGCAATGGCTGGAACGTGAAAAGAAACTTGTTTTTGAAAATTACCATGCGCTGTGGAAATGGTCGGCCGAGCAGATAGCCGATTTCTGGGAAAGCCAGCAGGCGTATTTTCAGGTAATACTTCACACGCCATATCAACAAGTGTTGAAAGGGGATGAAATGCCTCATTATCAATGGTTTGAAGGTGGTACACTCAATTATGCCGAACACATTTTTCGGCAAAAAAACGCTGCACATCCGGCCATTCTTTTTCAAAGCGAGCGCCATCAACTGACGGAAATATCCTGGGCAGAACTGGAACGGCAAACGGCATCAATGGCCCAATTTTTCCGGCAAAGCGGTGTACAGCCCGGCGACCGAATTGCCGCCTACCTGCCCAATTCGCCCCATGCCATGGTGGCGGTGCTGGCTGCCATGTCGATTGGGGCGGTTTGGTCGAGTTGTTCGCCCGATTTCGGGGCAGCCAGTGTGGCCGACCGTTTTGTGCAAATCGAACCGAAGGTGCTGATTGCCGTAGACGGTTATTCCTATGGCGGCAAAATGTTTGACAAACGCGAGACGCTGCACGAATTGTGTAGCCTGCTGCCTACGGTGCAGCAAGTGCTTTTTATCCCCTACCTCGACGAATCGGCAGGTTTTGAATGCGATGGAAAAACAGTAGTTTCCTGGAGCGACGTGATTGAAAATCATGCAGATGCGCAGATTTCCTTTCTGCCCGTTCCGTTCAATCACCCGCTTTGGGTATTGTATTCTTCGGGCACCACGGGCATACCCAAAGCCATTACCCATTCGCATGGCGGCAATTTGCTCGAGCACCTGAAATACACGCACTTGCACAATGATATTCATCCCGGCGAACGCTTTTTCTGGTTTTCTACCACCGGCTGGATGATGTGGAATTTCACCCTGGCGTCCATGCTGGCCGGCGCTACCATTGTGTTGTACGATGGCAGTCCTGGATTTCCTGACCTGAATGTGCTGTGGGAACTGGCCGAAAAAACGGGCATCGAGCATTTTGGTACCAGCGCGCCGTTTCTGGTGAGTTGCATGAAAGCAGCGCTGGAGCCCGGTCGACAATTCGACCTTTCCCGTTTGCGCAGCATTGGCTCCACGGGTTCGCCGCTGCCGCCCGAAGCCTTCGCCTGGGTGTACGAACATGTGAAATCGGATGTCTGGCTGAGCAGCATGGCCGGCGGCACGGATGTGTGTACGGCCTGGGTGGGCGGCAATCCGCTCCTGCCAGTGTACCAGGGTGAAATACAGTGTCGTTGCCTGGGCTGTGCCATGGAAAGTTGGGACGAAAACGGCCATCCGGTACCGGTAGGCGAAGTAGGCGAAATGGTGGTCACGCAACCCATGCCTTCCATGCCCGTTTTTTTCTGGAATGACCCGGATGGTTCAAAATACCACAACAGTTATTTCGATACCTTCCCGGGGGTATGGCGCCATGGCGACTGGATCCAGATCACCGAGCGTGACAGCCTGGTAATCCTCGGCCGTTCTGACGCCACGCTCAATCGGCAAGGAGTTCGCATCGGCACAGCAGAAATCTACCGGGCCCTGGATGCCATTCCGGAAATCAAAGACTGCCTGATCATCAACCTGGAATACGCCGATGGAACCGACTGGATGCCGCTGTTTGTAACGCTCACCCCCAATGCTGCCCTGAACGACGATTTGAAAAAACGCATCAACACTACGCTGCGTACCGCCTACAGCCCGCGCCATGTGCCCGATGCTATCATTGAAATACCCGATATACCCTACACCATTTCGGGAAAAAAGATGGAAACGCCGGTGAAAAAAATCCTCCAGCACAAACCGCTCGACAAGGCTTACAACCGCGATTCCATGCGCAACCCGGAAGCGATGGATTTTTTTATCGCAATGGCAAAGAGGGAGGGATGAGATATGAGTTATGAGTTATGTCGTCCGACAGTTATGAGTTATGAGTTATGAGTTATATTCACGTTGCTATTGGTCTCTCTAATAATGAAGCCAATAGCAACGTGAATATAACTCATAACTCATAACTCATAACTCATAACTCCCAAAGCAACCTTGCTTCCTCCCCACTGTCTCTCCCATCATGCATTCACTACAAATCTTGCTAACTGTATGAAAATTCGTCTTTTTCTTACCTTTTTTGGCGGCTTGGTACTTTCCGCAATGGCCGGCGCACAAAACAACGTAACCCGCAGCCTGTCATCATTTGACAAGATTGCTATTTCAGGAGGATATGAGTCCGTAATGCTGCAGGAAGGCAGCAGCGAAAGCATCACACTGGAATTGAATGGTGTAGATGCCGATAAAATCATTACGGAAGTAAAGGGTTCGACCCTTGAAATCGGCATGAAAAAAGGCTCCTACAATGGTTCTAAAATCCGCATGACGATTACCTACAAAAATCTAAAAGAAGTTGCTGCCAGCGGTTCTTCCAATATCGAAGCACTGTCGGTCATCAAAACCAGTGAATTTGATCTGGCCAGCAGCGGTTCGAGCAATTTCAAAGGTGCTTTTGATGTGAAAGACCTCGATATAGCCATCTCCGGTAGCAGTAAAATGGTGCTGACAGGCACTGCCACCGAACAGGAATTTGCCATCTCCGGCTCTGCCAACATCGACGCCGGCGACCTGAAAGGCAAAACGGCCGAAGTAGCCATTTCCGGCTCCGGTAATGTGCTGGTAGGCGTTGACGGCCCGGTACAGTCGTCGGTGTCGGGATCGGGAAAGGTCACCACTAAAAAGAGGTGAGAAGCGAGAGGTGAGAAGTGAGAAGCGAGGACTGCTCACTGGAACCATGACAAAGAATAATAAATCCTGATACAGGATTTTCAAGAAGCGTTTGTAGTTTAATGATGGGGCGCAGCCGGTAAGGTTGGGCCCCATTTCATTTTTGTTATTAAGTTATTGGTTATTGAGTTATTAGGGGTGATAGGGGACCATTTGTACATATGTTTGGCTGCTGAAAAATGGATGCCAGACATATCAACAAATGGTCCCCTATCACCCCTAATAACTCAATAACCAATAACTTAATAACTCACCTACAGTTTCCTGAAAACCCCCACATATCCGCCTCCCCGGGCCAGACCGAGTTCCATGGTATCGCCGCTTTTTATGCGTTTTACCAGGCGTTTATAATCTTGTGCATTCCGGTCGGCATTGATGCCGTCTTCAAAAATTTCCACTTCATATTCTCCGGCTGGCAAAAAACGAGTGTCGATTTTTAGGTTCCAGCCCGTCCAGTCGCCCATGGCGCCCAGGTACCAGAGTCCGTTGGTGGCTTGTCGGGCCATGATGACATAATCGCCCACTTGCCCGGCCACAGGAACGGTTTTTTCCCAAATAGAAGGCACTTTGGACAGAAAAGCGAGGCATTCTGGTTCTTTTTCATAGTTAGTAGGGCTGTCTGCCAGCATTTGAAGAGGGCTTTCAAACACAATGTATTTCGCCAGTTCGTGGCAGCGGGTACCCATAGATGCGGGTCGGTTGAAAGAAGGCCACCAGTCGTCTTTCTGATAATTCAACATGGCTCCGGGCGTGTAATCCATCGGGCCTGCTACCTGGCGGGTAAATGGCAGCGTGACATTGTGTTCCGGGTCAATGCGCTTCTGGGTATCCCATTTGCAGTTCTCAAGGCCGAAAACGCCTTCAAAACTGATCACATTGGGCCAGGTACGTTGTAGCCCGGATGGTTTGTAGGCGCCATGGTAGTCGACCAGAAAGCCATGGCGGGCACATAGTTCGGCCATGCGCCAGTAGAACTGCACCATCTGTTGGTCGTCGCGTTGCATGAAGTCGATTTTCAGACCTTTAATGTCCCATTTTTTCAGATATGGTAAAATGTCGTCAAATCCCAGGTCGATCGCTACCCAGGTAGTCCACAAAATCAGGCCCACTTTTTTGGATTTGGCATAGGCAGCGAGCGCATCCATATCGACAGGGCCGCCATGCAGCAGGAGGTTGCCGGTATCCGACCAGCCTTCGTCGAGGATGACATATTCCAGCCCGTTTTTGGCAGCGAAATCGACAAAGTATTTGTAGGTTTCTGTATTGACGCCTGTTTGGAAATCCACACCTTCGAGGTTGAGGGCATTCCACCAGTCCCAGGCTACTTTGCCGGGTTTGATCCATTGTGTGTTGGCGATACGGCTGGGCTCAGCCAGCAGCCAGGGCATCTGGTTGTTGAGCAATTGCACATCTTTTTCAGCCACCAGAAACAAACGCCAGGGGTAACTGCGCGTGCCTTTTGTTTTGGCGAGGTAGTAGTCGCGGTCCACAGGCTGAATATCCCGGTTGGTGGTACGCACCAGTGTTTTCGGATAATAGGGTAGTACGCCGTTGAGGTCGCCGTTTTTGGTTTTGGCGCCGCGCATCCAGAGGCCGGGGTAATCCTGCAAATCCGTTTCCGTAACGAGGATTTTTACACCACTTTCCAGTTCGGCGAGCAACGGCAGACTGGCCAGTTTACTTTCATCCAGACTCGCAGGAGCCGTTGGTTTGAAGATGCGTTCGTTGTGTGAATAGAATCCTTCTTCCTCCGGGAACAGGTAGGATTTGCAGTTAGCAGGCCGGAAAGCACATGTTTCAGCGGTAATAACTACCTCATTTCCCTTGAAATTGGTAAAAAAACGATATGCCACCCCTTCATCATAAGCCCTGAAAACCACGCCCCAGTCGCCTTTGCAATGGAGTGTCAGTTCATTGAAGGCTTCCGGTACCTGAGCGCTTTTTTGCCATACATCGGCCCGGGCATTGCGCTGCACATTTTTGGTATCGGCTTTCAGCACCACGGGGCGCTCGCCCAGCGTGCCCATTCCTTCCACGGTCAGGCTCAAAGGGGCAGCTTGAGTGAGTGCTGCATCGCGCAGAAAAACCTGCCAGGTAAGGTTGGGTGAGGTCTGAATTTGCACGCGGAGTGCTCCATTGGGCGACACCACGCTTTGTGCCTGCAAACAGTGGAGGGCAACGAGTGCAAGAAGAAGGGTAGGGAGATGTTTCATGTGTGTGAGAATTGTTGGGTTATGGGTTTTTGGGGGTTGATGAGGGTTGATGAGGGTTGATGAGGGTTGATGAGGGTTGATAAAGGTTGATGAGGGTTGATAAATGACGGCTCGAGGTAAGGGTTGAATATTTCATTCATCGAGTGGCTGATTATCAACCCTCATCAACCCTCATCAACCTTTATCAACCCTCATCAACCTTTATCAACCCCAAAAACCGACAACTCTAAATCAAAAATTTCCCGTTCTGATAAATTTTTTCCCCGTCGGCCCAGATCTCACCGCCCTGTGTCATATCGGTGATCATATCCCAGTGCACGGGCGATTCGTTTTTACCACCTGTTTGCAGGTAACTCTGTCCGATGGCCATGTGGATAGTGCCGCCGATTTTTTCATCAAACAGGATATTTTTGGTCATGCGCTGGATGTCGTAATTGGTACCGATTGCCGCCTCACCGAAACGGCGCGTACCGGGCATGGCAAAAACCTGATCCAGAAAATCGCGGCCACGTTGCGCTTCCCATTTCTCGATGTAGCCATCGCGCACCCAAAGCGTAACGCCTTCTACTTCAGCGCCCTGATAAATGCAGGGCAGGGAAAAGTGAATAGTGCCGTTGACGCTGTCTTCCACAGGGCTGGTGTACACTTCGCCGGAAGGCATATTGGTTTGCCCGTCGGAGTTCATCCACGTGCGACCTTTTGTGCTGAATGAAATGTCCGTGCCATTGGTAACATAGCGCACGGTGCTACACGCATTCAGGTGATCGACAATGCGTTGCTGGCTCGCGCGTACATCGAGCCAGGCCGCCTGCGGGTCGTCGTGAAAAAGTTTGCAGGCGTTGTACACAAATTGCTCGTATTCGCTCAGGCTCATGCCTGCTTCCTGCGCCGAGGCATCCGTCGGATACTGGCAAAGGTTGCGGCGCAAGCGCTTGTCTGCCGTGCGTTCGAAGTAGATTTTGTTGATTGGCGCCATGGCTTCATTCCGCCAGCGGGCCTGATCGGGCGTGGCCCCGCTGAATTCGCGCAGGTTGAATGGCGCACGGATGTGTAGGTAGCAGTCAAATGTTTCCATGGCGATGCTGCTGAGCACAGGCCGTGTTTTGAAGGCCTGTTCGTTGGCGTTCTGCGTGAAAATGCGCTCTCGTTCCCTGAACGACAGGTCGCATTCTACCAACGCCGCGCCGGCAGCATAGGCTTCTCGATACACCTCCCGCAGCAACGGTTCGGCTAATAATGTAGTGGAAATGAATACTTTATCGCCGTCTTTTACCTGAAGACAGTACTGAACGAGCAAGCGGGCGTATTTCTGGAGGATGTGGGTCATGTGCGTGTAAACTGTAAGAAGAACTGCAAATGACGGAAAAAGGAAGGAGTATTTGAACAGGATTTTTGGGATTTTAAGGATTAGAAGGATTGCCGACTTCGAGTTGACAATTGGAAAAATTTAAAAAATTGTCAACTCGAAGTCGGCAATCCTTCTAATCCTTAAAATCTCAAAAATCCTATTCAAACACCCTCAAAACGCCGCATAATACCTTGCTCCCAGCGTCACGCCTTCCTGGCCGATGGATTTCAGCCCCCAGTGCCCCATCTCGGTCAGCACGGATTCCTGTTGCACGCCGGTGTGCAGGTTTTCGTACTGGTCGTAGTCGATGGCACGGCGGCGTTGCAATTTTTCAAACACCTTAAAATGGCGGGCAACTGCTTCCCAACCCGGTTGTACCCTGGCTTCAAATACCTTGGCTTTGGAGCCACTTCCATATGCTACGAATCCAAGGCGTTTGCCTGCAAGGGCTGCATTTTCCTGCACATCGGATTCCAGGGTGCTCATGAGCGCCAGGAAAATGGAAGCCGTATACAGATTGCCGGTTTCCTGGCTGGCACGTTGCGCTTTTTCCAGTTTTTCGCGAACAAAACGGCGATAAATGGGTGATTCACTCACCGATTTAAGGAATGCAGTGTGGGCTTTTTCAAAAGATTTCCGGTCTTCGTATTGCTCGCGGCCAGGTTCTGCAAAGCCGTAGCGCTGCACATCGACCATCCATTTACCTGCGGCTTTGCGCTCTTCTACAAAAGGCTCTACATACATGCGTTTGGCATGAAAAGCATAGGGCAGATGGAAAATCATACGCGCCCAGCGGTCCGACATCGCTGCATATTGGTTTTCGCCAAATACGCCTGCCTGAACAGCGCGGCGGCGGAAATCGGCCAGTGCCTCCGTCATACGATTTTGGTAGCACTGGTTGGAATATTGTCCGTCGAACACGGGCGTTTCGGTAAAACGCTCGCGGCGGGGCTTGTAAAAATCATGTACACTTTCCATCGCCACTCCAAAGAGGTTGCGCACCACGAGCAAGCGCGGATTGCGGCGCACCAGCATGGCGACTGCGCCGGCGCCCTGGGTGTATTCGCCGCTGGAGCCGAGTTCGTATTTGGCCACGTCGCTGGCTACCACGATGCCGATACGATCTTCTTCGCCGCCTGCCACCCAGTCGAGTGTGGTATGCAGCGCATCGGTAGCGCCGATACAGGCAAATGTCATATCCACCACATCGCAGTGGCGGAAACTGTCGGGGCCATATTGTTGGGCGAAGCGCTGGCCGAGCATTTCTACGGCATAGGTGCCGGTGGGTTTGGCGCCATCCAGCGCACTTTCAGTGCCCAGGTAAATGCGGCCGATGCGGCGCGGGTCGATGTGGTTGCGTTCGATCAGTTCGGCGATGGCTTCAGCGGCCATGGTGGCGGCGTCTTCATGCACGTCGCAAATAGCCATTTTGTGCAGGCCCAGTCCATGCGAGAGTTTTTCGTAAGGAATGTTGCGTTTTTCAGCCAGTGCGCGGATGTCGAGATAAAGTTTGGGCACATAAAATGCCATATCGTCGATGCCGATGGGAGCGAGGCGTTTTGCCATACTACTGGAAAGTGTTTTAATGCGCTTTTTGTAATGCGCTGACAATCAAATAAATATCGCTTAAGGTTTCAGGAGACAGGTCTTCGGAAACGAACAAACGAGATGGAACTGATATGGAAGATTATGGTGGTGTCAGCGGCAGCGCTGTAAGGCTGGTTAGCGGGGCAAAGGTAATGATCGCATGTTAGTTTGTATCATTTCTTTTACAAACTGATATTGAAAACAGGTAGTAAGCGGCTTTGTTTATCTTATGGCTATTTTTTTACAAAAAAAATTAAACAAAATCGATGTCTACTCTACGCGTAGTGTCTTTTGTGAAACCTTGGTGTTCTTCGTGGTAAAAAATTTAACCACAACGGACACCAAGGTTTCACAAAGAACACAATGCGTAGAGTGGGGCTCCACTCAATCATTTGCCATCTTCAGCCGCGCAAAAGGCTTGTTCACAACTTTTTTCACATTGCAGCAGCCTGAATGGTTACTTTTATCAGCGCAGAGGAGGCAGCGTTTTCCTTGATCTTCATTTTCCAATTCTTCAGACTTTCCCATGCGCACTTTATTACTCTTGCTTGGCATTTTTCAGAGTGCCGCGCTTTTTGCCCAGAACTGGCAGGTGTATGGCGCCATTCGCACCGAAGAAGGCGAGCCCCTGGAAGGCGCATCGGTGTACATCGATGATTTCACCGGTGTGATTACCGGCGCCGACGGCCTGTACCGCATAGCAGTGCCGGAGCGCCCCGTTCAACTCATTGTACAGCGTCTGGGCTATTTTTCGAGGCGCATTGTGCTGGACGAAAATGATTTTGTATCCGGAAAACGGCTGCTCGATGTAACCATGACCTCCCAATTCCTTTCCCTGCCGGTGGTGGATGTGGTAGCACCCAAAGTACAGGTGTTGATAGAAGAAGATTTTTCCATAGATCTGTACGACTACGAATTTGCAGGAAAAAACCTCTTGCTACTGCTGCGCGATAAAAAAAGGCACTTGCTGCGCCTCACCGATGAATCGGGACAGGTCATTTCAGAATTGCCACTGGCCGGCTCTCCCCGCCAGTTGCATCGGAGTTGTACGGGTGGATTGCATATTATCGGGCCTGATTTTTCGCAGGAGTTGATTGTAAACGGTACTGAACTGGATACTTTTCCCAGATACGACACCCGCAAATTCCGTGTATTCATTGAACCTTGTGTACTGAAAAACGACCGGTATTACATATACAGGGAGACTTCATTGCTCAACCAGACGGTTACCTACACCTATTACGACAACTACGGTGGCCGCCACCCACTTGCCAATGTGCGCAACAGGCCTGCTACCCGAGAAGCGTTTCGTGCATACCGTCAGTTTCTGAACAATGCACCGTTTGCAGTGCGTGCCGGAGGAACTCCTGCATCCGACCCGATCAACAAGGATTTTGCCATCGATGAATTTCCCGATGAAGAACACCCTCCGCTGGAAATTTCCCAACTCATTCCCCTCGCGCAATCTGCCGATCAGGTGGCCTGGCTGGGAGCCCTGAAAACCATCGAACAGGATTCCGCTTATGCGCCGTTGTTCAAGATCAACAATCGGCTGTTGCTTTTTGATCACATCAATGGAGAATTGTTGCAATTCGATGATCTGTTCAGACCCGAAAACCGCTCGACGATTTCCTATCAAACTGCCAGGGGCTGGAGAAAAGAATTGCTCAAAGACGATGTGACGCAGGAACTCTATGCCCATTTTGCGCCTGACGGATTGCACAGGCTTGAAAAAATTGACCCTGACAACGGCCACATCGTGCGCACCTGCCCGCTTGGAGAGGTGCGCTACCTGTCGGCCAATTTTAAGATACGCGACGGACACCTATATTATATAGGACAGGACGATGTGAATATTCCCAACCACAAACTATACAAGGTGGATATTACACAGCGCAACAAACCCTGATTTTAGCGTGAAATAACTATTTTCCTAATTTTCTTCGTTGTACCCGTGTAAATCCCCCGCTGAAATCTGGCCAGAACACCTGCTGAATAGACACACTCCAAATTAAATTCCGGATTCCTGCTTTGCCCGACCGCTTTTCCCCATTTTTTTTGGGAAAATAATTTTCTTGGTTTTTTTAAACGAAAATCACATTGTACCTTTGCAGCCGATTTGAGAAAATTATTTCCAAAGTGGCTATGACCTTTGCACGCAAATATTGGATTGTATTGATTATCAGTGGTTTAGCAACTTGCGCTTTTGCGCAGCATGACCACGATCATTCTCACCAGCCTCAGACCGAGCAAACGCACGGCGACCCGACGCATTCCCAAAATGCAGAAATGTCGGCTGAAGCACCCGCAGAAGGTCACCACGAGGGCGCCCACAGCCCTTGCGGCCACTCGGTGAGCGAGGAAACCGAGTTCAATGCCGGCGACAATGCCGTTCACCACATCGCCGATGCCAATGCCATTCATGTCATTGGAAATACCTACATTCACCTGCCGGTTATTCTCTATGCTCCGGGCCATGGCTGGAAATTTTCCACCACCGCGGCTTTCCATGCACACCACCACGGCAATGGCGAAGCAGCACAAGACGGCTATGTACTGGTTCATGGCAATGTGATGCGCATCCAGAATCCGCAATACGCTGAAGGTGAAGTGAAAGTGGACGACTACACGCACAAAGACACGACCATCGACGGAAAACCCAAAACAATGTACTTCGCCGTCATCAACGGTCAGTGCAACCTGCTGGATTCCAAAACTACCTTCGACGGCGGCCTGATGGGCGGCGGTGTGACCAGTTTCTACGACTACTCCATCACCCGCAACGTGTTTACCATGCTGCTGACGGTGCTCGTCTTTTTCTTCCTGTTCCGCTCCGTAGCCAACAGCGCTACCAAACGCCACGGACAGGCGCCAAAAGGCCTGCAAAACTTTATCGAACCGTTCTACACATTTATCCGCGACGAAGTAGCCAAGCCGAACATCGGTCCGAAATACGAAAAATACATGCCGTACCTGATGTCGGCATTCTTTTTCATCCTCGGCCTCAATCTGATTGGTCAGATTCCTTTCTTCCCGGGTGGCGCCAACGTAACTGGTAACATTTCCATTACCATCGTACTGGCCCTGCTGACGTTTTTTATCTCGACGTTCAGCGCGAAAAAACACTTCTGGGAACACACCTTGTGGATGCCCGGCGTCCCTGCTGTTTTGAAAATATTCATTCTCACGCCCATCGAAATTCTGGGTCTTTTCCTGAAGCCGTTCACCCTGCTGTTGCGTCTTTTTGCCAACATCACGGCCGGCCACATCGTAATCCTGAGTTTCGTGAGCCTGATTTTTATATTCGGCGATGCCGGAAAAAATATGACTGGTTCAATAACCGGTATTATTGCTTCCGTTCCGCTTTCTCTGTTCATGATGACGCTGGAATTGCTGGTAGCATTCCTGCAGGCTTTCATCTTCACGATGTTGTCGGCAACGTATATCGGAACGGCTATTGAAGAACCACACCACCACTGATAGAGAAGTGAGAGAGTGAGAGAGTGAGAGGGTGAGAGAGTGAGAGAGTGAGAGAGTGAGAGGGGCCGCGTGAGTGGTACCTCAAAAACACGAAAACACCAAAACACCAAAACACAAATCAGTACATCAGTTCATTCAACATAAATTACACAACATGAGTTACGCTGCACTTGGTGCTGGCCTGGCTGTAATCGGTGCCGGTCTCGGTATCGGTCAAATCGGTGGAAAAGCGATGGAAGCCATCGCTCGTCAACCGGAAGCAACTGGCGATATCCGTTCCAACATGATCCTGACTGCTGCTCTCGTAGAGGGTGCTGCTCTGGTTGCAATGGTATTGTCTTTCTTCGTAAAAGCACAAGGCTAAGAAATGCCCTTTCGGGGCTGCGAGCGACGGTTGGTCTGTTCAACGCCCCGATTTTTTGACCATTCATCGGAGTTTGACCTTGACATTTGTTGGCGTCCTCGCCAACAAAAACTTAACTGACTCCGATCCATTTATAAAAAATCACAATTCTTCACTTCTATGTTGTTTCTGGCAGATTTCTCCGTCATCAAACCTGAACCGGGTTTATTGTTCTGGACAACCGTCATTTTCCTGCTGTTCTGGTTCATCATGAGCCGCTTTGCCTTCAAACCGATTGGCGAAGCCCTGAAAAAACGCGAACAGGATATTCAGGACGCCCTCGATGAAGCCAAAAAAGCCCGCGAGGAAATGGCACATCTGGAAGCCAAAAACGAGCAATTGCTGGCAGAAGCCCGTGAAGAGCGCGCTCAAATGCTGAAAGAAGCCAAAGAGGCCAAAGACCAGATCATCGCTGAAGCCAAAGAACGCGCCAACGCCGAGTACAAACGCAAAGTGGAAAGCGCCCTGCACGATATCGAAAACCACAAAAACGCCGCCATGGTCGAACTGAAAAACAAATCAGGTCAACTGGCGATCGAAATCGCAGAAAAAATTCTTCGCAAGGAACTGGGCAACAAAGCCGAACAGGAAGCATACGCCCAGAGTTTGACGAAAAGCATCGATCTGAATTGAAGGGGGTGATAAGCGTTGATGAGGGTTGATGAGGGTTGATATTCAACCACTCGAGGAATGAAAATTCTACCCTTACCCCGAGCGGCTGAATATCAACCCTCATCAACCCTCATCAACCCTCATCAACCTATTCATCCACACCAACGCAACAACAACGCACCATGAGTGTCACACGTATAGCCACCCGTTACGCCAAATCGCTGATCGAACTGGCCGTCGAGCAAGGTAAACTGGCGCAGGTAAATGCCGATATCCAGGTATTGCAACAAGCCGTACGCAACCGCGACCTGTACCTGATGCTGAAAAATCCGGTGATCACCAACGACCGGAAAGCGGCTGCTATGGACGCGCTGTTCAAGTCGCAGTTCGACGCCCTCACCATGGGCTACCTCAAACTGCTGATTACCAAAAACCGCGAAAACTACCTGCCGGAAATTGCCGCCGAATTCGGCGAACAATATAAAAGCCTCAATAAAATCACCACCGTGCGGGTTACCACGGCTACGCCCATGAGCGACGCTGTGCTGCAAGACCTGCGCAAAAAAATTGTTGCCAGCGGCGCTACCAACGAAAATATCGACATCCAGACTTCCGTAGACCCCGACCTGATCGGCGGCTTCATCCTGGAGTTCGATAACAAACGGTACGACGCCAGCGCAGCACACAAACTGGATCAACTCAGAGCACAGTTCTCTAAAAACCTGTATGTCAAAGAATTTTAATGATGAATGATGAATAATGAATGATGAATAACACATTTAGAGTAATCTAAAGCGGCATTCATCATTCATCATTCATCGTTCATCACTCAACATTTATCATTCATCATTCATCATTGATAATATGGCAGACGTCAGACCGGAAGAAATCTCCGCAATATTGAAACAACAATTGTCGGGCTTCGGGGCAGAAACCAATCTCGAAGAAGTTGGCTCCGTACTGCAGGTGGGCGACGGTATCGCTCGCGTGTACGGCCTCAACCGCGCGCAAGCGGGCGAACTCGTAGAATTTGAAAACGGCGTACGCGCCATCGTATTGAACCTGGAAGAAGACAACGTAGGTGTCGTATTGATGGGTTCTTCCGATGGTATCCGCGAAGGCTCTGTCGTAAAACGCACCGGCAAAATCGCCTCTATCGAAGTAGGTGAAGGTTTTGTAGGCCGCGTAGTAAACCCGCTGGGTCAGCCCATCGACGGTAAAGGCCCGATCACCGGCGCCAAATACGAAATGCCGATCGAGCGCAAAGCACCGGGTGTAATTTACCGCCAGCCGGTAAATGAACCGCTGCAAACCGGTATCAAGGCCATCGACGCTATGATTCCGATCGGCCGCGGCCAGCGCGAATTGATCATCGGCGACCGCCAGACGGGTAAAACCGCCATCGCGATCGACACAATCATCAACCAAAAAGAATTCTTTGACCGCGGCGAACCCGTGTTCTGTATCTACGTAGCCTGCGGCCAGAAAGCCTCTACGGTGGCTCAGGTAGCCCGCACGCTGGAAGAAAACGGCGCTATGGCTTACACGGTGATCGTTTCCTCTTCGGCTTCCGATCCGGCTCCACTGCAATTCTACGCTCCGTTCTCCGGCGCCGCTATCGGCGAATACTTCCGCGACACCGGCCGCCCGGCGCTGATCGTGTACGATGACTTGTCCAAACAGGCCGTTGCTTACCGCGAAGCCTCCCTGCTGCTGCGCCGTCCTCCAGGCCGCGAAGCATACCCTGGCGACGTATTCTACCTGCACAGCCGCCTGCTCGAACGCGCTGCAAAAGTCATCGCCAACGACGACGTGATGAAAGACATGAACGACCTGCCAGAAAGCCTCAAAAAAGCAGGCTTGCTGAAAGGTGGCGGTTCACTCACGGCCCTGCCGATCATCGAAACGCAGGCAGGTGACGTATCTGCATACATCCCGACGAACGTGATCTCCATCACCGACGGCCAGATATTCCTCGAATCCAACCTGTTCAACGCCGGTGTGCGCCCTGCAATCAACGTTGGTATCTCTGTAAGCCGCGTAGGTGGTAATGCACAGATCAAATCGATGAAAAAAATCGCCGGTACGCTGAAACTCGACCAGGCGCAGTTCCGCGAACTGGAAGCCTTCGCCAAATTCGGTTCCGACCTCGATGCCGCTACACAAAGCGTATTGGCTAAAGGCTCGCGCAACGTAGAAATTCTGAAACAGCCGCAGTATAGCCCTGTTACCGTAGAAAAGCAGGTAGCAATCATCTACCTCGGCACCCAGAACCTGCTGCGCGACGTTCCGCTCGATAAAGTGCGCGAATTTGAAGAAATCTTCCTCATGAAAATGGAGCAGGAACTGCCCGCTATCCTGGAAGAATTCCGCAAAGGCAAACTCGAAGACGCCAGCCTTTCCAAAATGAAAGAACTGGCTGCCGAACTGGCGGAAACGTATAAGAAAAACTAAATTAATGATGAATGATGAACGATGAATGATGAATAACACACGTAGAGTAATCTAAAGGGGTATTCATCATTCATCATTCATCATTCATAATTCATCATTAGAATTATGGCTGGAGGCTTAAAAGAAGTACGCGAACGCATCAAATCCGTTATCGGCACACAGCAGATCACGAAAGCCATGAAAATGGTGTCGGCAGCGAAATTGCGCAAAGCGCAAAACGCCATCGTGCAAATGCGCCCATATGCGGAACGACTGAATCGCATGCTGTCCAATATCCTGTCGAACCTCGATGGCGACGCCAATACTTCGTTTGGCAAAGAACGTCCGGTAAAAAAAGTGCTGATCGTGGTGGTTACATCCAACCGCGGCCTGTGCGGCGCGTTCAATACCAACATCAACAAGGAAGCAGTCATGCTGATCAACACCAAATACGGCGAACAACGCCGAAATGGTGGCGTCACCGTGTTGTTTATCGGTAAAAAAGGCTACGACTTCTTCCGCCGTCGTTTCAACGACCTGAAATTCAATTCGGATTTCATCCACCTGTACGACCAGCCGTCTTACGACAATGTAAGCGCCGTGGCTCGCGGACTGATGGATGAGTTTTCCAAAGGTTCCTACGACGCCATCGAAATCGTGTACAGCCATTTCCGCAATGCCGCCACCCAATACCCGGTGGTAGAGCAATGGCTGCCGGTACCGAAAATGGAAGTCAAAGACACCAAATCTGCCAAAAGAAAGGCAGATTACATCTTCGAACCGGATAAAGAACAATTGCTGGAAACCCTCGTCCCGAGTATCCTCCAGTTGTCGTTCCACAAAACGGTACTCGATACCCAGGCCGGCGAACACGGCGCTCGTATGACCGCTATGGACAAGGCTACGGACAATGCCGAAGAACTGCTCAAAACGCTCCGTATCAACTACAACAAGGCGCGCCAGGAAGCCATCACCACCGAACTCGGCGAGATCGTGGGCGGTGCTGCGGCACTGGAGAGTTAATTTGACAACTTTCAAAAAGTTGTCAAATTTCTAAAAGCCAAGGGGCAAAAAACAAGAGGCAAGAAGCAAATTTGAATCATCCCGAATTTTGGTTGAGGCCAGGATTCGGGATTTTTTTTGCTCCGTTGTGGTTAAAAACCAACAGAGCCAACAAAATCCCAAACAAAAAATTTATGTTTGTGCCAACAAAAAGTTTTTCAGACGATGGCACGAAAATCATCCTCCGATTCGGGAGGTTTTTTGTTTAAAACAGGCATTTTCGCCGTCCTGGCAGGCGTAGCCTTCTGGCTTTTCAATCAGTTTTCAGGCAAAAAAACGGACGAACCCGCGAATACCAATACCTCGACCGAAATGCCGGCTAAAACCGAACAGCCTGCCGAACAGGCCAGCGTCTCGAAGGTGCCGGAAAACATCCTTCCCGCTTCCACCACCGGCGAAGTGGTGCGGCATACCTGGTTTACCCTCTCTTACAACGAAGACCACGAACAGGCTGAATGGGTGGCCTACGAACTCACCCGCGACCGGCTCAATGAAAACTGGGCCGAACGCCCCAATACCTTCCGCCCCGACCCGGAAGTGCGCACCGAAAGCGCCACACCGCGCGATTATACCGGTAGCGGCTACGACAAAGGCCACCTGTGCCCCGCAGCCGATATGGCATTTAATGAAACCGCCATCGACGAGTCGTTTTTTATGAGCAATATCAGTCCGCAGGTGCCCGCCTTCAACGTTGGCATCTGGCGCGAACTGGAAGAACTCACGCGCGACTGGGCCCGCAAATTCAATCACCTGTATGTCGTTACCGGCCCCATTTTCAGTGTAAAGGAGCTCGGGCAAATCGGTTTCAGCAAGGTGACCGTGCCTGGGGCTTATTACAAGGTGCTGTACGCGCCTGATCAGCAGAAAGCCATCGCTTTTATGCTGCCCAATTCCCTCAGCGAACGGCCTGTGATGGATTATGCCTGCTCCATCGATCAGGTGGAAAAACGCGCAGGGCTCGATTTTTTCCCCAGCCTGCTCAAAGGGCTTGATGAAGAACTGGAAGGCTCGTTGGACGAGGATGCCTGGCCGATCGACCGCAAACGGTATGAGGAGCGGCTGAAAACCTGGAACCGGAAGTGAGCGTGCAGGTAAAACAAATGCCGAAACTTCCACGCAATCTCCCGGTCAATCGCACGTTTTTACCGAACTTTGCCCGACCCTTCACTATTTCGTGCTACATGATCCGTTACACACTGCTTTTCCTGTCCCTGATTGTCTTTTTTGCCTCCTGCGATGAAACCGTCGTGGCGCCCAAGCCGCGTGCTTACCCGCGCGTCATTTACCCGGAAAAAGCCTACAAACCCTTCGAGGAAGGATATTGCAATTTTACCTTCGATCAGCCTGCCTACGCCAGTGTGGAGCACGATACCACGTTTTTTGATGAAAAACCGGCCAATGATTGCTGGTTCAACCTATTCGTGCCCTCCCTGAATGCAAAACTGTATTGCAGTTATTACCCCATCAGCGGCCGGAAAGACTTCGACAAACTCGTGGCCGATGCTTACGAGATGACCAATAAACACAATATCAAGGCCAGTTACATCGAGGAAATCCCCGTATCCCGCCCCGATGCCGACGTGTACGGCATCATTTTCCATGTCGAAGGCGCGGCTGCTTCTACCTATCAGTTTTTCCTGTCCGATTCCACGCGCAATTTTGTTCGCGGCGCGCTGTACTTCAATACCCAGGCACGCCCCGACTCGCTGGCGCCGGTGGTGGAATTTATGAAACAGGATTTGGATAAGATGGTGGGGACCTTGAAGTGGAAATAGGGCAAAGTTAGGTACTGCCTTGTTTTAATAATTTCATTTTGAATTCTACAAGGCTCAATACTTCGACCTTGGGGAAAGGTATTTTTTCCAATACCCTAAAATCCTTATCCTCACTGACAATATAGTGTGCATTAGCAGCTACAGCACAATCGACGAATTTATTGTCGTCCCTGTCTTTCGTGATTAAATTAAATCGAAAATATGATGTGGTTAAAATAACATTAGGCAAGTTTTCCAAAGTGCCTTCTACACTTTCACTTGCCTCTATACCCATATGGCGTTCAATTATTTCAGCATATTCTAAAAGGATATCAGTTGTCACACATAATTCATATGCCCCTTGAAGCAATCCGAGGTAAACCCAGTGGTAAGGCGACCGATCAGATATGCTTACCAACAGTACATTGGTATCCAGAACAACCCGCATACATTATTTGCTCTGGTAAGGGGTTCTGAGTTTGGTATGTAGTAGTTGGTCAACTTTCTCATGACTCCAACCTTCTTCATCCCATACCTTGTTAGCCATTTCAATTGATTTTTTTGCAAAAAAAGCAGATAGCAAGGCCTTTAATTGCAGAAGGTCCTGATCGCTCAACTGATGGGAAAAGGTTTTGAGCAGTTCGAGTTGAAGGTTGGATAATGGTCTTTCCAGTGCTTCCATATGTTCATGCGATTTTTTTACTACCAAATGTAACAACTTTTTATTGCAATTGATTCAACAGATTCTTACTTTCTAACTTGTATCTCGCAGTGAGCATGGCCGGTTTGCTGCCTTGCTTTGGTTATATGTTGGGCTTGTGCAGCATTGGCGACCAAACTTTATGTGTGCTCGGAATGTTTATCGGCCAATTCATTCAGATACAATACCGCGCATCACCTTCCAGTACCTCCTGCTCCAGTTGAGGCGCCTCTCCGGCCTTCCATAAACGGGTGCGATGCACCACACGGTAGGACAAAGGGCCGCCATCCGGCCGGTCACTGCGTTCAAGGGGCCGCGGTATACATACAAATTCGGTGGAAAGTTGATCGGCAGTGGCCGTCACAAGGGCGTAGCCGTGGCCGCCATAATCGAGCAATGACAAGTGCGGCGCGAGGTCCGGATTGCGCACGGCACGGGCTTGCTCCATATCTCCGGTCTCTTTCAACTTGAGCGTGGAAAGTACGCCATGTAAAGCACAAACGTTCATGGAAGGGATCACCTTGCCATCGGGTTGATCAATCAGGTGCAGCACCCGTTTCGGATGGGTTTTCTTCATCGTTACTTCGAATACTTCAAACAGCGTCTGTTGCGATATGGAACCTACAATGAATTCCACGCCGAGTGGTTCGAATTGCTTGGGCGGCAGCGCCTTGGATGCCAAACCGGCAAGAAAAGCATGACGGTCGCCCCCGACAACACAAAGCCCTGTGATTTTCTGATCGCGTATGAAATCAAAGATGATGTCTTTATCGCGAAGGAAGCGGTTGTCTATCACTGCATATCCGACATCTTTGGGCCACGCACTCCCTAATTCGCCAGGTAAATTTTGATAATCGCTGCGGACTTCCATCGTGCCAAACCCGTGCCCCCATATTTTCCAGCGTGCCGTAGAAGCCCCGAGTTGTTCCAGGAGCCAGTTTCTTTGCTCCTTACCCAGGTAAGTTTGAGCATGTACATCTTTTGTCGGATTCGGAATGTCCTTCCCGTTGAAACGAATCGTATCCGGCGGATGGCCGTCATTGTAATGCCGGCCATAATTCATAATTTCAAAAGGCACCTGTGCCGAGGCGATCGGATACTCCTGAATATAAAAATCATCCGTCGACATATCGGGAGAACGGAATGACCAGTTATCGGTGAGCAGTAAGTCCACATTCTTTCCCCAACGCAGTACACGCTGTATCTTCAGGCTGTTGATGGCAAGCAGGTTATTGGGCTCTTCCGAAAGTCCGTCTTCGTTAAACTCCTCCATGGGCGTATCCACTACTACCGGAGCAATGAATTGCTCGAGCGCGGGATTGCCAGGTTGTTGCACCCTCGCCGGGATGAACTCCCACCAGGCCTGGTTGGCAAAAACCTTCTGGTTCTGTGCAGGCGCATTGTACCCGCCTCCGGCCACATACTCACTTTGGTATCCTGCCCAGGCAAATTCGTGGTTATCCCAAATACAGACGAATGGCCAACGGGCCCGGGCATCCTGCAAATCGGGATCCTCCAGATACGCCCGGTAGAGGGTACGGTAATCATCCAGGGTGACGGGCAGGTAAAAATTACTCACCTTCCGACCTTGCGGAAACTTATACAGATCCCTGATTCGACGGCCCCGGTTTCCGTTTGGATTATCTTCGGCATACCAGGTGACTTCGTAAATAAAATCGCCCAGGTGCAACACAAAGTTCAGTCGCTCCTCTTTCGGACGGGCCTCATCTTCAAAAATCATCTTCCTGTAGGCATTCAGGGCGCCTTCGTTCGGACATTGACAGGATACAAACGTAAAACGCACGGGGGCATCTGCATTTTCGCCGGGTGCAGTGATGGTGCGGCCGATCCGACTGGCGAAACCATGCTCGTCAATGAAACGATACCAGTACTCCCGGTTGGGTTTGAGATCGGTAGCCAAAAAACGGCAGGTCCAATCTGACTCGGCACTGATATGCGCCGTGCCGCCTGCCAGGACTTTTTTGAATGCAGGAGTGGATGAAATTTCAACGACCAACTTTTCAGCAACGCTGTCTTTCATAGGTGGACGCCTTGTCCACAAGATTACACTGCTAGAGGTCGGATCACCCGATGCTACCCCTTGTGGAAAGAGGTCGCGGCGTTCCATGGCCAGTGCGGGCAGCCTGTCTGCCCAGGCTTTTTTGGTGGCTAAGGAAAAGCCGGTCAGGAGAGAGGCCTGGAGGAATTTGCGGCGGGAGAGCGGCATGAGATGTGTGCGTTTTGCGTGATGGTGATATCCTCTACAAAGTAATGAGGGCCTTTAAGAACCTCACCTCTCCCTACTCGATTAGCGGCATTTTTATTTGCATTTTGATTAATCATACTGAGGGGGTGTCTAAAAGACAATTGCTTGTCCAATGAATATCAAAATACCTGCGATAAAACCTGCAACTGCTATCCAACTGATTTTTTTCAAATACCACATAAAATCAATTTTTTCAATTCCCATTGCTGCCACACCTGCTGCCGAACCAATGATAATAGCACTACCACCTGTTCCTGTTGTCAAGGCAAGAAACTCCCAAAAATGATGGTCAGTTGGATAGGTTGACAAGTCGTACATTCCTTGCGCTGCTGCTACGAGTGGCACATTATCAACAATAGATGAGATAAGTCCTAATGCAGAACCTATCAAGTATATATTGCCCAATGAATTATCAAGAAATTGAGCAAGGTGCTTTAAAACGCCAAATGATTGAAGCGCAGATACGGCTAATAATATTCCAAGAAAAAATAGTATGCTTGGGGTATCAATCCTCTCCAACGCATGAGTCACGCTAAGGCGTTTCGTTTCTTCGTGTGGCTTTTTATAGTGAATTATTGAAACCACTATCCAAAGAATGCTCAAAGAAAACAGAACACCCATAAAAGGAGGCAAGTGCGTAACAGTTTTGAAAATTGGCACAAATAAGAGTAGAATTACGCCCAACGTCAAAACAAGTATTGATTCTTTCCTGTCAACAGTAGCCGTTGTTGCTTCACTTTGGAACTGAAATGTTTGATTTCTAAACTTCGGAGAAACAATTAAAAGTGGCACAAGGCACACGATAACACTTGGCAAGAACAACTGTAAGATAATATTTTGCGCTGTTATCTGACCACCAATCCAAAGCATAGTTGTAGTCACATCTCCAAGTGGTGAAAAAGCACCGCCTGCATTTGCAGCAATGACTATCATGCCAACAAACCAAAGCCTGTCTTCTTTATTATCGAGTAATTTTGCAGTCAATGAAGTCATTACTATGGCTGTGGTGAGGTTATCGAGAAGTGCGGACATGAAGAATGTTATGACTGCTATTATCCATAGGAGTTTTGATTTGCTCCTCGTCTTAATCTTTTCAGTAATCAGATTAAACCCGTCATGGCTGTCAATCAGTTCTACAATTGTCATTGCGCCTAACAGAAAAAACAGGATAGAGGAAATTTCTCCCAAATGGTGCAACAATTCCTCAACAACTGCCTCTTTTTCTGTTGTACCCATGACATATAATGTCCAGCACAAAATACCCGTAAAAAGGGCAGACCCTGCTTTGTTAAGTCTCAAAGGATGCTCAAAGGCTATGGCTAAATAGCCTAAAATAAAAACGATGATTGATAATGTTATCATTGTTCAAAAATTATTTTTATATCAGGTGCATTAATCCGTACTTTCAACCACGCCTCAATTTTAATTTTATCTCCATTTTTGAGTGGTGGTTTTGACGTAATAACTGCAACCCATTTTTTTGTACTTAAAGTGTCAGTAATGACCAAACTCGGCTGTAAACTTAAAGACGAAATGGCATTTGACTGTGTTCTTAATTCTTTGAAAACTTGCACACTTAATTCATTCCTTACATTCAGGCTATCAATTTTTCCTTGTAAAATCTGAATGATTTTATCTTTTTCTGTAAGGGCAGTGTAAAAATTTTCAGACTCTTGATTATTTTTCTCACTCAATGATGCAAAACCTTGTTTGATTTCAATTTCAAAATTGCTTAATTGGTAATTTAGTAATTTTCTTTTTAGTGCTTCTACTTGTTCCTCTTTAATCAAATCACCGCCATAGACCAAAGTGATTTTTCTGTTTTTTAAGTCAATTGCTTTTCTCAACAAATAATCGTTAGGAAAGTTTGCTTCTACTTCTATGAATTTATTTATTGCTTCTGCGCTTTTATTTCTTTTAATTAAATCTATCCCCAAATAGATACTTGGTAATAAAGTGATTAAAACAACTACCCAAACAATGTTTCGTGCCTTAATTTCATCTTCTCTTTTGGGAAGGTGTTTGTAGGGTGTTTTTAGAAACCTTGCAACAATTAGAGTAGCAAGAGCAATAAACACAGTATTGATGATGAACAAATAGAACGCTCCAAAAAAATATTCAAATTTTAGAGAGGAAAACCCATAGCCAGCCGTGCAAAGCGGAGGCATTAATGCTGTCGCTATTGCAACGCCGGGTATTACATTCCCTTTTAGTTTACTTGATAACGCTATCATTCCTGCCAATCCTCCAAATAGCGCAATCAGTACGTCGTAGATATTTGGCGATGTTCGAGCAAGTATTTCCGAATGCGCTTGATTAAGCGGCGAGAGAAAGAAATACAAAGAAGATGTTAGTAGTCCTACTGTTGTTGCGAACAAGTATGAGAAAAACGATTTTCTCAACAATTCAATGTCATTTATTGCCATTGAATAACCAATACCCATAATTGGACCCATTAACGGAGAAATTAACATTGCTCCAATGATGACTGCCGTTGAATTTACATTCAATCCAAGCGAGGCAATGAATATGGCAAAAATCAAGACCCACAAGTTTGTGCCTTTGAAGTGAATTGCACTTTCAATGCTTTCTCTAACTTTATCAAAGTCCTCTTTTTCGTATGAAATGTTGAATTTATCTATCATTCCTCTCGTTTATTTTTTCTTTTTTTATTGCCGCTAACTATTCATTGCCGCACCTTTGACTACATTTTTGTAGTCAAAGGTGCGTACATTTCCCCTATGGATGAAAACACCTTCCGTCAATTTATCGCAGAAAGACCTGCCTTGAATCTGACCGTATTAGCAGACGAACTCGATATCGATCGAGTCAAATTGAATAAAATTATCAAAGGCCTCCGCAAGATCCCCAAAGCCAAACGTGGAATATTCTATCAAATGCCTCAAAAATATGGGTATTGCCCCTAAAATCAAATTTTTTAAGCCGACATCGCTCTCACGCTCTCACGCTCTAAAACGCCAGCCCCACCTCCCCGCTTACCGCATACCCAATACACGTATTCACCATACTCCCCGGCCCTTCCTGCTTCAAGGCATCTGTAAACGCTACCTCCACCTGCCCCGACGTACAGCGCGCGAGGCAAGAGAAACACACACCGCTTTTGCAGGTGTAGGGCAGGGCGATACCTTGCCGAAGAGCCGCATCCAGAATGGTTTCACCCTCATAGGTGTGGAATTCGGTGGCGCCTTGCAGGCCATAAATGGTAATATGGTGCAGGATGGAAGTATCCCTCGGGCGCGGTTGGGGTGGTTTTTCCGGCAGAAACGTCTCCTGTTGGATGTGTTCCTCCGGAAAATCGAGGGTGCGCAAGGTCATACGCGCCATACGCATCATGGGCACGGGGGCGCAGAGGTAAAACCAGGTGTTGCGGCGGTCGGCGGCACTGAAACGGCCCCCAAAGAACCTGTCGCGCAGCAAATCTTCCAGCAGTTCGTTGTTCAGGTGGCGGTAGAGCGCATGTTCGGCATTTTTTTCCCGGCTGAAAAAATATATGCACTCGAAGCGATCGGGAAACTGCTCCATCCATTGATCGATCTGTTGTTTAAAAATCGTGCTTCGGCTGTCCCGATTCGCATACAACAAGACGATACGCTGTGTTTTTGGACTGTTTTGCAGCAGCAGCGATTTCAACTGGCTCAACACTGGCGTGATGCCGCTGCCAGCGGCAATAAAAAACAGGTTTTGAACCGGTTTTTCCGGCAACAGAAACAGGCCATTCGGCTCGATTGATTCCAGCACATCACCGGGCTGCACATGCTGCAAAAGGTAATTGGAAAACGCGCCGTTGGGCACTCGTTTGACCGTAATGGCAGGATGCGGATCGACACCCGGGCAGGAACTGAACGAATAAGCGCGCCGCTCTTCCTTTCCATTGGATGCAAATATCAGGCTCAGGTATTGCCCGGGCAGGTACTCGAACGCTTTTCCGTCGGTCGGTTCCAGCACGAACGTAGCCGTGTCGTCGGTTTCCCAGGTTTTGGAAAGGACACGCAAATGCCGTTTCTGTTCCATTGGATGCGGTGGCATGGTTGATTTGAAATGCCAATGATACGGAAAAAGCAGGTGTACGCTACGCTTTGTGTCCTTGGTGAAACCTTGGTGCACTTAGTGGTTAAAAAATTTTACCACAAAGGCCACCAAGGTTTCACAAAGGCCACAAGGCGTAGCACTGCAAATGCAAACCTCACTTTCTTGGCCGCATCTTGATCACGAAATCGCGCACTATACTCTCTGCATCCAGGCTCTCGACGGTGGTGTAGGTGGCTTGCCTGAAATTGTAGGTAAATTCCACTGCGCCGCTGGCGGTATTGATGACCGAGACATTGAAGTAATCGAAAAAGCGCCCCGTCATGCGCCATGCAGCACTGTATCGAATCACATAATCGGAAGGTTTTTCCTTGAACATTTCCATACCCGTCGAGCGGTACTGCGTGGTGTTGTAGGTAGTATCCCGCGTGGTGATCGTCACGTTGCCGCTCGGCGCACTGGTCGTTCGCAACTGGTTGTCGGCAATCACTTTGAATCCTTCCACGAGCAACTCTTTTTCAATGAGAGCCAACACGGCGTCGTCGGAATTGAGGCTTACTACCTTGAAAGTGGCGTCCGGTTTGAACTCGGGCGTTCGAAAAGCGTCGATGCGCATGGGAGTACTGGGAATGCAACCGGAATAAAGCATTCCTAACAATAGAAATGAGAAGTAATAGTATGCTTTCATATGCTGCAAAATTTTGGATACAATCTATCGGACATTTTGATCGAAGCGGTTTTAAAATATTGTTAAATGGGTGTTCAAATCGTGTTAAGGCCTTAACAATTTAAACAATGGTGAAAAAAATCATTCGCGAAAGTGACGTAAGTCATTGGTTTTTAATGGTTTGAATTTCTTTCGTTTCCGACTTCTTAAATTCTGCTTAAAAAACCGGAAACGGGCTTCGGAATTGGTAATGTACATGACAGTTTCAAATTCCGGCGTGTTGTTTGTTAGGATAGCAAGTGACTAATCCCGCTTATGATAGAATTTTTCATGGAATCGCCAGCCTTCATCCTTCAGGCTGGTGTCTACATCACGTACCGTAATTTTTGAATCAATGAAAAAAACTTCTACCTTTTTGCTCTTGCTTGCTTTTGCAGGCTACTTCTTGTCCTGTGTGCATGAAGTCTCCATCCTGGAAGACAAGGCCCTGGAAGAAACCCTGAACAGCCGCTCTCCATCAGGTTCGTACTCCTACTTTATTTTGCCGCAGAGCGACGATTATGCCAACATCCCCAATCAGGATGTGAAAAACCCGATCACGCCGATCAAGGTAACTTTAGGGCGCCTGTTGTTTCACGAAACGGGCCTGGGGCTCGAACCCAACAATCCTGTTTCAAAAGAAACCTATTCCTGCAGCAGTTGCCACAATGCCGAGCGCGGGTTCACAGCAGGCCGTTTCCAGGGCGTAGCCGATGGTGCTCTCGGATTTGGTGTTAGCGGTGAGGGGCGCAACAAAAATCCCTTGTATCTCGGCGATCAGGTAGATGCACAAGGTGCGCGTCCATTGCCGGTGATCAATACAGCATTTGTGACCAATGCCCTCTGGGCGGGTACTTTCGGTTCTTTTGGCGCCAATGAAGGCACTGAATCGGTGTGGCACCAGGATACACTGGTGGAAATCAATTTTGACGGCCTGCAAGGCCTGGAAGCCAACAACAACCGCGCACTTATCGTACACCGCCAGGTGGTAAACAAAGCCGTTACCGACTCGCTGGGCTACACAGCCATGTTCGATGCCGCATTCCCGGAAGTGCCTGAAAGCCAGCGCTATACGCGCAAAATGGCAGCATTTGCCATCGCCGCTTATTTCCGTACGATACTTACCAATGAAGCGCCATTCCAGTTGTGGCTGAAAGGCGACAAGGCTGCCATGACCAATGAGCAGAAAAATGGCGCTATGCTGTTTTTCGGAAAAGCAGGCTGCTCCAGTTGCCACAGCAGTCCTTCCCTCAACAGTCAGCCGCACCGTTTCTTTGCCCTCGGTGTGAAAAACCTGTACCAAAGCGGATATGATGTGTTCCGTACGGGCCCAACCGACAAACGCAACCTGGGTCGCGGTGGCTTTACCGGCCGCGATGAGGATATGCACAAATTCAAAGTGCCGCAACTGTACAACCTGAAAAATGTAGGGTTCTATTTCCACGGCGCCAGCAAAACCTCACTGCGCGATGTGGTGAATTACTTCAATATCGGTTTGCCGGAAAACCCGGAAGTGCCGACCAGCCAGGTAACGCCGCTGCTGCACCCGCTGAACCTGACGGAAAACGAAATCAACGACCTGGTTGATTTTCTAGAAAATGGCCTGTACGACCCGAATATGAAGCGCTACACACCTGCGGTAACCATGTCGGGCAATTGCTTTCCGAACAATGATTCGCAATCGCAGCACGACATGGGATGCCAGTAGGTTATTGGTTATTGGTTATTAGGGGTGGTAAGGGGCAAGGGGTAAGGGGCAAAAGGCAAGGGGCAAAAGGCAAGGGGCAAAGGGCAAATTTGATATTTCTGCCACCATTTGCCTCTTGCTTCTTGCCCTTTGCCTTTTGCCCCTTGCCCTTTGCCTTTTGCCCCTCGCCCCTTGCCCCTTACTACCCCTGATAACCAATAACCGATAACTACTCCTCGACCAATTCAAAGTCCGTCCGCCGGTTCTTTCTTCGGCCGTCTTCGCTGCCGTTATCGGCGACAGGATTGTCGGGGCCATTGCCGACCGCCACAAATCGGCTGCGTGGCATGCCGTACTCTTTCACGAGGTAATCGATCACGGCTTGTGCGCGTTTTTTAGACAGCGATACGTTAGCGGCGGCATTACCTACATTATCGGTGTTGCCTTCCACGCGGATGCGGCTGTTGGCAAATGCCTTGGCGATGGGCACCATTTCATTGTCGACGATGTATTTGGCATTGTCGTCGAGCATAAATTCTCCGGAGCGGAAAGAAATACTCACACGTTTGGTGGCGACGGCTTCTTTACCTTTTGCTTCACTCTCGGAAATACTGGTAAACGATTTTTGACCTTCCGCAGCATTTTCCGGACCGCTCAGGCTGGAACGCTCAACGGTGCTGAACCAGGCCGTTTTTGACCATGGCGGCACCACATCGCCGCTTTTGAGTACGCCGACATTGCGGTATTCTTTCGTCATACGGCTGTACAGGTCTTCTCCCGTTACCCCTTTGTAGTTGCTGCGGTTGAGGCCGAAGAAGTTGACGTTGTCGCCATGGGTACAGAGGCGTACATTGTCGATGGCTTTCAGGGCATCGTCTTTTGTGAATCCGTCGAAAGCGTCGGCGAGGATGGCAGCGGCTTCCTGTTTGGCGCTGCTGCTGCGGTTGATTTCAGCGGCGCCTTTCATCCAGCCTTCATAGAGTTGCTGAACGCGTTCGCGGTTGGCTTCCACCCATTTGCGTTTGGCAATAAACACGTCGGCAATGATGTTGGAAGCGTTGCGGGTGCTTTGAAGTACGCGCGCGCCGGGTACTTTTTGTACACATTCTTCGTCGAATGGCGACCACACAACAGCTGCATCCACGTTATTGGCTTTGAATGCATCTGCGGCTTCTACCGGCGACGGCACGCCTACAACTTTTACGTCGTTGGTAGTCATGCCGGCCGCGCTGAGCAGCCAGATCAGGAAAGAGTGCGAGGGTGACATTTCGGCTACGGCAATTTGTTTGCCGCGCAGGTCGCCTACGGAAGTAATGCCCCTGCGTGCCACGATGGCGTCGCCACCCCGCGACCAGTCGGCCTGGAACAATACTACCGGGTCGTAGTCGGCCAGTCCGGGCATTTCAGTGGGCAGCGCATCGATGGTGGCCCACAGCAGGTTTACTTCGTCATTTTTCCAGGCATTGCGGCTGGCGGTAGGGTCGTCGAGGATTTTAAA
Organism: Bacteroidota bacterium; assembly: GCA_020160935.1. GTDB lineage: Bacteria > Bacteroidota > Bacteroidia > Chitinophagales > Saprospiraceae > M3007. Next base: position 4,768 of record JAIUPL010000039.1, on the reverse strand, counting down.
ATCTACCTTGAAACCGTTTTCCTTAAAAAATCGGCTTTCTTCATTGGCGGCAAAACCTTTGTTCCAGTATTGTCCGCCGGCATAACCACCCCAGGTAACAACACCTACGCCGATGGTATTTTCATCGGGTTTGGAGCCACCTCCGAAGAGCCCGCCACCTGTTTGTTCGTTGGCGGCTTTGCCTTTCAGGTCTTGCCCGGTTTTGGTTTTATTCAGAAAATAACTGCCTATGAAATAAAGCCCGCCGACAATCAGCAGGGTTATGATGAATTTTGAAAACGAGGTTAATCGTGCCATGTGATGTGAGGATTGGTTGATGAGGCTGTGGAGAGTTGAGTAGTTGAGGGTTGAGAAGTTGAGATGAGGTCATTAAAAAAATGGGCAATATTTTCCATTTCTTAAATGGCCACATCTCAACTTCTCAACCCTCAACTCCTCTCCTCAACCCTACCAGTTTATTGTTCAAAAAACGAATCATACTGATTGCCGCCACGCTCGGCTTTGGCAGGCGCCTGAACGGGTGCATTCAGATCGAGTACGTCGTTGGGGTTGTTGGCTTTGGCGATAATTTTGCCTTTGTCGCCACCCAGCAGGGTAGAAACGCCTTCTTTTTCCCATTTTTCCAGCATGGCCAGGCCGTCTTCTTCGAACACGCCGTTTTGCAGGTCGATGCTGTCCATGAAGTTTTTGGACATATCCATAAAGCGTTCCATTTCGCCCACTTTCTGGCCTACGTCTTCGGCCATGGCTTCGAGGGCCATGTCGTACATGTATTTTTTATCGGAATTGCCGCTCAGGATGGCTTGCGCCGAACGAATCGCCGAGTGGCTGGCTTTGATGGCCTTGTACTCCTGCTCTTTTACCACCACCTGATCGGAGAGGTCTTCGAGCATGATTTCCGAATTTTCGTACATTTTGGTCAGCACACGGTACAGCACTTCCATGCGCTTGTACAGGTCTTCCAGTTTTACATTGGAATCCTGCAAACGACCCGCTTTACGCGCCTGCAATACCATAATCGCATCCTTGCCCGTCTCTTTGGCTTTGCCAGCCAGGCTGAGGTTGTTCTGGATGTTGCGCTGGTTTTGCTTGATCATTTCGCTGAGTTTGTACATCTGGCCTTTCAGGTTGCTGATCTGGCCGTTCATTTTACTCAGGCTGTCTTTCAGGTCGTCGATATAACTTTTGAGGATACCGATCGGATCGATTTGTACAAACATGCCGGTGAACCAGCGCATGACCGATTTGTACATGTACCAAATGAGGTTGCGCATTTTCGGATCGAGCACCATGTAAACTACGGCAGCCAGTGCAGCCAGCAAGCCGGCCAGGTACAAGGTGTTTTGCGCCAGTGTAATCAGGGTAGGAAGGGCCTGGTACAGCAGGTACCCGCCACCGAGCACGATGGCAGCCATGAACAGTCCTCCAGTGACGCCTTCCGGGCGCTCCCAAAAACTTTTGGGCTTGATCGGTTGTAATTCAGACATTTCTAGATGTATTGATGGTGAAGTTGGTTGAGTAGTTGAGGGTTGAGTAGTTGAGGGGCATTCCAACGATTATCTGCTGAAAATGCTGTTGAGGAAAATCCGGACAGCGCGGCGGAAACGGTCGTTGATGAAGTACAGGATGATGAATGCCAGTACAAACACCCAGAAGAGGCTGATCACCACTTTCAGGGAGTAAAAAACAAGCCACAACACCAGCAGGCCGGCGAGGAAGGCTACGATCGGGTTTTTTATCAAGTCGTTCATTGTTGTGTGTGTTGTTGGTTGATAAGGTTGATGGGGTTGAGTAGTTGAGTTGTTGAGGGGTTGAGTAGTTGAGGGATGAGAAGTTGAGGAATGGCCGTGTAAGAAATGGAAAGTATTGTCCACTTTTTGAGTGGGAACATCTCAACCTCTCATCCTTCAACTACTCAACCCCTCAACTACTCAACCCCTCAACTACTCAACCCTATTTCAAGTGTTCCTGAATCTTGGCAATATCCGCCTGAATCTGGCCGCTTACATTCGCGAAAGTGGCTTCGAAATCGGCTTTGGTATTTTCAATTTTTACGGTGCTGTCTCCAATTTCATTGCGAATCTGCTCGCTGTTGCGGCGGTGTTCCTCAATTTGCTGGGTCAGTTGTTTGATTTGTTCGGTTTTGCTCTGGATCATGGCTTCCAGGTTGCGCACCTCTTCTTCTCGATTGCCGATGAGTTTGGCGCGCTGCTGGGCATGTGCTTCGTTGAATTTGGACTGTTCGCCTGCCAGGATATTCAGATAAAACTGAGCGGATTCTACCAGTTTGGCAGGTGTTACATTCATGGTTTGTGCCATGGCATAAGCGGAGTGAAAACGCGTCGCTTCGTCCATGGGCATTTTTTCCAGGTTTTTCAGCGCCTGCCGAAATTCGAAATAATCGAACCCCTGCTGGTTGTTTTTTTCCAGGGCGCCCAAAAGAATCTGTACGAATTTATCGGTAACAGAACCGCTGCCGGCAGTTTCTCTCCGTGTCTCGGCAACAGGCGCCTCGGATTGTGCCACCGGATTGCTTTGTGCTGGTGAGGCCGGTTGGGCAGATGCGCCACTTTCATCCTCAACAATAAAAACCGACTTGAATTTTTTCAAAAGATCACTCATCTCTGTGTGGGTTGTATCAATGATGTGTGGGGGAATGGCCGCACAATCAGGGTGTATATGTTGTGATTCCCCTGTTGACCGGCCAAAAGTGGGGGTATGGAAAACACCACTTGCACTTTCGTCGTCGACAATACGGGAATTTCGGACAAAGTAATGTAAAACAGACGATAAAATGAAAATCTACGACCAAAGGAAATACATGCAAATAATAAAATCAGCCTTGTCATTGACCCCGGTCGCCTTACTTTTGCCGCGCTCTACTGTATTTCACTTTGCGCGCGCACATGACTTTCGACGTTACCATTCCCGTACTCAATGAAGCCGAAACGCTGGACCGACAGGTTCGCATCCTGTATGCCTTTTTACAGCAGCATTTCCCCGAAAAGGGGCAGTGGCGCATTGTGATTGCTGATAATGGAAGTACCGACGATACCCGCGCCATCGCGGAAAAACTCTGTGCCGAACTCGCCGAACTCCGCCTGGTTCGCGTGCCGGAAAAAGGCGTCGGTCTGGCGCTGAAAACTTCCTGGACACAAAGCGATGCCGACATGGTGGGGTATATGGACCTCGACCTGGCTACCGACTTGCCGCATTTTATTCAGGCGTATAATGCGCTGGCTACCGAAGGTTTTGACCTGGTGTACGGCACCCGCCTGCACCGTCGGTCGCGGGTAATCGGCCGAACCCTCAAGCGCGAAATCACTTCACGTGTGTTCAATTTAATGCTCAAAATGTACCTCGGCGTTCGCTTTTCCGATGGCATGTGCGGGTTCAAATGGCTGCGCCGCGATCTGGTTCAGCCCCTGATGGACGGCGGGGCTGTGTCGAACGGCTGGTTTTTTAGTACCGAACTGCTGACCGTTGCCGAATGGAAAGGCCTGAAAATGTGCGAGTTGCCCGTGAAATGGACGGACGATACCACGGGTAGCAAGGTAAATATTCCCCGACTGGCAAAACAGTATATTCAGGCGATGCGGGTGCTGAAGGGGAAGAAGGAGTAGGTTTGGGTGTTTTAGTGTTTTAGTGTTTTTGTGTTTTTGTGGGGCTTCGCTCTTGGGACTTGTAGGGGTATAAGTTTGTTTGAAAGTTCTCGTTTGAATGGAAAAAACACGAACAAGACCAAACCATCCATAAATGCCAAGAGCGAAGCCCCACAAAAACACCAAAACACAAAAACACGAAAAAATGCACCTCACACTCGGTACCGCTCAATGGGGCTGGAACGTTTCCCGCCAGGATGCTTTTCAACTGCTCGACCGCTGGTTGAAAGCAGGCCATCGACGTGTCGATGCGGCCACCAATTATCCGATCAACAAGAACCCCGAAGATTTTCGGGCTTCCGAAAAAATACTGCATGAATACGTACAGGCTCATGGATTGCACGATTTGCACATTACGATGAAAGTCGGCAGCCTCGACAACATGCGCACGCCAGAGGTCAACCTGGCGCCGTCTTTCATCCTGATGATGGCCGATGAGTACAGCCGTATATTCGGACAAAACCTGGGCTGCCTGATGATACATTGGGACAATCGCTCTGACATAGGGGAAATACGCGCCTCGCTGGAATCGCTTGCAAAAGCGCAAGATGAACACGCACTGACGCCTGGTTTATCAGGCATTGCGTACCCCGATTTATACGCCCGGGCCAATGACGACCTGGGACTCGCGTTTGATATTCAATTGAAAAACAACCTGTTACAGTCGGACGTGGCGCGTTACGAACCGCTTTTCCAACAGGGTAGCCACCATTTTTATGCATATGGTATCAATGCTGGCGGCGTTAAAATCGACGGGCTTTATCCGGAAAACAGCACTTTGCTGCGACGCGGCGGAAATCCGGAGTCGTCAGCGGCCTTGCTCGAACGCCTGCGGGAAATGTTGCCCAAACTGAATACCGATTTTGTACGCCCGCCGCTAAAAACCATGAACCACCTGGGGCTGATTTACACGGTGCTTGATCCGCGTTTCAGCGGCATACTGCTCGGCGTATCGTCGCTGTCGCAACTCAACGAAACGCTGGATTTCTGGCGGAATGTGGAGACGTATGATTACGGGGATGTGTGGGAGGCATTGCGGAAATTGGCGCATTAAACCGGAACAAGCCTCATAGAACTACTGCCCCCCCCCCCCCCCCCCCCCCCCC
>JAIUPL010000003.1 GCA_020160935.1 Bacteroidota bacterium | reverse complement strand
AATACGATATTTATGCTGTGCAGCAAAATGGTGTAGCCATCGATTTTAACATCATAGAATCTCGTGAGGAGGATGCGATAGCGCCACAAAGTCTCAGCCAGAACCTGCTCGAAATTAAACTAAGCAGGCCACTGCTACCGGGCGATGCCGATACGTACACCATTGCCTGGCAGGCTGAAATCCCGAAATTCAGCGGAGGAACCGGGCGCAATGCACCTTCCGGCGCCGATTACATTTTTTTGCACTGGTACCCGCAAGTGTGCGTGTACAATAACATGGGTTGGCGCCTGGGATCACCGTACGAACCAGACAACTCCGGCGAATTCGGTTCGTATAAGGTGGATATTACCTTGCCGCAGAAATACATGGTGGCAGGCACGGGCGTGTTGACCAATGCCGATATGATCGGCTATGGGTATGAAAATCCGGGCGTTGCCATAAAACCAAACTATGGCCTTGTGAGTGTCTGGAAATTTCAGGCAAACCAGATTTGTGATTTTGTCTGGGCTGCGGATCCGAATTTCAAACACCAGAAGAAACAGTACAGAGATGGACTAACGCTCCATTCCTTTTCTTTAAACAACGACCACCAACTGGAAGAGTTGGAAACAGAACTCGGCAAATTTGAACAACGTTTCATGCCTTACCAGTACCCGCAACTAACGGTGGTAGAAGCAGGCGAACTGCGCGCTGAATATCCAATGATGGTCTTTTCATCCAAAACCTCAACACCTGATCTTATACCAGCCATTTCCTGGGATTTTCAATATAACCTGCTGAAAAACAATTACTTGCTAAAGCAATTTATCTACGCTGCCGGTGATCGCGCTTTTCAAAAAAGCCTCACCAGAATTTTTACCCCATACCGGTATGGTAGTCCGCCAGTGGATGAATGTATCCACATACTGGAACGTACTTCGGGTTATGAACTCGATTGGCTTTGGGAACAGTATGCCAATACCCGCACTCAGGTAGATTACAGTATCAAGTCGGTGAAAACCGGCGGAGATAACACCACTTCTATCGAACTGGAACGATTAAGAGGCTCTGTTTTGCCTGTTGTGCTTGCAGTAACATTTGCTGATAATACCTTGAAAACCTTTTACATACCAACCGAATTACAGCGTACGCATGAAAAGGAGGTGTGGAATTCTGCACAAAAGACCTACCTGTTCAAACTGAACTACTCACTTGACTCTATCCGCAAAATCGAGATAGACCCAGAACACATATCAGGAGATGTGGACGTGGCGAACAATGTGAAAACATTTTGAAACACCTGTTTCCTATCTCGCTTTTGAAGCGGATGCAGGCAGCAGTTTCACCTCAAACCAGCGATCGTTGTAGTTTTTACCGATAGCGAGGTCGTAGACAGCGCTTTTACGCAATTGCATTTCTCCTTCGCTGTATCCATTCAACACGCGTTCCTGCAAGCGGCCATTGACACGCTCCAGAAAGGTTGTTTTGGTGCGAATCACATACGAATAGACACCTTCGCCGGAAAAATTGAAGGTGATTTTTCCGGCCTGGCTACTCTCCTGATCGAGTACAAAAGTGCGGGTCACACCGTCGATGGTAATCCATACCTGCTCGCGTTTTTGGTTTTCCGGCAACATATCCCGGAACGTGATGCTGAGTCCGCTGCTGGTAGCCACCGGTTTGGTACGAGTTGGAACCGAAGGATTGGTACGAACCACCGGTTTTTCGGCAGGTGGCTTAACTGCGGGCAGGCTATTCTTTTTCGGATACACTTTACCGACAAAAGCCTTGTCTGTTGAAGAAAGGTCCATATTCATGCCTACTTCAAAATCACCCACCGTCAGGTTGTTGGGGATAGGGTAGTGCATGATAGAATAAGGATCGTACTGACTGTACTGCGTTTTGTTGGTATTGTAGTGTTTCAGCACCTGCTGATCTACCATCGACTGATCCCAGCCTTGTGTGCGCAGGTAGAAATTGTAGAGTTTGGGCTTATCCCAAGGGATACCTCCCAATGGATGCTGGTGTTCGTGCAGCAAACCAAGCGCATGCCCGAATTCGTGCAGAATTGTAGCACGATACTCCGCTTCCGGCATCCTTTTATTGAACCAGCCAAAATTAATAGTCGGTTTGTATTGAGGCATTTGGCTCGCATCTGTACCGATCAGCGACCAGGTGCCCATGCCTTGCGTGAAGGCAACCCGCAAGTCCGTTTCGCCTTTTTCAACAAATTGAAAACGAATATTGGCCACTTCCGACCATTCTCTGGCGTATTTTACAACTCGATTGCGCATGGCTTCATCGCCTCCCATAAAACCTACTTTGAGCACGCGACCATTGGACCAGTATTTCCCCAGTTCGGGTTTGAACGCAACTGCTTTTGCTGTAAGACCAGGTGGCAATTCGGGTGAATCTGTTACCTCTCCACGATTCAATACGATTTCCGTACAGATTCGGTAATTATAATCTTCCGTTTCTTGTGCGTGGGACAACAGTGGAAAAGCAATAGAAAAAGATAGAACAATGAGAATCGGCTTCATATTCAGTGGATGCAAGTATGCTTTGTTGATTGAAAAGAATACTCCTAAACTGAATGGAAAGCCAAAAAAGTATGGGATGCGGAGGCGAGGGGTATTAAAGTTATATTAAAGTGTTGATGAGGGTTGATAAAGGTTGATGAGGGTTGATAAAGGTTGATGAAGGTTGATGAAGGTTGATAAAGGTTGATGAGGGTTGATATTCATCTGCTCGGTAAGGAACAATCTGTCCCTGTTTTGGAATGCTGTATATCAACCCTCATCAACCTTTATCAACCCTCATCAACCTTTATCAACCCCTACCTCACCACCGTCACATCTCCGGTCAGCGTCACCTCGCTGCCGTCCGACATGACGACTTCAATGATATAGATATAAACGCCGGGCATTACATCCTTGCCACGTGCTTTGCCATGCCAGCCGATAGTGGGGTCATTTTTCGGAATATCGATTCCTTCAAACAACAACTCTCCCCAGCGATCGTAAATGCGCAAGGACCGAACATCTCGTAGTTCGGGCCCGCCAAACACCGTAAATCCGTCATTTTCTGTGGAATTCATGTTTATGATATTCGGAACGAAAATCCGGTTGTCGCGGCGTACAATCAAAAGCATTTCATCGCGGGCAATACAGCCAAATGTATCCCGAACAGTCAAACTATATACCTGTGAATTGATCGGCCTCACATAGGTGATCAGCGAATCCGGGTTGCTGAGGTATGCTATGGGCGACCAGATAAATGTATCGATCGCTGAAGCATTGGTCAGTCCTTCCAGCACGGTGCTGTCGCCCAGCGCAATGCTTTGATCCGGGCCAACATTTACAATCAGTTCAGCCGGAGCAGGCACATCGACTTCTTCTTCAGCAATACAACCATTGGCATCTTCAATTTCGAGGCTGTAAGTGCCACTGCTTAATTGTTGGAACAGGATAGGGAATGTATCGGATACCGTATTGAAAGAATTCAAAGAAATCGAATATGGTTCCGAGCCACCAGTTACCGCGCGAATCAGGACGTTACCATTGCTCTGGCCAAAACAACGCGGTTCTATGGCTGCAAAGTCAACATTGATGGCTGGCGGCGCAGTCAGGGTAAAGTCGGCACTGTCGCGGCACCCCGTCTGATCCGTAAATACCACACTGTAATCACCGGCATCCAGCCCATTCAGTTGCAGTCCGGTGTCTCCCGTATTCCATACAGCCGTTATCGGTGGTGTGCCGCCACTCGGCGTTACCGTAATGGAACCATCACTGGCGTCGGCGCAACTGACATTGAATCCATTGTAATCCGAAACGGTCGAGGTGCCGCTCAGGGTGGTTACTGTTACTGTAGCGCTGGGGCCGAAAAGAGCCGGACAGGTATTTCCAGGTGCAGAAGCGGCTGTAATAGAGTAAGTTGTAGTAGCGCTTGGGCTTACGTCAAATTGTGCACCGTTGCCCACATTGCTCAGTTGTATGGGCAATGGCCCACCCGCTACCGTCACATTGTAGGTGGTAGCGCCCGTCAGGGTCAAGGTCAGGGTAGTGGAGTTGCCCGCGCAAATCGTCACATTGCTGTTGACGGCTGCCGTTACTACAGGGCGTACCACCACTTTTGCCTGCCCGCTGACGGTGCCTGCACAAAATGCATCCTGCACCGATACCAGGGCAAAAGTTTGAGTAGCCTGTACATTACTCGTATTGATGTTGAACGTATTGCCGGGTGCTGCCAGTTGTGGCTGATTTGAATTATTCAGAGAATACACAAACTGGAAAGGCGGCGCTCCGGTGAAATTGATCTGGAACGCTGCGTTGCCGCCCGGGCAAATAGTATCCGTTCCCATCAGACTGGCTGTCGGCGGGTTGTGGAAAACAAGCGGTGTTCCATTTGAAATCGACAAACACGGATCGGTGATGTCAACGCCACCGTTGTTGGGAAGCCCGTTTCCTGCCACCGCAGCCACAAAATAGGTAGTGCCGGCCGTCATGCCATTTTGGAGACTAAACTGCGGGGTGCTGCTAACAGCAAGTACAGTTTGTGGCAACTGCGTAACATCCTGATAAAGAATGTATTGCAATACGTCGTTGCCATCCAGATTGGTGTTGGATGCTACCGCCACTGTTGCCTGGCCTGGCAGACAAACATTTACCTGTGCTGATGGCATAGTGCCTGCACTGGTGGTACATACACAGGTAGCCGTACCATCAATTTTTGTAGAACATCCCTCTGCATTGCTAATCATAACGCTGTAGGCGCCCGACGGGATAGGGTCGGATACAAATGTGCTATCCGTCAGTGTCCCTGTCACGCCACTCACTGTGTAGGTAGAGTTGGGGGCAGCGCCATTGCTGATATCAAACGTAAGCGTGTACGTTTCCGTAGCAAAATCGCAGGTGGTTTGAATATTCAATATCTGGGGTGGGGTAGCGATCGTCACGGTTGCAGTGCCACTTACTGTACCCGCACACCCACCTGCACCGGTTACACCCGTCAATACATAGTTGGTAGTCCCGGTGGGCGTCATCGGAATCAACGGGAAAGGATTGGAAGTGGTAGACACGGTATTGGCTGTTCCGTTGGCCGTGTAATTCAAAGTGTAGAATCCTTGTCCTGTGAAATCGACATTCAGTGAAAAAGCCTGCCCCTGACAGATCGTGGTATCTCCCGACAAGGTGGCTGTGATCGGTTCGCGCCAGGTAAGGTTGGGGCCAGGAGTAAGGGAAATGCAAGGATCGGCGGGATTTACACCTGAACCTTGTGGATTGCCGGCTACCGCAACCACCGTGTACACCGTACCGCTACTCATCGTAGTGCTGTTAAAGTTAAACAGTGGAGTACTGCTGCTGTCTATTACCGTCCAGGTGGCTGGGTTTGTGCCGCCCGTAACAAGGTAATACACCAATACGTCGCCCATACCGAGTACCGTGCCGGTAGGCGCCGCAAAAGTGGCCATAAATCCATCGCACAGCGTCTGGGCTGTCTGGTCCATCACACCTGCCTGTGTTGTACAAGAACATGGTGAAGCGCCTGCAAGTGTATCCTGTGTGCAATTGAAGGTATCGCGCACGATAAAGTTATACCCGACATTAAACGGTATAGGATCGCTGACAAACTGCGAACCAGTCAAAGTACCGGTATTGCCTGAAGTTGTAAAAGGGGCAGTTCCTCCAACAATGTCAAACGTAACAGTATAGGTGGCCGTGTTGTCATCGCACACTGTCTGCACATTCTGAATGGTCGGGCTACTGGCAACGGCAATATTTACAATGCCTGAAACAGTACCAATCGTGCAATACTGATCGCTGACAGAATCGAGTTGTATGGTGGTGCTTTGCGTAGGGGCGATGGTCCAGGTGAATGAATCATCGCCGATACCGGTAAAGGTGGTATCCGTACTGCCTGTTCTGGTAATAGTAAAGGAGAAGGGCGTAGTGCCTGCAAAATTCACCGTCAGTTGCAAAGGTGTTCCCGGGCATACCAGCGTATCAAATGAACCCAGTGTACCAATCAGGCCATTGAACACAACAGGCGTACCTTCCGCCACGTCCAGACAAGGGTCGTTCAGGTTGATCAATCCACTGCCATCTGGATTACCCACAATAGCAGATACGTAATAGGTTATGCCCGTTTGCATACCCGGCTGGAAAGTAAATTCCGGCACATTGTTCCAGGCCCATATGGTTCCAATAGGTGTTTCTCCTGGCTGATCGTGCAGAATATACATGCGCACGTCGTTCGGATCGAGTGTATCCAGTGTTGTGGCCGCTACAGTGAGCAGATCAGAGTAACAAACTGTGACAGGTGTCTGATCCATCACGCCTGCTGCTGTCAAACAACTACAATTGGACATGCCTGATGCCGAAGTTTGCCCACAGTTGTTGGCATCCGATAACTGGAAAGAGTAATCCGTTACATTGGGGATCGGTAAACTTGTAAAAGTATCATTTACAAAAGCCCCGGGAAGGCCGCTCACATTAAATGGTGCAGTCCCCACAGCCGTAAATTGCACTACATAGGTTTGTGTAGTCAGGTTGCAACTGATATTGAGGTTCTGAATCTGTGGCGCTGTATTGACCGTTATCACGGCTGTGTCTGTCACGGCTGCCGTACATCGGGAATCACTCACAGACACCAGGGTTACCGTAGTATTTACTGCAGGCTGAATAGCCAACTGGAAACTGGAACTCGGTATGCCCGTCTGCGTGGGTTGCTGAACCCCGTTGAGTGCCCAGGTCAGGGAATAAGGTGGCACGCCCGTCAGCGTAACCGGGATCAGAAACTGACTTCCTGCACAAACACTTCCATCAGCGCCTAAAGTAGCGGTCGGCAATGGTCGGAATATCACAGGCGTACCCTGTGATACTTTTACACAGATGTCGGCAAAATCGACATTGCCACTAACGTCTGGATTACCCGCTACTGCCGAGATGTAATATGTTACGCCTGCCTGCATACCCGGCTGGAACGTAAACGATGGAGTAGTGTTCCAGGCCAGAATTGTGCCTACCGGGCTCGCCGGGTTGGTATGCAGGATAAATCTCAGCACGTCATTCCCGTCATTTACAAAATTATTATTGTGAACTGCTGTAGCCGTACCATCTACACAGGCTTCAATCGTGTCTGTGAGGTCCATAGTGCCTGCACTGGTAACACAGTTGCAGGTAGAGGGGCCACTTACTGTAATATCGCCACAGTTATTGGCGTCGTGAAACACAAAACTGTAATTATTGGCCTGAGGTATAGAAGAACTGGTAAAAATATTTCCAGTAAACGAGCCGGGGACAGAGCCAGAAACCAATGTCAGCGGAAGGGTTGCATTCAACACTTCAAAGGACACTACATAATTATTTTGCAACGCATTGCAACTCAATTGCAGATTGGTGTAGGAGGGTGGGTAATTAATGGTGATCGTTGCACTGCCCTGCGCAACACCTGTGCACCCTGGAGATTCTACACTCAACAATTCATATATGGTAGTTGTGTTGGTGCTTACCGGTATGAAGTATGGATCTTCAAATGTTGTATCCGGCGGTTGCACAACTCCATCGATACTGTAAGTAATGATAAACGGTTGTGTACCCGTAAAATCGATCATTACACTGGTATCTACTGAATTACAAAATGTATTACTTCCTGAAAGCATGGCTGTAGGCGGTGTAAATACGAATACAATTGCCTGTCCATTGACCGTGCCTGTACATTGACCATTGGTCAAACTGACCAGTCTGTAAATTGTCCCGGAAGTTGGATTGACCGGAATGGAATACATCGGGTTATTGGTGGTAATGGGCGGCTGCGGGTTGTTATTGGCAGAATACACAAACGTGTATGGTCCAGGGCCCGTAAAGGTGAAATCAATGGTTGTACCCGAACCATTGGTACAAATTTGTTCACCCCCTGAAACGAGGCCAGTTGGCGCAGTAGCGACCGTTATGACCGGATTTCCGGAAACAGTTCCATTACAGCCACCTGAACTCACATTGGTAAGTAAATAGGAAGTAGTAGATGCAGGCGTAACAGAAAAAACATGCGGGTTGTTGGTCGTAACAATCTGCGTCTGAGGTACACCGTTTGCAGTATAGTCAACTGTGTATGGCCCCACGCCGGTAAAATTAATGGTCAGGTTGGTGGCAGTTCCCGCACAAATAGTATCCGTTCCGCTAAAAACAGCAGAAACGGAACTGGTTACTTCCAGCGAGTAGGTTCCTCCCGCAAAACCCGGACAGCCAGGGCCCGATACGCTTTCCAGTACGTAGTCGTACATCCCAACCGGCGGTGTTACTGGAATAATATACGTAGTATTAGAGGTGGTGATGGGCGGCTGGTTCACACCATTTACGGAATAAACAAATGTATAAGGACCAGGGCCCATGAAGTCAAAATGCAGGGTATCGCTTTGTCCGCCACAAACCAGGTTGCCACCGTTCTGTAGTTGCCCGCTTGGAGCCGTGCCTACCGTTACTGCAGCGGAGCCGGATACAGTTCCAACACAGCCACTAACATCCACACTGGTCAGCACATATGTCGCATCCACAGAAGGCGTCACGGACAAAGTATATGGATTTGAAGAGGTGGTTACTGCCGGTTTTGCAGTACCGTTTTCAGTGTAATTAAATGTGTATGGCCCTGTTCCTGTAAACGTTACGGTCAGGTTGGCGGCCTGCCCCTGACAAACGTTGCCACTACCGGAAAGGGTAGCCGTTGGTGGCGAACCGACTGTAACCACGAAAGTGCCGCTTACTGTACCGGTACATCCCGAGCCAGTAACACTCACCATGGTGTAGGTATTCACGCCGCTGGTAGGCGCAGCATTGATGTTAAAGAAAGAGGTAGAAGTATTGACAGGGGCTTGACTTACGCCATTGATACTATACACGACAGTATATGGCGGCGTTCCAGTCAACACCACCTCTAGAGGTATCGACTGTCCATTGCAGATGGTAGCATTTCCCGGTGTGAGTGCGGCTGTGGGCGTTGGCTTCATATTCACATTAGCCGTACCCGATCCAGTGCCTGTGCAGCCACTGGCTGTGACACTGGTGAGGGTAATCATGGAAAACTCATTGATCTGAACCGGAAACTGGAACGGGTCCAGGTTGGTAGTCAAAGGCGGCTGGTCGGTACCATTGATGGCATACACAAAAGTATATGGAGCGGTTCCTCCGGAGAAATTAACCGAAATATTGGCGTTTTGGCCCTCACAAATATTGTTGCTGCCTACCAGGCTCAACACGCCTGTCGGCGCCGGGGTAACCGTTTGAAGCACAGAAGCATTGGCACCATTGCAGTTGGCATCCATAAGCCCTTGCAAATTATAGGTAGTATTTCCCGTAGGGGTAACCTGTACCTGGAAAGGACTAGAGTTGGCCGTAAAACTTCCCAGCGGCACTGCACCAGCCAGCAAATTGAAGTTCCAGGGGCCCGTTCCTGTAAAATTGATTGTCAGTGTGGCATCAGATCCAGAGCAAACCGGTGTAGTAGGACTAAATGTAGCCGTCGGCGCTGGCGATACCGTAATTGTTGTCATGGCAGGTGGGCCTGCACATGCACCAGTAGGCGTAAAGGTCAGGTTTACTACGCCATTTTGTGCGGAAGGATTAAAATTGGTGCCCGTCACACCTGGCCCTGACCAGGTACCTGTGGGTACCAATGGGTCGCGAATCGTATTCAGGCTGAAAATACCGGAATTGGTACAAAGATCGGCAGTGCCCAATGTAGGCATCATGCCTGGGTTGATGGTAATGGTGAAGGTGACCGGGTCTCCCGGGCAGCCTGCCGAAGTCGGCGTTACGGTAATAGTACCCACTCTAGTGGTAGTTACGCCTGAAGGCGAAGGGAATGTAGCGATATTGCCCGTGCCGGAAGCCCCCAGCCCGATGCCACTTGCACCCGGATTGCTGTTGGTCCAGGTGTAAGTAGGCGCTGGCATACCTGTGCCTGTGAAAGCAGGCACCACCACATTCTGGCCAGTGCAAACGGTAATATCTGCCGGCTGGTTCACTGTTGGTTTTTGAATACCGCTCACACGAACATTGTCCCAGAAATAAAACTCGTCGTTGGCTTTGTTAGCGCCCGAAATGCGTATCTGTATAGAATTACCGTTCAAGCCGTTAGCCGTTGCCGTACCGCTGCTGCCCGGATCGCCGGAAGCGCCACCGATAGCAAAACCCGGCACCGACTGGTCGGCGCCGCTGCCGCATACATAATAAAACTGCACCCAGGGCCCGCCGTCGATGCTGTATTCGAACACCAGTTGGTCGTGGCCATTGTCGGCAGGTGTACCCGTACAACCATAACTTGGAGCAGCACTGTAATCGCATTCCATGGGCCCCGAAGCACCCCAGTTGGCAAAAAGCGACACATTGCAATAGTTGGAAATGTCGATGGGATTCGTCACCCATTCCCCGTCATTATCGCCACCGTCATTGATATTGGCTGTACAACAGTTGCCTTCTACGTCGTTCAGGCGAAATGAGGGATATGTAATACCCGTAGGCGCTGCGGGCGCGCCGGAGGCCACGCCTGCTACAAAATTGTTGCCACAGTTGTTGAAAGTAGCGGTCCACCCCTGATTGGCGCCGCTAAAGTTTTCCTGCCAGATAGTTACCTGCGACCAGGCGGTATGTACAGAAAAGAAGAGGAATAAGGTCAGGGTAAAAGGGATGACACGAACGAACATGCGAAGGGATGAATCAGCAGATGTGTGTGTGAAATACTGCATAATAGGTGTAAACGGCTCGAGTTGAGTGAACGGGGCGCTAAGGTAGCGTGAATTGCTTCAAAACAAGAGACATGCTCGCGTTAAGGCTTCTTTACTTATTAATTTTTTATCAAATTTCCCTTCCTCAAACGATTAAACGGATGTTGGAAAAGATGTTTCGGGAAAAAAGGTGTGCATGTACCTTTGCCGTTATGAATTACGCTGAACTCGCCTCCCGTCTTACCCAAAACGATGTCACTTTAGTGGCCGTATCCAAAACCCAGCCGCCTGCGCGCCTGATGGAATTGTACCATGCAGGACAACGTATTTTTGGAGAAAACCGCGTACAAGAGATGCTCGAAAAGCGCGTTGCGCTGCCTGACGACATTCAGTGGCATTTGATCGGGCATTTACAAACGAATAAAGTAAAGGCCGTAGCACCGTTTGTGCGTATGATCCATTCTGTAGATAGCCTGCACTTGCTCGAAGAGATCGACAAACAAGCCCAAAAAGCAGGCAGGGTGATCGATTGCCTGTTGCAGTTTCACATTGCGCAGGAAGAAACAAAATTCGGACTCAGCCAAAGTGAAGCACTCGAACTACTTCGCAGTACTGCATTTCAGCAAATGCAACACATCCGAATTTGTGGGGTAATGGGGATGGCTTCTTTTTCCGACGACCTGACATTGGTGCGAAGTGAGTTCAAAACATTAAAAAACATCTTCGATCGGCTGAAAAATGACTTTTTCAAGGATGCCCCGTATTTCAAAGATATTTCCATGGGTATGTCGGGCGACTGGGAAATAGCGGTAGAGGAGGGGAGTACGATGGTCAGGATCGGGAGTTTGTTGTTTCAGTGAAACACGGATTACACGGATATGAACGGATTTTCACGGATTGGCGTGAATTTTATTTAGAATTTCTACTTTTGCCCGCCCATCACGAGGCCCAGTATGTTCCAATTCGATTTTTCTAAAATCCTCGACCAGTTTACCTATCACCCGGAAGCGCCACTGATTTTCAGCAGCGGGGTTTTTCTGTTCTTTTTCATAGGTTTTTTTGCCATTTACAGGGCATTGATTCCCCATGAAAGGGCGCGTATCATTTGGGCCACGCTTTTCTCTGTTTATTTCTATTATAAAAGCAGCGGCATTTTTTTCCTGCTGCTGGTAGTCAGTGTGATATTGGACTATAATCTGGCTCGCTGGATCGAACAGGCGGAGGACAAGCGGAGCAAAAAAATTCTGCTGGTGTGGAGCCTCATTGCCAACCTGGGCATGCTGGCCTATTTCAAGTACACCAATTATTTTGCTGAATTGCTTTCAGGGCTTACCGGAACAGCCATCGGACCTTTCGATATTTTCCTGCCCGTTGGGATTTCTTTCTTCACATTTCAGTCGCTGAGTTATACCATCGACGTGTACAGAGGCGAACTCAAAGCCTTGCACAATATCTGGGACTACGCTTTTTTCGTAACGTTTTTCCCGCAAATGGTGGCAGGCCCGATCGTGCGCGCCGTTGATTTTTTGCCGCAGATTCACCGGCCCGTATTTGTCAGTCGCGAAGATTTTGGGCGCGGTGTGTACCTGATTTGTGCCGGTTTATTCAAAAAAGCCATCATTTCCGACTATATCAGCGTAAATTTTGTAGAACGCATATTCGAATCGCCACAGGTGTATTCCGGGCTCGAAAACCTGTTCGGTGTATACGGATATGCCATGCAGATTTACTGCGATTTTAGCGGATATACGGATATGGCCATCGGTATCGGTTTGTTGTTGGGGTATCATTTCCCACCCAACTTCAATTCACCATATCAGTCGCTCAGCCTCACCGAATTCTGGCAGCGCTGGCATATTTCGCTCTCTACCTGGCTGCGCGATTACCTCTATATTCCCCTTGGCGGCAACAGGAAAGGCCGCATCCGCACCTACATCAACCTCATGCTCACGATGCTGCTGGGCGGGCTATGGCATGGTGCTGCCACACGGTTTATTATTTGGGGCGGGCTGCATGGCAGTTTGTTGGCACTGGAACGCTGGTGGAAAGGATTGTTCCCAACCAGCCCCGGCTTCTGGCGTCGCACCCTGGGAGGGGTGCTGACTTTTCATTTCGTTTGTTTCTGCTGGATATTTTTCCGGGCAGAAAACCTGGACATAGTCACATCGATGCTGCACCAGATTTTCTTTGATTTCCGGCCCGAAATTTTCCCGGATTTTTTGAATGGCTACGCCGCAGTTATTTTCTGGATGACGCTGGGCTATGGATTGCATATGCTGCCGGTATCATCCGAAAAATGGGCACAAGGACTGGTCACTTCTTTGCCATTGGTAGTCAAGGCTGCCTTGATTACCCTGGTTATCATGTTGGTCATGCAAATCAAATCAGCCGAAGTTCAGCCATTTATTTACTTCCAGTTTTAGAAACAATTGGCTGTCGGGTAACCCGACAGCCAATTGTTTCTAAGTCATATCGCCTGTATCAAATCGTACTGCGTAACAATATGCAGCCCACCCGAGCGATCCGTAGCAATCACAGCCGGAATGTCCTTGCTGATATAACGATTGAGTTGGCTGATTGGAAGCGTGTCTTTCACAACCGGGAATGCATCGCCCATTACCTCGCGCAGCGGACGCTCTGCATTTTGCAGCGGATTTTCCAGTAAAATATGCAGCACCTGGGTTTCGGTAATGGAGCCGACCACCTTTTCGCCATCCTGTACCGGCAATTGGCTGATATCGTGCGATTTCATCAGATTGAAGGCGCTGCGAACCGTATCCGACACCTGGGCTGCCAGGAAGCGGCGGTCTTTTTTGCGCGTAATGAGGTCGCTTACCTTTAGTTCCTCTTCCAGGAAACCGCGCTCGCGCATCCAGTCGTCATTGTAAATTTTACCTACATAGCGGCTGCCGTGGTCGTGGAAAATCATTACCACGACATCGTCCTTTTTCAATCGGCCACGCAATTGCCACAAAGCGCCCATGGCGCTGCCAGCAGAGTAACCCAGCAGAATGCCTTCTTCACGAGCCATGCGACGGGCCCACAGGGCAGCATCTTTGTCACTTACTTTTTCAAAGAGATCGATCAGGCTGAAATCGACATTTTTAGGAAGAATATCCTCTCCAATGCCTTCCGTGATATAGGGATAGATTTCTTTTGGGTCGAAAACGCCGGTTTCGTGGTATTTTTTGAAAACCGAACCATACGTGTCGGCGCCCCAAACCTGGATATTCGGGTTTTTCTCTTTCAGGTATTTGGCTGTTCCGCTTACAGTACCGCCTGTGCCAACGCCCACAACCAGGTGTGTAATTTTCCCATCGGTTTGTTCCCAGATTTCCGGGCCGGTGCTTTCATAGTGGGCCTGACGGTTGGAAAGATTGTCGTATTGATTGCACCAGAAAGAATTGGGGATTTCGGTACTGAGCCTGCGTGCAACGGAATAGTACGAACGCGGGTCTTCCGGCTCTACGTTGGTGGGACAAACGATTACTTCGGCGCCCACGGCTTTCAGGAGGTCTACTTTCTCCTTGCTCTGTTTGTCGGTGGTGGTGAAAATACAGCGGTATCCGCGTACGCAACCTACCAGAGCGAGGCCCATGCCTGTGTTGCCAGAAGTGCATTCTATGATGGTACCGCCGGGCTTCAGATCGCCACGGGCTTCGGCATCATTGATCATTTTGAGCGCCATGCGGTCTTTGATGCTATGCCCGGGATTGAAGGTTTCCACTTTGGCCAGCACCAGAGAAGGAATATCGGCCGCTACATCGTTCAGTTTGACAAGTGGCGTATTTCCAATGGTTTCCAGGATATTTTTCTTGTAATTCATGCGTCGATGGACTATTTGCTAGGGACAAAATTCTAATTGCAAGCGCCCCATAAGGGGATTGCGGGCGCAAAATTAGCGCTTTTGCCCGGCGTTGCAGTTGTTTGTACTGCAATTTTCCATCTGATAGGCACTTATTCTTCCGAAACAGGCGAAGTAATGTTTGCCAGCGTAATGATATTTCCATTGGGCTGATCACTTTCAATCAGTCCGTCGCGCAGGCGCACGATACGGTGTGCGTGCATGGCAATATCCTGTTCGTGGGTAACGAGAATAACCGTATTCCCTGCTTTGTGGATTTGCTCGAACAAGCCCATGATTTCGTACGAGGTTTTGGTGTCGAGGTTGCCCGTCGGCTCGTCGGCCAGAATAATGGCGGGGTTGTTCACCAACGCGCGGGCCACCGCAACACGCTGGCGCTGGCCGCCGGAAAGTTCGTTGGGTTTGTGATTGACACGGTCGCCTAGGCCCACCGATTCCAGTACCTGCCGGGCTCTTTCCAGGCGTTCCTCTTTGTTGAAGCCGGCATACACCAGCGGCAAGGCCACATTTTCGAGGGCCGACAAGCGTGGCAGCAGGTTGAAAGTCTGAAAAACAAAGCCGATTTCCTTGTTGCGCACATCGGCAAGTTCACCATCGTCCATGGTGCTCACTTCGGTGCCGTTGAGCCAGTATTCGCCGCGGGTAGGGGAGTCGAGGCAACCCAGCAGGTTCATCAAAGTGGATTTGCCGCTTCCGGATGGGCCCATGAGCGCCACATACTCGTTTTTGGCAATATCGAGCGAAACCGTTTTGAGGGCCTCCACTTTTTCGGAGCCCATGATATAGGTTTTGTTGAGGTCTTTGATGGAAATGAGCATATTCGTGGTTGTCAGTTATCGGTTATCAGTCGTCAGGATAGAAATCAGTAATTTCAATTTCTTTTTTTCCTGAAAAAAACGCCAAAAACAGCCGTGCAAATGCCGATTAAAAAGGCCGTAAAAACTTTGATCATTTGTGGAAACCATTGTGCTACAATGAAATACAACAGAATGGCCACTACGGCTACAATCAAAATCCAGTAAAGTGGTTTTCGCATGTCCTTTAGATTTATTCAATCACTTTTGGCGTCATAAAAAACTGTCCGTTCTGCTCAGGCGCATTCTCCAGGGCCTGTTCGGTACTTAATTGACCGCTGATCTGATCGTCCCTGAAAACGTTTTGCGTTTGGCTCAGGTACACCAGCGGTTCCACCTGTGTCGTATCCAGCGATTGCAGTTTGTCGACCATATCGAGGATACGCTGCAGGTCGCCTGCCAGTTTTTCCCGTTCCGCTTCGCCCAGTTGCAGGCGCGACAGTTTTTCAAGGCGTGAAATAAGGGTAGTATTGATTTGCATGAAAAAAGGATAGAAGTTTGTGACCGGATGACCGTTCAACGAGGCGATTCTCTCGCTGAACGGTATTTTTATTCGACGATGTGGATAAATATTGTTCAGAAATGGCGGCTCTCCATTCAGCAACAAATTACCTTCGCTGCGCACAAAAGTACAGCAATGAACCAAGGCTTACCATCAGATAAATCAATTATCAAACACGTTGCCATTGCCGGTAACATCGGAGCCGGCAAAACGACCCTCTGCGAAATACTTGCACGCCACTTTGGCTGGGAAGTACATTATGAAGATACTGAAAGCAATCCGTACCTCTCGGACTTTTATCTGGACATGAAACGATGGTCGTTCAATCTACAGGTTTTCTTCCTTTCCAGCCGTTATCAGCAGGTGCTGCGCATCCTGAATGGCAACAGAACGGTGATACAGGATCGGACGATTTATGAAGATGCTTTCATTTTTGCTCCCAACCTGGCAGATATGGGCCTCATGGAACGCCGTGATTTTGAAAACTATCTCACGCTATTCCAGTCGATCGTTTCCCAAATCAAAGCCCCCGACCTGCTTATTTACCTGAAAGCCAGCATCCCGACGCTGGTAGAGCACATCCAGATGCGCGGCCGCGACTATGAAGGTAGCATCAGTATCGACTACCTGAAGCGCCTGAATGAACGTTATGAAAACTGGATTGGCAATTACAAAGAGGGCAAACTCCTGGTCATAAATGTTGATCAGATCGATTTTTTGAGCAATAAAGTGGATTCAGGAAAGGTGCTGGAAATGGTGCAGGCCGAACTGCACGGTTTGTTTTAAACCCGTACACCATGGATATCGAACAATTTCGGGAATACTGCCTGGCGAAAAAGGGCACTTTCGAAGACTTTCCTTTCGATGAAATGACCCTGTGCATGAAAGTGCTGGGAAAGATATTTGCCATTACCGGACTGGATGGCGAACGTTTTACAGTCAATCTGAAGGCAGAGCCGGACTACGGCGTGGAATTACGAGAACAGCACCCTGAAATTCAGCCCGGCTACCACATGAACAAGGTTCACTGGAATACCGTCGACTTCGAAGGCGGGCTCGACGACCGCATGCTCCGCCACCTCATCGATCACAGTTATGAGCAGGTGGTGAAGACGTTGAAGAAAGCGGAACGGGAAACGCTGATTTAGTTATTAAGTTATTGGTTATTAAGTTATTAGGGGTGGTAGGGGACCATCTGTACAAATGTTTGGCCACACAAAAATGAATGCCAGATATTTGTACAGATGGTCCCCTACCACCCCTAATAACTTAATAACCAATAACTTAATAACTAATAACTAAATGAGGCTTACCTCCATTCCCTCCACATCGCGAATCTTCACATCAATATTCTCCAGCAAGGTAGTGGCAAGTGAGAGGCCGACATAATCGGCCTTGATCGGAAATGATTTGTGTTTTCGATCTACCAGCACCGCCACTTCCACTTTTTTGGGAACAACCGCCAGCAAGGGTTGTACGGCATAAAAAATGGTACGGCCGGTGTTGGCAACATCATCTACCAGGATAATAGACTTGTTGCGAAGCGCTTCGGCAGGCATTTCAATGTAGGGCGCGTATTCCACCGGATTGGCAGGGTTCAGGCGGATACGGGTGAGCGTAATATCCATACCTTCAGGAGCAAGCGGCAACAGTTCTGCCAGGAGCAGTTGCGCAAACCCCAGGCCATTGTTGTTCAGGCCGGCCAATATTATTTCCTGTTCCTCGAAATTGTGTTCGAGTATTTCAATGGCAATCCTTTTGATTTTTTGCCTTATCTGTTGATCATCAAGAATTTGCATATAAGAGTATCGTCTCGCCGTAGCAATGAATCAGAAGTTTACTTCTAAATGTTTGCTTAAAAAGCAAATACGTGTGCAAAAGTCAATCCCCCTGACTGTATTTTTCGCCTTTTTCAGGAAATAATTTTTACCCGACTCAACAAACGAACACTTCTTGCTCATGATAAAAAAACTACTTCCCTTACTGTTTCTATGCGGTATCATTACAGGCCTGGATGCTCAGGTATCGGTGGCACGCCGCTGGAATGAGGCGCTGATCAATTCAATTCGAAAAGATTTTGCCCGCCCTCCTGTACATGCCAGAAACCTGTTTCACACATCTATGGCGATGTATGATGCCTGGGCTGCATTCGACACGACCGCTGAAACCTACTTGCTGGGCAAAACAGTCGGCAATTACACTTGCACATACGAAGGCATTCAAATGCCCAGCGATATTCATGCTGCACAGGAAGAAGCCATCAGTTATGCCGTCTATCGCGTATTGGTGCAGCGCTTCCAGTTTTCACCCAATGCGGCCACCACGTTGAATGATTTGTATCAACTGATGCTGGAATTGGGCTATGACCCTAGTTATACATCTGTGGATTATGCCAGCACCAATTCGCCGGCTGCCCTTGGCAATTATATCGGGTATTCTATTGTTTTCATGGGATTGCAGGACGGCTCCAACGAACAATACACATATGCCTCCTTCAACTATGCGCCCGTAAATCCGCCGCTGGCGCCCGCCAATCCGGGCAATCCCAATATTCTGGATGTAAACCGCTGGCAACCACTCACGCTCAACAATGCTATCGACCAAAACGGTAATCCGATTCCTTCTACCCAGATTTTTCAGAGCCCGGAATGGGGCAAAGTGCAGCCCTTCGCACTTACAGAAGCGGACAAAAAAGTGAACGTAAGAAACGGTGTAGAATACTGGGTGTACCACGACCCGGGGCCTCCACCCTTGCTCGATACCACCGATGGAGGAGGTACTTCAGATATTATGAGATGGGGTTATTCAATGGTAAGTGCCTGGCAATCGCATCTGAACCCGAGTGACACTGTCATGTGGGACATTTCACCACGGTCTATCGGTAACGTTCAGCATTACCCGCAAACCCCGGATGAATACCCTGCTTTTTACGATTTTGTAAATGGTGGAGACTCGGGAACCGGTCGGGAAATCAACCCGAAAACAGGACTGCCATACGAACCTCAGATGGTTCCAAGAGCTGATTACACCCGCGCATTGGCCGAGTTCTGGGCGGATGGGCCTAATTCAGAAACCCCACCCGGGCACTGGTTCTCAATTTTCAACAAGGTGATGGATCACCCGCAATTTCAGCGGCGTTTCAACGGGCATGGGCCAGTGCTTGATCCGTTGGAATACGATGTAAAAGCATATTTCACCCTCGGCGGTGCTGTTCATGACGCTGCAGTAAGTGCCTGGGGCATCAAGGGCTGGTACGATACCGGGCGCCCTGTCACTGCCTTGCGCTTTATGGCCGATAAAGGGCAGAGTTCCGACCCCGGACTACCTTCCTATCACCCGGCCGGCATCAAACTGATCCCCGGGTTTATCGAACTGGTACTGGAAGGCGATCCACTGGCAGGCGCCAACAACGAAAATGTTGGTAAAATCAAAATGTACACCTGGCGCGGCCACCCATACATCCCAAATCCTGCTACCGATTTTGCAGGTGTGGGCTGGATTTTGGCCGAAAACTGGTGGCCTTACCAGCGAAAAACTTTTGTTACGCCGCCTTTCGCCGGTTATATTTCTGGCCACTCTACTTATTCAAGAGCCGCCGCCGAAGCGCTTACACTGCTTACAGGAGATGAATATTTCCCGGGCGGTATGGGGGAGTTTCATATCAATGCCAACCAGTTCCTGGCTGCCGAAATCGGGCCCAGCGTAGATGTTACCCTCCAATGGGCTACTTACCGCGATGCATCCGACCAAACCAGCCTTTCCCGTATTTGGGGTGGCATTCACCCGCCTTTTGATGATATGCCAGGTCGCTTTGTGGGCGCTGAAGTAGGGCAGGAGGCTTTTTACAAGGCTCGAACCTACTTTTATAAGGATGAAGACAACGACGGTTTTTTCTCCTATGAAGATTGCGACGACCACAATGCAGCCATCCATCCGCATGCAGTGGAAGTATGCGATAATATCGACAACGACTGCAATGGCTTTACCGACGACAACATCCAGATTTACACGTATTACCCCGACATGGATGGTGATGGCTTCGGGGATGTTGCCGGTCGGGTAGATACTTGCCTGAGTGAAATACCTCAGGGATTTGTAACAAACGGAGACGACTGCAACGACACGAATATCGCCATGTATCCGACCGCCATCGAGTCGTGCGATGGCATCGACAACGATTGCAATGGGCTGGTAGATGATAATATTACCTTGTATTCGTTCTGGCCGGATGCGGATAACGACGGGTTTGGTGATGCTACCGTCACTTCTCTGGATACTTGCCTGAGCATTGCACCTGCTGGTTTTGTAATCAATAACCAGGACTGTGATGACAACGATCCGTATTCCAATCCGGATGCCCAGGAACTATGCGATGGTGTGGACAATAACTGCAATGGAATTACCGACGAAGCACTGGAATTATTTACCTACTACATCGATTACGATGAAGATGGTTATGGTTCATCAGCCACAACAATCGATACCTGCCTTACCCAGGCGCCATCCGGCTACACCATCAATGCAGAAGATTGTAATGACAATACGGCGGCAGCCTACCCGGGCGCACCGGAAATTGTGGATGGCATCGACAATGATTGCAACGGCCTGATCGATGATGTGGTAAGCACATCAGCGCCCGACAAACAGAACAGTCGCCTTCAGGCGTATCCCAACCCTGCTACCAGCACTTTGACCTTGCTACTTGACTATCAGGGCTCAAAAACACTGCGCATGATCGGTACTGATGGAAAAATCAGGTTCACTCAAACGCTCACGTTTATCAACGGCGCTGCTCGTATGGACATCTCCGCACTGGCGTCGGGAGTGTACCTGCTTTACTGTGCATCTGATGCCACTGAAAAAATTGCTCCTGTGAAAATTGTAAAATTGTAATCTTTGCGCGTAAAATCGCACCTGTATGATGTCATCCATAGTATTTGTGCTCGTGGCCCTCACTGCATTTGCCTGGGCTGGCAAAGGATTCCTGCGTGTCTGGAACAATGTACATTTGGGTAAAAAAGAAACGATCGATGGCGACCGTTCGGCACGCTGGAATAATGTACTACTGGTTGCATTAGGGCAAAAAAAGATGTTCAAAAACTGGATTCCAGCAGTTCTGCACCTGTTTATCTATGTGGCTTTTGTCATTACACAGGTAGAACTGCTGGAAATTTTCGTAGATGGAATCTTCGGTACGCACCGGTTTTTCGCCCCGATGCTGGGTGGATTTTACACATTTGCGATCAGTTTTATTGAAATTCTGTCGGTGCTGGCATTTGTGGCCACCATCGCATTTTTGATGCGCCGCAATGTGCTGAATGTGCCCAGGTTTCAAAAACCGGAATTAAAAGGTTTTCCTGCGCGCGACGCCAACACCATTCTCTTGCTGGAAATCACGTTGATCGTAGGCATTTTCTGCATGAACGGTGCAGATAAAGTATTGCAAACCAGGGGGGTGGAGCACTTCCATCCAACGGGAGCATTTGCTGTGAGCGCCTGGCTGGGGCCGACCCTGTTTGGTAGCCTGGGCGACAATGCGCTGATGTTCATCGAACGTTTTGGCTGGTGGCTGCACATTCTTACCGTATTCGGTTTTCTGGTATATCTGCCCTATTCCAAACACCTGCATATTCTTCTTGCATTCCCCAATACCTGGTATGCCCGTTTGAAACCCAAGGGGCAAATGGAGAACATGCCTGAAATACAGAAAGAGGTGCGCATCATGATGGGGCTCGAGCAACCGGAGGCTGGTGCGAGCAGTGATTTGCCTGAATTCGGCGCCAATGATGTGTTCTCCTTGTCTTGGAAAAACATCCTCGACGCTTATTCCTGCACCGAATGTGGTCGCTGTACAGCCGCCTGTCCGGCCAACCTGACAGGTAAAAAACTGTCGCCGCGCAAGGTCATGATGGATGTGCGAGACCGTGCCGAAGAAGTGGGCGCTGCCCTGGCTGCATCAAAAGAAAATAAAGCAGACTACCAGGACGGAAAAAGTCTTTTCGACCGCATCACACCCGAAGAACTGCACGCCTGCACCACCTGTAATGCCTGTGTAGAAGCCTGCCCGGTGCTGATCAACCCGCTCGACATCATTTTGCAAATGCGCCGACATGAAATCCTGACACAATCCGCCGGACCTGCCGAATGGCTTCCCATGTTCAATGCCATTGAAAATGCAGGCGCCGCGTGGGCTATGAGCACGGAACGAGATGCTTGGAAGGAGGGATGAGGTTGAGTTATGAGTTTTAAAGTTATGAGTTATGAGTTATATTCACATTGCTCATGGCTACACTTTTGAACAAGCCATGAGCAATGTGAATATAACTCATAACTCATAACTTTAAAACTCATAACTCAACCTCATCCCTCCTTCCAGATTAATCAAAAAAAAAGTAAAGCACCATGACGCTTGCCAAAACCATCGCCGAATACCAGTCTGAAGGGCGCTCGCCGGAAATCCTGTTCTGGGTCGGTTGTGCCGGAAGTTTTGATACCCGTGCGCAACGGATTACCAGAACCCTGTGTGAAATTTTGAACCATGCCGGGGTGGAATTTGCCATTTTGGGCAGTGAAGAGCGCTGTACGGGCGATCCGGCGCGTCGTGCGGGTAATGAGTTTCTGTTTCAGATGACAGCCGCCATGAACATCGAAACATTGAATATGTATGGGGTGCAAAAGATCGTTACCGCCTGCCCGCACTGTTTCAATGTACTTAAAAATGAATATACGGCGCTGGGTGGCAATTACGAAGTGGTGCACCACACCCAACTGCTTAATGAACTTTTTGCTTCCGGCAAACTGAAAATAAAGGAAGGTGGCAGTTTCAAAGGCCAACGCATCACTTACCACGACTCCTGCTACCTGGGTCGTGCCAACGACGTATATGAAGCCCCTCGCGCCCTCCTCGAAGCCCTGGATGTAGACTTAGTGGAAATGAAACGCTCACGCAAAAATGGCCTCTGCTGTGGTGCAGGCGGCGCCCAGATGTGGAAAGAAGACGAGCCTGGGAACAAGCGAATCAATATCGAACGCACGGAAGAGGCCCTGGATACCAATCCGACCGCTGTGGCTGCTAATTGCCCCTTTTGCATCACCATGCTGCAGGATGGACTGAAAGCCAAAGAAAAAAATGAACAAATCCCTGTTTTTGACCTTTCAGAGATGATTCTTAACAACCTGGTCTAAGAGTTATGAGTTATGAGTGTTGGTGCTGTACCACCGGCAGTCCTGAACGAGTAACCGGTGGTACAGCACCAACACTCATAACTCATAACTTATAACTCATAACTTAAAAAAACATGTTTTTGCCACAAATTGCCCACCTCTCCTCCTTCTCACCCGACTCCCGGGTATGGGTGTATGTGTCTGATCGCAGGCTGACGGATGAGGAAGCCGCAACTGCACAGGAAGCGCTGTTGGTGTTCACGCGCGACTGGACGGCACATAACCAGGCATTGAAGGCTATTGCAGAAATCTATGATAATCAATGCCTTATACTGATGGTGGATGAAACGCAGGCCGGGGCTAGCGGCTGTTCAATTGATAAATCGGTGCATTTTTTGGAGCAATTAGGTGCCCATATCGGCGCTGATTTGTTTGAACGCATGCGTTTTGCCTGGGCTGATAACTCCGGCCAACCGCATTTTGCCAACCGAATAGAACTAAGTGCCGCTCGCAACAATGGCGAGGTTACGGATGAAACGCCCATGCTGAATA
Organism: Bacteroidota bacterium; assembly: GCA_020160935.1. Lineage (GTDB taxonomy): Bacteria > Bacteroidota > Bacteroidia > Chitinophagales > Saprospiraceae > M3007. The sequence continues at coordinate 278,539 of JAIUPL010000003.1, read as the reverse complement.
CTCTGGTACAAACCCGTCGGGAACTGCTGGAGAAATGGTGGGTGCCGTTTGGAGAGAGTTGGCACAGAAGGGTAGTGTAGGGTAGTATGAAATTATCCCAAATAAAATTTTTTCTTCATCATTACTTAACATTCGGTACATTTACCGTTCCTTTGTACTGTGTTAGAATAGGTTATCTCTTTTTATTCTTTCCCATACCCCATCATTTCAACGAAAACAATCTTCCGTTTTTGCCAAGAATGACAAATGCTGTTCGGGGATTTTTCCTATAGCAGCCTACAGCAGATTGTCATCGCATCCAGGTGCTCCTTCTGGATGTCGTTTCCTCTTGTATTTAATCATTGGTTTGAGTCACAGGCATCTGATGGCCTGTAGACTGCTATTTTTTCACTTTTAACTCTGAAACCTGTTTTTGCTTATGAAGAATTTTACATTTATTTCGCCTCATTTTATTGTATTTTTTGGGGCTCTGTGCCTCTCGCTGCCGCTAAACGCTCAGGAATGTCGCACGGGAGGATGTGCTATTACTGCCAATCAGTACCCATCAGCTACTCAATCCACCTCCTCCAGCACATTTGTTACCGTATCCACAGCAATTTATGCCGGTGAATGGCAACGTTACAGCGTAACGAGCGGAAACTCTTATGAATGGTCCCTGTGTTCGACCGACGGTGGCAGTGCTTCCTATGATAGCCAGTTGACATTGTATCAGGATAATGGTACTACGACTATCTGTTACAGCGACGACGTTTGTGGAGACGATGCCAAAATCGGCTGGACGGCTACATTTACTGGATTTGTACGGACACAAGTGAATCAATATAATTGTGCGACTAATTCGATAAGTACTACACTGGTTTGGCGTCAGTCTGGAACTTCCATTACAAACGACAATTGCTCTGGCGCTACCAACCTTACTCCCACGGCTGGCGTCTTTACCAACCCTGGTTCACAGAATTCTGCTGGGGCAACCAGCAGTGGTGTAGCCATTCCTTTATGCAGTGGATACACCTCATCTTCGGCACTGGATGTTTGGTATAAATTTACTACCGACCCTACAGGTGGCGATGCAACCGTAACTGTCGTCGGGGGCAGCGGGTTCGATCCTGTGGTACAATGCCTGAGTGGCAGTTGCGCATCGCCTTCAAACATTTCTTGTGTTGACCTGACAACGGGTGGTGGTACGGAAGTGCTGAGTCTGACTGGTTTATCGGCCTCTACAACCTATTTCCTACGTGTATATGGATGGGCAGGAGGTACCGGAACATTCACGCTCAATGTGGCAGGAACTGCACTTCCTCTTGAACTGAGCGCATTTACTGGTTCGACTGAACCCGCCTGCAACAGGCTCAAATGGGAAACCCTCTCCGAGAAAAACGTTCAATACCACATCGTGGAGCGCTCGGTCGATGGCACACACTGGACAGAAGTTGGCCGTAAAGCAGGCCAAACGGAGTCACACACTTCCCTGAAATACGAACTGGAAGACCGTACGCCGCCTGCAAAAGCCTATTATCGCCTGCGTTCAGTAGATTTCGATGGACAGGAAAACCTTTCGAATACAATTGTTTTGACACGCAAAGGGGATCATTTTGCCATTACTGCTGCATTTCCTTCGCCGGCCAATGATCAGGTGACGGTACAATTCGCTTCGCTGACGGAAGAAAATGTTCGCATAGCAGTTATGGACCTTAACGGTCGTCTTGTGCTCGAACAGCGTTTCGATGCCCAAAACGGCATCAATGAAGTGCCCTTACAAATCGGCAGCCTGCAATCTGGTGTTTATCTTGTTAGAATTTCCAATGCAACGACAGAAGCAGAGCCAGTACGGATTGTGAAAGAGTAAACCGCAAGAGGCAAAAGGCAAAAGGCAAGAAGCAAAAAACAAGAGGCAAAAGGCAAGAGGCAACACTTGTCCTTTTGCCTTTTTTGTTTTGTGCTCCTTGCCTTTGGCCCTTGTTTTCGTTTCAAAAAACTGCAGTTCACAATTTTGTTAAAAAATGTCGTACGAATTGCGATTTTTACCAGATGAAATCATGCGATATTTGTCCTGTCAACGTTTACGGCGGCGACATAATCCCCTTCGATTCCGGTTCACTTAATCTCTTCGCATCATGAAATTATCCATACAACTGATTGTTCTCCTGTTTGGAGTCCTCCTTTTCAACCCTCTTGAAGCAAAAAACATCTTTCCTCAAAACACACCAGACAATAGTTGCGCGCCGCCTGGCTTGCCAACTGTTTCCAGTATTACCTCCATTTCTGCCCGGATTACCTGGCCCCAACCTGTAGGAGGCGGCACTTTTACCTATGAGTATGAGGTAGGGCCAGCAGGATTCACGCCGGGAAATGGTGTCATCATTTCATTGACTGATACGACAGTTCTTCTAACAGGACTCGAAACCAATACAGCCCTCGACGTTTATGTGAGAAGCATTTGCGGCGAGCCGATGCCCAGCGCCAGCGACTGGATTGGCCCTGTAGCGTTCCAAACTTCCCCGGGCTGCGGCGACCAATTGGTGGACTCCGGCGGGCCAGACGGGATGTACCAGCATGGTGAAAAAATAACGGACGTGATTTGCCCCGATGCTCCAGGCACCGTGGTATCGATCGATATTTCGGAATACGATCTGGCAGATGGCGATTTTCTGGTGGTTTATAACGGTACTTCTCTTGGCAATCCAATCCTGGCTACCTTTGACAATACCTTTGTTGCGCCTTTGTCGGTGACATCTTCCGACATCAGCGGTTGCCTGACCGTACAGTTTACCTCAGACGAAGAAAAACTGGGAGAAGGATATGTGGCAGATATTACTTGTGCGGTTCCGGAAATCTGCTTTGCAGTGGAAGAAATAAATGTATTCAACCTGACCTCTATCAGTGCCAATTTCTCCTGGCCGGCCGTATTTGGCGCAATTGGCTATGAATGGGAACTAAGTAATGCGTTTACAAGTGTGGTGGTTGGCACAGGCTTCACGTTGGGCCCCTCCCTGCAAATACCCAATCTGCTGGAAGCCAATCTGTACATTATTCAAGTGCGGACAATTTGTAGTCTGACACCGGAAAGTGAGTGGACTTCCACCTCCTTTTATACCCCCATCAATTGTGGTAACAAGCCTTTGCTTGCATGCGGGCCCACTACTACTTCGGGCAATATTTCGGCTGTAGGGCAGGGTATCTGGCAAACCAATGCCTGCGGTAATACGACCCCGACACCGGGCAAAGAGCGTATTTTCCGGTTTATCGCTCCTCATACGCGGATGTATACTTTCCAGGCAATCACTGGCAACAGTCCGGGAAACTCCTACGTTACCTATGCCTATAAAGAAGCCAGTCTGGGCTGTGGGCCATTCGACTGGAATTGCATCGGCAGTTTTCTGGTTTCTGTAAGCGGCATTTCTACCACTTTCGGGCCGCTGGTGGCTGGCAAGGAATACCTCATTTTGTTCGACGCTGAAACGACTACTTTCGTACAGCATTCTTTCCGTATCAAAGACTGTGACCCGCCCAATGATGAAGCCCGCAATGCTGTAAGCCTGCAACTGGATCATCCATGTACTGGAAATATTTACTCCAATGATCAGGCAACCTTCAACCATATAGATTCGCTTGGGCAAGAGCCTAATCCGGATATAAATGTGGATGATATGGATGAATTATCCGGCAGATGGCTGACTTCTGCCGATCAGACGGTTTGGTTTAAATTTGTTGCCCCTCTGTCCGGCTCCGTAATTATTTCAACCGAAAGTCTCCCGCAGGGTGAAAACTTTGACACTCAATTGGCCTTGTACGAAACGGCAGACTCTTCCAAATACAAAATATTCCGACTGATAGCAAGCGACGATGATAACGGGCAAGAAGGTTTGGGCTATAATTCCGAATTTTCCTATTCCGGCCTGACCCCCGGCAATACTTATTATATTCAGGTAGATGGATACGGAAGCATCATAAGCGGCACTTTTTGTATTGAAGTCAAAGAAGGTGTCATCCGCCTGAACGAGGCCGAATGTACGCCCGGCTACTTCGTGGAAAATGTAGATGGTACTGCTCCGGATGGCGATCACTGGTATGATGTGTATTCCCGTCCGGATGAGTTGGACCTGGGAGACCTGCTGATCGCTGTAAAACCCGGACCTCAAGACCTTGATACCGTATTTTGCCGGGCATCCGTAGCAGATACTATTCCGATAGCGACCAACCATGTTCCGTATATGCCCGCATACTATCGGATCAGTTCGAGTAAGCCACCTTCGGAGCCCTACACCATCCGTTTGTTTTACCACCAGTCAGAATTTGACTCCTTGTTGGTAGAAAGTGGTCTGGAGCCCGGAGAAGCAACGCCATCCGACCTCGTGGTAACGCATTATTCGGGCCCGAATGAAGACTGTTTTCAACAGAACAACTCATACGAAGACCCTGGCCCCGGAACTGGTATCCCTACACTCATCACGGATGTAAAAGCCATCAATATGGGTAGTTCCAATATGTTTTATGTGGAATTCCAGGTTCCTGGCGACGGAGAAATTGGTGTCCACCTGCAACAAACCGTACTTCCTGTAGAACTCAGTTCATTCACCGGAACGATCGTAGATGCGGTCAACCACCTTAAATGGATTACCGAAACAGAAAAAAATGTAGCGTGGCATATTCTGGAACGTTCTGCGGATGGTGTCACATGGTCGGAAATACACCGCGTGGCAGGTCAGAAGAACTCGAGTGCGCCCAATCAATATTCATTTGATGATACGCGACCTTTGGCCAAATCGTTCTACCGACTGCGCTCTGTAGATTTAGACGGGCAAATGGCATTGTCTTCTATCGTAGTACTGACACGCCAACTGATGCTCGAAATCGATAAAGTATATCCGTCACCCACTTCGGATCGTTTATACCTGAATTTCAGCACGCCAGAAGAGACAGACCTGCTGGTACGTGTGACGGATGTAAACGGCCAACTAGTGCTCGAACAACAAATTTACGCCCAGAAAGGCCGTCAAAGCACTACCTTGTCGCTGCAATCCCTGCCGGCAGGTGTGTATTTGCTTTCCATGAGTGATGGCAACAATGCATTGGCTCCTGTGCGGATCGTAAAACAGTAGTACACCCATCAAACAAAAAAACAATGGAAGAAACACAAGGCGCGTTGCCTGTCCTTTTGCAAACAGCAGAAAAAATGATTCAGCGCAATGAAATTCAGGGAGTTATTGAATTTCTGGAGCGCCTCGATGAACAGCAGAAGATAGGAATAAGCCAGGATTTGATCATGCAATCGGGTAATTTTTACCAGGTGTATGACTTTTACAAACAGGGTATGCTCGACGAAGAGAAATACTTCCGGCAAACAGCCCGTATTCGCCTGGCGCTAACGGACATTGTAAAAGATATACCAAGAAAACTGGAATTGAACGCCCGGATAAAAGGTCTGGGCGCTTACCAGTTTGATATTCCTTCGAATCCTGCCGAACTGGAGAAAATTATTGGCAGCAAAGACAACTTGCTGACCATCTCCTGGCTTGAAAAAGCGCTCACTGCCTCTAAAGCGGTTTGCCGCATCGTAATGGCGAATGGAGCCAAAGGAACCGGTTTTCTTACCAAGGATGGATACCTGTTTACCAACAACCACGTCATCGGCACGCCGGAAGCCGTAAAAGGCGCGCGCGCCGAGTTCAACTACGAAGTTGGGCCGGATGGCAATGTTCGCCCCCTCAGTACCTACGAACTGGATGCTACCGGATTCATTACAAGCCCCGTACCCGAACTGGACTTTGCCAGGGTGCGCCTCGTTGATAACCCCAACAACTCCTACAAACAATGGGGTGGGCTCGATATTGCACCCAATTCCTTGCCTGCAGTGGGCGACCCGGTAACCATCATTCAGCATCCGGGAGGCATGGACAAACGCATTGCTTTGCGCGCCAACGAAGTGCTGCAGGTCACGAATCAATACGTGCATTATACTACCGATACAGAAGGAGGCAGCAGTGGCTCTCCGGTGTTCAACAATTTCTGGCAGGTAATCGCTTTGCATCATGCCGGTAAAGCCGTTAATGTAAACGGACAGCAGCGCGATGCCAATGAAGGAATCCTGTTCCGCGATATTTTCGATTTTATTTCCAAAAAAGGGGGATAATTCCTGTTTTAAACCGCAGTACATATAAGCAGAACCTATATGCCAGATTTGCAAAATACCAAAAACACCCTTGGTGACCAATGCGTAAGCGATCTTTCAGGCGCATTGAAAAGCCTTCAAACCCTGCTCCCAGGCGCTGCGCTGAAAAAGAAGGATATTCTGGCACTGCAAGGCCGACTTGAAAGTGTCAATACTGAAAAGCGCAATAATCTGATTGATTTCGACGACTTCGATATCAAAATGAGCCGTATCAGGTACGATTTTCTTGGCCTGGTTGAATCATTGACCGAACAGGATTTCAATGAGTTGGTCACACCTGTCGAAAGCAAGGTAGGCGCTGTGCCCAAATTTATGTTTGTGTATGATGTGGAAGAAGAGCCATTTGCCACCAAACTCAATAAGCATCTATTCTTGCAAAAGCGCAGCGGCAAACTCCGCATTTACAATGTACATTCCGATTTAAAGGCCGGCGACCCGGTGGAAGAAGCCAAAAAAGAACTGGCGGATACGGATTACATCATTTGCCTTTTCACGCTCAACCTCATTACGGGCGTTTGGCTTGATTTCATCTGGGAATGCCTGAGCGCCGGAAAACGGGTGATTCCTGTTCGTATTGCAGACATTCCGCTCGACGGTAGCGGCCTGGAAAAGTACAAATCGCTGCCTTCCCAGAACAGAACGATCTCCGCGTTCAAGAGTGAAGATGCCGCATACGCGGATATTGCTACGGAAATCGGACGATTGCTTCCTCGTTAGATTTGCATTTTCAGAAAAATATTTGGCGTAATGCCATATTCCCTGTTCAATAATTTTTCGAAAAAACACCATCGCATACATTCCAATCGAATTTCAAAGGGGTGTTAAATAGGTATTTTACTATTTGATAGTTCTGTAAAATTTAGTATAACTTTACACCCGTTATTAACAACTAATATTTGTTAACCTGAAATTTTGAAAGTAACTGCTATGGTGAAGAATTTTACTCCCCGCGAGGCTTATGCCGCTTATATACTCGGCAGCGTGATGGTGGACGTTCGGGATAATATCGGACCGGATTCCAAAACGCCGGGTGTAAACAGAATTTACAGATTGCCTTTCAGCGAACTGGACAAACGTTTCGGCGAATTGCCACCCAACAAGCCTGTTATTCTTGTTTCCCGTGTAGGAAATAAAGGAAAAGAGGCGGCTACGTTCCTGCTTCAACACGGATACAACGATGTAGCCATTGTAGATGGCGGGCTGGATGCCTGGGTTGATGAAGGGCTACCTGTTAAGTAGTTGACAGTCGTCAGTCTTCAGTCAACAGTCGTTACCAGACTCAGGACTTTGGACTCAGGACTATATTCATTTGCCAATTTGATAGGTTTATACGGTAAGCCACCCTTCCAGTAATGGAAAGGGTGGCTTTTTTATGCCCAAACCGTAGTATTCCACTAATTTCCACAAACCGGCAATTTCCATGCTGTCCTTGTGAAAAACTCCTATTTTTGCTGCAAAGAACCACGTATTTCAATGGCTAAGAAAGAGGATTTTATTTCCGTTGTTCAAAACGGGTACCAATTTGCCGGCACTTCCATTGTGCTGGGCGGCGCCATGCTCGATGGCGAAGCAATTCCGGGGCTTCAGGTAAAAGTCCCCTTGCGCACCATGAACCGCCATGGCCTTATTGCAGGAGCAACCGGTACGGGTAAAACCAAAAGCCTTCAGGTAATTGCCGAGCAATTGGCTGCCAATGGTGTACCCAGCCTTCTGATGGACATCAAGGGCGACCTGTCGGGCATTGCCATGCCGGGAATAGACAATCCTAAAATTACCGAACGCGCAGGTAAAATTGGCGTCAGTTGGCATGCTACGGGCTCTTCCGTTGAGTTTTTGACCCTTTCCGGAGAAAAAGGCGCACGGTTGCGTGCTACTGTTATCGAATTTGGCCCTGTGTTGTTCTCCCGCATCCTTGGACTAAACGACACACAGGGTGGGGTAGTGGCAGTTGTTTTCAAATATTGTGACGACCGCCAGTTGCCCTTGCTCGATTTAAAAGATTTCAAAAAAGTATTACAATACCTCGGCAATGAAGGTAAAGCCGACATCGAAGCGGAATATGGACAGTTTAGCGCTGCTACAGCAGCCACCATCCTCCGTAAGATAGTGGAACTGGAACAACAAGGTGGCGACCTGTTCTTCGGAGAAGTATCTTATGATGTAAAAGACCTGGTGCGTATGGATGAAAACGGACGGGGCGTCATCAGCATCGTACGCCTGACCGACATTCAGGATCGCCCCAAACTGTTCAGCACCTTCATGCTGCAAATGCTGGCCGAGATTTACGCTACCTTCCCTGAAGAAGGCGATATGGACCAGCCCAAACTTTGCATTTTCGTTGATGAAGCCCACCTCGTTTTCCAGGAGGCCACACCTGCGCTGATGCAACAACTGGAAGCGATCATCAAACTGGTGCGCTCCAAAGGGGTGGGTATTTACTTCATTACCCAAAACCCGGCAGATATTCCGGAAAGCATTCTGGCGCAGTTGGGCCTTAAAGTGCAGCACTCTCTTCGCGCTTTCACGGCAAAAGACCGCAAAGCCATCAAAATGGCTGCTGAAAACTACCCAATCACCGACTTCTACCAAACCGAAGACCTGCTGACCAGCCTTGGTATCGGTGAAGCGATCGTGAGTGTGTTGAACGAGAAAGGTATCCCAACGCCGCTGGCACATACCCTCATGCGCGCGCCGGAAAGTCGTATGGATGTACTGACGCCGCTTGAAATAGATCAGATTCTGCAACGCTCTTCGCTGGTCCGCAAATACAACCAGGAAATCGACCGCGAAAGCGCCTATGAAATCCTGTCGGGTAAAATTGCCGAAGCGCAGGAAATGCAGGCAGCACAGGAACAGCAACAGCAGGTAGCACAGGATACTTCTCGCCAGCGTCCGCAAAAAGAAGAGCCTGGCATGATCGAAACGATTGCCAAAGACCCGCTGGCACGCCAAATTGGTCGCACTGTAGCACGCGAACTGACCCGCGGGCTGTTGGGCGTACTGGGCCTGGGCGGAAGAACGACAAAGAAAAAGACGAGTTGGTTTTGAGGTTTAGTTATTAAGTTATTGGTTATTAAGTTATTAGGGGAGGGTAAGGGTTTATTTCCACTTTTGTTTGGCTACCCTTTGTATGCGGCCAAACAAAAGTGGAAATAAACCCTTACCCTCCCCTAATAACTTAATAACCAATAACTTAATAACTCATACATCGTAATTCAGCACCGGCGCCAGCCACCGTTCCGCCTCCACCACAGGCATATCTTTCCGGTCGGCGTAGTCCTGCACCTGATCTTTTCCGATTTGACCAAGACCGAAATACCTGGATTCCGGATGGCTGAAATACCAGCCGCTGACAGCCGCTGTAGGATACATGGCGCAACTCTCCGTAAGCGTAATGCCTGCTTGCTCTTCGGGTTGTAGCAATTTCCACAACGTGCGTTTTTCTGTGTGCTCGGGGCAGGCTGGATACCCCGGAGCGGGGCGAATACCTGTATAGGACTCGTCGATCAGGGACTGATTGTCGAGATTTTCCTGAGCGGCGTATCCCCAGAATTCCTTGCGAACGCGCTCGTGCATACGTTCGGCAAAAGCCTCTGCCAGGCGATCTGCCAGTGCTTTGAGCAAAATGGCTGAATAATCGTCGTGCACAGCCTCAAAACGTGCAATATGCGCTTCGATACCGATGCCGGCAGTTACAGCAAATGCGCCGATATGATCCTGTGCTGCGGGTGTACCTTTGGGTTGAATAAAATCGCTCAGGCAAAAATTCGGCTGACCGGCTGCTTTGCGGTTTTGCTGACGCAAGTGGTGCAGTAGGGCAATCAGTTGTTTTTGATCCGGATGTGCCGAATCATACACTTCGATGCTGTCGTTTTGGGTGCTGTTTGCAGGGAAAATGCCGATAACTGCACGTGCTGTCAGCCATTTTTCATCGATGATCTGGCGCAACATAACCTGTGCGTCGTGGTACAGTTTTTTGGCTTCCGTACCAACTATTTCATCGTCCAGAATAGCCGGGAATTTTCCGGCGAGTTGCCAACTTTGGAAAAAAGGCGTCCAGTCGATGTATTCCGATAACTCTTCCAGGTCGTATTGTTCAAATGCTCGAATGCCGGTAAATGCTGGCTGTGGCGGCGTGTAGGATGCCCAGTCAAATGTCCATTTGTTGGCGCGGGCTTCCTCCAGCGTGAGGTATTGCTTGGCCGACTGTCGGCCTGCACGCTGAATGCGTATTTGTTCATATTCCTGCTTAACGCCTGATACAAAAGCCTCATTATCAGCAGTATTATCAGTCAACAATGAACTTACAACTGCCACACTTCTACTGGCATCCAGCACATGAACCACCGGAGCATTGGAATATTGAGGCTCTACTTTAACGGCTGTATGCGTCTTGGAAGTAGTAGCGCCACCAATGAGCAGCGGAACCTGAAACCCCTGGCGCTGCATTTCTTTTGCAACATGCACCATTTCATCCAGCGAAGGGGTGATAAGCCCTGACAGGCCGATGACATCCACTTTCTCTTCCTGGGCGGTGCGCAGGATCTTCTCGGCAGGCACCATAACGCCTAGATCGATGATATCGTAGTTGTTGCAGGCCAGCACCACGCCGACGATATTTTTACCAATATCATGTACGTCGCCTTTTACGGTGGCCAGCAAGATTTTGCCTTTCGACTTTATTATGCTACCTTTTTCAGCCTGGATAAACGGTTCCAGGTACGCAACAGCCCTTTTCATTACGCGAGCGGATTTGACCACCTGTGGCAAAAACATTTTACCCGAACCAAACAGATCACCAACGACATTCATGCCATCCATTAAGGGCCCTTCAATCACCTGAATCGGGGCAGGGTAGAGTAGTCTTGCCGCTTCTGTATCCTCTTCAATATACTTGTCGATGCCACGCACCAGCGCATGCGTGATGCGTTGCTGAACGGGCTGCTTGCGCCAGGCGAGGTCTTCTTCTACCGTTTTTCCACCCGTGTCTTTAAATGATTCGGCCAGTTTTACGAGTTCTTCCGTGGCATCAGGCCTGCGATTAAACAGCACATCCTCAATACGTTGCAACAACTCTTTGGGAATTTCCTCATAAATTTCAAGCATGCCAGCATTGACAATACCCATGTCCATACCGGCACGGGTGGCATGATATAGGAAAGCCGAGTGCATGGCTTCCCGCACCGCATTGTTTCCACGGAATGAAAAGGAAAGATTACTCACGCCGCCGCTCACCTTGGCGCCCGGGCAGGTGGCTTTGATCTGGCGCGTGGCTTCTATAAAATTGATGGCATATTCGTTGTGCTCTTCAATACCGGTAGCAACAGCAAAAATATTGGGGTCGAAAATGATATCAGTAGGGTCGTAGCCCACCTGCTCAGTCAGAATTTTATAGGCACGCTGGCAAATGTCGACTTTCCGCTGGATGGTGTCGGCCTGCCCTTGTTCGTCGAATGCCATGACCACGACGGCGGCGCCAAAACGGCGACAGATTTTTGCCTGGCGGATAAATTCATCCACTCCTTCTTTCATGGAAATGGAATTCACAATGCTTTTGCCTTGCAGGCATTTCAAACCCGCTTCTATCACGTGAAATTTGGATGAATCTACCATGATCGGCAGGCGAGCGATATCAGGCTCGGCCGACAGCATGTTGAGGAAATCAACCATGGCTTTTTGTGAATCCAGCAGGCCTTCATCCATGTTCACATCGATAATTTGGGCGCCTCCTTCTACCTGCTGGCGTGCAACGCTGAGCGCTTCCTGGTAATTTCCTTCCTTGATCAGGCGGGCAAATTTGGCGGAACCCGTCACATTCGTACGTTCGCCGATGTTGACAAAATTCATGTCTTCCCGAAGAATCAAAGGTTCCAGCCCGCTGTACATGCTCAAAGGCTCCTTTTCGGCCTTTTTCGGTTGTCGAGGGGTGATATTCCTTACGTGTCGGGCAATGTGCTCGATGTGCGGGGGCGTGGTGCCGCAGCAGCCGCCCACAATATTGACAAAACCGGAACGTGCAAAATCTTCAATAAATTCGCACATCTGGTGCGGCGTCTGGTCGTACTCGCCGAATTCATTGGGTAGTCCTGCGTTTGGATAAGCGCTGACATAACAATCCGAGATATTGGAAAGCACTTCAATATAAGGCCGCATTTCAGCCGCGCCTAAAGCACAATTCAACCCCACGGACCAGGGCCGGGCGTGTTTCACGGCAATCCAGAATGCCTCTACAGTTTGTCCGCTCAAGGTACGTCCTGATGCATCGGTGATGGTGCCGGAAATCATAATCGGCAGGCGGACACCTTTTTCTTCAAACACTTCGTCAATCGCATAAAGCGCTGATTTGCAGTTGAGTGTGTCGAAAATGGTTTCTACCAGCAATACTTCCGCACCTCCGTCTATCAGCCCGCGCACCTGCTCGGCATAGGCATTTTTCGCTTCGTCGAAGGTAAGTGCCCGAAAGCCGGGGTTGTTGACATCAGGGGAAAGGCTCAGTGTTTTGTTGAGGGGACCGATAGCGCCCGCCACGAATTTATCGCCGGCATTCGGGTGCTCTTTCTGGAATGCATCCACAGCCTTGCGTGCGCATTGAGCAGCAGCGACATTGATTTCATATGCCACTGCCTGCATATCATAATCGGCCTGCGCAATACTGGTTCCGCTGAAGGTATTGGTTTCAATAATATCTGCGCCTGCATCCAGGTACTGGCGATGGATTTCTTCAATCACATCGGGACGTGTGATACACAACAGGTCATTGTTCCCTTTCAGGTCTTTGTGAAAAGACTGGAATCGATCACCCCGAAAGTCTTTTTCTTCCAGTTGGTAGCGCTGGATCATGGTACCCATAGCCCCATCGATGACGAGAATACGGGATTGTGCGGCCTTGTTCAGGCTGTCAAGAATGTTTTTCGTCACGGGTAGTTGATTTAGGAAAGCAAAGGTAAGACGTTGTTTAGTTATTGGTTATCGGTTATTAAGTTATTAGGGGTGGTAAGGGGCCATTTTCATCATTATTTGGCCGCACTTAAAATGAAGCCAAACAATGATGAAAATGGCCCCTTACCACCCCTAATAACTTAATAACCAATAACATTATATGCGAAGCCCGGTTTTCTCCAGGAATGCCGAATCCACCGTAATCAACAGACTATGAAACAGGTGGTTGAGTTCGACCTGGAATTTATTTTTTCCGGCGCTTTTAATGATGGTGCCTTTCATACCCATCAGATTTCCTGCTGCTATTTCCACTTGGTCGCCTTCTTCCAGATGCCCCTGTACCACTTCCACATCGAGGCCGTCCTCAAGGGTAATTCGGCGCATAATATCAATTTCATACTCCGGAATAGCGATCATATTCCGATTGAATTTGACGAATCCGGTTACGTTTTCCGTTTCCAGCACAGGCACATATTGTGGCTTGGTAATCCGCACAAAAACGTAGCAATTGATGAGTGGCTTTTCCACCATACGAGTGCTGCGGGTATATCGACGCATGAGTCTTTGTATGGGCAGGTAGGTGTGAATGCCTTTTTTGCCCAACATGCGTTGTACAAATTTTTCGCTTTTGGAACGGGTAGACACAGCAAACCAGCGAGGCTCCACATCATCTAAATGATTGATTATCTTATCCATACAACGGAATCCTCCATTTTTCTATAGACTTCTCCACTTTCCGGGCATTGAGCCTGGCCTTCGGCATCGAAATGCAAGCGGTGCCCATAACGACTTACCCATCCGGTTTGGCGTGCCGGATTGCCCACTACCAGACCGAAATCAGGCACATCTTTGGTAACCACGGCCCCTGCGCCTATGATGCAGTAGGCGCCGAGTGTGACGCCGCAAATGATGGTAGCATTCGCTCCGATGCTGGCGCCTTTTTTTACCAGGGTACTGCGAAATTCATTTTTCCGCTCAATAAAACTCCGGGGATTGATGACATTGGTAAATACCATGCTGGGGCCCAGAAAGATATCGTCTTCACAAATGACACCTGTGTAAAGCGATACGTTATTTTGCACCTTCACATTGTTTCCCAGCCTTACCTGCGGAGATACCATTACATTTTGACCGAGTATGCAGCGTTCCCCGATGACTGCATTGGGCATGACGTGACAGAAATGCCAGATTTTTGAGCCGTCGCCGATCAAAGCACCTTCATCGATCACAGCGGTAGGGTGTGCGTAATATGCCATATTTCAAAAGTCGTATTCCTTGTTCCACATATTCATCCGTATTCCGAGCGCAAGAACACGGGTGTTCAGATCAAGCGCATTGTCATCGCTGTCTTTGCGGCGAAGCATCAGTTTTCCTTCAACAAAAAGGTTGTGGTGCAACATCCAGGTTGCATCGAGGCCAATGATTCGAAGCCGGGCACGAATGCCCTGGCCAATCTCGTTGCCATACTCTTGCGACCTGCTGGCATTGCCGAGCAAAGGGATGTTGCCCCAGTTTTCGCCCACTGGGTCGTCTGCCACGGTAGCCTGCAACAGCCTTGCTTGCAAGGTCAGCCTGGGCAAGGGTTGATACCGCACAAGGGCAACCATTTCCCTGAAATTGGACCACAACGGATGTGCCAGCGGCTGGTTGTAATGCGTATAACTATTGAGTGAATCGAAATGAGAATACGTGTAAGGCCGTACACTGTTGTATTCCAATTGTACGTCCAGGTTGTTGATTCCCAGGGCATTGTAATATTTTATTCCGCTCTGAAAAGCAAATTTGTTGCCCCACCAGCCATCCTGATCGGGATTCACCACCTGGGAAAAAATAAATTCATCCAGCAGGAACTGCCCGTACAACTGCACGCGGTTGAAAAGATTCCAGTGGCCATCGACACCTATTTGTACATTATCGGGGCTGCCAATCATGCCCTCCACCGTACGGTACAAAATGACGGGATTGAGGTATTGAAATTCGAAATCCCGGCTGCGATTAAAAATGGTCGCTTCAAAAAAACCGAAGGAAAGTCGTGGCGTTACTTTGTAGTTCAGGTAATGCACAGCAGCGTATTTCCGGGGAATGCGCTCACTGGTATTCAGCGTATTGGCAGTACCCGGGCTGAGTTCCATAAACAGGTTCTGGTATTGAAAACGCCATACCCTGGTGTTGATTTTCAGAAAGAAATAAGGATTTCCGACGTCGGATAAAAAGAGCGAGCGATAGCCGTTGCCAATCACATTTCTGCCATGCCCCAGTTGAATCCCAACGTGCCGGGTGACATGAAAACCGACAACTGCGTTCGCTACATTAAAATCGTAGGCATTTGTCACTTTGGGGAAACGTGGCCGGTAATTTTTATAAAAACCAGCGCCCGGAACAGCCGAAAACTGCTGTATTCGATTTGTGACATAATCGGGAAACCGCATCTGAGACTCCACCAGGTTGGTATAAAAATACACCTTGTCGTCTACCGTACCCCGAACTTCCAGCCCTCGTTGATTTTGGAACAACAATTCCGGATCGCCATTTTGGTCGCCCAACTGAAAATTAAACATCGGATTGGCACGCAGGGTAAAATCGGGTGTATTAACCTCGAAAAAATTGGCTGGTGTGCGGTAAAAGTACTTCAGCAGCGATTTGCGGCTTTTCCGGCAGAATGAATCCGGCAGGCAATCGTTGTTGTCATCAAAAATGTATTGCAGATTGGCACGATCTACTTTTCCCTGAAATTTGGCTAATGTATCGATGCTGCGGGCATAGTTGGCGGCATCGCGCCGACTGATTTCACCCACTTCCGGGTGAATCATACTCGGTATACCACTCAACACTTCCATGCGGCCAAGCAAATGAATGGTCGGCGCCTGTAAAGGCAATCCGCTGTCCTGTGCCTGTGTCAAGCCAGGCAACAAGAGCAGTACAAAAAAACATAAGTGCTTGAGCATAAGAGTCAGGTTGCAAGAATTTGGTAAAAAACGGTTTTCCATGGCTCCCAAAAGTAGGTGTTCCAGGAAGAGTTGTGCCACAAAAGAACAAATTCTCCCTGATGTCGTACGACCTGTTGCCGGAGTATCAGCAGGCGCTGGAGAGCAGATTCAGGGCTTAATGAACGGTATTGCGCGAGGGTTACATCCATGGCAATCAAGGGTTTTTCTCTCAAGCGCAACATTTTACGCTGGAGTATATCGAAAACAGGAAAGTCATGACAAATGCCACATCTAAACCCTTCCATTTCCGAATATCCCAGTGTGCTGTCCCATTCCATGCCGGCAGTTTCCCACACCTGCCATGTAGCGGGTACTGCAAAGCGCAGGTAGTGCTGTCTTCCGGTAATGACCGGGACAGGAGAAAGGCGGCGAAGCGAATCCAGTTCCGACTCAAACAGATCGCCCCGATCAAATGCTTCATAGGAAGGATGAAAACCGATTATATGCCCTGCTTCAGCCAGTTTGACAATGGTTTTCTGTACAAATGGATGATTTACACGGTAGTAGCAATTACTGGATGAGGGCCGCTGACCCAAAAAATTGAAACTAGCCTGAATATTATGTTCTCTGAACAGCAGCAACCATTCATCAAACACATCGTATGGATCTTGCCGCTGTGTTATTTTACCCGATAGCCAGTACCGCGTTTCCTGAAGGTTCATTCTGCCCAGCAAACTTCCTCCCAGGGTTTTGATGCGGTCTGCTGCATTCCACCAAAGTCTGGGATGATCCACGTCACAGGAAATGGACAATTGGAAGGTGCGACTGGGGCGAGCATTTTTCCAGCCGAGTTTTTTCAACAAAACATACAACAAATCGGCCCATTCATTTACAACAGGCCGATCCAGAAAACCGGCCTGCACGGCCGTGCAGGAAGAAGCAGGGAACCTTCCATGTGTATCTCTGCTATCCTTTACATACTCTTCCCAACGCGTTAGCATAAAAAAAGTGGATGCAAAAACATCCAATCCACAGTGCCATTCAGGCAAAACAGAGGCTGACACAGATTGAATCACATTTCTGCCATAAAGCAGCAGCAGGTTCTGTGCCTCGAATTGAAAAAAAGAAATACGGGTTGGCAGGTACTGCTCCTTCAAATAGGATTCGCCTTCTATTTTCCCAAAAAAATGATCCTCAATAAGCAAATGGGCGCCATTGGGCAGGCTGATCCGGTATTGCTCTTGCTCAGTCCATACAACACGATAATCTGCTCCGAGCATTTCCCGAAACAGCACATGAAAGCAGTATTCTTTTTCGGCAGCAAATCGGCTGCTGGTTTCAATGGTGAGCATAACAGGGCAAAGTTCGTAATCTGTAAGCAGAATTGTCTGCCACTATCTTTTTGAATTACCGCGTTTGTGCGACCACCTGCTATCTTTGCCCCGCCAAACAAAATATACATGCGACTTTACTTACTTGCATGGGCGTTTTTTGCCCTCCCTTTTTTCCTCATTGCACAGAAAGCCAACACCGGCGCAATTCGTGGAAACATATATGACAAAGAAACGGCCCAGCCGATCAGTTTTGCTACCATTAAAGTTGATGGAGCCAATCTTGGCACTATTTCGGACGTCAACGGCTTTTACTCCATTTCCAACGTACCTGTTGGTACCTATACATTGACCGTTTCGCTCACCGGATACGATTTGTTTTCGACGCAGGCGATTGTCAAAAAGGGAGATATTACCTATCAGAGTGTTTATTTGTCGGAAAGTGGCCAGAACCTGGGCGAGATCGTTATCAGTGGTCGCAAAGCGCAAGCCAAGAACGATGTCCAGGTATCCAAAATCAGTGTGACGCCCAAACAAATCAAATCCCTGCCTTCTGTGGGTGGTCAGTCGGACATTGCACAATACCTGACGGTGTTGCCGGGTGTGGTATTTACCGGCGACCAGGGTGGACAATTGTATATCCGGGGCGGCTCTCCTGTGCAGAACCGCATTTTGCTGGATGGTATGACCATTTACAACCCGTTCCACAGCATTGGTTTTTTCTCCATTTTTGAAACGGAATTGATCCGAAATGTGGATGTACTAACGGGTGGATTCAATGCCGAACACGGCGGACGGATTTCGGCCATTGTAGATGTAAAAACCCGTGAAGGCAACCGCAAACGCCTGGCTGGCCTGGCTTCGGTCGGACCTTTTCAGGCAAAGGCTATTCTCGAAGGCCCGATTGTACCCTTGAAAACGGACAATGGCAGCAGCGTTTCTTTTGTATTTGCAGGAAAAAAAGCGCTGATCAATGACCTCGACAGCAAGTTGTACCCCAAGATCAACGACACCGTCGGGATTCCGTTCGAATACCGCGACTTTTATGGAAAGTTGTCATTTCTCTCGGGAAATGGCAGCAAACTGAATGTTTTTGGTTTTAATTACACTGATGGTGTCAACTACCCGGCCACGCGTTTTGGCTGGAGCAGCGGCGGCGGTGGTATTGACTTTACACTCGTGCCTACCAACTCAAGTACTATCATCAACGGCGCGCTGACTTTTTCCGGGTATGATTCCCAAATTGAAGAGTCGGACAGAAAACCGAGAACCAGCGGTATTTCCGGCTATTATGGCGCCTTGAATTTCAAAAACCTCGGGCGTGATAACGAGGTGGAATACGGCCTGGCGCTGACCGGTTTTCATACTGAATTTGAATTCATCAACTTCCGGGGAATTACCATCGATCAGGACGACAATACGACAGAAATCAGTACGTATGTGCGATGGAAACGCAAAATTGGCCCGCTCGTCCTCGAACCTGGTTTCCGCTTGCAATATTATCAGTCACTGGGAGATGTTTCGCCCGAGCCGCGTTTTGGCCTCAAGTACAACATCACCGATCGCCTTCGTTTCAAATTTGCCGGCGGCTTGTACTCTCAAAATCTGCTCTCCACGGTAAATGAACGCGACATTGTAAACCTGTTTGTCGGCTTCCTTTCCGGTCCTGATGAAACCATTTACAAGCCCAATTCCACAACGGCCACCGAACACCGGCTGCAAAAGTCCATTCACGGTGTAACCGGTTTTGAAATCGATGTCACCAATAACCTGGATATCAATATCGAAGGCTATTACAAAAAATTTACCCAACTGCTGGCCCTCAACCGGTTCAAGGATGAACTGTCCGATCCCAACTTTTTTGTCGAAACTGGTGATGCATACGGTATCGACTTGTCTTTTAAACTGGAAGGCAAACGTGCTTATCTGTGGGGCGCCTATTCGCTGGGTTACGTTACCCGCAACGACGGAGAACAAGTGTACCCGCCGGTATTCGACCGTCGCCACAACGTGAACCTGGTAGGCACCTATCAATTCGGTAAAAACAAGGCATGGGAATTGGGCGCCCGCTGGAACCTGGGCTCGGGATTCCCGTTCACACTGACACAGGGATTTTATACCAATTACGACTTCAGCAATGGCGTGGGTACGGATGTTCTTTCGGGGAATCCTACCGGCACACCTGGTATTATTTACGCCAGCAAACGCAATGGGGGTCGTTTGCCTTATTACCACCGCCTGGATATGTCTGTGAAACGCGTCATTAAATTCTCCAAATACAGCAACATGGAAATAACCGCTTCGGCTACCAATGTGTATGATCGACCGAATATTTTCTATTACGATCGTGTGCGTGCCGACCGGGTTAACCAGTTGCCATTTATCCCGGCTTTGAGCATGACGTTGCAATTCTGAGAAACTGTTTACACGCGCTTAAAAGGTGGGGTTATTTATTTGTTCGCATCCTCAATTCATCACAAATGCGTACAGGATTTTTTTGCGTTTTACTGTTTTTCAGCCTGCATGCAAGCGCCCAGCAGATGCTGCACAGCGACGAATGGTGTGCGATCGGGCGCAAATCGGCCATGCCTCCTGGTGCCGTGGATGGACGCAGCGACTCGATCGACATCCGACATACCCGAATTGAACTGAATGTGGCATCTTCGCCGCAAATCAGCGGAGTCGCATTTCTTGACTTGAAGGTGTTGGCGTCCAGTGTTGCTTCTATCAGGCTTGATCTGGAGGGGCTCACCGTTGATTCTGTTTTGATAAATGGACTTGCAGCGCTGTTTACACAATCGCCTGCATCTTTTAGCGTGCAATTCCCTGTTAATCAGGCCATTGGCGACAGCATGACTCTGAAAATAGCCTATCACGGTACGCCGGTGACGGACGAAAGCGGCTGGGGGGGCGTGTTAAACCAGAGTGGTTATTTTTATAACCTGGGTGTTGGTTTTGCTGCCGATCCGCACAGTTTTGGCAGGGCCTGGTTTCCCTGTTTTGACAATTTTGTGGAGCGATGCAGTTTTGAATGTATCGTGGTATCGAATGCTTCCAAACCGGCCTACTGCAATGGAGCGCTGATAAGCGAAATACCGCTTCCAAATGGCCTGACGCAGCGCTACTGGAAACTCGACGAACAGATTCCTTCCTACCTGGCTTGCTTCGCCACAGGGCCATACACTTCTTTTAAAAGAACATACCCGGGTGTAAATGGCCCAATTCCAGTAGAAATTGCTGCTGTTGCTTCCGATACCAACAAAGTAGCAGGTACTTTCCAGCACCTGCCCCAGGCCATCAATGCTTTTGAATACTGGTATGGGCCGTATTTGTGGAACAAGATCGGTTATTCACTCGTGCCTTTCAACGCAGGTGCAATGGAGCATGCCACCAATATCGCTATCATGCGCTCGGCTATTGACGGCACTACCGGTATGGAAACCTTGTGGGCACACGAACTCAGTCACCACTGGTGGGGCGACCTGGCCACCTGTACCACCGCAGAAGATATGTGGCTCAATGAGGGCTGGGCCGTGTATTCGGAGCACCTCTTTACGGAAGCCGTGTATGGCGAAGCAGCTTATAAAAAGGCCGTTCGGGACAATTTTTTAAATGTACTGCAAAACACCCACGTCGCAGAAGATGGATACCGGGCGGTTTCCGGACTCCCACATGACCTGACCTACGGGGACCATGTGTATAAAAAAGGTGCGGTAGTTGCGCATAACCTTCGTGGCTACCTGGGCGATTCTCTTTTCCGTGTAGGTGTTCGTTATGCGCTGGAACACACCCGATTCGACGATTGGAGCAGCGCGGAGTTTCGTGACAAACTGGAACAGGCAACGGGCCAGGATATGGATCCATTTTTTGACAATTGGGTGTTTCAGCCAGGCTTTACTCACTTTTCAGTGGATTCATTTTCTGTACAAGCGGCTGGTAATCAATACCATGTATCCGTTTTTATAAAACAGAAACTACGCGGGGCGCCTCTCATGTTTCAGCAGGTGCCGCTCGAATGCACTTTTGTGAGCGATGACTGGCAGCAAGTATCTCAAACAGGTACTGTATCGGGCGAAAACAGTGTGCTGACATTCGACCTGCCTTTTCAGCCGCGTTTTGTATGGCTGAATACGCATCTTTCCCTTACGCTGGCCCAGACGGATGTAGTAAAAGTTTTGACTGCGCCAGGACAATATTCGTTTTCTCCGGCAAAAATGGATGTCAAAGTGGATGCCTTGCAGGATTCGGCACTGGTGTGCGTAGAATACCACTTTGCCATGCCGGATACGGCTGGCACGGCCAATCCGCTGCATTATAAATTGACCAACCGATATTGGACGGTAAGTGGCGATTTGCCGGATAGTTTTAATGCCAGCGCAAATGTTTTTTACGACGGGCGTGGCGCATTGGATCAACTCGATCATGAGTTGTTTTTGCAAACCAGTCCATCTGAAGACAGTTTACGACTGATATATCGCCCAGGCCCCGGCTATGCATGGCAGGAATACCCAACTTATTTCAAAAACACCCTGACCTCCGCAACGGATCGCTGGGGATTTATACGCATCGAACACCTGATTCCCGGAGAATATACTTTTGCAAAAGGTGTTTCTACTGTTTCCACCATCGAAACATCGCAGCAGACTTTCAAAATGAGGCTTAGCCCGAATCCGGCAAGGCGTACAATCCATGTTGTGGCGGACATGCCGTTTGAAAAAGCGCTGCTATTCAGTTCCGACGGCTTGCAAGTGCAGGAATGGTCATTTGCGGCTGCCCGGGAAATGGATTTGAAGCTGGAGCAGGTAACTTCTGGCACATACTGGATACTACTGTCCGGCAAACACGGCGCTTCGACGGCGTCTTTGGTTATTTCCAGGTGAAGATTTCCCGCAGAACTCGCACAACGTAGAGTAGTTTCCCGCAGAACTCGCAGATTTACCCGCAGAACTCGCAGAACGTAGAGTATCCGTAGAGTACACATTTTGATCGCATTGAAGAAATAAGTGTACTCTACGTTCTGCGAGTTCTGCGGGTAAATCTGCGAGTTCTGCGGGAAACCACTCTACGTTCAGGTAACGCCAAAAAAATCCCGAATCCTGGTTTCCACCAAAATTCGGGATGTCTCGTATTTAGAATCGGGTAAAAATTATTCCGACATATCCATGGTGTGGAACACATTCAGCACATCATCATCTTCTTCCAGGCGGTCGATGAGTTTGATGACTTGTTCCACTTCTGAGTCGCCCAGTTTTTTCATGCTGGTAGGAATCCATTCCAGTCCGGCGCTCACTGCCTCGATATTGCGCTCTTCCAGTGCAGTTTGCATGGTGCCGAAATCGGTAAAACTGGTGTATAGTACGACTTCTTCGTCCTCACGTTTCATTTCTTCCAGGCCGGCATCGATCAGTTCCAGTTCCAGGTCGTCCCAGTTTTGTCCTTCGGCTTTGACCTTGAAAACACCTTTGCGGTCGAACAGAAAACTCACCGTTCCGGAATTGCCCAGTGCGCCGCCACAACGGTCGAAATACATGCGTACATTGGCTACCGTGCGAGTGGGGTTATTGGTAGCGGTTTCCACCAAAAAGGCAATGCCATGCGGCCCTTTGCCTTCGTAAATAACTTCCTGAAAGTTTTCCGCTTCCTTGGAGGATGCATTTTTAATCGCATTTTCCACGTTGGATTTGGGCATGTTGGCAGCCTTGGCATTTTGAATGGCTACCCGAAGCCGGGAGTTGTATTCAGGGCTGGTTCCACCGGCTTTTACAGCCAGCGCAATTTCCCGCCCAATACGGGTAAAGGTTTTGGCCATGCCGGCCCAACGTTTCATTTTTCTTTCTTTGCGGAATTCAAACGCGCGTCCCATAGTGGTGTGTATTTCTTTTTGTAGTGAGCAAAAGCGGCGCAAAAATAGTGCTTTTGAACCATTAAAAAAAGTGAACTACCAAAGGATTAAGAGCGTGTTCGGGATTTTTTGCCGGTGGCTGAAAAGATGGATTTTCAGGCCCGGCGAAAAAATCCCGAACACGCTCTTCACCAATATGTGCACCTTTGCACCTGCGTTGTGTTCATTTTCGTAAATCAATGCTTGTCATGAAAAATACAATTTCCATTTATCTGGCGGCCTTTTCGGTATCAATGGCCACATTACTTTCTGCTTGTTCGGTTTTCAAGAAAGGGGAGGGCACAATCGACAAGGATTTGAAAATGCTGGTTGATTATATGACCGGCGATTTCAGCAGCGAAATACAAAGCAAAAGAGATTCGGCGTTTTTTGATATTCGGCTGCACATCCGCCGCATTTGGATCAATGACCAGGGCAACTACTGGCTGTATGTGGAACAGGCCACGGCAGCGGCGCAGGACAAACCTTACCGCCAACGCGTTTACAGGGTGCAACGCGATGATGTCGGCGATTTCAAAAGCATTGTATATACTCTTCCGGATGCCTCCAAATGGGTTGGGGCATATAAAAATGTATCTGTGTTCGATCAGTTAAAACCTGCCGACCTCACGTTGAGAGAAGGATGCAGCGTTTTCTTGTATCAAAATAAGGATGGTTCGTTTTCGGGTTCTACCAGAGGCGAAGGTTGTGAGAGTAATCTGCGCAATGCCAAATATGCCACTTCGAAAGTAACCATCACCCCGCGCCAACTCAACAGTTGGGATCAGGGCTTTAATGAAAAAGGAGAACAGGTGTGGGGCGCCGTGAAAGGCGGCTATGAATTTATCAAGCAACACGACTAATATGGCTTTCCGAATTTACACAAAAACGGGCGATCAGGGCAAAACAGCCCTCTTCGGCGGGCGCCGAGTGGCTAAAAATGACCTTCGGGTAGAGGCATACGGAACAGTAGACGAGTTGAATTCGTTTGTCGGCTGGCTGCGCGATGCACTACAGGATACGCAGCATCGTGGCACTTTGTACGAAATACAAAACCGGCTTTTTACGGTAGGTGCCGCGCTGGCAAGCGACCCCGACAAACATCCGCCCACTCCTGATGTCGTGGAGGAAGATATAGCCTTGCTGGAGCGGGAAATCGACCGCATGGATGCACAATTACCGCCGTTAAAAAACTTCATTTTACCCGGCGGCCATACTTCGGTATCGGTTTGTCACGTTTGTCGCACCGTGTGCCGCCGAGCGGAGCGCCTGGTAGTTGCGCTGGATCAGACAGAAGCAGTAGAACCATTGGTTTTGCAATATTTGAACCGTTTATCGGATTACTTTTTTATGCTGGCACGCCAGTTAAGCCACGATTTGGGTGTGGAAGAAGTCATATGGAATACCCGAAAAAAATGAGGCGGCCATAACACAACGGAATTGCTGAAAATACCTTCATGTTACATCAAGATATACTGAAACATTTTCCGGTAACCATTGCAGGCAGGAAACTGCCGGGATACCACTGGGTACTGGCTTTGGTTTGTGCAGGTGTGTTTGCCTTGCTGATGCCTCGGGAAGAGTTGTTTCCTTATCATTTCCAGGAAGGTCAGCCCTGGAGTTACCGTAGCCTTTATGCGCCTTTTGATTTTGAAGTGCTGTACCCGGATGAACAGGTCAGGACAGAAGTAGAGCGGGTAAACACTGAGCATGCCCCCTATTTTTTCCTCGACCCTGAAGTGGCACGCCGGCAAAAAAAGCAATTTGCCAGGCTGGTAACCGAACAGGCACAAATCAGCAAACACGATACCCAATTTGATGATCTGGTACACAACCAGGCGGCATATATTGCATTCGGAAGCCAGTTGCTGGATATTATTTTCAATAATGGTATTGCTGACCCTGCCGAAGAAGCGTTTCGGGATACTCCGGGTTTTGTGTACGTTGTGACGCCCGTTTCAGAAAAAAAAGTACCGGTAAAAGAAGTGGGAACCCTGCGCCAGGCAAAGGATTTTCTGACAGACACCTTGCCATTTTGCCCCTTGCGACAGCCCGAACTTATACTTCCCTTGTTGGAAAAGTCGCTGACTGTGAATATGCGTTTCAGCGATTCACTTGGACAGGCCGGCAAACGCCGCAAACTCGCTGCCGTAACCGGCACAGGCGTTATCGTGCGCCAGGGAGAGCCTGTGGCACAGCCCGGAGAAATTTTAACAGCAGAAACAGTCCAAAAATTGCAGTCACTGGAGCGGAGATACCATTCAGACGACGCGCCACTGTATCCATTTGGTTCGGGATTGCTGGCACTACTGGTATTCGCAGGCTTGATGGCCGTTTCCTATCTAAAAAAGACTGATTATGCCGACATTTCTTACCCCATAACGGCTATTCTAACTTTGTCACTGAGCCTGGCAGCCGGATGGCTCGGAAGGGTAGGAGAGGCTGCACCACTTTTGATCCCCTTTTGGGTACTGCCTTTTTTTGCTGGACGGGAAGCAGGAAAATCGGTGTGGATAGCCATTTTGTTGTTGACCACATATGCATGTTCATGGCCCAGCGGGTGGCTTTTTTTGCAAACAGCCGCCTGGCTGACTACATTGCTCTGGCTTGACCAGCGGCTGACATGGAGGAGTGTACTCTTGTTCGCCACGATCGTCTTAACCTTTCAATTGCTGGTGCTGGCAGGATTGACATGGAGCGAAAAATTGCCGCACGCCATGTACTGGACAGATGCGGCAACTTTTCTTGCGCTGGCAGCAGGCATATCCCTGGCAACGTATCCGCTTCAGAAATGGGCCTTACCGGAAAAACAGATCAATCCCTGAGGTCTTCGACGTGTACGCCGGGATATTTTTTGGTATCAAAACCGAACGTACCTGCCGCAAAGGATTTGTTGGTCGACAAGCGGCTGATATCAAAGGAATAGCGTGAGCCGTCTTTGCTAAAAGCCTTGATTCCCTGAATAGTGCCCGCTTTTTCGTCAATACTCAGTCGGAATTTGGAATACTCTGAATTTCTGTCTTTCGGCTTGAATTCGATCAATGTGATGACTTTTCCATTTTCGGTCAACTTGTCGTTGATTGCATACAGAAAATCACCTTTTTGATAGCGTTTCAGTAGTTCCTTGGGTGTAAGAAATCCATTATCAGCGCCCGGTTGTGCATTGTTGATCTGGACTTCATTGTTTTTCTTCAGGTACACCCAGGTTGTTTTTGCATCGCTGACAATAATCTGCTGATCCATTTCCAGGCGAAACTTGTCGCCTTCCTGGCTTATTTTTCCTTTTTGAACTTCTTTGGGTTGTCCGGGCACTTCAATGCTCAAATTGAAGGAGGCTTCCAGGGTTTTATACGCTTCGTATTTCTTCCTGATCTTGTCGAGTACTTTCTTCGCTTCCGGGTCGTTTTTTTCCGGTTGGGCTGCTGATTGTGCGTACGTGCTGCCACTCAACAACAAAGCGAATAGGGGAAAGAGTAGTTTCTTCATTTTTGATGATGATTTTTCCTAAAAACGCAGCCATCCCCGCAAAGTTGCTCATTTGCAGGTTAAAGATTCCTAAAAGAAAAATTCAGCATCCCATGCAGCCTACCTTCTTCTGCCGTAGCGCCTGGGTTTGTCGGGGAACATCATTTGCCGGGCGTAGGAACTCGTCAGTGCCCCAAAACCGGCCAGCAAACCTCCAAAAAGGGCTGTGATCGACATCAAGTGCCAACCCTTGACGCCCATAAACAGTACACCGATTTTAGCCGACAAGATGCCGCCGTTGCTCATATTGTGTAGCAATGCTGCTACGAACCACAAAAGAAATCCGGCTGCAAATGCGGTGGAAAAACTCTTTCCACCTGATAAAGGAAAAAACCAGGCTGCTACACCAGCCACCACTGCCAGCCCCCACCAGGGGAGCCCCCAATAACCCAGGCATCCAAAAACCAGGATAAAAAGCGTTGTTAATAATGCGTTTTTCATACGTGCAGGCTATTTGGAGGTGAATGATTGTTTTGCCAAAATTCTTTCCGGGGCCTCCTCCGCACTTTTCATAAACAGCAGGTCGTAATACTCGCCTTTTGCCCAGGTATTGACCATATTGTCGTAAAAACGACTTCCAGGATTACCCGATTGGCCGCCCGGATATACGCCCATTCCTTTTACCTGATCGCCCAGGTCGACAATCATCCTCCAGGACGGCCCATTGGTTTTGCTGATGGCATTGGGGGTGGATTTGTTGCCCCCGACCACCAAATCGAGCCTGCTGAATGCATCGATTTGTGCCAGGTGTTTCAAAGCAAAGCCACGAAATGGCCCCCAGGAAGTGCGTTTGTCCGGGTTTTGCCTGAAATAAGCCTGCATTGCCCGAAATGACTCATTGACAATCTCACGGGCCGTTTCCCGTTGCGGCGTGTTTCGTTTGTCAAAGAAAATATTGGAGGTATCCTGTTCCAGCAACTCGATGAAACGCCAGGCTTCCGGCATCAGAATGGTTTTGTTTTGCTTACGTAGCACATCCATTTCATCCCAGGTTTTGAGGTAGCAGGAGTCGTACCATATGTCGTAAAGAGGTGGCGCAGTCAGGTCGGCATCATATGTGTATTGCCATTCTGCCAATTCCTTTGCCATCTTTCTGCCGTCTTCATCCAATTTATCCTGATCGAGCAAACGGAACATAGCGGGAAGTGCATCTGCGGCGCGCTGACTGAAATTGTCATTTTGCATGGCTTTCATGTATGCCGGAGTAGCATCATGCATCGTATCCAGTCTCGAATAAATTCGTCGACTCCGATAATCTTCAAAATCGTTGGCCAGGTAGTAATACGGATAACTCGGTGGCGTAGAATGCTGATTGGCCGAAAAAACAAAGCCCCGCGAAGGGTTGCGCATACCTGGAATCATATCCTGCGGAATGAAATTTTTCCAGGCAGTTGCCATCGTGCTGCCATCCTGAATAAAACGGCCCTGTTCTTTGGCACGCACAGGATATCTGCCTTGTACCTGTATGGCTATGTCGCCGCTGCGGGTGGCAAAAACAAAGTTTTGAGCCGGGCAGTCGAATCCGCTGAGCGCTTTCTGGTAATCCTGAAAGTTTTTTCCGGAATTCAGACGCAGGAATAGCGCCATTTCATCCGGTTCTGGCACATCGTGCGAAATCCAGCGCAATGCACAGTCGTACAGAGGGTGCTGTGCGTCGTTGTCGTACACCATGGGGCCCCAATCTGTGTATCTAACCGTGTCGTACACGGTGTCCTGGCCGCGTACCGGAATGACTTCAACCTGCATACGCACGTCGCGTTGTTGGCCGTCGATCAGGTATTTACTGCGTTCGGCATTGGCCCATTTCACCCGATACCAGTCTGAAACATCCTGTCCGACATTCGTCATACCCCAGGCAGTATATTCATTAAAGCCAATTACAACGCCGGGAACACCAGGCAAGGCCACGCCGTAGCAATTTTGTTCAGGTGTATGGATTTGTACCTGAAACCAGATGGAAGGCAGGGTCAGGTTGAGGTGCGGGTCGTTGGCCAGCATAGGGTGACCGGATTTTGTTTTGCCACCGGAAACCGCCCAGTTGTTGCTGCCTTTCAGATATGGATCAATGTCGGGTAATTCATTCGAGGCAAGTGTGCCGCTATTGGGCACAAAATCAGGTGCAACCGAGAGTTTTTTCCCCGATTCTGCTTCGGCAAGGGCTTTCTGGGCCACTTTCCACTGCCCGGTGTCGGGAATAATGGGCTCTTGCTTTGGATTCCACTCCGGATACAAAAAATCAAAGGTTTCCTGACCGAAAAGTGCAAGTGCATTGGTAGAAGCCAGGTCGCTTTCGCCAGAAGCAAGGGTTTCTGCCATGCTTTCAATGACCAGGGCTGTTTTCAGTACACTCCAGTGCTCGGGCTTATAGTCGAGTAGTTTGAATTCTATCGGATATTCAGCCGGGTCCAATTGGTCGATATACGCATTGACGCCGTCTGTGTAGGCTTGCAAGAGGCGCATACCTTCTTCCGATTTTTTCCATCCTACCAGCGCATTTTCGGCGGCATATACCATGCCCCGGCGCCGGGTCATTTTATCTATAGGCAGCGTGCGCGCACCGAGCACTTCGGAAAGACGACCGGAAGCCTTGCGTGTGGTAATGTCCATTTGCCATAGGCGCTGGCTGGCGATAACAAAGCCTTCCACCCGCAGGGCATCATCCAGATTTTCTGCAAAAATATGCGGCACAAGCAGGTCGTCATAAAGTACCTGACAGGGGGCTTTCAAACCCGGAAGAGATTTGTCGTCGAAATTGGCGCCATCGGCACGTTCTGCGTTGGCCCAGAATCCGGAAAACGGGTTAAAAAAAGCACCGAGCGGCGGCAGGCTTTTGTCGCCCGCTTTTTGTGGCGTTTTCAAAAACCAGATCAAAGCGCCTGTCACAACCGCTGCCAGCAGAAATCGAAAAATTCGCATGGTGATTTTATTTGGATGGCAAAGAATACGGGCGAAGGTAAAAACCTATCTGAAATCATACAGCCGAGCAGGCTCAATTTTTGAAAACCGTTTTTTTATTGGAAAAAATAGCCCCTTGCTTTTAATGATTTTGTAAAAAACGCGCCTGTCCAACAAAGGATCATATTTTTTAAAAAAATCCGGTCTAAAAATTTGTCGCTTCCCAATACTTTGTCTTAAACTTGCACCAAGTAGTTTTTGTGTTTATTTGTTTGGGTTAGAGTCCCTCGCCGCAATAGGTTGAGGGATTTCTTTTTTTACCGAATGCATAAGGTAGTTTTAAACAGACGACATTTCGATTTTTTGATCCGTGTGTTATTATTCGTAGAGTAGTTTCCCGCAGATGGCGCAGATTTGCGGGTAAATCTGCGCCATCTGCGGGAAACTACTCTACAGAAAACAACGCACAAAAAAAGCATCCCGAACTTTGGCAATAACCAAAATTCGGGATGACTCATCTTCTTGTGCCAGTTTGATTTGGCAAATATGTGCGGACTGACAATCAGAGGCGGCCCAAAGCGCCTGCCAGACCGGTAAACTGGAATGGCCACGCCACCCAAACCCATTCGGGTTTCCAGATCAACAGAGCAACCATGGCGATGGTACCTCCGATAAAAAGAAGCCAGTCGCGCGATTTGTTTTCGGTGTATTCTTCGTTCTTTTTCATGTGCAAACCATTTTGATGGGGCAAATGTAGAAAACCTGCGGTGTTATCAGCAGGGCGACAGGTGTTTTTTTGAAAAGCGATACAAATCCTGTTCCTTTGCAGGCCCAAAATTTCAAGGTACAACCTTCACCACATTACTTTTCCAAGATTTTATCATGATACAGGTTTTTGTCACAGGAGGCACCTTCGACAAAGAATACAATTACCTCACCGGCGAACTATACTTCAAGGATACGCACCTTAAGGAAATGTTCGACCGCGGCCGCTGCGAAGTGGACATCGACATCAAAACCCTGATGATGATCGATTCGCTTCAAATGCGCGATGAAGACCTTGCCATAATTTCCTATAATTGCCTGAAAACGCCGCATAATCGAATTATTGTCACCCATGGTACGGATCGTATGGTTTCTACCGCACGGATGCTTGCTGCTGCAGGTATTGAAGGCAAAACCATCGTGCTGACAGGCGCCATGATCCCATATGCTTTCGGTACTTCTTCTGATGGTTTTTTCAACCTCGGCAGCGCGCTGGCTTTTGTTCAGGTATTGCCCCCGGGCGTATATGTCGTGATGAACGGACGGTATTTCGAATGGAATCGCGTGCGGAAAAACCGCCAACTCGGCAGTTTTGAAGAAGTGGAGATGGAAGAAACTGACGAAGACTTTCTGTAATCAGAACGGCTTTTCAATAAAATTCAGCCGGCCTTCAAACAGCCACATGTACAATAAAGCCGACAATACGATCGAAAGAATGCTGATGCCCATAATCTGAAAGTATCGTTTGGGTACTTTGGAACGTTCAATCAACTCTGCCAGCCCTGCAATGATCAGCACAGCCGATACGATGGCCCCGATCGTCAGCGTTAGTAAGGTGGCAACGTAATCATTGGACAGCCAAAGGCCGAGCCAAATGACCATTTCCATTAAAAAAATTTCGAGCAGGGAAATTCGTTTCAGCATCCTGATTCCAGGTGGCATTTGAACCACCTGATGGCAAACAAAACAGATTTTTATGAATTTTATCCGATCTATTTCCTGCACTTTTTTGGTGTTGTCTTTTTTTTCGGTCGCTGCGCAGACACCTGTGCAGGAAGGACCTGCCAATAGCGAGGCAGAATACCAGCAACAATACCAGGAGCGCATCAAGAAAGACAAACTGAATGGGGTATATATTCCTAAAAACCTCGATGATGCGCTGTTGCAACTCGATAAACTTACCACACCCGAATCCAGGGAAAAATTTAAAGCCATCCCCGAAGACAGCGTATGCGCCATTATGCATTACCGACTCGGGCAGTGGATAATTCTCAACTGGGGTTTTTACGGAGGCTCCCGACTTTCGCATTATTTAAAAAGTGCCGGCATAACATATCCAGATGATATGGCCGACTTTATTATGCTGGCATATTCCCGCAAATTGAATGGTAAAACCGTCAATATCAAAGAATTAGCCACACGCTTTCGTGAAAAAAGAAAACAGGAATTTGAAAAATCCAGGAAAAAAGGCAAGGTACTGAAAGAAGAAAAACGCAAAAAAAACAGGTAAATCGCACTTGATTCCCGAACGATTTGTTTTAAAATGTTGCAAACTTTAAAAACCCATTACTTTTGCGCCTGTTTTCTCCCAAATCCAACATCGATACATGGCAAAAAAACTCCTCATCGTCGAATCGCCTGCTAAGGCAAAGACTATTGAAAAATACCTCGGCGGCGATTTCTCCGTGAAATCGTCGTACGGCCACATACGTGACCTTGAAAAAGGCAATGACCTGGGTGTAGATGTGAGCAATCACTATCGCCCTAACTATATTATTCCGCCTGATAAATTCAAGACCGTCAAGGAATTGAAAGAAGCGGCTTCGAAAAGCGAAGAAGTGTGGCTCGCTACCGACGAAGACCGCGAAGGGGAAGCCATCAGTTGGCACCTTTGCGAAGTGCTGGGGCTGGACAAACATGCTACCAAACGCATCGTTTTTCACGAAATTACCAAGCCTGCCATTCAAAAAGCGGTGCTTTCTCCGCGTTCGCTCGATCTGAATATCGTCAACGCCCAGCAGGCGCGCCGTGTACTCGACCGCCTTGTCGGCTGGGAACTGTCGGGCCTGCTTTGGAAAAAAGTAAAAGGCCAGTTGTCGGCCGGCCGCGTACAATCGGTAGCCGTAAAATTAGTCGTCGAGCGCGAACGCGAAATTCAGGCTTTCAACATCACTCCTTATTTCAAAATTGAGGCTCTTTTCCTGGCAAAAAACGCCCAGGGGAAAATGGTGACCTTCAAAGCCGAGTCGCCTCAACGTTTTGACAACCCGGCCGGCGCAGAAGACTTCCTGAAAAAATGCATCGGCGCAGGCTATCAGGTGGCCAATATCGACGTGAAACCAACGCGCCGCAAACCGGCCCCTCCTTTTACCACGTCCACACTCCAGCAGGAAGCCAGCCGCAAACTGGGTTTTTCCGTTAGCCGCACCATGAGTGTGGCGCAGAAACTGTACGAAGAAGGTTTTATCACCTATATGCGTACCGACTCCACCAATCTGTCCGAGTCGGCGCTGCAGGCCATGGGCGATGAAATTGTGAAACAATATGGCCCTCGTTACCACCACCTGCGCCGGTACAAAACCAAAAATGATTCCGCACAGGAAGCGCACGAAGCCATTCGCCCCACCTACATGGAGCGCCAGAACGTGAGCCCCAACCGCGATGAACAGCGCTTGTACGAACTGATCTGGAAACGCGCCATGGCCTCTCAAATGGCCGACGCCGAACTGGAAAAGACAACCGTAGATATTGGCATCAGCACGCAGCCACAGGCCAAACTTGTAGCAGAAGGCGAAGTGCTGACTTTCGACGGCTTTCTGAAATTATACCTCGAAGGCACCGATGATGAAGACGAAGAAACATCCGGCATCTTGCCCCCTTTGAAAGTGGGACAAGCGCTTGAGATGGATAAAATGACAGCCACTGAACGCTTCACACGTCCTCCTGCGCGATACACGGAGGCCAGCCTGGTAAAAAAACTGGAAGAACTCGGCATCGGCCGACCATCCACATATGCGCCTACCATTTCCAAGATCATGGAAGCCAATCGCGGTTATGTGGTAAAAGAGAGCAGGGAAGGGGAGCAGCGTCTGTTCCAGATTTTTACCCTTAAAAACAACCAAATCAATAAAACAGGCGGCAAAGAGGTCACAGGCACTACCAAAAACGTACTGTATCCGCTGGATATGGGCATGATTGTGTGCGATTTCCTGGATGAGTATTTCAAAAAGGTCATGGATTATGGCTTCACCGCAAGCGTGGAGCGCGAATTTGACGATATTGCCGAAGGTAAACTCGACTGGACGCGCATGATCGATCGTTTTTACAAGCCATTTCACGATACGGTAGAAAAAACACTGGCCGAAGCCGATCGTGCCAGTGGTGAACGTATCCTGGGCTCTGATCCCGAAACTGGCCGCACTGTACTCGTGCGCATGAGTAGCCTGGGCAAACCCGTCATTCAGATTGGCACTGGCGAAGAACTTGATAAGAAAGAAAAACCTCGATACGCCAACCTGCGCCCGGGCAAAAACCTGGAAACCGTAACGCTGTCGGAAGCGCTGGAAAGTTTTCAATTGCCACGCGCTTTGGGCGAGTACGAAGGGGAAACGCTCGAGGTCAATACCGGCCGCTACGGGCCATACGTGAAATTTGGTAGCCAGTTCATTTCGTTGCCCAAAGGCGAGGATCCCTTTGAAACTACGTTTGAACGGGCCGTTGAACTGATTCAAAGTAAAAAAGAAGCAGATCGCCCTCTGGGCCATTATCAAAACCTGCCCATTACGAAAGGTAAGGGCCGATTCGGGCCTTTTGTGAAATGGGCTGACCTGTATGTGAATATTCCCGCCCGGTTCCAGTTCGATACCCTGACCGAAAAACAGGCCATCGAAATCATCGAACAGAAAATTGAAAAAGAGGCCAATCGCTACATCCAGCACTGGCCTGAGGAGCAAATCAGCATCGAAAATGGCCGCTGGGGCCCGTTCATCAAATACGGCAAACTGATCGTCAACCTTCCCAAACTGGATGGCGGCGCCAAAATGACGGCCGATCAAGCGCGCACACTCGACCTGCCCGGGGTAAAAGCCATTATCGAAAAAGAATATCCTGGTGTGTTCGATTCAAAAAAAGCACCCGGAAAATCGGCAAAAGCACCGGCTAAGAAAAAATAAGCCACCATGAGCAGCGACGAAATCCTTCGCGACATTCGGGCAAAAAAGTTCTTTCCTGTGTATTTTCTGCACGGGGAAGAACCTTTTTTTATCGATCAGGTGGCCGATGCGGTGGAAGCAAATGCCTTGCCGGAAGCGGAAAAAGGATTTAATCAAACGGTGTTGTATGGTAAAGATGTAGACCACGTGACGCTGCTCGACTACCTGCGCCGTTATCCTATGATGAGCGAACGTCAGGTCGTTATCCTGCGGGAAGCACAGGAAATGAAAAGCCTGACGGAACTGACGGCTTATATGGAAAATCCGATGCCAACAACGGTGTTCGTGGTGTGCCACAAGCATAAAAAAGTGGACGCACGTACCAAATTCGGCAAGTCACTACAGGCAAAAAACGTGGTGTTGCTGGAAAGTAAAAAATTGTACGACAACCAGATTGCCGATTGGATCAGCAGTTTTTGCAAATCGCATCATTTGCATATCGATACTGCAGCAGCAGCCTTGATGGCAGAATACCTGGGCGCCGATCTTTCCAGAATTGCCAACGAACTCGACAAGTTGACGTTGAATTTGCCTAAAAACACCACCATCAATACTTCGCATATTCAGGAATACGTAGGCATCAGCAAGGAGTACAATATTTTTGAATTGCAAAAAGCGCTGGCCATGCGCGATGCTGCCAAAGTGGCGCGTATTCAGCATCATTTTGCTTCCAACATTCGAAAAAATCCGCTGATTGTTACCATTACCAGTTTGTATGCCTATTTTTCCAAGGTGTTTATGCTGCATGCCCTGAAGGGCGCTGCGGATGCGGAAATTTTAAAAACACTGGACCTGCGTTCCGACTGGTTTTTGAAAGAATATCGCGTCGCTGCCAATCATTTTACACAACCACAGACGGCCGCAGTTATTTCTTTATTGAAAAACTACGATTTGCGCTCCAAGGGTATTCACAACGACAATACCAGTACCGGGGAAGAAGAATTGATGAAAGAGTTGTTCTGGAGAATTTTGCACGTTTAATTTTAAAACCACCTTGCCGATGAGTGTTTTCACGACTTACCAAGTAAAATCAGGCGATACCCTGTTTGCCATTGCCCGCAAATTCGGGATGGGCGTCGACGAACTCAAGGCAGTAAACAGTTTGAAAACCAACAACCTGAGCGTCGGTCAAAACCTGAAAGTACGCTCCACAGGTGGCTCCACTCCCATACCGGTCATTCCAGTACCGCCACCACCGCCTGTGACGCCAGCCACTCCAACCAATACATCTGGCCTTGTCAATTATCAGGTGCGGCCAGGTGATACCCTGTACGCCATAGCAACCCGCTTTGGCATGAGTGTCGATGCACTGAAATCTGCCAACGGGCTTACCAGCAACAATTTGAGTGTAGGGCAAACCCTCCAGGTGAAATCTTCCGGGGGAAACACGCCTGCACCACCGCCGCCTACTCCGACGCCGGTACAACCTGTTCAGCCTATACAGCCCATAGGTGAGGGTTATCTGGAAGCACGCCGTCAATTTACAATTGAAATGCGTCCTGATGCCGGCTTCAACCGTTATGCGATGCGGGTACCGCTGCTTAATGGTGGTCAGGTGGTCGCCAATCTGCGCGACAATGTCACCATTAGCCCATATATGGTGTATCCACAGGGCGTGATGTATGGCGGACAATCGGCGATGGCACTGGATATAGCCACTATTCAGTCTGTAGGTCTGACCCTGAATCAGGCGAAGGCCTTGCAATATGTCTCTACACACGAAGGCAAGTTCGACGCCATCAATAGTTACGACAAGGCTATTTTTTCCTACGGATTTATCCAGTTTACGGGTGCATCCGCTGTAGGCGGCAGCCTCAATCGGGTGATGGCTAGTATGAAACAGTATGCGCCTGCTGCGTTTCAGCGCGTATTTCAGCGTGTAGGCATCGATTCGGAGGGTAGCGACTCGCTGGCTACGACCACGGTTCTGACGGAAACAGGGGCCAAACTGCGCGGAGATGATGCCTGGTTATACATTCAGCGCAATATCTCTTTGTGCGGGGCTTTTATCCAGGCTGGCTTTGAGTCATCCCTGATCCGCGAACAATTGCGCATGGCCAATATCCTGTACGTACAGGCAGCGCTCAACTTTAAACTCGACGTCACCGTAGGGGGGATTCGTATCAATATCCCAAAATTGAGCGACATCATCAAATCCGAAGCGGCACTGACCGCCGTTATCGCATTGGCCGTAAACCAAGGCGTTGGCGGAATGAGTCGACTGGTAGGCAACTCTGTAAGCGTGGTAGCGGGCCAAAGCGGTTTGACCACACCGCAGTCAGTTTCGCTGGTCGACGAATGGAAAGTGATCAAACACATGAACGACACGGCAGTCGACGAACGCGTGCGCGCCCGAACCGCCGGGGTACTGCAATCCGGTTTGAGTTTTATGAAAGTGTAACGAAATTATTCTCCCAGCCGCACAATTTGCGTTGGCGCTATCATTTCATTGCGCACGCCCACCTGACGCAATGTATTTTTGGCAACATTCATAAAAGCCTCCGATACATCCGAGCCTGTTTGCAGAACCGCCGGTTTCCCGTCGTCGCCGCCTTCGCGTACACTTTGCACAAGCGGAATTTGTCCCAATAAAACAGAATGGCTTTCCAGTGCGAGTTTTTTGCCACCACCTTGTCCGAAGATAAAGTATTTGTTTTCAGGCAGTTCTGCCGGAGTGAACCAGGCCATGTTTTCCACTACACCCAAAATGGGCACATTGATTTGTGGTAGCAGGAACATATTCATGGCTTTCACAGCGTCGGCCAGCGCAACTTCCTGTGGCGTAGTAACCAGCACCACACCGGTAATAGGCGCTGTTTGTACCAGTGTCAGTTGTACATCGCCGGTGCCCGGAGGCAGGTCTACAATCAAAAAATCGAGCGGCTCCCAGAGCACATCATTAAAGAACTGTTTGATAATGGCGGCCAGTCGCGGCCCACGCAACACCACGGCCTGCTCCGGCTCGATGATGTTTCCGATGCTGATGGTGGGCATGCCATAAGCTTCCAGTGGAACCATTTTGGCTTTTCCCGTAACATCCTGGATTTTCGGCCGCTGGCCACTTAATCCAAGCATCGTCGGGATACTGGGGCCGTAGACGTCGGCATCCATAAGTCCCACGCGCGCACCTAACTGTTTCAGACCGAGGGCCAGGTTTACTGAAACGGTGCTTTTGCCTACGCCGCCTTTGCCGGATGCTACAGCAATAATGTTCTTAATATGTGGAACAATGCTGCTGCTTTCCTGACTATTTGGCGTACGGGCTATGAAGTGGGCGTTTACATTCGCATCGGGAAAAACTTTCAATACCGCTTCCATGCAGGCAAAATTCAATTCTGCTTTCCCTTGCATCTGAAGGGAAGGTACCGCCAGTTTGAAATTTATGTTATTGCCTTGAATTTCAAGGTCTTGCACCATTCCTCTCGAAACAATGTCTTGCCCTGTTTGCGGGTCGCGCACTTCACGAAGTGCGGCGAGGATTTGTTCTGTATTCATGATTGATAACGATCGCCGATCATGCCGGATCAATCGGGCTGCAATATTACGAGGTATGTATGAATGTTCGTGTCCGGGGATCAAACAATAGGTTCAAATTCTACATGGAAAGCCACGGTTTTCACCCTGAGCGTATTGCTTCCGTCTGGCGCCTGCTCCTCCAGCACCATAGCCCTGGCTTCCGGCCGTTCGAATACTGCTTTCATATCACAGATTCGTGCTGCGGGAACGCCATTGCTTTTAAATGTGGCTATCCAGTCATTCAGGGTTCGTTGTGCCAGCGCAGCGCCGAGCATACCATTCAGTTCTTCCCGGTGCTGCACGCGGGCTCTGTTGTTGGCAAATTTTTCCTGTTGGGGCAGGTGTTCCTGACCAATACTTGAGCATAATTGCCTGAATTGTCGCTCGGTACCTACAGCCAGTAAAATCATTTGCCCATCAGCGCAGGGGAACATATCGCCATACGGGGCGATGTTGGGATGCCGCGTGCCCATGCGCTGCGGAATGTGGCCGGTCATCAAATAACTGCTGGCCTGGTTAGCCAGCGATGACAAGGCCGATTCCATGAGTGAGGTGCTTAGAGTGGCCCCTTCTCCGGTTCTTTCCCGGTGCAACAAAGCCAGTAAAATTGCTTCTTTCAACTGATGCGCAGCGAGCAGGTCGATCAGTGCGACCGGCATTTTTACGGGCGCTCCGCCAGCCTCTCCATTCATATACATAAACCCTGCTTCGGCCTGTAGCAATGCATCAAATGCCGGGCTTTCATCTTCCGGGTCGGCAAATGAACTGAGTTGTGCATAAATCAAACGAGGGTTGGCCTTGCGCAATGCATCGGCATCGACGCCCATCCGTTTGGCTGAAGAAGGTTTAAAGTTGGAAATCACGACATCGGCAGCAAGGGCCATTTCCATGGCACGGTGCTGGTCTTCTGCATTTCCCAAATCCA
Source organism: Bacteroidota bacterium (assembly GCA_020160935.1). GTDB lineage: Bacteria > Bacteroidota > Bacteroidia > Chitinophagales > Saprospiraceae > M3007. The sequence goes on along the minus strand of JAIUPL010000003.1, from coordinate 239,455 downwards.
GAAAAAGGTGCTGTTTCCCCCAGTTGACGCTGCACCAGTAGGCAGAAATAGGGGAGTCGGGCGATTCGGAAGGGTGTTTCCAGCCCCGGGTTACATCGCCACCCGTTGTTTTATTTTCTATTTTGATTACTTCGGCGCCCAGTTCGGCAAAAAACATCCCCACAGCGGGGCCCGCTAGCACACTGGAAAACTCGATCACTTTCAAGCCTGAAAAAAACTTATCTTGCATGTCGTTTCAAACGGGCATTTGCCCTCCTTTTTATGAAAATCTTTTCTGCCGCACAAGTTCACGCCTGGGATGCCTTTACCATTGAAAATGAGCCCATTGCATCCACGGAATTGATGAACCGTGCTGCCCGCGTTTTCACAGAATGGTTTACAGGATTGTACCAGGATGTAAGCAAACCGGTGGTGATTTTTGCCGGAACAGGGAATAATGGCGGCGATGGACTGGCGATCGCACGTTATTTGCACCAGTTGTTTTACGAGGCAAAAGTACTGGTTTGTGCATTCGATGATAAGAGAAGTGCAGATTTTGAGACACAACTGGAACAACTTCCGGCGCACCAGGGTGTGTCTGTGCAGTGGTTGTCCGACCCGGATGGATTTCCTGACATTCCTCCGCGAGCAATCGTTATAGATGCCTTGTTTGGTTCCGGCCTGAATCGCCCGCTCTCCGGCAAGTTGGCCGCATTGGTAGATCTACTGAATGCGCTGCCCAATGAAGTGGTGTCTGTGGATATTCCCAGCGGTATGTTTGCAGATCAGAGCAGCGCCGCATACCCTGTCGTGCAAGCCGAACGAACTTTTAGTTTCGAGGCCCCCAAACGAGCATTTTTTTACCCTGAAAATGCACATCGGGTGGGGGAGTGGAACTTTGGAAGCATCGGTCTGCACCCTGATTATTACTCGGAACAACCCACTTGCTATCAATATCTTACACATGAAGAAGCAAAAAAACTTTGGAAACCCAGGCAAAAATTCGGGCATAAAGGCACTTACGGGCACGCTTTGCTGATAGGAGGGAGTTACGGGAAAATGGGCGCTGCCGTACTTTCTGCCAAATCCTGCCTGCGAGCGGGCGCCGGGTTACTCAGTGTCTGCATTCCGGGCGTCGGGTACGACATAATGCAGACTTCTGTTCCGGAAGCCATGGCGATCTGTGATGCACATGAAAAAAAATGGACGCAAACACCTGATATTCAGCCTTATAATGCAATCGGAATTGGCCCGGGCCTCGGTACGGCATCAGAAACTGCATCGGCTCTGCAACAACTCATCCACAATGCAACGGTACCATTGGTACTGGATGCCGATGCACTGAACCTGCTTGCCCGACACCCGGAATGGTGGCCGGCGATTCCCCCCAACTCTATATTGACACCACACCCCGGTGAATTTCAACGCTTGTTCGGAAGCAGTACCAATGACTTTGAAAAAAACGATCAACAGATGGAATGGGCCCGAAAGCATCAGGTATTCATTGTATTGAAAGGTGCACACACGGCCATTGCTACTCCTGACGGCCAATGCTGGTTCAATTCTTCGGGTAATCCCGGTATGGCCACGGGCGGCTCGGGCGATGTGCTGACGGGGATTTTGACGGGGCTGCTGGCACAAGGATATTCACCCTTGAACACTTGCCTGCTGGGAGTTTATCTACACGGGCTTGCAGGCGATATGGCAGCGTCTGAACTGGGTCAGGAGGCTCTTATTGCCAGCGATTTGATCGAACATTTGCCGGTAGCCTGGAAACGGCTCCAATAAAAAATCCGCACCCGAAGAACGGATGCGGATTCCAAATAAATAAAACAAGTAAACAGTCCTTGAACCATTTGCTTAGAGCAAACTTTCAATTCTCGCTTTCAGGTATTCTTTTGTTTGAGCGCCTACAATTTTATCTTTCAACTCTCCATTTTTGAAGAGGAGAAATGTAGGAATACCGCGAACATTGTAGTTGACAGGCACTTCCGGGTTGTCATCGACATTGAGTTTGCCAATCACAGCCTTGCCTTCATATTCTTTGGAAAGGTCTTCTACTACTGGAGACATCAATCTGCACGGTCCGCACCATTCTGCCCAAAGGTCCACCAGGGTTACTTTATTGTTGTCGATCACTTCCGTTTGGAAAGTTGCATCCGTGAATTCGTATGCCATGTTCAAAAATTATTTTGAGATGTGAAAATGCTAGGTTGAAAAGTTGTAGTAATAACAGGTATTGGGTGATTTTGGTTGCAAAAATATGTGTTTCGGATATTGTACTGTGACTTTGAGTTCCTCTTTTGTCCGCGCCACAACATTTGGCAAACCTTTCCTAACTCCCAAAAACGTAACGTACCCAGCCCATCAACTGTTTGAAAAACAACCCAATCAGTCCGGGTTGAAGCAGCAGGGGAAAAAAGAACCCGAACACTGCTCCAAAAAAGTGAGCCGTATGATCGATGTTGTCGCGTGAGTGATTCGCTGCGTAGTTGCTGTACCACAGGTAAAATATGGCAAAAATGAACCCGGGAATACCGATTGGCAGTATAAACAGGTAAATTTCATTGGTAGGGTCCAGCAAAATAGACGCAAATAGCACGGCAGCCGTGGCGCCCGAAGCGCCGATACTTGCGAAAGACGGCGAATTGCGGTATTTATAAAAAGTGGCTGAAGAAGCCGCCGCCAATGCCAGCACATAAAAAAGCACGTACACGACCTGCCCGGCGCCGCCAAAAACTTCAAAAAACCAACCTTCTACACTTCTTCCGAAAAAATAGAGGGTCAGCATGTTGAAGATCAGGTGCATCGGGTCGGCATGGAGCAGGCCGCTGGTAATCCATCGGTAATACTCTCCGCGGCGTGCTTCCTGATAAGGCCAGTGTCGGAAACGGTACATCAGGTCGCCATTGCTGAATGCAACAATGGAAAACAGCGCCGTAACGCCTATGATCAGAATAGTAGCATTTATCATGGGTTATTCATTGTGATAGGGTTCGTTTTTCAAAATGGTCATCGCCCGATACAATTGCTCCAGAAAAAACAGGCGTACCATCTGGTGGCTGAAGGTAAGTCTCGACAAGGCGAGTTTTTCCTGGGCACGTTGGTAAATTTCAGGCGAAAACCCGAATGCGCCACCGATGAGAAACACCATTTTCCGGTGAGAAGTTGACAGCCGGCGTTCGAGCCACTGCGACAGTTCCATCGATGTGAACTCCAGCCCTTTTTCATCCAGCAAAACCAGGTAATCGTCGGCGCCGAGTTTGCTCAATACCAGATCGCCTTCCTTTTTTTTCAGGCGAGAAGAGTCGGCAGTTTTCTCTTTTACATCGGGCAATACCTGAATGCTAAACGGCAGGTAATTTTTCAGCCGTTTTTCAAAAATCGCGATCCCTGCTTCCAGGTATTTTTCGCTGGTTTTGCCGATGGCCCAGAGTTCTACTTTCATTTCGATTTTGATCCGGCGATGTCCACATCACGGCGTTCAACGGGTGGCATGTTTTTCACCACCATGTGCATAGTATTGCGAATACGTTCTTCAAACAGCACCATTTTGCCTTTTTTCAGGCTGTCAATGGTTTCCTGGTTGTAGTGCCGAATGGTGATAAGTTCGAGCCCTTCCTGTGTTTTCACCTTGAATTCATCGGAAATCGCCTTGATAAACTTTTCGATGCGATCGGGTACATTACCTACACAAATGGTAAAACTGATAGCCGTATTCTGCATCATATTTACAAAAATGCGCAGGTCTGCGGCTTTGGCAAACAAACGCGCCATATGGTGCTCTGCTACAAAGGAGTAGTCGAGTGTGCTGATGTGCAGCAAGGCCTGGTTTTTCTCCACTACAATGATGGGTGGGTAGGTTTCCTCCAGATCGCTGCTGATTTCAGTTCCTGCGGCCTCCGGATCGAGGAACGATTTTACGAACAAGGGAATGTTCTTGTTTTGCAGCGGTTTGATGGTCTTCGGGTGAATGACCGAAGCGCCGTAATACGTCATCTCGATGGCCTCCCGATAGGAAAGCCGATCGAGTTTGATGGTATTTTCAAACAAGCGTGGGTCGGCATTCAACACGCCCGCCACATCTTTCCAGATGCTCATACTCTCTGCATCGAGGCAGAAAGAAAAGATGGCTGCGGAGTAGTCGGATCCTTCGCGACCCAGGGTTGTTGTAAAATTTTCGGAGGTCGAACCGATAAAACCTTGTGTGAGCACGAAATTGCCCTGTTCCAGCATGGGCGGAACAATTCTTTTGGCATTGGCCTGCGTTTTATCCCAAATGACCCAGCCTTCCCGGTAAGTGTTGTCGGTGGCCACCACGTCGCGGGCATCCAGCCAGGTGGTAGTGAGGCCAACTTTATTGAGGTAAGCAGCCACAATTTTGGAAGAAACCAGTTCGCCCATACAAACGATCTGATCGTAGATATAATCGTAATTATCGGCGGGTTTTTCCTCCAGCATCCATTCTCCTTCTACAAACGTGTCGTTGACGATGGTAAAAACTTCATCGCCGGGTTCGAACAGATCGCGCATGATGGCATAGTGCCGTTCTTTAAACGCATCGTACAATGCCTGTGCTTCACCGCTTTGTTTGACATAAGCGGCAACTACTTCTTCCAGGGCATTGGTCGTTTTGCCCATGGCGGATACAACAATAACAAGTTGTTCCTGGGCGTAGCGTTGCAGGATAGAGGCGACATTCTGAACGCCTGCTGCATCTTTAAGGCTGGCGCCACCAAATTTGAAAACCTTCATTGGAATTGACAGAAATTTAAACAGGTTTTACGGGTCAGGGCGCGCAAAGGTAGAATGCCTTCGCCATTTTTATAAAAATATCTGGTTTTGCATGAAAACACGTTCTTAGTGCTGCGTACGAAGTGAAATGATTAAACCAGTATATTGAATGCCGTCAATTTTTTGTTCGACAAACTGATACTGAAACATTTTTCCGATTACAATATTACCGGAATTGCTGTGTCGCTCTTCGATGGCCTGCTGTATGGCTGCAAAATCTGCCTCGTCGGAAGTGAGAAAGGTGAGGTCGTTGCTATTTGTACGATACAGTAATATTTGTTCGTAGTAAGCCGTTCCATCTTTTGAAGTGGTAAGCCAACATCTATTGTACCTTTGAACATTGGCGCTTGTGCCTGTCAGGTCGAAACCGCTGGCTGTGATTTTGGCATGTTTTTCGGAAGGCTCCGATTTTTCAAGCGTTTGTAATATCCCCAGTGTAACCTGTGGGCATTGAGAAAAAAGCAGTCGGGATGAAAGAAGTGCTGGTAAGAGTAGTACCAAAGGTTTCATATTATTAAAATTTAGGTTGCAAAGGAAATAATCAGCCCTGAAAAGTGGGGCATTTTAGAAAATTCTTTTGTTGTTGCCAAGCAGACGCGCATTCCCCAAAAAAATTGCACATTTGCCAAACTAAACATGCTGCGCTTTGCGCATAGAACCAAACCCATGCATACAGAACTAATACAGGGGCTGCAAAGACAGGACCGCAACGCACTCAGCAAGTTGTACGACATGTACAGCAGCGCTTTGTATGGCGTGGTTCTTCGCATCGTGCAGTCGCCCGAACTGGCACAACAGGTCTTGCAGGATACTTTTCTAAAAGTCTGGCGGAACAGTGGCAGTTACGACTCATCCAAGGGGCGTTTGTTCACCTGGCTACTAAATATTGCCCGCAACACAGCCATCGATGCTACACGTACGGCTCATTTCAGAAACAAACAAAAAACCGAAGGCACCGAATCGCTCGTAAGTAGACCTGGAAATGACGCGATTAATCCGGATCATCTGGGTGTTCGGGAGGCGGTAAATGCGCTCGACGAAAAGTACCGCACCCTGATCGACCTGATTTATTTTAAAGGATATACGCAGGAAGAAGTGGCTGAAGAAACCGGCATTCCGATCGGTACGGTCAAAACACGCCTGCGCTATGCCATGAATGAACTGCGCAAGGTTTTTGGCGAAACCAATGCCCTGGCATTCTTGATGCTGGCCGAAGCGATACGTCAGGTTTTGAAGTAGACTTCTATTCCAGCATTTCACTAATCAGGAAAGCGTCCACACATTTTTGATCACATGATACCCTGAAACTGTCAGGTTTCAGTACCAATATAAACAATGGATATTCAATCCTTTTTGCAATCAGGTTTGCTCGAATCCTATGCGCTCACTCAGTGTACGCCTGAGGAACGTAAACTAGTGGAGGAGATGCTCCAACAACATCCCGAAGCAAGGGCTGAACTGGAAGCAATCGAACTGGCATTGGAGCAATATGCACAAACACAGGCCGTAGTACCTCCTGCCGAGGTGAAAGACCGGATTATGCAGGAAATCGACAGCGCCAGCCCACCAATGACTACCCGTCTGAATAGTTCTGCAGGCCGCCTGTTGCAGGCCGCTGCGGTACTGCTCCTGGCTGCTGCTACTTATTTTTGGATGCAGCAACGCACAGCCGAACAACAATTGGAAGCCTCCAGGCAGCAATCGCTTGCATTGCAACAACAAATTCAGGAATGCTCAAGCAACCTGGCTACGCAGCGTGCAATTGTGGAATTGCTGCGTGATCCCAAAATTCGCCCGGTTAAAATGAGCAATCAAATCAATCCCGCTGCAATCCCAAGTTATGTATTTAATGGCGATCCTGCAGGGCCATGCAAAATTTCCGTAGACGTAGCCTCTCTTCCCGTGCAACCTGCAGGGAAATACCTTCAGTTCTGGGCAATTGTCAATAAAGCACCGGTCAGTATCGGTATGATCAAAATCGATAGTTTGAACGGTATACAAACTTTTGATTGCAACCCGAACGCAGAAGGATTTGCAGTTTCCATTGAAGATAACCCAAATGGCAATGCTGCACCAACAACCGTGTTGATGTTCGGTTTGCAGGGATAATTCCTTTCTTATTCGGAGCGAAAATTTGTTGAGAATTGGATGTTAACCTGAAAAGTTCAAAATTCAGGGTGACACATATTTTGCATTAATAGCAATACTTTTGCGTGACTTCCAACTACATCAATCATTTTCTTTTCTATCGCTCTTCACCAGAATGAAATACTTTTTCACTCTTTTACTCCTTTGTTTTTTCCTTTTCAGTAATGCACAATCTGAAGTACTGGATGCAGAAGCAAAAAGGTTTCTTGCCATGACCAGCCGCGACACGGTGGCGCTTCGTCAGATGCTTTCAGATGACCTCGTTTATATTCATTCGAATGGAATGCGGGAAACGAAAGAAGCCCATCTCAAATCGATCAAAACAGGGGCTATCGTGTACCAGAAAATGACCAGAAAAGAGGTTCAAGTGAAAAAATACAAAAAACTGGCTATAACGAATGGAGATGTTCAGGTACAAGGGCTGTTGAACAACACAGCCTTCGAACTTCATCTCCTGTACACAGCAGTGTACAAGAAAAAAAAGAAAACCTGGCAACTCCTCAACTGGCAAAGCACGCGCCTGCCCTGATAAAATTCAAAATTCCTTTTCTCGTATTTTGTAAACAAATACAGGAGAAAGCCTTAACTATGGGCGATTTTTTACATAACATAACACTTTGCGAAAACAACTTTTCAACCTTTTCATACTATGAGTGATAATCAGAATACCCGAATTTACGGCATCCTGGTGACAGTATTGCTACTGCTCGCCGCCGGATTAGGTTTCTTCTTTTGGCAAAAGTCCAAGAACTACCTGATTGAAAACCAAAAAATCGAGGCGGAACGCCAGCAACTCGAAACCACCAAAATAAACCTCGAAGCACAACTCGACAGTCTGGCTGCAGATTATTCGAACCTCCGTACGGAAAATGAAAATCTTCAGGGAAAAATTACCAGTACCGCTGCCCTGATAGCACAAAAAGAGGCTCAAATTCAGCAGATTAAATCCACATCGGCAAAAGACATCCAGTCATTGCGCGACCAAATCGTCAGTCTGGAAAAAACCAAGATTGAGTACGAAACAATCATCGCAGCGCTTCGCACCGAAAACGAAGACCTGAAAAAGGAAAATTCGCGACTTACCGGCGAAAATGCCCAGTTGAAAGGCGCCAATACAGAATTAAGCGGTCAGGTTCAAGACCTGGCCAAACAACTGGAAGATCAAATCCGCAAAACTCAGTCTGCTTCGTTCAAAGCCACTTCCTTCCGGGTAGAACTCGAACGCCGCAACGACAAACTCACTACCAAGGCTCGTCGCGCACGGGAAATTTTTGTCAGTTTCGACCTGGCCGACGTCCCACAAACGTATCAGGGTCAACAAAAACTTTACCTGGTCATTACAGACGAAAAGGGCACTCCCATTGTGTCGACAACCGCACAAAAAACGACGGTTTACCCACCATCCGGGCCGGTTGAAGTTACTGCCCAGCAGGTAAAAGATGTGGTACTTGAAAATACCCAGCGCCTTTCATTCAACTACAAATTTGACGAGCGTCTGAAATCCGGCAACTACGTGGTGGCCATCTATTGCGAAAAAGGACTGCTTGGTGCATCCAGTTTCCGCCTGGCTTGATTAAATTTATTTTAAAGTCTTGCCGGAAGGCATCTCAAGTGGCCGCATTTTTGTCTTGAAGAAGTGCAGGGCATACCTTTGCCCCGCACTTCTTCGTTTTTGCAATTCTGAGAGGGACAACGCTGCTTTGTAAGAAAATATGCCGGATCAATCCAAACAAGATAAATTGCCCGAAACACCTTTTGAAAAAGGTATTGCCCTGCTGCGCAATCTTTGGCGCAGGCTGGAGAATGTCGTATTCGGGCTGGTGCTGTTTTTGATTATCCTGTATTTTATCCTGCAAATGCCGGCAGTTCAAAACTGGCTGATCGGGAAGGTGACCGGCTATCTATCAGACGAATTAAAGACACGTGTCGAAGTGAGGCATATCGATATTGCTTTCTTTGACAAACTGGTGCTGGAAGGATTTTACCTGGAAGATCAAAAAGGCGATACGCTTGCTGCTATTGGCAGTTTGAGCGTTGGACTGGATCCAAACATCTTCTCCATTTTTTCCAACCGCCTGGAATTCAATGAAGTAAGCCTTAAAAATGCCCGTATCAATATCAAAAGAGCGGCAGGCGAATACGACACTAACCTGCAATTCCTGATCGATTACTTTTCAAGCCCCAAAAAAGACAATGAACCATCCAAACCCTTCTCCGTAAAAATCAAGGCCAGAAACATCTTCCTTGAAAATGTGGATTTCATACAGGATGATCGGGTGAAAGGCCGCATGATGCGTTACCTCGTTCCCACTGCCAGCATCCGTGTCAACAAAATTGATCTGGTTGAAAAAATCGTAGACATTCAGTCGGTCAACCTGAAAGGCCTGCTTTTTGATTTTGAAGATTATCCATCACAGCCCTTGCCTCCTCGTCCTGGTGACGAACCTGCTGCAACCAGTTCAACAGATACCTTAAAAGCGCCTTCCGCACCTTTGCGCTTTCAGATTGGCCAGTTTTCCCTGACAGATGGCCGTTTTGAAATGGATCGTTTTCACATTTCCCCAGCGCGTGAAACGGCGCCCGAGGTAATGGACTATAATCACCTTCAAGTTCAAAACATTGATTTTCAGGCAGATAGCGTAAAGTTTGATAGCCATCTTGTTTTTGAAGGCGTGTTGAAACATTTCGCAGCGCGCGAACAATGCGGTTTTGAAATAACCCATGGAGAAGCGGGTAGGGTAGTGGTGACAGACACTTTGACTGCCCTGTACGGCACAAAAATTGAAACCGCCGAAAGTTCGCTGGGCGATACCGTGATGCTGCATTACGATACCTATCGGGACTACCGACATTTCAACAGCGGGGTAGCACTCGATGTCCGGCTGGCCAAGGGCTCCAAAATCAAACTCGGAGACCTGATTGCCTTCAGCGGCCCACTGGCCAGGAATCGGTTTTTTAGTACCAATAAAGAGGAAGTTGCACAAATCAGCGGCCAGGTACACGGCAAGGTGGCCAAAAAACTTCGTGCCGATAACCTGGTCATCCAACTTGGAAACCAAACCTACATGGAGGGCAGTTTCAGGGGCGATGGCCTGACCGGTGATATTGACCAGAGCATCATCGAATTCCAGTTCGATCGTCTGCAATCGGATCTGCGTACGATTGGGAAAATCATCCCGGGATTCAATCCGCCAGCGGCCTTTTACACCCTGGGAAACATCGCCTTTTCGGGCGACTATCAGATATTTTTTGGTTTCAGCCACATATTACACGGAAAAATCCTGACAGATGTGGGCAATGGAGATGTCGACCTGAACCTTGATTTGAAAAATGGCCGGGAGCGGGCCACTTATTCCGGCTACCTGAATATGCGCGATTTTGACCTGGCTACCTGGTCGAACAATCCTGATTTTGGTCGCACTACTTTCAATATTCGCATTTCTGATGGTTCGAGTGGCCTCACGCTTCCAACGATCAAAGCGAGATTGGAAGGCACCATCGATTCGTTTTCCTATAAAGGTTACAGTTATCGCAATGTGGTGATGAATGGAACATTTCGTCAGTTCATTTTTGATGGCAAACTGGGGGTAAAAGACCCCAATATCGACTTTACATTCGATGGTACCGTAAATCTGAAAGACAGCATACCACAGTTTTCCTTCGAAACAGACATTCGACGGCTGGATTTGGGGGCGCTGAACCTGATCAACGATGACATCGTCGTTTCCGGAAAAGTGGATCGCATCCGTATCAATGCCCGCAACTGGCGGGATATCAATGGGACGGCGATTTTCCGAAACTTCAATATTATTCAGGATAAATCGTACCGGCACAAGGTCGATTCGCTGCGTTTTGAGTCATTTTTACGAGCGGATGGAACCCGTTACATGTCAGTAAACTCAGACATCGGTGAAGGACGAATAGAGGGATATTTCGATTTTCAAACGGTCTTCAAAAATTTGATTCAGGTATTCAGTCGATATCAACCAGAATTTGCGAACCGCTTGAACCTGCCCGCAGCGGATTCAACCACGTTGAAGGATAAGTTTACCCTTAGAATCAATATTCGAGACACCAGGGGGCTTACCAGGCTTCTTTCTACATCGCTGGACACACTCAGAAATATTATCATTCGTGGCGAAGTCGATTCAAGAGAAGGAACGTCCTCTTTGCATATCACTGCGCCATATGTGGGGTATAATGGTTTGGCTCTGAGCGGCACGGAGTTGCTATGGGAAGGCAATCAGGCCAATGCAGCGCTCCATCTTTCCATTCCCAATTCGGTGATTTCTAAAACCATTTTGCCGCCGATTGTATTTGATGGCGCTCTGAGCAGGAATGCTCTTCACTTCAACCTGACCGCACGCGATACAAGCAGCATTGTAAAGGGTGTTCATTTTGACGGCGTGTTGTCCACCATCGACAGCCTTTGGCAAATAAAATTCAATTCCTCTGAAATCGCTCTTTTCAATGATTACTGGGCAATGAATGAGGAAAACTACATTCGTTTCGCCAAAAACTATTTCGTTACCCGCGATTTTGAACTGTTCAATGGAGATCAGCGCATCCTGCTCGACAGTTTTAACCAGGGCAGAGGATTATCGCTAGCACTGACGAATTTCGATGTGAATTTCCTGAACCGATTCGTAAACACCAAAAAGGTAAATTACCGAGGTAAAATCTACGACTTCGACGTCAAGATCAACGACCTGTTCAAATTACAAGGTATCAATACCTACATTTCAACCGATACGCTTTTCATCAACAATGTGCCTTATGGCGACGTCACCGGCAATATTGAAATGGCTCATTTGTCGGCTCCGCTGTGGTACAAGTTTTTTCTGAATGCCGATAACCGGCAGTTGAGGGTTGCAGGCGCCTGGATACCTCCCAAAGGCAGCCCCGAACTGATCGATGAGGTTGATATGACGATTCATCCGGGAGAGTTTGGAGCGCATGTGAATGCATGGAATTTTCCGCTGGCCGTATTGGAAACATTTGTTCCGGGTATTTCGGGCACAAACGGCGCCATGAACGCCAATGTAAAATTATTTGGCCCGTTCAATAAAATTGGTATGAACGGCAAAGCGCGCATCGTCAGCGGTCAGTTTCAACTGGATTACCTCAAAGCAAAATACAACATCAGCAACCAGGATATTCTGCTGACAAGTACAAAAATATGGGCGGATAAAGACACCATCTGGGACAACAGTACGCCGCGAAATATGGCGATTGTAAAAGGTGGGTTAAACCACAAATTTTTCCGAGAATGGCGAATGGATACCTGCGAAGTCTCATCGCAAAGTGAAAACTTCGTTATCATGAACACCACGGCAAAAGACAACTCTACGTATTACGGGAAGGGCGCCGGCAGTTTCAAGGCACAGTTTTCAGGTACATTCAGCAAAACAAATATTCAGGTTGACGCGGTAGCCGGCCCGGCAACACGTTTGTATTTGCCAATCACTTCCGTAACGGATGCGCAGGAAGTAAAATTTATTAAATTTAAAACAAAAGGTGTCAAAGACACGCTGTTGCAGAAAGTCAAAAATCGGTTTACAACCGAACTAAAAGGCCTTAATTTTGAAATGGATGTAACCCTGACAGATGCAGCAGAGGTGCAATTGATTTTTGATGAACAGGCTGGCGATATCATCAGGGGTAGGGGAGTGGGCGATATTAAACTGACCATCAACCGGGAAGGTGAGTTCAAAATGTACGGAAACTATACCATCCGGCGCGGTGAGTACATGTTTACGCTGTTAAACTGGGTCAACAAACCGTTTACGGTCACGGAAGGAGGAACGATCGTATGGTATGGCGATCCATATGGGGCACAGATAAATCTCGATGCGACATATGAGGAAAACACGCCTGTTTACAACCTCATTCGCGATGAACTACAACTCGTAGGCGGCGATGATGGCGATGCTGCAAAAACAGCCAAACGCCCAACCAAGACGATCGTGACCATGCACCTGAAGGGGGATTTGATGTCGCCCAATATCAGTTTCAGTGTGGATTTTCCCAATTTGTCCAATGACATTAAAAGCCTGACAGAGAACAAGTTGCGATTGCTTCGGCAGGACCCCGGCGAATTAAACAGACAGGTTTTTGGGCTTGTAGTAGTGGGGTCATTCCTGCCGAGCAATGGAGGATTTATCCAGAGTTCGGATTATGTGACTTCCGCATTTAACACGCTCACCCAGGTGTTGAGCAATCAGTTTTCCAATTACCTAACCGGGCTGGCTTCAGAGTGGTTTGGTACTTCGGTATCCAGTATCGACTTCAATATTGCATATGATGAATATCAGAATTCATTGAGCAATACACCGGAAAACCCCATCACCGGCAGGGAGTTGCAAATCAGGCTTACCAGTGGCTTTGCCAATGACAGGGTTACAGTACAGGTGGGGTCCCAATTTGGATTGGGCAGACCCAGCACGGCCGTACAAAACGGATTTCTCGGTGAGGACGTCACCGTCGAAATTCAACTGACTCAAAATCGCCAGTGGCGCCTGAAAGTGTACCAGCGTACCGAACCCGATATTACGGGCGGCCAACGGCGTGCCCGATACGGATTCGGTTTGAGTTTCAGAAAGGAGTACGACTCCTTTGATGAAATGGTTGCCGGGATACGCAACTGGATCAGCAAAAAAAGTTAGAAACTGTTTTAATACCCCTCGCCGGCCGCAAAGACTTGTCTTTTAAGGCTATATTTCATCCATTTTTAAAGGAATAGGCGCCACTTAGAAGCCGGCTTTGATGTATGCCCAGCCTTCTTCCTGTCTTTCCACTACATGTACGATGCCGCGTTCAACAAAGCCTGCGTCGGGCAAAATGTCTGATTTCTCCAATTTTTGAATTTTCATGGTCTGCTCACAAGCAACAAAACGCACTCCTTGTGCGGTCAGAGCAGTTATCCTGTCGGCGACATTGCTTTTTTTCTTCTCCAGCATGCCGATACCCTTGTTGTGTGCCACTACTTCTATCTGAGCCGACGGCCAATGTTCCAGCACATGCACAATTTGGCGCGACAGCGCGCGATAGGCTGCCGTATCCGGTGTGGTTACATGAAAAACGATGCGGTGTGTTTTTTTCTCATCCAGACTTGTTTGCCCGGAGTAACTATTCCATTGTGGACGCATGGCAATCAGCGCAAGAAGAAAAGTAGCGCCCAGCAGGTATTGATTGATGTTTTTCATGCAATTTAATTTAAAAAGTGAAGAAAAAAGAGGTCGTCAACCTTTCGGCCGACAACCTCCCATATTCAATTGCTCATCTATTATTTGTTCAAATCCTAGAGTAGGGTAGTAGGGCAAACGTAATCAGTTAAGTGGAATTTTCCACTCTCCTTGATGGTTTTGAATCCTCCAGCCACGTCGATCAGGTTGTCGTAGCCACGGGCGCGCAGGATACTCGCAAAAATCATGGAACGGTATCCACCAGCGCAATGCACATAGACAGGTTTGTCCTTTGGAATGGCAAGCATGGATTCATTTACAAAATCGAGCGGGGCATTTTCAGCATGCTCGATTCTTTCGCTGAGGTATTCGCTTTGTTTGCGCACATCAAAAACGGGCGTATCGGGGTTGGCTGCCAGGATTTCTGCCAGTTGATCTGCATTTACACGTTCGATACGATCGATTTCCATCCCTGCAATTTTCCAGGCTTCAAATCCGCCATCGAGGTAACCGATGCAATAATCATAACCTACACGAGCCAGGCGCGTAACCACTTCCTCCTCACGGCCCGGGTCAGTAACGAGTAGAATTTGCTGTTTCAGGTCAGGTATCAAAGCACCCACCCAAGGGGCGAAGTTGCCATCGATACCAATATTGATGGAGTTGGGTACAAAGCCTTCTGAAAAAACCTGCGCATTACGGGTATCCAGAATTAGAGCGCCCGTTTCATTAGCGGCTACTTCGAATGCTCGGGGTGAAAGGGCATGCGTACCTCTTTTAATGACCTCATCGATACTGTCGTAGCCGTTTTTGTTCATGGCTACATTCAGCGGGAAATAGGCTGGGGGAGGCATGAGGCCAGTGGTCACCTCCTTGACAAATTCGTCCCTGGTCATATTGGGGCGCAAGGCGTAGTTGGTTGCTTTCTGATGTCCAAGTGAGTCATATGTTTCTTTAGACATGTTCTTGCCGCAAGCAGAACCGGCGCCGTGTGCAGGGTAAACCACTACATCGTCGGGTAAGGTCATAATTTTGTTTCGCAGAGAATCGAACAGGGTAGCGGCCAGTTGTTCCTGCGTCATGCTGGCTGCTTTTTGTGCGAGGTCTGGACGGCCTACATCTCCGATAAACAGTGTATCGCCGGAAAACAAGGCCTTTTCTTCACCATTTTCATCGATCAGCAAGTAGCAAGTGCTTTCCATAGTGTGCCCGGGGGTGTGCAATACCCGAAAAGTAATATTTCCCACCTTGAATTCTTCCTCGTCCTTGGCGATATAGGACTCGAAAGTAGGATTTGCAGTAGGGCCGTAAACGATGGGCGCGCCCGATTTTTTTGATAGATCGATATGTCCGCTCACAAAATCGGCATGGAAGTGCGTTTCAAATACGTACTTAATAGTAGCATTGTCTTTTCTCGCTTTTTCCAAATAAGGCTCTACCTCCCGCAGCGGGTCTATCACCACGGCCTCGCCATTACTCTCGATATAGTATGCACCCTGGGCCAGGCATCCGGTATAAATTTGTTCAATTTTCATGTCGAAGAGAAGTTTTGTTTTTTTCTATGCAATGCAAAGTTGCAACGTTGTGGTTGAAATTTGATAGCACAAAGATGTGTGCCTCATTCGGGCGATCTGTGTGATAAAAATCACGTACGCAAAAATATTGCAGGGAATTACAGTTTCAGTATCTCTATACCGTTTTTGAGCAAGCGCACTTTTCCGTTTTCAGACAATTTTTTCATCAAACGAGACACTACCTCCCGAGAGGAGTTTAGTTCCTGTGCGATCTGGGTATTGGTTATTTCAAGAACATTCGAGTTAAGTGCTTTCTGGTGTCGGCGCAAATAAAATTCCAGGCGTTCATCCATATTCTGGAAAGCGATATGATCGATGGTTTCCAGCAATTCCTCGTAGCGACGCCTGTAAGTGCCCACTACAAAATGATACCAGGTTCGGTATTGGCGCATCCAGTTCTCGGTGTGTTCCAGGGGCACTACCAGCAAAACGGCATCGGTGACGGCTTTGGCTGTGACCGAACTGGCACGAACATTCCGGTCACAAATCAGCGACAGCGCACAACTTTCGCCGGGGTGAAGGTGGTACATAAAAAACTCGCTGCCTTCATCGCTTTCGCGAAAAAGTTTGACCAAGCCTTCCAGTACGATCATGGTATTGCGGATGTACTGACCACTTTCCAGCAGTGATTGGCCTGCTTTTGCTTCCACAATGCGACCTTTTGACTTCAATTCGGCAAACAAACCCTCCTCAAAGTCTTTAAACATATACCGGTATTTATCCATGCAATGAGGTTTCAATGTGCTTAAATAGTGTGCAAAATTATAGTTTAACAGAGCAAATTTGAGGAATGCGGCTGACATGCTGTGTGACTTTTGTCACAAGGAGCAAAAACAAAATGTTTTATATTTTTGATTTTTTTTTCCTGACAAGAGTAGGGGAGGCCAGGTTTCTCCTAACAGGCCAAGGAAACGAAAAACCTGTGGCTAAACACCGATAACCGCAATTTGTTAAAAATACCCTTGTAACCAATGATAGTATATGTTTGCATGGCGGTGGCCCTGTGAACCGCCAGAGAATAAATGACCGGGGAATTCTCAAAACCAGTGTGATAGTTAGCCAACCTGCACGCAAAGTCAACAGGATGACCTGACGAGATGTAAAGAGTTTCTACGATCATTTGAATGTTTTTGAAATTTTACGATCTACAGAGATGTTCAACAGGTCGATTTCCGCTTAAAATATTTTCTATAATTTATATTATGTTAAATAACGAGTTATTTTTTACCCCTTCACCTGTAAATCCCTGAAACCCCCTAAATTTGCCGCCCCTGAATTTTCATCACCTCCTTTCCCGTAAGAATGAAAAATACTTACTACGATCTCGTAGCGCAAACATTTGATTTTCCGCAAGACGGATTCAGCCTGAAAGACAACCGTTTGTTGTTCAACGAGATCGACCTGCATGAATTGATTCGCAAGTATGGTACGCCATTGAAATTGACCTATCTGCCCAAGATCGGTGAAAAAATCCAGATGGCGCGAAAACTGTTCCGCGATGCTATTCAGCGGTACAATTACAATGGCAAGTACGTGTACTGTTACTGTACCAAAAGTTCGCACTTTGCTTTCATTCTGAACGAGGTACTGGAAAACGGCACCCAACTGGAAACGTCCTCTTCGTTTGACATCGATCTGGTATGGCGCCTGTACAACCAGGGAAAAATAAACAAGGGCACCACGATCATCAACAACGGCTTCAAACCGCGCCAGTACATTGAAAAAATTGCCGGATTGATCAATGAAGGCTTCTACAATGTAGTGCCCGTGTGCGACAATGCAGAAGAACTGAAACAGTACGAGCAACTGATCAAAAAAGATAATTGTGGTATCGGTATTCGAATGGCAACTGAAGAAGAGCCGAATTTTGAGTTTTACACCTCCCGACTGGGTATCCGCCAGAGCGAAGTAATGCCGTTTTATGAGCAATTGCTGGCCAATAACCCAAAATTTGAGTTGAAAATGCTCCATTTTTTCGTAGATATCGGCATAAAAGACACGATATACTATTGGAGCGAACTCAAAAAAGGCATCAAAACCTACTGCCAATTGCGGAAGGTCTGCCCTACCCTAACCGCCTTGAATATTGGCGGCGGAATGCCCATTCGAAACTCGCTGAGTTTTGAATACGACTATCCGTACATGATCAATGAGATTGTACGCATGATCAAGGAAGCCTGCGACAGCGAAGGAGTACCAGAACCCGATATTTACTCGGAGTTTGGAAAATTTACGGTCGGCGAAAGCGGCGCCACGATCTTCTCGGTCATCGGGAAAAAGCAGCAAAACGACTCGGAAGAATGGTACATGCTCGATAACTCTCTGATCAATACCCTGCCAGACAGTTGGGGTATCAAGGAGCGTTTTATTCTGCTTCCTATCAATCACTGGTCAAAAGAATACCAGCGTGTGAATATTGGTGGCATCAGTTGCGACAATGCGGATTATTACAATTCCGAAGCGCATATCAACCAGGTGTACCTGCCCGCTTTTGATATTAAAAAGGAAGAGCCTTTGTACATCGGATTCTTCCACACCGGCGCTTACCAGGAGGCTCTAAGTGGATATGGAGGCTTGAAACACTGTATGTTGCCTGCTCCCAAGCACATTCTGATCGATCGGAACTATTACGGTGAATTTGTTGACTGGCAAATTTTTCAGGAACAGGAAGCAGATTCCATGCTGAAAATACTCGGGTATCAATAGTCGTTCAGATACTCCAGTTACCGAGGTATTTCAAAAAAATTTTGACGAGGTTTTCCGCGTCGGAGATTCCTCTGTGGTGTTGGCCGGTGAAAATCATGCCTTCACCTTCCACTGCTTTGCGGAGGCCGATACCGTTGCGCATACGCTTCATAATGCGGTACTGCTCTTTCAGGTTGACGTGGGCTTCCGCCCATTCATGATCGAGGCGATGCAGTTTGCAATCATTGATGAACATTTTTTTATCAAAACTGCCCCAGGAGCAAAGCATATAATCTTCCTCTTCGATGCGTGCCCAGTTTTGAAACTCATCGATCACATCAATAAATGTTCGCGCTCGATTTACATGCTCTTGTGTGATGCCGGTCAGGTCGCGACAGAACGGTGACAAGGTCGGATGCAGCACCGGTTTGATAAAACGATTGAATTTTCCACGTACTTCGCCGAAATGATTGATTCGATAAGCGCCTATTTCAATGGTTTCCTGTGCATAATCCGGCGGCGTATTTTCCCAGCAGGTTGCTTCCAGATCGTATATGATGTAGTTCATCGGAGCCCGATTTTTTTCAACGCCCACCAAAGCAGCAATCGATGGCGTTTTTTTTGAGACGAATAAAAAAAGTGTTGTTCCAGTTTTGCCTTCGGAACGCGATCAAGAGGGTAAATCAGCGGCCATTCCAGGCTTCCCGCTTGTAGTCGGGCTGCATTATCAGCGCCCCGAGTATTGGTAGCAGTGGACTCCCCTACCCCAACATTCTGCACCAAGTTTTTTTTGGGAACAATACATAAACCATTGTTTTTCAATATGCTGTAAAACCACGCATAGGCCCAGGAGTTGTTTTTTCGTGCCCGGGTTATGCGAAATTTATCGAGCATATATGTTTTGGCAATATTATTTGATACAAATTGTTGATACTGTGTGCTTGCTGCAAATGCGTCCAGCCCATCCAATGAAATGGACATTTTTTCCCATGCGCGCTTCCAACTTGCCCATCCCCACACAAAAGAAAACTTTGAAAACACAAAACTCTCGGGTAAGTTCAGCGTAAAACGCTGGGAGAGGTTGGAGCCTCCAATGTGCATTATTTGCGTATCATGCCGGTATTCTCGCAACATTTCCTCACAAAACCTGAAAAAAGTCGGATCTGGTACACAATCATCTTCCAGGATAACGCCTTCTGGTTCTTGTCCAAAAAACCAGTTGATAGCGTCGTAAACGCCTTCCCGAAGCCCCATATTTTGCTCCCGAAACAATGTGTGCACTTCACAAGGCCAGTCGACCAGTGTTTCGATAACAGCACGCACCTGTTGCACGTTTTCCGAATCGGTAGGATGCTGAGGTCGAGGGCCGTCACAGTGCACATACAAGCGTTGTGGCTGTATCTGTCGAAGCCGCTCCAGTACCACCCTGGTATGTTGCGGTCGGTTGAAAGTCAGAAAAAGTACCGGAACGGAATAGGTCATAATAAGCGGAAAAGAACGACTTTTGGGCCACAAGAACGGCATTGCGAATTGAATATGAAAGTATTACTCTTAAATACCTATCTTCATGGAGGAGCGGCAACTGCATGCCTTCGCCTGGAAAATGCGCTACAAAGCGAGGGGGTGTCGGTGCGTACAATGAACGCTGACATGGCCGGAAATCGCTGGCCGTTTTATGCAGAACGGTTGTCATTCTTGCCGTTTGAACGCGATAAATCGGTTCGTTTTTCTTTTTCGCCTGCAAATTTTGGCAAAGACATTACACAGCATTCATGGGTTCAGGAAGCCGATGTGCTACACCTGCACTGGGTAAATCAGGGTTTTCTGAGTGTGGAAGGGATTGGCGCATTGAGCCGGCTGGGCAAACCCGTAGTCTGGACACTACACGACATGTGGACTTTCACAGGAGGTTGCCATTACAGCGGGGCCTGTACGAATTACGAGGGCTCTTGCGGCAACTGTCCCTATCTCGCAAAGCCTTCCGACAGGGATTTATCGCATCGAATATGGTCCAGAAAAAAAGAGGCCTACTCCCCCACCCTTCGGGTCGTGACCTGTAGCGAATGGCTGGCCAAAACAGCCAGAACAAGCAGTTTGCTGCAACACATGAAGGTTTCAAGCATTCCCAATCCGATCGACACAAATTTGTTTTATCCTATTGATGAAGAACAAAAAAGAAATTTCTGGCGGAGTAAAAATTTAAATCCAGAAACTCCCAAGTTGTTGTTCGTTGCGATGAATGTCGCCGAGGAGCGAAAAGGTTTTCGGTATTTACAGGAATCTTTGCAGATACTTAAATCACAACAACCTGATTTTCAATTAGATATAATAGTGATGGGCAAAGCACAGGAAGAGGCATTGGCTACACTACCCTATCCTGTTCATGCCCTGGGCCTGGTACGCCAGCAGGCCGAACTTGCCATGATCTATGGGGCTTCAGACGTGTTTGTGATTCCTTCCCTGGAAGACAATTTACCCAACACAGTCATGGAAGCATTGGCATGCGGTACGCCGGTAGCGGGATTTGCAACAGGAGGTATTCCTGAAATGGCTGGTCACCTTGAACAAGGGTACATAGCGCCACAGCGTGATAGCCAGGCGCTCGCAGATGGCATTTACTGGATATTGCAACGGGCAGACATATCCGTTTTGCGCCGACAGGCACGCGAAAAAGTGGAGGCAGAGTATGCCCGTCCAGTGGTTGCTGCAAAATACATGAAGGTATACGAGGAGGTGTTGACAGAGCGCGGCTAATTTCCTTTCGAACTGATTTTCAACAATATACCTTGTACCTGGTAGAGATACGCCGCCCAGAACCGCACGACAGGCAGTACGGCCATACCCGTAGCGGCGCCTACAGGCGAGCGACTCAGCATTCGTTCGGCAGGGCGGCTTGTCACTGGCACAAAACCTAGTTTGTCATTCGGTGGAAGCGTAAAAACATACAGGCGAGTGGTTTTACCTGTTTGAACCAGTTGGCCATCTTCTTTGGGCGATTCGATGCCAAAATCATTGTCATTGATCACTGCAAAGGTTGAATCATTCATGACAGTAAGACCTTCCGGCTTGTCGTGGTCTTTCTCCCACCCCAACTGTGTGAGGTCGGCCAACAGGTGTTTGCTGACCGGACGAATACCGTGTTTTGCCAGGTTGCTGCCATCCAAAAACGACTCTACCGGCTGAGTGGAAGTTTCAAGAGGTGTGGCACGCTCGATGCTTATTTTGTAAACATTTTTGACTGATTCCTTCTTTCTTTCTGCGTGTTCAATCACGAGAAATTCATGGTCATTGATCGCTGAAATGTCACCGATTTTTACATCTTGATTTCTGATGTTACCGGAAGTGACTGCATGCTCGTAAATGAATGTGCGTGTTTTTCCAGTGGCCGGGTCAATTTCCAGCAAGCGGTGCAAGCGGGATTGTTGCCCTGTTTTGTCGTCGGGAATGGCGGCCGGGCTTTGCAGGAGTGCATAAATTTTGCCGTTGGGTGTGCAGGTAATACCTTCAAAACCGCGGTTGGGACGCCGTTTTCCCCAGGAAGGATCCAGTGCTACATCCTGAGGCTGGGCAGGAAATGGCGTGTAGCGCTTTTTTACCCGGAAATGCGCATCCAGTTGCCAGATACTGGTTCCATATTCTTCACAAACCCACCAATCTCCTTTTGTATCGCGTGTCAGTCCCTCTGCATCGAGCCCCCAGTTGTCGAATGGAATGGTGGTTCCAAGTGTGTCAGCCCAGGCCAATTCGCCCTGATTAACGCCTATGGGCAAGCCGGTCGCAGGGGAATTATCGGGGCGCTTGATCACATTTTTACGAATGATGTGCAGGTTGTCTCCCTCCAGAGAGGCTTGCCATACTTTAGGCGCATATTTAGGGAAAGGAAAAAGCATGGGCGATTTACCTTTGGCGGCAGTACTGGCAGTTACGTCTACATTGGGGCCGCGGTCGCTAAGCAGGTAGAAGGCGCCATTTTGATAAACGATACCAGAAACGCCGCCTTCCTTTACTGTAAGCCCATTGTAAGTGCCCAATAAGGGCATTTCGTCGAATTTGTATTTTTTCAAACGGATGCCTTGCGGGGCGGGTATTTTTTGCTGCTGGGCCGAAATGGTGAAAGCAGACAAAAGCAAAATGAAAAAAGAAATTGGACGTAAATAAAGTTTCATGCTTCAGAGGATAAAAAAAAGATTAACCGAGGGCAGGGGCCAACAATACGATTGCAAGCATCGGGCCAAAACATGCCAGGTTATTCTGTAATTCAGCAAATTGTCACAGACCTTACTTTCTGCGGGGAATGGATACGCAACAATTCGATTTTGTAGTGATCGGCGGAGGCATCTTCGGCTGTTATGCTGCTTCGTACCTCTCTAAAAAGGGTGCAAAAATAGCGCTTTTGGAAAAAGAAAGCAGGTTGTTTCGAAAAGCATCACTCGTAAACCAGGCACGCCTGCACAGTGGCTATCACTATCCAAGAAGTCTGGCAACTGCTGCGCTGAGTGATGAACACAAAGAGCGTTTCACCAACGAACACCGTCAGTTTGTTCATTCATCCTTTGAAAAATACTATGCCATCGATCGGTTTGGCTCATTTACCGACCCGCTTCAGTTCGAACGATTTTGCTCCAGAATTCACATCCCATTCAAGCGAATCAACGAACATGCTCTCTTCAATTTCAACCGACTGGAGGCTTTGTACCTCACCGAAGAGCACTCATTCGATCCTGTGCTGCTGAGTCGATATTACTCGGAAATGGTTGAAAACGATCCAAATATCGAAGTGTTCCTGGATGTTCAACTGCAAAATGCCCTGCCCGATGGCGTAAACTGGCGAATAGAATTTACTCGAAACTCCACCCTACCCTCTCCGAGCCCAAGCAGTCGCCTCGTTGCGCCTACGGTCATCAATGCCACCTATGCCGCCACAAATGCAGTCAATACGATGTTCGGCGTAGATCGACTGGCGCTCACGCACGAACTTTCTGAAATTGCCTTTGTTGTTTCGCGGGAATTCGGCGACAGAGGCCTCACCGTCATGGATGGGCCTTTCGGTTCCATCATGCCATATGGATTGAGCGGACTTTTATCGCTGTCTTCAGTGGCTTATACACACCATAAAATTTCTTATGATGATTTGCCTCAATTCGATTGTCAGGTTGCAGAAGATCCATCCTGCCGCCCCGCTGCACCCGGGATATGTACCGACTGCCCCCGGCGACCAATGAGCAATGCAGCCAAAATGCTGGCTCAGATGAGGCAATATTTTTCGGAATCTGTTCAGTTCGAACACCTTTTTTCGTATTACACGATCAAATCCAAACTGAAATCGAGTTATATTGATGACGGCCGCCCTACCGAAATTTCCATGCTGCGTCAATCACCCCGTTTTTATTGCCTTTTTTCAGGCAAAATCAATTCAATTTATGAAGTGGAGAAAATCGTGTAGTTATCAGTTATTAGTTATTGGTTATCAGGGCTGGTAAGGGTTTATTCACTTAAATGCCCGGCCTCGCTTAAATGAAAGCCAAAAGTTGCAATAAATAAACCCTTACCAAGTCCTAATAACCAATAACAGATAACCGATAACCAATAACTGATAACAAATATGCAGACCCTGCTCATAGGAAGTGCTTTACTTAGTCTTTTTCATGCCCTGATTCCAAGTCATTGGCTTCCGATCCTGGCCATTGGCCGGCAACACGCGTGGTCGACCTATAAAATACTGTGGGTGACCCTGGTGGCTGGCTCGATGCATGTACTGAGCACTGTATTGGCTGGTGGCGTTTTTGCTGCCTTGGGGACGGTTCTGGCGGATCAGGCTGAAAAATGGAGTGCATGGATTTCGCCTGTGGCACTGATCGGATTGGGAGGCTATTACATCTGGGCGCATTATTACCACCATCATTTTCACCTGCACAAACAGTCTACGAACTGGGGTATCATCGGCTCGCTGGCCATTGCCATGTTTTTCTCTCCTTGTCTTGAAATTGAAGGGTATTTTCTCGCCGCCGGGCAATACGGCTGGTGGTTTGTGGCGCTCCTGGCCCTTACGTATGGCGTAACTACCGTGATCGGAATGCTGGTTTGGGTATGGCTTGCCTTGCATGGTTTGCATAGGCTCAACTGGCATGCTTGGGAGCACAATGCAGGAATTATTACGGGAATTACGCTGGTGGTGTCGGGGGTGCTGACGAGGCTTCTTTGAGTAGTTATGAGGTTTGAGTTATGAGTTATACTCACGTTGTTTTTGGCTGCCGTGATGAAGAAACCAAAAGCAACGTGAGTATAACTCATAACTCATAACTTCGAACTACACCTCATAACTCTCTTGCATTTTCTGTTTTCTCATTCTTTTTTGCTCCGCGTTGCTTTCATACAGGCAATACTGTTCGTACTTCACGGGGTCTTTTTCGGCCCAGATGTCTTTTCCGATATCGGCCAGTACGACCAGTTCGGTGTACAGTTTATTGCCTGCTTCCATGCGTCGCTCTACACCAATGTCGCGATCGTGTAGTTTATCCTGCTGGATATTGAGCGCTGTTTCGAAAGCAGAACAGGCATCCAGTACGCGCTGAATAATATTTTCATTAACGCCTACATCTGCCAGAAAATCAATCTGTTGTCGTGCTACGCGGGCTACCCTTCTTCCGCAGAAAAGCAGTTGGGGTGCGCTCATGTCGCCGAGTTTGGCTGTGCCAAATTTGCGATAGCGGCCGCTGCGGTCGTGGTATTTCATGGCTACACGGGTCATGAGCGACCGGATAGCGGTTTTTAATTTTTCAGCGGCAAAATCTTTTTTCTCGGTAGTAATCATTTGCTCCCCTACGAGTTCGTCGTCGCCAGGAAGGGCCTGAAACTGTTCGCAAAGCGATTGAAACGTTTTGAGGCGTTCAACGCCATAACCGTATTGTTTGAAAAATTCGAGGTCGCGATGGGCTGCACGAATGGCTTCCATGCAGGATACATACAAATCCGCTTCCGAGATATTGTACGCGCGGTGGCCAGCCTGTTTTTTCATAAAACTTATTGTTTTGGTGCAAACTGCTGTCTAATAATTGTTTAAATATGGACAGCAACTGAATAAAACTGCGACAAATGTAATTTCTTTTACTTTTTAAACAAATACTTTGATACAAGAAATTTTCAGAAGGTCGAAGTCGCGACCAACTACCAACGGAATGTTTCTTTTTGAACTTCATAACTACAAGTGTTAGCGACGGGTTAAATATTGCCCAAAAAGCAACGCCTCGGCACGAAATTTCATCGGCACGGCGTTTTCAGCAGCATCTTTACAATCGCTCACAAAAACTTTCTGATTCGTATGAAAAACATAGTTCCGGTCGCTATTCTTTTATTTTTCGGCCACATAGCACAGTCTCAATCTTTCTTTGGCCTCGGTTTCAAGGGAGGTATCAACACACAAGTCAACAAACCCAGCGACATCGTCATTCCGGGTGAAAACGGAAATACCAGTTTTGGTGTCGAGGATTTCAAATTTGGCACCCAGTTTGGCGGTTATATCCGCATCGGTAACACCATTTCCATTCAGCCGGAGGTGCTGTTTAATTCCAATAAAACGGATTACCGCATTGGGCAGAGCAGCGTGGGCGAAGTGATCAAAAATGAAAAATACAATTACCTGGATATGCCTATCCTGCTGGGTATCAAACTCGGCCCGATTCGCGCACAGGCTGGCCCCGTAGGCCATTATTTCCTGAACAGTACTTCCGAATTGACCGACATCAACGGCTATGAAGCGCGTTTCAAACAGTTCACCTGGGGCTGGCAGGCTGGCCTTACGCTGGGTACAGGTCGTATTTCTGCCGATTTGCGGTATGAAGGCAACTTCAATAACCAGGGTGATCACATTACGTTCTTCGGCGATCAATACCACTTCGATAATACGCCGGGTCGTTTGATCGTGGGTTTGAATATCGCGTTGATCAAATAGTGCAACACGGATTGCGCGGATGAAAAGGCGGATTACACGGATTGGATGGGTATGAAGGAGGCTTATGGATGTTTTTAGAATATAAGCCATTCTGTTATTCATCCAATCCGTGTAATCCGCCTTTTTAATTACGGTATCCCGAATTTTGGTCAAAGCCAGGGTTCGGGATATTTGTTTTTTGTAGGTTGTTTTATGTAGATTTCCCGTAGAGTAGTTTCCCGCAGATCCCGCAGATTTACCCGCAGAACTCGCAGAACGTAGCGTACACCTTTTTTCTTCAAAGCGATAATGAGGTGTACGCTACGTTCTGCGAGTTCTGCGGGTAAATCTGCGGGATCTGCGGGAAACCTCTCTACGGGAAATCTACTCTACAGTAAATCTTTTATGCGATCGCCGATTAAAACCCATCCCTCCCCTACTACCCATCCAATCCGTGTAATCCGCCTTTTCATCCGCGCAATCCGTGTTGCACTTACTCTGCTTTGCGTTTCTTCTTAAAATACCTGCGCAACAGGAAATTGTCCTGCAAAGCCCGCAAATCCTCGTCCAGTTTTTGAGATCCACTTTCGAGGTTTTTGAGGGTTCCTTTCAGATGGGCAGCGGCTTGCTCGTCGTTGAGCAGTACGCCGGCAGGCGACGTATTGTTACTCAATTGATCGGTGGCCTTATCCAGATTGGAAGTCGTCGATTTCAGGTAGTCGGCGGCAGCAGTAGCCAGCACCATGGTTTGTTCCAGTTGTCTCACGGAGGCCTGTATGCTGTTAAATACGGTGGTATCCGTTACCAGGTCGTTGGCCAGAGAGCCCTCCCGGTTCAATTTTTCACCATAATTCGCCACAGATGCTGTCAATTGCTCGGCATGGGCTGATGAGCGTTTCAAGGCAGCCATGGTGGCATCGAGCGTATTGTACAGTGATTCATCCTGAATGATTTTACCGAGCGACCCTTCACCGGCAGCAATTTTGCCGCTCACAACTTTAAAATCGCTGGTGATTTGCAGCAAATTGCGGTTGTTGTCTTGCAACATATTCAGCATATCTTCCGTCGATACCTGTTTTTCTATACCCAGCGCATCGCCGTCTTCGACCGGGCCCACTGCCTGCGTGCCGCCGGTAATGACGATGATCTTGTTTCCAATAAGGCCATCAGTACTGATTTTGGCTTTGGCGTCCTTTCGGATAAAATTCAGGGATTTCTCTTCAAGGCGCATTTGTACCAGCACGCGGGAGTCGCCGTAGAAACTCAGTTTTTTGACCGTACCGATTTTTACCCCGGAAAACCAGACGTTGTTGCCCGCTTGCAGGCCGTTTACATCATCAAAAATGGCAGTCACCTCCACTTTTCTGGAAAAGGTGCTGTGCAGATTTCCAACGGTCAGAATACCTCCAAGTAAAAACAGGAGGCCTAAAAAGACGAAACTGCCGACAATAACGGCGCGTTTTTTTGGTGTCGTTTGCATGGCTATTGAATAAAGTTGTAGTTGTAAAAATTTTGCACCTCCGGGTCATCCGAAGCAAAAACCTCCTGAAAAGAACCTTCTTTGGCCACTTTTCCTTCAAAAAGCATCACGACGCGGTCGCCCGTGGTTTTGGCGCAGGCCAGGTCGTGGGTAATGATGATGGCGCTGGTGTTGTAACGTTCCTGCACCTCGTTGATGAGTTTGTTGATCTCCACGGATGTCACGGGGTCGAGTCCGGCTGTGGGCTCGTCGTACAGCATGATCTCGGGTTTCAGCATCAATGTGCGTGCGATGCCGATGCGTTTTCGCTGCCCGCCAGAAAGTTCCGAAGGCATTCGGTCTATTTTGTTGAGCAGCCCGACCGCGTCCAGCGTTTCTTTTACCAGGTCATTCAGGGAGGATTTGTTCATGGCCGGCATATTCCGGATCACCGGAAATTCCAGGTTTTCCCGAATGCTCATGCTGTCGTACAAAGCGCTGTTTTGGAAAGAAAAACCCAATTTCAGTCGCAGTGCGCGCAATGCTTCTTCGGAAAGTTCGCTGACGCGACGGCCCAGCACATCCACTGTTCCCGCATCGGGTGGCAGCAGACCTGCAATAATTTTGATCAAAACCGATTTGCCGGTACCTGACCGACCGAGTACCACCACATTTTCGCCTTTGAATACATCAAGGTCGACACCCTGCAGCACCTTGAGCGAGCCAAAGGATTTGTACAAACCGCGTATTTCAATGACGCGCTGATCGTAATCTATCTGATGTTCGTATGCCATAATGAATACAATTATCGCAGCCAGTTGGAAACCTGGACGATGACGAGTTCTTCCATAAAAATGAGAAACATGGACAGCACTACCGCCGTGTTGGCGGCCTTCCCTACCCCCTGGGTGCCGTTGGAGGCATAAAAACCTTTGTAACAAGCCACCGCGCCAATGGTGAAGCCAAACGAAATGGCTTTGGTGAGGGAGGTGCCCAGGTCCAGAAAACTGATTTGTTCGAAGGCATCTGCGATGAACGTAACAAAACTGGTTTTTTCATTCTGATAAATGTTCAGAAAAGAGCCAAGCAGGCCAACAAAAGCGCAGTACATGGCCAGCACGGGAATCATCAGCGTACTGGCAGCCACACGTGTTACAATCAGAAAATTGAACGGCCGGGAACCCGATACTTCCATGGCGTCGATCTGTTCGGTTACTTTCATGGAGCCTAGTTCAGCGCCGATGTTTGAACCTACCTTGCCTGCACAGATCAGCGCCGTTACCAGCGGCGCCAGCGCCCGAATCATGGCAATAGCAATCAGCGAAGGCAGCCAGGAGGTAGCGCCAAATGATACCAGTGATGGTCGCGACTGTTTCGTAAAAACAATACCCGTCACAAACCCCGTGAGGGTAATAAGTGGCAGGGATCGGTACCCGATTTCATAACATTGACGTATAATCTCCTGAAAATCAAAGGGCCGGCTTACTGCCTGCCTGAATAATCGCCCCAGGAAGCGGACGGCATCGTACAGGCCAAGCGTGAGTTCTTCCCATCTTGCGCCCAATCCGGATTTTGATGTGGTTTCGTTTGCCAAGGATATTCTTATTGAAAATTTACCTGCTTGCTGCAGTATGCTGGCAAACCTCAAAACCCTGTGCCGGGGAAAACAGGCATCCATTGTAGAAAAAACGCCCCAGAAGTACATTCGTAGATAAAAATACACAGCGCCCCCTCTTCATTACCCTTGCTGTGCTACTTTAGCGCATTCGAACAAGACCAACCCGCATCCATGGAGCAACATCAGACAGAACCATCTACCCCAAAAGTTTCCCTCACCACCGCTACATTCATCGTTTCGGGCAGCATGATCGGCTCCGGCATTTTCATCGTCAGCGCCGACATGAGCCGTGTGCTGGGCAGTCCATTTTTACTGATGCTGGCCTGGGCGCTCACCGGCGTGATGACCCTGATAGCCGCTTTGTCGTATGGCGAACTTGCAGGGATGTTTCCTAAAAGTGGCGGGCAGTACCAATATCTGAAAGAATCGTATGGCCAAATGGTGGCTTTTTTGTTTGGCTGGGCCATGTTCGCAGTCATACAAAGCGGTACGATTGCTGCCGTAGCAGTAGCATTTGCCAAATTTACAGGCGTATTGGTGCCCTCTCTGGGCCCCGACAATATTCTGGCGGATTTGGGGTTTGTGCGCATCTCCGCCGCACAATTGCTGGCTATTGCTTCCCTTTTTGTACTCACCTGGCTGAATACACGCGGGCTGCAAACCGGAGCGTTTATTCAAAATGTGCTGACGACGCTCAAAGCCTTGTCGCTGGGTCTGCTGATTATATTCGGATTGCTTGTTTTTAGAAACCCGGAGGTTATTGCCCTGAATTTCGACAATTTTTTCACCAATATCAAATCCACCGAAACCTGGGGCCTGATCGGTATCGGCTCGGCACTGGGTGTGGCAATGGTTGGTTCCCTGTTCAGCAGCGACGCCTGGAACAATGTAACTTTTATTGCCGGTGAAATCGAAAATCCGAAGCGCAATGTGCCCCTTGCACTGGCCATGGGCGTCATTGGCGTGACGGTTTTGTACATGCTGGCCAACCTGGCTTACCTCTGCATCCTTCCGTTCTGGGGCGAAGCCTCCGGCGCCGATGTGCTCAGCAAGGGCATTCAGCACGCCACGCAGGATCGTGTGGGCACGGCTGCACTCACGGCCATGCTGGGCCTGGGCGGAGGCGTCATTATGGCTGTCATCATCATGATCTCCACTTTTGGATGCAACAACGGACTGGTGCTGTCGGGTGCTCGTTTGTATCGTTCGATGGCAACCGACGGCCTGTTTTTTGACAAAATGAAGGAACTCAATACCAATGGTGTACCCGGCTTTGCTTTGTGGGTGCAGTTTATCTGGTGTTCGGTGTTGTGTTTGTCCGGGAAATATGGCGACTTGCTGGATTATGTCATGTTTGCCGTGATGCTGTTCTACATCCTTACCGTAGCAGGCATTTTTATTCTGCGAAAAAAGCGACCTGAAATCGAGCGCCCTTACAAGGCATTCGGTTATCCGTATCTGCCGATTTTGTACATGGTAATGGCAGCATTGTTTACGGTCAATTTGTTATTTACCAAACCGCAGTTTACCATTCCGGGTTTGGCTATTGTAGGCCTGGGGTTCCCGCTTTATTTTTGGGCAAAAGGCAGAATTAAATAAATTATTCAAACATGGTACGCAATCTTATTCCTTTCTCTTTCACATTAGCCACTTTGCTTGGTTGCGGCAAAACCCCGGAACCCCAACAACAACCATCCCGGAAAATATTCTGGGAATTTACCGAAAGCCTGAACAATGCAGCGGCGCAAACCACCCAAATGGCAGATGGCAAACTGGAAATTACTTCCGGACCAGAAACGGATTATTTCATTGAACCCGGCGCCCCGCCTTATGAAAAAGCCAATGCACCGCTCCTGCTGAAAACGATAGATAATACCAAACCCTTTACCTTTTCCTGTAAAACCACGCCGGTGCATCAGGTGAAATACGATGCGGGCATGGCATTTCTGTACGTCAATGAAAAACAATGGCTGAAATTTGCCTTCGAGGCCGATGAAAGATTGCACAAGCGCCTGGTGACGGTAAAAACCCGGGATTTTTCAGATGACAACAACCACGACGCCGTGGACACTAGTGCCGTGTACCTTAAAATTTCATCCGACACTAAAGTGGTGGGGTTTTACTATTCGCTGAATGGCTCGGAATGGCAACTGGTGCGTGTCTTTAAAAACGAATACCCAGCCGCTTTGAAAATTGGCGTGGGCGCTCAGTCGCCTGCCGGACAGGGCAACAAGGCTACCTTTGAAGATTTCCGGTTTGCGGAGGAAAGTGTAAAGGATTTCAGGATGGGAATCTAGGGTGTTTTACCTCACACTCCTATCGCAGCCATCCCGATCAGCACCACATTCGCCAGTACATACAGCGAGAAGATGAATGCATACGAACGCCGGTCGAAGCGCCGAGAGCGTTCCTCTTCGCCATTTTTCCACATACGTAGTGAAATGACCGAAAATACAATGCAGATCAGCAAAAACACGTAAGTCAGGATATGCAATTTGTCAACGAGCGTAAAAGTGGTCGACTGCGGCAGAATAGAATCCACGATGTACTTGTTGCCCACGGCAGCAAACAGCCCGCCCACTGAAAGTCCAAAGCGCGGATCTACCTCGATCGGATCGATAAAGAAAACCAGTGAAGAGATAAAAAATGCCACATACAAGCCAGTGAACAGGGAAAAAAACAACCCCCAACTCTTGCGTTTGATGGTCATGTCGAGCGATGCATACGGATATTCGCTGCTGCCGGTCAGCGTAGGGTCGCCATAAGTAGTCGGGTATTTTTTGACCCCGGTGCTGACGTGAAACGACTCGATGTTCCAGTTTGATAATTTCACCTGTTCATCGTAACGGGTATTGGCCGTATCTGCCACATACACCACGGCATTGATGTCGTAGTTGCTGTCTTCCAGTTCGATGTGCATGGTTTGTTCATCGAACGGGAAACGACGGATATCCCAGTCTTTTTTGATGACTGCATGCACCTTTTTGCTGGCCCAGCAGGTACCGCCCTTGATTTCAAAAAAGGAAAGACTGCTGTCTACCTCCTTCGCATTCGACACTTCAAGCGATTCCAGGGGTTTCAGCAGCGAATCCCGGTAATTAAACCACACCCAGAACTCGGTGGAAAAACTCTTTTCGCTCAGGTTGATGTCGTACAGGTCGTTGATATAGGCGCCGATTTTGACGGTATCGGCCTGCGCGTGCACAAACCCGAGGCTACAAACGAACAGCAGGAGGGACAGGATGATTTTCATATAGAAACAATACTCAGGATTCGTATTCAAGGGTGGCTTCTCCATGGGCGATGCGGAGGCATGCATACTTGCCTTCAGATCCATTGGGGTAAATGCGTTGGTAAAAACGGACTTCTGTGCTATCGTCCGACCATTTGATATCGCCTGCATCATGGTCGCCAGGGGCATCGTACAACACGCGTTTGGTGTCGGCTTCTACCAGCGTCGGGCTGCACACCCACAGCGACATGCGCATTTCGTTGCAACTCAGGTAGAGGATGTATTTTCCATTTGGAGAGGGGAATTCTTCGCCCATGTCTGTATAAATTTATCAATTAAATTGGTCAACTCTACGCTTTGTGTTCTTTGTGAAACCTTTGTGCACGTTGTGGTTAAAAATTTTTTTACCACGAAGAACACGAAGGTTTCACAAAGAACACAAGGCTAAGGTCTGAAAAAACTAAAAATTGTTTTCCCATAATTCCGCACATCCACCAAATGCGGATGCTCCAGAAAATCGTGGTGCGGGTTGTGTTCCAGCACAAACAGCCCATCCGACACCAGCAAATTCTTTTCAAAAATCAGGTTGGGAATAATATCGATCGTCGGCAGCGCATAAGGCGGCCCGGCAAAAATGTAGTCGTACTGAGAGGTGGCATGTTCGATAAACTTGAACACATCCATTTGCATGATTTTCAACTGCGCTTCGATGCCGAGTGTTTGCACGGTTTTGCGCACAAAACGAACCGCGTCGGGAAACTTGTCGACATACGTCACATCCTCACACCCCCGCGATATAAACTCATAACTATGGCTACCTGTGCCCCCGAACAAATCGAGCACTTTGGAGGCCTCGAAATCGAGTTGATTGTTCAAAATATTGAACAGAGCCTCTTTGGCATAGTCCGTGGTAGGCCGAGTCGGCCAGTGGTCGGCAGGCGGGGTAAAACGTCGGCCCTTGAATTTGCCTCCAATAATGCGCATATCGTATCGGTAATTTTGAGTTCGGAAAATGGAAACTTACAACAGGCTGAACACCTCAAACCAGTAATGAGCAGGCAATTCTACGGCGCTTTGCGGCAGTTGAATGGAAGAAGGCAGGGGCGAAAAACGCAGAGTACGGAAGTATCGCTTCAACTGCCGGAAAATTTCAGAATCTTCCACCAGGCTGCCGCTGAGCATCAAGGGCAGGTCCAGCGGGTTTAGTTTAAACTGCTCATACGCCAGCAAAACGTAGTACAGCGCATCATTGGCATGTTGATATTCGAAACTATTGAAAAACAACAGATTGCGCCGTTCAAACACTGCAATTTGCAGGCTTTGAAACCTGAAATGAACAAATACCTGATGGTCAGAAAAGTCGGCGATATGGTGAAAATTCTGCAACAAAGCCCCTGCCAGGTGCTGCGAGGAATCGCCCGACGGCCTGTGCTGCTCGCTCCAGGTATGCAAAGAAGTTTCGATGGCATACACCAGAAAACAGTCGAATACCGACAGCGATTCATATCCGTAATGGTATTGCCCACCGGCCGGTAGCAGGATCTGAAAATAATCGCTCAGGTGATCAGGGTGAAACAAGCGGCGAGGCACCAGCGTGGCCTGCGGTTCGGCCCAGGCCCAGGAAGTGTGTTTGTAAGTCCATTGCAGCACCGGCTCCTGCCCCATCACCATCCGAATGTGCTGTTCGGTCGGACCGGGCCTCTGAAAATGCCAGGCCTGTAAGGCCCACACTTCTCCTGTTTCCGACAAAACGGCCAAGTGCAGCCCTCCCGCGCCTACGGTCAGCAGTCGGCGGGCAGTGGCGGCTGTATCGGCATTCAGGCGCTTGTCTACAAAAGAAAAAACGGATTTATCCATGCTAAAAAAAGAACGGAAACCTGAATTCGGCACCGTCATCGCGTAAGAGCGCGTGAATGTACTGCGAATTCGGATTTCCGACTGTATTTGTTTGGATGTTGGCTTTGCCGAAAGGGATTTGGCTTGCGCCAAATGGGGTCTGGGATTTTGCGGATTGAGCGGATAATATTGATTTTTGGTGGCCTGGCGGCCACTTTATTCAATTTTTCTGCCTTCGGCAGTTATGTAGATTAAACAGTATAAAAGAATAAAGTGGCCGCCAGGCCACCAAAAATCAATATTATCCGCTCAATCCGCAAAATCCCAGACCCATGTTCGGCGCAAGCCGAACCCTCAAAATCTTACTATGCTTTGCTCTCCCCTATCTTGCACGATCCATTATACCGTGCACCTTCTTCCACCACCATGGTTTTGGCAGTGATATTGCCTTCGATCACAGCGGAGTCCATGAGGTGAAGGGCTTCCTTGATATACAGATCGCCTTTGATCTTGCCTTTGATAGCAGCGTCGCGGGCGTGGATATTGCCTTGTACATAACTGGTGTCGCCCATGACAAAACGTTTGTCGACCTTCACTTCGCCGTGGATAGCGCCGTCGAGACGCACATTTTCATTGCAGGCAAACGAACCTTCTATAACGGTGCCTTTTGCAATGACAGTGGTGGCGGACCCTTCTTTGTCCGTGCCAATCAGGGTGCTGGTAGCAGGGCTCTTTTCTTTGGTATTGCTTCCAAACATAGAAAACAGGTGATTTGAAATTTTTGGATAGTATGTTTTGATACGATCCCGCTTCAGCGGAACCATGATATAGATAACGAAGAATCATGCCAATTCAGGCGGTCAAACTATCCTGTTGTGGTCAAGCGTTGCAAAAGTCGTAATTTTAC
The DNA here is from genome assembly GCA_020160935.1 of Bacteroidota bacterium. Classification (GTDB taxonomy): domain Bacteria; phylum Bacteroidota; class Bacteroidia; order Chitinophagales; family Saprospiraceae; genus M3007. Next base: position 204,112 of record JAIUPL010000003.1, on the reverse strand, counting down.
GCGGTCAAATACAATTAAATACAAATATGTTTTTTATCCCCTCTACGCCTTGTGTCCTTTGTGCAACCCTTTGTGTCCTTAGTGTTTAATATTTTTTTACCACGAAGGACACAAAGGGTTGCACAAAGGACACAAGGCGTAGAGGGGAGCATGATTTGCATATGAGCATCACCATTTTAGCCATAGAATCCTCCTGCGACGACACCTCTGCCGCTATCATCCGCGACGGCGCCGTATTGTCCAATTGCGTAGCCAACCAGGAAGCACATCGCCTCTATGGAGGTGTGGTGCCGGAAGTAGCCTCGCGGGCACATCAGGCCAATATCGTTCCTGTAGTCGACCTCGCCCTGAACAAAGCCGGTGTGCGGAAAGAAGACATCGGCGCCGTGGCCTTCACCCGTGGCCCAGGACTGCTGGGATCGCTGCTCGTAGGCACTTCTTTTGCCAAAGCCTACGCGCTTAGTTATGGCCTGCCGCTGATAGAAGTAAACCACATGCACGCGCACGTACTGGCACATTTTGCAGAAGACCCCAAGCCAGCCTTTCCGTTTCTGTGCCTGACTGTGAGTGGCGGCCACACCCAGATCGTGCTGGTGCGCGATTACCTCGATATGGAAGTAATTGGCGAAACCCTCGACGATGCAGCGGGAGAAGCCTTCGACAAAACGGGAAAAATTCTCAACCTTGGCTACCCAGCAGGCCCGGTCATCGACCGACTGGCTAAAGAAGGTACGCCGAGATTCCCGTTTCCGGAGCCCGCCATCGCCGATTTCAACTTCAGTTTCAGTGGCTTGAAAACCAGCATTTTATATTTTCTGAAAAAGGAAATGGCGGCAAACCCGGATTTCATCACGGAAAACCTGAACGACATTTGCGCCTCCGTGCAGCAAAGCATCATCACCATTCTGCTGAAAAAACTGCGGAAAGCCGCGCGCGCAACAGGTATCCGCGAAATTGCCATTGCTGGTGGTGTGAGCGCCAACTCGGGCCTGCGCCACGCGCTGGAAGACATGGGCGCCCGAGAGGGCTGGAACACCTACATTCCTGCTTTTCAGTATTGCACCGACAATGCGGGTATGATCGGCGTGGCGGCGTACTACAAATACCTGAAAGGGGAATTTTGCGGGCAGGATGCGGTGCCGTTTGCGCGGTAGAGGGTCGGCCCTACCCTTTTTAGCGTTTGCGAAACCCCTCGAAGCGTTGTTGGCAGCCCTTTTAACGTTCGAAAGACCCTTCGAAGCGTTGTGGCGACCCTTTGAAGGGTCTTTGACACCCTAATGAGCGTTCTTTGAACGCTTCGAAGGCTTATGCAGACGCTTTGAAGGGTGTTGAACACCCCATGAAGGCTTCCGCAAACACTTCGAGTCGAACAAAAAAGCCGCACAAACGCCAAAGCATCTGTGCGGCCGGACTGCCCGCAATATTCCACCGGAAGGTTATACTACCGGTGTATCATTGTTGTTTTGAGTGCTTTGCACCACGGTTCGCCCGCCCTTTTTGCGGTTGAGGTGGTACTTCTGTAAACGATTATACATGGCTTTGGCCGGGGCCGAACCCGATCGCGCGGCCGCACTTACCAGCCTGTAAAACACCGAAGCGCCTTGGTAGGCTTCGTGGTTGGCCAGCATGCGATTGCGTCGTATATTGGTGAGCAGTTCTGCCAAAGCATTTTCGAGTTCGAGCAATTGGTCGCCGCACAGCAGGTCTTGCTGAATGTCATCGGGTTTTACGTAGGCCGGTAAAATGTCGCCGGCGCTGTTCATCTCCGTCAGGCAGTTGCGCACAAAGGTTTTGTCGGCGTCGCTCATGCGATACATGGTTTCGGTTTCCTGCTGATCTAATTTGATCAGGAAAGAAGCCAGGGATTGTGATACTTTTTGCAGGTCGGTTTTGGTCGCAGCAAAGGCTTCCGCGCTCATGGCAGAAGTGATGCGATTGGAATTTAAGAACGTGTTCGGGAATTTAAAAGCCGAGAGTCGGGCCCTATCTTTGGAGTGACCAAACTTCGAAGAAATGACAAAACAGTTCAAAGAACTGACCGACTCTCAGTGGGCTGCAATATCGCCTTATTTGAATGTACAACGCAAGCGTAGGCATGATTTACGTCAAATTATGAACGCACTATTATACATGGTACGAACGGGTTGCCAGTGGAGAAACCTTCCTCCGAACTACCCTCCGCATCGAGCAGTAAACTATTACTTTGAACAATGGAAACGGTATGGTATCTTGTTGAAGATAAACGATAAGTTGAACATGCTGGATCGGATAAGATCGGAGCGGCCCATATTGCCATCTCTTCTTTGCGTTGATAGTCAGAGTGTTAAGTTGACACCGATGATCTTTGAGGATCGAGGTATTGACAATAACAAAAAGATAAACGGGCGTAAAAGGCAAATACTGGTAGACACAGAGGGAAGGCTTTGGCGGGCTCATGTGCATGCGGCAAACCTGCACGACGGGCCGGCTGGAAGTGATCTGCTAAAGGACACGAAGTCCTTTGACAAACATTTGAAAAAGATTTTGGGTGATGATGCCTACAAAGGCGTTTTTGCCCAAAAATCTAAGGAACGAGGGATCATTTTTGAGCGGGCTTCGCGCCCCGAAAGTGCCAAAGGGTTTGTGCCAATTGCTAAACGTTGGGTGGTAGAGCGGACAATTGCCTGGACGAATTTTTTCCGCAGAATCGTCAAAGATTATGAAAACACCACACAATCTTCGGTAGCATGGCTCCTTTTTGCTAATATCACAATTATGCTTCAACGAACAAACCTATAAACCAAATTAAATTCCCGAACACGTTCTAAATCGATCATCGGTTGTCAGGAAATTGTGTGAGAAGTTTGGTTTTGAACAAGCAAGCCTGCGCCAGATCGGGCAGCCCGCGGGGCATTGCATGGGAGAGAAACGGAGTGGTTTTCAGGGTATTATGTAGAGGAGAGAAATTAATTTTAATGACAATCCAGAATCAGGAAACAAGGAGTCCTTGTTTCCTGATTCCGGATTGTCAATTACCTTTATTCTATACTATTTTCAATATCTACCTTCATCAATATGCCCCTGCTCAGAATATTAGTTCCAATCTTCTTTGTATTTTATTATTCGGCGAATGCGCAATCCACTTTCTGCCCCTCCGGCAAGGAAGGAAATTTCTGGTTCTTCGGGGACAGCGTGGGGCTAAATTTCAATACGCAGCCTCCTACAGTTCTGACCGATATACCGATGAGCACGTATGAAGCCAGCGCTATTGTGAGCGATACAGATGGGAGTTTGCTGTTTTACAGCAATGGGGAGTATGTATGGGACAGAAACCATGAGTTGATGCCGGCTGTAAATCCGGCGATGGGGGGGAGCAAGTTGAAAGGCTCAGAATCTGCTACCCATATTTTAGCGCTACCTCTACCAGGTAATTCTAGTATTTATTATCTATTTTATCCAGAAACATTTGATAACGTAGCAAATACATCATTGGACACGCTTCGAAATATGTATTACTCAGTAATAGACTTATCTTTAAATGGAGGAATGGGTGATATAGCCGATAAAGATCATTTTTTATTTGAAAAGACTACGGAGAAATTGGCCGCAACCCACCATTGCAATGGAGAGGATTGGTGGATCGCCACAGCAGAGTCTGGAAGCAATCGTATGTATTTATGGCAACTTACCAACCTTGGAGTTAACCCTTCCCCTATATTAAATGTAATTGGAAAATATAGTCAACCATTTTTAGGAGCTAAAACAGGTGCTCTTAAGTATAGCCCTAGTGGAAATATGTTAGTAAAGATGACGGATGCCCAGAGAAATTTGTCGAATTGGACTATGGACGCATATGTTGAATTATTTTTATTCGATAACTCGAATGGCATGCTCTCCAGTCCTATATTATTGATCGATAGTTTAAGAAGGGTTAGAGGGGCTGAATTCTCACCAGATAACTCTAAATTATATTTTGACTATTGGACTCCATTGAAAGATAGCCTGTTCCAGTATGATCTTTGCATTTACCATCCTGATTCAATAATTGCGTCTAAAACTCCTGTAGATCAAGCCGCAAGTAATACTGGACAAATTCAATTGGGGCCAGACGGAAAGATATACTTAAGCAGCACTTTTCGCAACTACATCAGCATCATCCACCACCCCAATGAAAAAGGCCTTGCCTGCCAATATGAAAAGCAGGCCATCACCTTTCCTTCGGGAGGGTCGCTGCTGGGCATTCCCACCTTCCCGGCCTCGTACTATGCCCCCGGCAAGCCGTACATCGCCACCACGGGTGCGCGATGTACTCCGCTGTGCCGCGATTCGGTGCAGCAGTATTACGTGACGGGTTCCTGTGTGTCGGGTGCACAGTACGAGTGGTCGGCCACGGGCGGCATGGTAGTGCAGCAGGCCCAGGACACGGCCTGGGTGCGCTGGCAGCAGTCAGGAGTGCAGGAGGTACGCGTGCGCAAAGTGTGGAACTGCGGCGACCGCAGTGATACGCTGCGGGTGGAGGTGAAATCGTGCAGTCCTTGTGTGCCGGTGGAGGTGCAGGTGGCAGCCACGACTTGTGATGCTGCGCTTGTAGGGGTGGATACGGTGCAGTTGAGTACGGTGGAGGGCTGTGATTCGCTGGTGATTACGACAAGGACATTGCTGCCGTCGGTGCAGACGGATTTGAGTGCCACGACTTGTGATCCTGCGCTGGCAGGAGTGGACACCATGTATTACCTGACTACCATGGGTTGCGATTCGCTGGTGATTACGACATGGGAATTGTCTCCGGATTGTGCGCCTCTCTGCCCCTCCGGCAAGGAAGGCAATTTCTGGTTTTTTGGCGACCATATAGGGCTTGACTTTAACGTTTCGCCACCGTCTGTGCTAACCGGCATGCCTATGAATACTTATGAGGCCAGTACCATTGTGAGCGATGCGGATGGGAACCTGCTCTTTTATAGCAATGGAGAGTATATCTGGGATAGAAACCACCAACGGATGCCCGCTGTAAATCCATCTATGGGAGGGATTGCATTAAGAGGGCATAGATCATCTACACAGATTTTGGCCCTTCCACTTCCGGGTAGTTCTACCATATTTTACTTGTTTTATCCTGAGGTATTCGATAATGCAACAGCAACTACTGATACCTTACGAAAAATGTATTACTCAGTGATAGACATGACACAAAATGGAGGCTTGGGTGATGTGATAGACAAGGATCATTTTTTATTTGAAAAAACTACAGAGAAAGTGGCGGCCACCCGACATTGCAACGGAGAAGACTGGTGGGTGTTGACCTCTGAATCCGGAAGTAATCGTTATTTTGTATGGACATTTACGCCTGCGGGTTTGTCGGCAACACCAATAGTAAATTCAATTGGTAGAATAAACCAACCTAATGGAGCTGGGAAAGGTGGGGAATTAAATTTTAGTCCGGGTGCTAATCAAATATTAAAGATTGGCGCTGCTCGAATATCTCTCGCTCAACCCTGGTCATTTGATTGTTATGTAGAATTACTAGAGTTTGATAATGCTACAGGAGCCATATATAATCCTATATTAATTATTGACAGTGTGAGGAGCGTTTATGGAGGAGAATTTTCACCCGACAACACCAAACTCTATTTCAATTACTGGACGCCGATCATTGACAGCCTGTACCAATATGATCTGTGTGTATATCAGGCAGATTCCATCCTCGCCTCCAAAACGCCCATAGCCCGGGCCGCCTCCAATACCGGTCAGTTTCAACTTGGCCCGGATGGCAAAATCTATATCAGCAGCGCTTTTCGCAACTACATCAGCATCATCCACCACCCCAACGAAAAAGGCCTTGCCTGCCAGTACGAAAAGCAGGCCATTACATTTTCTTCGGGGGAGTCGCTGCTGGGCATTCCCACCTTCCCGGCCTCGTACTATGCCCCCGGCAAGCCGTACATCGCCACCACGGGTGCGCGATGTACTCCGCTGTGCCGCGATTCGGTGCAGCAGTATTACGTGACAGGCTCCTGTGTGGCAGGGGCGCAGTACGAGTGGTCGGCCACGGGCGGCACGGTGGTGCAGCAGCAGCAGGACACGGCATGGGTGCGCTGGCAGCAGGCAGGAGTACAAGAAGTACGGGTACGCAAAGTGTGGACTTGTGGCGACCGCAGCGATACGCTGCGGGTGGAAGTGAAATCGTGCAGTCCTTGTGTGCCGGTGGAGGTGCAGGTGGCAGCTACGACTTGTGATGCGGCGATTGTGGGGGTGGATACGGTGCAGTTGAGTACGGTGGAGGGTTGTGATTCGCTGGTGATTACGACAAGGACTTTGCTACCATCGGTGCAAACGAACCTGAACGCGACGACCTGCGACCCAACATTGCCAGGCGTGGATACCTTACATTTGAGCACGATTTATGGCTGTGATTCTTTAGTGATTACTACAACGACATTGCTGCCATCGGTACAAACGGATTTGAGTGCCACGACCTGCGATCCAACATTGGCAGGAGTGGATACTCTGCATTTGAGCACGATTTATGGTTGTGATTCTTTAGTGATTACAACGACAACCTTGCTGCCGACAGCACAAACGGATTTGAGCGCCACGACCTGCGACCCAACATTGGCAGGTGTGGATACTTTGCATTTAAGTACAACTTATGGCTGTGATTCTTTAGTGATTACAACGACAACCTTGCTGCCGACAGCACAAACGGATTTGAGCGCTACGACCTGCGACCCAACATTGGCAGGTGTCGACACCTTGCATTTGAGCACGATTTATGGCTGTGATTCTTTAGTAATTACGACAACAACTTTGCTACCATCGGTGCAAACGGATTTGAGTGCCACGACTTGCGATCCAACATTGGCAGGAGTGGACACTCTGCATTTGAGCACGATTTATGGTTGCGATTCTTTAGTGATTACTACGACAACTTTGCTGCCCTCGGTGCAAACGAACGTGAACGCCACGACTTGCGACCCAACATTGGCAGGCGTGGACACTTTGCATTTGAGCACGATTTATGGCTGTGATTCTTTGGTGATTATCACAACAATTTTGCTGCCGTCGGTGCAAACGGATTTGAGTGCCACGACTTGTGATGCGGCATTGGCAGGAGTGGATACTTTGCATTTGATTACGATTTATGGCTGCGATTCTTTAGTGATAACGACAACGACATTGCTGGCATCGATACAAACGAATCTGAACGCGACGACCTGCGATCCAACATTGGCAGGAGTGGACACCTTACATTTGAGCACGATTTATAGTTGTGATTCATTGGTGATTACTACAACTACTTTGCTGCCGTCGGCGCAAACGAACGTGAACGCGACGACTTGCGATCCAACATTGGCAGGCGTGGACACCTTGCATTTAAGTACAACTTATGGTTGTGATTCTTTGGTGATTATCACAACAATTTTGCTGCCATCGGTGCAAACGAACGTGAACGCGACGACCTGCGATCCAACATTGGCAGGCGTGGACACCTTGCATTTAAGTACAACTTATGGTTGTGATTCTTTGGTGATTATCACAACAATTTTGCTGCCATCGGTGCAAACGAATCTGAACGCCACGACCTGCGACCCCTCATTAGCAGGTGTAGATACTTTGCATTTAAGTACAACTTACGGCTGCGATTCTTTAGTAATAACCACGACGACCTTGCTGCCGTCGGTGCAAACGGATTTGAGTACTACGACTTGCGATCCAACATTGGTAGGAGTGGACACCTTGCACTTGAGTACGGTTTACGGCTGCGATTCCTTGGTGATAACTATAACGACATTGATGCCGCAGGCACTCATTTCCTGGTCTTCCGAACCTTCCTGCCCTGACCAGGCTACCGGCATCTTGCAAGGGGCGTATCTGTCGGGCGGTGAAGGGCCGTTTGAAATATCGATCGACGGAGCGGATTTCCATGCGGGTTTGGAAGCAAGCGAACTGAATGCTGGTTTGCACAGCATACGGATACGGGATGCCCTGGGGTGTTTGACAGATACCATTGTTACGGTAGAGTCATTGCCCGGACTGTACCTCGATCTTCCCGATGCGGTGTTGCCCTGCGATCCGGGCACGGTGGCAACGCTTGTTGTAGAAGTGCAGGGCCTTGTAGAGCAGTTGACTTACCAATGGAGCACCGGCGCTACCCAGGCCATGATCGAAGTGTCGGCGCCAGGTTTGTACAGCGTTTCGGTGCGAAACACCTGCCAGATGGAACGTGCAGAAGCGCTTGTTACCCGGGCTGAACAGGCGGCTGGCAGCCCCGCATTCGTGCCGAATGTATTCGCACCGGAATCGCCAGTAGACGGTAATCGTTTATTCCGGCCTTTCCTGCGCAGCGATGTTGTCCCGGCGCAATACCGACTTCGGGTGTACGACCGCTGGGGCAGTCTGGTCTATGAAACGGACGTGCAGGACAGCGGTTGGGATGGCCGCACATCGCGCGGGGTAGCCCCGACCGGAGTATATGTGTGGCTGCTGGAAATGGAATGGGAGCAATGCGGAAAGATGGAGCGTTGGCAGGCACATGGAGATGTGTTGCTGATAAGATAAAAAAGCCGCCTCGTAAGACACGCTTACGAGACGGCGGCACTTACATCATTTGGTAACCAACAAAACTGTTGACTCTAACAGGGTTTTGTGTTTTCAAAAGGTCGTTTTCAATGGTTATGCAGGATCGGCCATAAGGGAGGCCTCACAATTGGGATCATACAGGGTTGTATGACGGAATTTGGGAACGGTTTTGGGAAGTGTGTTTTCAAAGGTGGTTTTTTGGGGCGAGGCAGACATCATGTATTGCTACAATCATCCAGGTTCATGCACACATTTTCAATTGGTTTGGGTGGTTTCCCGGGGAAGGGAGTTGTTTGGCTCGAGATTAGGCATTCGGGGTAGTAATGGCTTTTTATCTCATGGTTTCACATCGAAGCGATCAAGCGAAACCCTGACAGTGGTCCGTCGTCGGCCCCCGCCTATTGACTTTTATCGGAGACACTGCCAGGTTTGAACTCGCTCGGGTTGGTTTGGGAGGTTTTTTGAAGGGGTTTATGGTTCATTGGAAGTCAGTGGCTTTCTGGGTCTTCCGGCTTTTTGGTTATTGCCGGGGCATTCCTTTGAGCACCCCGGCGTCGCATACTGTTTCATTCCGTTTTTGATAGCACAAAGATGCAGGGGCTACCCGCGAGTCGTCAAACACAGATTTTGAGATTACTTCCAAGGGTGGGATACCGATTGGGCTTTGCCTTACGGCAAAGGGGGGGCCTGGGATTGGGCGGATAAAGTGGATTTTATGGATTTACGTGGCCTGCCAGCCACTTTTAATTGGTTTTATTGCGTATTTAATAATATCAAAATGGACGATTGGCCATAAAATCTATTCAATCCGCTATATCCGCTCAATCCAAAGCCCACTTTGCCGTAAGGCAAAGCCCAATCGGTATCCAAAAAAAACTCCCGATATCTCATGTTTTTAAGACTTTTGTCATTGTTCATTGCTCGCACAACAATGAGAACACGCTTTTTTGATTAAAAAAGCCCATTTACCCGCCATTTCATGCACAATAGTCCACTCGTTCGCACCCTTCAATTGCTTCGGCAGGAAGAGATAGAAACCCTGTATCTATTTGTTCAGTCGCCTGTTTTTAATTCGGTGCGGCCTGAAGACACCCGAAATTTGTTTGAATTTCTAAAAAATCACTACCCGCATTTCCAGCATGCTTCCCTGGATCGGGAGCAGGCGGGGCGTCTTTTTTTTCCGCAATCGAAGGATCCGGTAGCGGCGCTGCACCGCACCATGACGCAGGTGATGGCCATTGTGCGGAAATTTATCACTTTCCAGCACTGGAATGCAGGGGAAGAAAGCGCAGGAAAAAAAGGCAGTTCAGTATCAGAATCCCTGCACGATACGCGCCAGCGCCTGGCGCTGATGCGTTTTTACAGCGAACGGCTGCACCAGCAGAAATTGCCTCCAAGCAGCCCCGCGCCGAGTGAAAAACCGGACGCCGACGCCAACCGCCGCGAGCGGAAGGCGGAAAATTTCTTTTTAAACCTTTACCAGCAGGCCAAAAAGGAAATTGACAGCCACCGCCAGTTTTCGCATTTCGAGGAATATGAGTTTACCGATTTCCATTATTTCAGGTTTTTGCTCGAACAGGAAAAGTCTTATTATGAAAGCCTGGAGGAAAATCACTACAGCGACCACAATTTCCTGCCGACCATGGAGCGGCTCGACGAGTTTTACCTCCTGAACAAACTCGATCTGATGTGCCGACAGATGCACTATCAGCGTATTGCGGAGGTGTATGACCGCGATTCCGACGAATACCAGCGCCTGCAAACCAACCGCGACATCACCGTACAACTGGCACATTTGCTCACCGAACGGCATTACCTGCAATCGCCAGCCATCCGGTTTTACTGCCTCATGCTGGATTTCCTGACGCAGGACGACCCGACGCATGCCGATGAACTATCGGAACAAATTGGTCAGTGGCTCAAAGAATACCCAAATGTGTTACCGCAGGATCGCCTGCGCGACTGCAAGATCATGCTGCGCAGTTTCTGGCCCAGCCGTTATCTGGAAACCAAAGACCGGCGCTTTTTGGAACGCCTGTACCAGATTCAACTGGATCAATTGCGGGCCATTGGCACCCAGCATGGCTTACCGAGCAGCCAGATTCAAAACATCATGTTTACAGCCTTGAAACTCGGGCATATCAACTGGGCTGAAATGTTTTTCAACGAGTTCAAAAAACGTATCCTCGGTACCCAGCAGCAGGAACTGATTGCCGATATTTTGCAATCGGCCTTGTATTTTTCCAGAAAGGAATTCAAACAGGCATCCAAAACTTTGCCGCACTACCTGCATTACGGCGAACTCGACGACATTTACCTGTATGCTATCAGCGCTACGCTGGATGCGCGCATTCGCTACGAACTCGACGATTTGGACAACGATTACAGCGAAAACATGATGAGGGCTACCTCCACGCATATCCGCCGCGACGATGCCATGCCAGCACACCGGCGCGAGGAGCGGGTGCGGTTTTTCAGCATTATTTCGGCGCTCGACAAATTGCGGCAGCAGCACCTGCGCAAGGAAAATATTGCAGCAGGATTGGCAAAAATTCGCAAACGCCTCGATCAGGAGACGGTAGTGGACTGGGAGTGGCTGGAGGAAAAGTATGCGGAATTAGCAAAGCGGTAGTTTTTCGCCCTGTGTATAGTCAACCCTGCCTCCGGGGTGAACATTGTGTTTATTGCACAAACTCCACCAAAAACTTGTTTTTCTTACCGTTTTCCACCATCATGTACTTGCCATGGAGCAGGTCATCTTTGCCAACAGTTGTATTGGGATCAGCAATTTTCACCTTGTTAATGGAAATGGCATTGTTCTGAACCGCCTTTTTGGCTTCGCCGCGACTTGACAGAATATTGCTGAGGTCGCTGAGGAATTCAGGCAGGTTTTGCGGCTCGTCAAGGGCAGCGAGCGACAGTTTGGGCGAAGGAATTTCTTCTGCTACCTGAGCCAGTAAGGCCTCGCTCAGCGCTTGTAGCGTATCGGCATCTGCTTTGGGATCGAACAGCAGTTTGGATACGTTTTGGACTGCTTCAAATTCTTCGTCGCCATGAATGCGGCGTGTCATTTCTTCGGCAAAAATGCGTTTGATGGTTTGTGGTGATTCTGTGTTTTCCAGCGCCTCAATTTCCTCTTTACTGCGCAGGGAGAAGTAACGGAGAAATTTCGGCAGGTCGCGGTCGTCGGCATTCAGCCAGAACTGGTAGAAGCGGTAAGGACTGGTTTGTGCCGGATCGAGCCAGATATTGCCTGCTTCACTTTTCCCGAATTTGCTGCCATCGGCCTTGGTAAGCAGCGGGGTGGTTACCGCGAAGACCTTGGCGTCGTCGATCTTGCGCGCCAGTTCTACTCCGGCAGTGATATTGCCGTATTGATCCGATCCACCCATTTGCACGGTAATGCCATGCTCGCGGTGCAGCAGCACAAAATCATAGCCTTGCAGCAACTGATAACTGAATTCTGTAAATGAAATACCTGTTTCACCTTCGATGCGTCGTTTTACACTTTCCTTAGACATCATGTAGTTGACGGTCAGGTACTTACCTACATCGCGCAGGAAGTCGAGCACGTTCATGTCCTTGTAAAAGTCGTAATTGTTGACCAACAGGGCGCGATTGGGCAACTCCGGGTCGAAATTGAGAAACTTTTTCATTTGCACCATCTGTCGGGCAATGTTGTTGTCCAGTTCCTCGTAACTCTTTAATTCGCGTTCCTTATCCTTCCCACTAGGGTCGCCGATGCGCCCGGTAGCGCCTCCCATCAGCACGACAGGCTGGTGGCCGGCGCGTTGCAGGAAAGTCAGCAGCATGATCTGAACGTAGTTACCGATGGTAAGAGAAGTCGCTGTTGGGTCGAAGCCGATATAGGCCCGTATGCGGCGGCTTTGCATGTGTTCTTCTATGCCAGGCGTTACGTCGTGTATCAGTCCGCGCCAGCGGAGTTCGGAAAGGAAATCCATATCAGATTTTTTTAGAATGCGGGCCGCAAAATTAGGCCAACATTCCGATTTGCCAAACGTTGCCGGAACAGGAAGGAACTCAATTTAACCAAACAGTGTAATATTGCATGAATTTGAAACCATCAAACGAAAATGAACCAATCTTCTACCTCTCGCATTTCTTCACCGGATGTATTGCGTGGTTTTGTAATCATCCTGATGGCCCTGGATCATATCCGCGATTTTTTCGGCTCTACGCCCTTTCAGCCTGAAGATCTTACCCAAACATATCCGGCTTTGTTTTTCACCCGCTGGATCACGCATTTGTGCGCTCCCATCTTTGTTTTTTTGGCGGGTACGAGCGCCTGGCTGTATGGCAACAAGGTGAAAGACAAAAATTTGCTGAGCCGTTTTTTGCTTACAAGGGGCATTTGGTTTGTATTGCTTGAATTTCTGGTCGTCAATACGAGTTTGATGTTCGACTGGCCCTGGCACAAAGGATTTGTATTTGTTCAGGTACTTTGGGCCATCGGATGCTCCATGATTATAATGGCCGGTCTGGTGCGGCTGCCGATGCGCTGGATTTTGGGTTTTGGGATTGTCCTGATTGCAGGCCACAATTTACTGGATGGAATTCGTCCCGAAACCTGGGGAAATTTGAGTTGGCTGTGGAAAGTGATGCACGTGGGCGGCTCTTTTATTCCATTTACAGATTCCTTCGGACTAATCGTGGCGTATCCATTGATTCCGTGGATTGGCGTCATGGCGCTGGGATATTCGTTTGGGCCAATAATGCGCTGGGAGCCCGCCCGCAGGCAATCGTTTTTATGGAAATGTGGATTGGGTATTCAGGTGTTTTTTGTTGTCTTGAGAGCAACAAACTGGTATGGCGATTTGCAGGACTGGTCGCCACAGGAAAGAGGAGGCATTTATTCGTTTTTATCGTTTCTCAACGCAACTAAATATCCGCCATCACTCTTGTACCTGTGTATGACACTGGGGCTGGGCGCCCTGCTGCTTTGGTTGTTTGAGCGTTGGAAAAGCCCGGTTACTTCTTTTTTACAGGTATATGGGCAGGTACCTTTTTTCTTTTATATCATCCATTTCTCGCTCGTGCACCTGTTGTCGAAGTTGTATTACGGATGGGAATACGACTTTTTCTTTAGTTCGCCGGATAGTTGGCCCAAAGATTATGTACCCAACCTGGGGCTGGTGTACCTGGTGTGGGCCTTGTTTATCAGTGCGATGTACTTTGTGTGTCGTTGGTACGGGAATTACAAGTTTTCGCACACGCACTGGTGGCTGAAGTATCTGTAAACTTATCTGACCTTTGCATATACTTCGTAAGCACTGCCACCCACCACTTTTTTATCTTCCCCTTGATTCAGATCATTCACCTCTGCCCAGAGCACGACCAAGCGATCGTCGGCGGTCAGAATGAGTTGATTATCGGTTATGGTTTCAATTTTTCTGAAAATGGCAAAGGCTGTGCCGTCAAGAGCAGTTGAAAAAAAGGATAATTCATTGTTGTTGTTTTCAAGTACCCAGGTGCCATTCGAAGCAAAACCTAACCCATAGGTTTGATAAGTGCCTTCTGATTTGTTGTTGCTGGTTTTTTGGTAAACAAAAGTGGTATGGTCTTCTTCACTGAGCGGGATGGTTTGATTGACAACGCTTCCATCATCAAATTTGAGGGTAAATTTCATACTGGAAGGTTTCCACCGGCCTTCCAGTTTTTTCCCGTTGGTATCACTGTTGCCAGTAGCGGAATCATCTGCTTTGTCGCAGGCACAGAAAGCAAAGAAAGACAAACAAAGTATCAAAGAAAATTTTTTCATGTGTTTGGGTTTGATTTTCAACGAATTTCAATTGTTTTACTTGAGATGCCGTTTTCAGTTATCAGGCTAAGGAAATAATGCCCGGCCGGCAGATCTGCAACTTTTACTTTTTCAGAAAATATCATTTTTACAACCTTGCCACTTGCATCTGACAAAAAAACAATTGCATGGGCTGGGTAAGAACGGATAGTCAACATGTCTGATACCGGGTTAGGGAACACTTCAAAATCAAATACTGCAGGCTCTACTGTACCTACTGATTGGTTTACCCCGGTACCAATCGTTCCGGGAGGTGGAGGCACGGTTAGTGGAATACCCTGTTCATATTCATCGGCGCCAATATCCAGCGGACCCGAACGCAAAGCGCCATCATAATCACGGATACCTGCTACAGCCCTGCCGGCATCGAGGGCGGGACTGGACGCAGCCAGGTGATACTGGGCATCCAGCCCCGGGTTGGTTTCGATGCTTTGCTGGTCGAAACCGAATGTCGATTTCCATTCGTTAAAACTCAGTGCGGGGTAGTGCACATTATCGTCGAATTGAGCAGGGCCGGCAGTTTTGTAGTAAATGTTGTTGTTGATCAGGTTGACGCCTGCCAGTGCTCCATCTCGCACCTGTACCGTGTGATCTTCTTCTCCATTTCCGCTTTGATCGATAAAAATGTTGTTGAAAACCTGAATGTTGCGGCAAGGAGGAGTAGCTGTGTAATTGTCGTTTACATACACTTCCGCTTTGGCAATGTGCAGCGGCGCATGGAATGCAGGGCTGGCTGTTACTACGGTATTGTTGTACGCCTGACAATCGCGTGCGCCCCACAAGCCGATACCCGCTCCGCCCGTACCCAGTACGATGTTGTTGCGCGCCACCCCCTGGAGGCATTCGTAATATTCCGGGTTGACATTGGTATCGAAATAATCGGCATCGGTGTAAAAACCGAGCAATATGCCGCCTTCTCCGATGTTGACAAACAGATTTTCTTCGATGAGGCAATTCCGGGCGCCTCCTTTCGCGTAGACTCCACTGGTTGAAATATCATGAAAATAACACCCGCGCACCAGCATATTTGCCCCATTCACATTGTCGATACCTTCTGCATTGGGGCCTCCATTGTCGGGACTGTTGAAAATACCGATACCGCTGTGGTGTATTTCACAATTCAACACCTGAATACCATCACATCCGGGTTTTATTTTGATGCAATCGCGGCCGGTATGATGAATACGACAGTTTCGAATGGTAATGTTGCTGGCTCCATGCCGCTCGTTGTCGGGCACACCCCATTCCCAGTTGGTTTCAAATGAAATGCCATACAAAGCACCGCCCACGATTTCAAGGTTTTCCAGTACACCGCCCTCTACATCGGGCTCGTCGTACCAGATGCAGGAGGTAATGTCTGCCACATCCGGATTAGCGGTAATAACCGCCCACTCGCCCGGGTAGGAATGAATAGTCAGGTTGCTTTTGCCGATACGAATCTCGTTGCTGGTATAATTCCCGTTGCGCAACAAGATTTCATCCCCCGGTTCAGCCGCCTCGATGGCTACAGGAATCGATTTGAACGGCGCTGAAAAGGTACCAGGGTTGTTGTCATTCCCGGAAGGTGAAACATACCAGTGCGATTGCCCGAAAGCGGTTGTCAAAGTGATGTTCAATATGGCAAAACAAAGAATATATTTCATTGGGTTGAATATTTATAGTTTTGAAAACCAGTTCCAAAAAAGCGCTTACGAATTATCCTCTCCCACTCCATGCCATGTAAAACATAAAAGCGCCAAACAAGAGAACCAGGAGGTTGGTAAACAATAACTGTCCGCTGAAAATGTAACTATCCTCCGGTTTGGCCGGCGAAAACACAATGGTCACCCGTTCATTCAAATCAAACTGGGTAAAAGAAAACAGAGTGGCAAGATTGCTTCTGCCAGTAAGGGAGTCGGCGCTCGCTTCCGAAACAGGATAGCGGTAAACGGGGCGGCGTGCCCTTCGTTTGCCCTTGCGAACGCCCGTCGATTCGGTTTGAACAGAGGGCGTATTCCTGCCTGCCAAAAATCCTGTGACACGACCTTCTACCACCGTACCTGATAAGCGGTACCGAACCGTATTGAACAGGGAGGTTCCAAATGTGAAAAAAATAAATGCAGCCACTCCTGCTAACAACAGCCTGACAATGAATTTGAGCATAGCGAATTGACTTTAGTGTTTCAAAAATCAAACGTCTCGTATGCGTTCACAAATCCGATGTACAAGCGGTCGTTTTCATTGTTTGAACGGTCGCGATGTGCCCGATTTTCTTGCCACCTTTGTCGGTATGAATCGAATCTCCCTCCCTCACGCATTGGTCTGGATACTGGCCTGCTTAATGGGCCAAACAAATGTGTTGGCGCAGCCTCTGGAGCCATACCAATTGACGGTATTCGGCGCGCGGGAAGGACTGCCACACAATTCTATTCAGGCACTTTGTCAGGATCGGAAAGGATACCTGTGGATCGGAACCGAGGCAGGTTTATGTCGTTACAATGGATACCGGTTCGAACATTTTCCGGAAGCAGATGGAAGGCCACTGGGGCACATTCGGGCCTTATTGGAAACACCGGACGGAACGCTCTGGATTGGAACGGAAACCGGGATTTTTGTAGAAAAAAACGGTGTAATACGGGCTTTGCAGTTCAGTTTTGCCCAAGGATTCCGCCAGGTACGCCAGTTTTTATGGGATGAAGAAGGGCGAAGACTTTGGTATGCCAGTGCATTGGGCCCTTTTTACTTATCAAAAGCAGAAATCGATCTGGTGTTGGCACACTCGGGGAATATGGATATTCATCCACGCGTCTGCCCCGGTTGGTTGCCAATGCAGGCTGATGATCCACGTGCATTCTCGCTTGCTCAAAGCAGACACGATCAATTATGGATAGGTACTTCCAACAGTTTGTACAATTGTGAGCAGGGTAAATGCCGGCAATTGTGGCATTCCGGCACAACCAATGAAGTCACATGTATCCAGGAAACGGGGACGGATTCTGTGTATTTCGGCGGCAACTCTGGCAGATTAATGGCCTGTTTCAATGGTCAGGTGATGGTATTTCCAGATAGTACGTTTTATGTGACCGACCTTTTCAGGCATAACAAACAAGTATTCTTTTTTTCTGCAGCCGATTTCTACCGGATCGAAGCAGGCAAACTTGTACGCATCTGGCCGCACCCTATCCGCGTTGGTATCAGTGATGTACTGATTGACCGGGAGCAAAATTTGTGGATAGGCACCTGGGATGGACTTGTAAAAATCAGTCCACGTCATTTCACACCATTGATACAGCCTGAATTACAGGAAATATATGGAATTGGAACTGAACAAGGTGGTGACCTGCTCCTGGGCGCCAATCATGGGCGGGTTTATATGTTATCGGACAAACGCTTGCACGCATACAAGCCAGCCGTCAGGCAGGTGTGCGCCAATGCCAATATCAACGATTTTCATTCCGATCAATACGGCAATAACTGGATGGCCAGCGAGTATGAGGGCCTCATCATGGAAACCCGTGGCAAACGAAAGATTTTCGGGAAAAAAGATGGCCTGCACGATGAAGGCCTTTTTGCGCTGATACCAGATTCCAGGGGCAACTTCTGGGCTGTCGGCGATGCCGGAGTTTCCCGGATTCGGGTAAATGGCGCAAACAAAACACCTGAAATACAGGCGTTTAGATTTATTCAAAGCCAGGAAGGATTGGTAACACTTCAATGCGGCATTGAAGACCCGGATGGCGGCATGTGGTTTGGCGGCAACAGGGGTTTGTTTCAACTTAAGGGGCATGGACTGGGCGAAACCAACATCCTTCCACCACATTTTTCCATCACGGGTATGGACATAGATGCACAGAATAATCTCTGGGTGGCCACCCTCGGCGCAGGGCTGATATGCTGCCAATGGCAGGACCATACCTGGCAAGTCCTACAACGTTTTAATGAATCCAACGGACTACACAACAACAACCTGCTGGCAGTCCTGGCCGATTCGCAGGGTCGTGTCTGGATTGGATATGGCTACGGACTGGGAATGCTCGAGTTTTCTGATAAACGGCAGCCTCATATTCGTTACTTCAATCACCGCGACGGGTTGATGGATGAAGGTTGCAGGCGTATGAAAATATTCGAATCTCCCAACGGTACACTCTGGATAAGCAGCCCCGTAGGCGTTTGTTATTTACAGCCCGATCGATTCCAGAAAAACACTACGACACCCCAGGTGCATATTACCAGGGTGCAAATTTTTGATGGAACAGTGGATTATCGTCCCTATTGCCAGGGGATAGATGCGGCAAGCGGACTACCTGAAGCGTTGGCACTCCCCTATGCTTTGAATCACCTGAAATTTGAATTCGATGGACTGAGTCTGACTAATCCGGACAATAACCGGTTCCGCTATATGTTGAAGGGTTTTGATGAGGATTGGCGGGTACCGCTGCAGGGCAATCTGGAAGCCGTTTATCCCAAATTGCTTCCTGGCAATTACACGTTCATGGTGGAAGCGGCCAACAATGACGGTACATGGGCCGCGCAACCTGCCATGTTTTCATTTGAAATTTGTGCTCCATTTTGGCAAAAAACATGGTTCTACCTGCTTGTATTCAGCATACTTGCAGGCGGTATCATCATGTTTGTTTATTTGAAAATTCGGAAAATCAGAGAAAAAGAGGCTGAAAAAACCGCTATTCAGGCTCAAATGGCAGAACTACGCATACAAGCCCTGCGCGCACAAATCAATCCACATTTTATTTTTAATTGCCTGGCCGGCATTCAGGAGCAGGTGCTTCAGGAACGTTTTATGGATGCCAATGACTACCTGACCAGGTTTGCCCGTCTGTTGCGCCAAATTCTGGAAAAAGCCGACAAACCTTTTGTTCCGCTGGAGGAAGAAATTGCCATGTTGCGCATGTATCTTGATCTTGAAAACACACGACTCCAACAACAGATTGACTATCAAATCAATATATCAAATGAGGTGGCGGAAAAATCCATCAATGTGCCTGCATTTATTATTCAGCCATTTGCAGAAAACGCCATATGGCACGGATTAATGCCGAAGTCGGGCTACAAACAACTGCTGATTCATATCACATTTACAAGCGAAAACACATTGGAAATTGACATCATCGATAACGGGATCGGTCGGGCTTCTGCAACAAAAACACACCTCTATAAAAACGAACAAAAACAGTCGAAAGGAGTCGGCCTGATCAACGAAAGATTGCGGCTGTTGCAACAGGACGCCATGATCGTTTTTGAAGACCTGTATGATACTGCTGGGAATGCAACAGGAACCCGCGTTGTAATACGGATACCATGCCCCTGAAGAAAATTCACAACACAACTGTATAGGAAATACCGCCTATCTTGGCCTTGTGATAAAGGCAGTCATTATCGACGATGAAAGCAGTACGATACAGGTATTGCGGATTCTGATTGAAAAGTTCGTTCCGGAAATAAGCGAACTGGCAACGGCTTTGGGCGGGAAAGAAGGAATGGAACGCATCCGCAGTTTTCAGCCGGACCTGGTTTTTCTGGACATTGAAATGCCCGATATGGATGGTTTCGAACTGCTGCGTCATTTCCCGGATCCAGGGTTTGATGTAATTTTTGTGACGGCGTATAGCCAATACGCCATTCAGGCGATTCGGTTCAGCGCATTCGACTATCTGTTGAAGCCGGTCGATACCACAGAATTAAAACATGCAGTCAGCCGGTACCTGCAACACGGGAAGCGCTCGACAGATACTGCAAGCCGCTACGACCACCTGATGCAAAACATGCGGACAAACGATTCTTCACAATTCACCCTGAGTATTCGCAATCTCGATGGTACGATCTTTCTGGCGCTGCAAGACATCATCTGGTGCGAAGCCGATGGCAACTATACGTGTTTTCACCTTGCAGACAAAAAACGCATTGTTGCCTCGCGTCCATTGGGCGAATTTGAAAGCCTGCTGGATTCCAGGCAATTCTACAGAGTGCATAAGTCATTCATTGTCAACAGATCGCACACTCAGGTATTTTTGCGCTCAGGGCATCTTCAAATGTCGGATGGAACCATGGTGGAAGTGTCCCGACGAAAAATGTCGGAGGTGAAAGCCTGGCTGGAATACTGATTACTGCATCGTTTTATACCGGTGTTCCCGTGCAATTAAAAAGAACAGAAACAGCATCATCCATCTACCCAGCAGATAAGACGCCCAGTTGAGAAATCGATCGATCAGGCTACGATCCCGGGCGCGTTCTTCTGGCACCAAACGGCAAAACTGCACCAGTCCCGACAGCATTTGATGGATAGAAGCCGCGAACGCCGGATCGAGCACTTCTACATTTACTTCTATGCTGCTGTACTCACTCAGGTGGTTGATATTGTAGGAACCTACGGTAGACCATTTGTTGTCGACCACCGCGATTTTTCCGTGCAATACGCTCTCATCCCATTCGTAAATATCAACCTTGTTCCGCCACAGCCAGTTGTACAAAAAACGTGTGGCGCGTTTGGCCATAGGCAGATCGAGTTTGCCCGGAAGCAGCACCGTTATTTTTACCCCGCGTCGGGAAGCCTTTTTCAGCGCAGAACGAACACCTCTGCTGGGCAGGAAATAACTGGCTACGATAAAAATGCTGGACTCTGCATTCCGGAATGCGGAACGATAACCTGCGCTGATCTGATTTTTTCGGCGCCACCAGTCGTTGAGCGCCATTTTTGCCAAAGCCGGAGCAAGTGATTCTTCAGGATTTGCATCCGTTATTTTTATTTTTGAACGGCTTCTCCTTCTACCATGAATCAATCTGCAATTTTCTGATAACTCCGCACAAACCGGACCTTTTACGCGCACAGCAAAATCGAGCCAGGCAGGTTCTGTTTCCGTTCCTCTGTATTTGTCGGCAATATTGATACCTCCGACCAAAGCATCACGACCATCGGCTACCATCACTTTACTGTGCAACCTGCGGCCAAGCCGGAAAGCATAAAAGTGTTTGGGAAGGGGCGAAAAATAACGAAATCTGACACCGCTTTTTCGGAGTGAGGCGATAAAAGCCGGCGACAGGTTTTTGGAGCCGTACGAATCCACTGCCATGTAAATTTCCACACCGCGTGCTCCCGCGCGTTTCAAAGCGCCCGCCACTTCGTTTCCCGTATTGTCCTCTTCAAAAATATACACCTGAAAATACAACAACTTTTCAGCCTTGTCGATCAGATCGATCAGGTTGCTGAAAAACGGTTCGCCACTCCGAATGATTTCAATTTCATTACCGGGCAGGTATTGTTCGGGCGAAAAAACAGTGTTGGGCATATATGGCAGTTCGTTTCGCAAAGAGTAACGTGAACGTTCTATTCTCCTTTAATACGTTCCCAAAGCCTGACTACTACAGATCTGTCCCATTTTGCAAATCGGCCGCGCTGCACCACCATCCTGTTGTCAGTTGAGTTATTCAGGAAAAAATGAAAGGCAAACTTCTCCTTCGGGTCTTTCCAGCCGATCACTTGTCCAAAGCGCAGGTCATTAAATACGATGGTATCATTCCAGTTTTCCGCCGTATAAAAACCCTGTGAGAATCGCTTCAAACGCAGCAGGCTTTCCTGATCTTCGACGGAAGCAAGTAAATTTTCATTCCTGGGGAAAAAATGGAAATCCATGTCCCGTTTTTGGTCAAATATAGAGCGATAGCCAACATAAAAGCCTTTTTCATTGCCCGATACAACATACCAGAGCCAGGTTTGCAAAGGTGCAGGCGTAGTAAAATATTGTTCGTGCGGAATTTGTTGCCGCATCAATACTTCTTTTATGTCCTTGTTAATCAGTGTTTTATTATAAATACAGTACAATAAATACAATCCGCATGAATACAGCCCGAATTTCCACCAGAAGGCACGCTTTAGATGCAGTTTTTTTAACAGCAACAATGCCAGACATGCGATGCCCGGCCCAATAGAAAATAACGGATCAACGACGTAAATAGCATTGAAGGAAATACGATATGTGCTGAACGGCTCGAACCACCCTACCCCATAGTTATTGAACGCATCGAGTAGCAAATGCACCAGCACCACGCCCGTAAAGAAATAGAGCCATTTTTTGAATGAAATATTGTGTGGTCGGTGCCAACGCTCTGCCAACAAGGCAAAAAATACTGAAATCAGCACACCAAAGAGAATAGAATGTGTGAACCCCCGATGTGCCAACAGGCTGCGTGGCGTGTCCATCCACAGTGCTGCCAGAAAATCAATATCCGGAATACTTTGGGCCAGTGCCCCCCAAAGCATGGCTTTACGGCCTACTTTTTTACCCACAAAGCCTTCGCCCATACAGGCGCCTACAGCGATATGCGTCAGTGAATCCATGGAATGGTGATTTGTGGGGCAAGATAGGTGTTCGGCTTCGCCTAACATAATGTAAGGCGAAACCGAACAGCCCCTCTCAAATCACTTCATCATCTGAAAATCATCAATGCCTCTGAACAACACCACTTGCCCGTTTTTGAGTTTGAAACGGTGGGTGTAAGAAGAGGTATAGATTTTACCGGAAGGAATATGTTTGTATTCCACATCTACCAGGATCACTACATCATCGCCATCGGCAATAAACCGCACAGGCTGGAATTTGGAATACTGGAATTTGCTACCCAGTTCCTGAAAAAACTGCCCAACCTGGGCCTTGCCCTTGAACATGCGGGAATGATCGTCGAACACACGATCTTCGATATTGAACACGACATCGTCGCTGCACATGGCCAGAATACCCGGCACGTCGCCCTTGCCGAATTTTTCATAAAGGGCTATCACTGCTCCGGTATTAGGATTCAGCATGGAACCATACCCGATCTGTCGAAGCGGCTCGCCGGCATTTGTAATGGAATGGCTGATGCATTTTCCGTTGTTGTTGAACTCCACAACATCCGAATCGTCGAAATGAATGGATTTTCCGGTAGCGGGCAACATTCCGAAAGCGCCCGTATTGGTGCCGGTTACAGTCACCCGGAGCAGGTAACGAGTAGGATTTATTGCAGCGATTTCGTTGATTTGAATTTTAAAATCAGGAAAACCCATCGCGAACTGTTTGTACAACTCCAGTGCCGCTTCGATGCCAACTGCGGGAGCCGGGCCCACATTTACATCCGTGTATTCAGGAGCGCACTGATCCGCAAAAGTCGCCCAGTCACGGCGGTTCAGTGCATCATATGCTTTTCGGATGGAGGCCATGTTTTTGGAGGTAACATCTTGAGCGAAAGCGGTTTGCAAGCAGAAAACTGCCAGCATCATGGTGAAAAAAGAAGTGTTTTTCATGGTTGACATGGAAAGTTAAGAAAAGTGAGTATTGATGCAGGCATGGACATGCCTGGTCCTTTGCAGGACAAATGGAAATTTTGAAAAAGTTGTGTTTGAAATAAACCGAAAGCGGGAATTAGAATGGATTCACCGTTTTCTAATGTCGGACGTAGCGATCTACCGGATTATGGATAACAGGCACGGTCTGCAAATAGGCATACACGGCATTTACCTCCTGATCCGTCAGCGTCGTATGAGGAAACATCGGATACACCAGGGAGCCACCTCTGGGATTTTTGCCATATTTCACGGCTTCCAGAAATTGCTGTCGGGAGAATTTTCCAAGCCCGGTTTCCTTGTCCATGGTGATATTGGCAGAATGCACTATTTCTCCCTCCATATTGAGCATGGGGTTGCCGCCACCGTAAAATCCAGGCGTATTTTCAGGTACCAGCAGATCAAATTTTTTAAAATCGGCTGAGTGGCAAGGGAAACAAACCGACATCCCGTTGGCCACGTATTTGCCGAGTGCTACCATGTCCGTAGTGTCGGGCACCTCAATGACCTGATCGGGCAAAGGCGGTGCAGAAAAAGCGACATTGCTCAGAAATTTAACCAGCAAATTATACTGATTGGGCGGGTATTCGTCTGGAGTTGCCTGCAGCCGCGGGTCGTCGGAACGTAGCCAGGCAATGACGGAATACAGGTCTTCATCGGCCATCAAGGGGAATTTAGGCATAAAAGGAGGCGCCCAGGAGCCGTCCTTGCGAATACCTGTTCGCAGGAAATAATACAGTTCGCCGTCGCTCCATTTTGCAATACCATGGTCTGCATCCTGTGTGATGTTGTAGGAAGCCACGGCGCCAAATTCTTTTGGAAGATCGGGCATGATTTTGCCGGTCATTTTCATTTTTTCACCCAAATGGCATTCGTTGCACATCAGGGCTGCAATCTTTGCCCCGCGAGCAATGTGTACGCTATCCTTTGTTACTTTCAGTCCGGCTATTTCAGCCGTCGGTGCAAAAGCATAGGACGGGACACCTTTAAAGTAGAAAAAAGCGGCGGCAGCAGCCACAAACAATACCAGAATGCCGATGCTGTACAGCAAAAATTTAAATACACGTCTCATGTTGGGTTGTCGTTTTCAGCAGTAATACCTGCCAGATTTTGGAACAATTAGTCTTTTCAAAGGGTGTGATCAAACAATTCCTACATTTTCACGCCTAGTTGCATCCACATAACGGCAGCATCCTGCACCGCCCAGTGGGCAATGGCCTTTCCGGAGTTGTTGAATTCAACAATATCCACATCATTCAATTTGAAAGATTTGCCGGTGGCTTTCAGACCCATAAAATCATTTGTGAAGGTGCCGGTCATTTCCAGGTACACCATTACCGTATTGCCTTCTGCCACGGTTTTGAGCGTGCGTACGTGCACATCTGGAAATGCCTGTTTGAAAGCGACAATGCTGTTCTGAAAACGTTCGATGCCATTGGCGCCCATTTGCATCCATACATCCGAGGGAATTGCATGATCGATAAAATCAGGCGCTACCAACGCAGATGCATCGAATTTGGCAGCATCGCCATTGAAGGCTACATAAAAGGCATCCGTAACAGCCTTGTTTTGTGCCAGTGTTTGAGCATTGGCAGAGAGGAAAGCCATACAGGCCAGGGAAAAAATAAGGATTTTCATTGGTAAAAATTTTTGTGATGAAATTTTGTTCTCCCCATGTACGAGGAAATCAAAATCTTGGATCAGGTTCTTTCAAATTTTTACCTTTGTCCATCATCCAGTGAAAACCTCTTGTTAAAAAAGTGCCAGTAGAACTTGCAACAAATCAAACCAACGCTGATGCGCATTTGATTTCCCTGCTAGTTGAAGGGGATGAAGAAGCATATGCACGGTTATATGACAATTATGCCAACTTGCTGTTTGGTGTAATCGTTCGTATTGTAATTGATAGAAAAGAGGCGGAAAACCTTTTGCAGGATTGTTTTGTTAAAATCTGGCAAAATGCAGCCCGATACAACGCAGAAAAAGGGAAACTGGTAACCTGGCTGATCAACATTGCCCGCAATACGGCCATTGATTTTACCCGATCCAAATATTTTTCTCAAAAAAATAAAAACCAAACGCTCGATCACTTCGTAGATACGGGTGGCGGTTCGTCTGCCTATCAGGTTTCAACGGATACCATGGGCCTTCGCCAACTGGTAGACAAACTTTCCCCCGCATGCCGTCAGGTGATTGAATGGATGTATTTCGAAGGATATACACAACAGGAAATTGCCGATCATTTTAATATCCCGCTGGGTACGGTAAAACTACGCGCCCGTACTGCCATGAAAGAACTCAGACAGTATTTTACCTGACCCACACAACGATTGAATTTTGCTTTGGAAAAGAATTATGACATCACACGCGATGAAATTCGGGAAATTCTGAACGAACACCCCGACTCCCCGATAAGCCAGGAGGCTGTCGTGCAGGCAGAGGAGGATTTAATCCATCTGGCCAATGATTATGCCCTGGCGCCACCTCCCGACCTGCGCAACAAAGTGCTGGACAAAATTCGTTTGCTCAATCAGCAAAAGAGCCAGCGCCAACCCTTGAATCTAAATAACCTCCCTTTTTTGGATGAGTCTGCCAACCTGCTGGATTGGCAAGAACTTACCAGTAATATCCAGCCTCCGGAAGACTTCGAAGACATATACATGCATACGCTCGAAGAAAATGAGGAGCGTGAATTGTTTGTTGCCTGGGTAAAGGAGTTTATCCCGGAAGAAGTACACACCGATGTACTCGAAAGTTTTTTGATTCTGGAAGGTTCCTGCACCTGTTATATTACTGGCATGGATGGCCAACAACGCACCATCCGCCTCGCAGAAGGCGACTTTTATACTATGCAGATTGGCGAACACCACGATCTGCAAATCACCTCTTCCAAACCTGCCAAAGCGATTATTCAGTGGAAGAAAATAGCGGCGTAGGGAGTTATGAGTTATGAGTTATGAGTTATGAGTTATTTTCACGTTGCTATCGGCTACCCTAATGAAGAAGCCGATAGCAACGTGAGAATAACTCATAACTCATAACTCATAACTAAATTTGCAGTTGTCTCTCCTTCGGATACTTCACCCCAAAACTAAAACTCACCTTTTTATTTTCCTTGGGGTCTAGTTTCAAATCCCAGATCAATTTACCGGTATCCGGATTAAACGATGCTTTACCGTACTCATCATAGGAAATTTTGATGGATGGGTCGGAGGAAATGGGCATTTGATCCTCCACAATCAGTCGGATGGGGATATTTTTGGTGTTGCGCACACTGATTTCAAAGGTTTTGATGACCTCCTTGTTTTCGGCAAGAATTTTCTCGCGCGACTTGTCTTTCAGTTTTGTGCGCTTGACCACAATACTTTTGTCGCGGCCGAGATTGATCTGCAAGGTATCGTTGGTGGTACCAGGGTTGATAACCGTTTGCCCAACATAAGTGCCTTCAAAATACACCCTGGCAGTCCCGGGCACCAGGTTGAGGTCTTCCCAGTCTGTCACGCGGGCCATGAGAAACACATCCGGGTCGAGTTTTGGCACCACGGCATAATTGTACTGCGCAGGAATTCTTTTGTTCTGGATAACGACATGGTGGGCTTGTCCGTCAGAAGCGATGGTGTATTTCAGGCTGATTTCATACTCCGTTCGCAAGGCATTTTGAGTAACAACGGTGTAATCAAATACGCCATCGATGTCTTTCTCATCTTCTTCAGCCCTCTCTTTTAGATCGTCGGTAACATTCGACGCTGCGGGTTTGGCCAGGGCTTGCTCCTGCATTTTTTTTCTGGGAGCGGCCCTGTATTGCTCATAACTCAACAAATAGGGACTCAAAACGGGTTTAATACCGGATTCATTTGGGTTGCCCGTCGAGAGTGTAAGCCACACATCTTTCCACTCAATCCCCGAACTTTGATATACCCCTGCGCGGTGGTTGAGTTCCATGTCTGTAGAGTTGTTATCAGCGCGCAAATCATAAGCGGGCGTCCAGCCGGCATTTTCTACGAAATAATTGAAATTGACTTCCGTATTAACCGCGCGTTCGCATAACAACGTGATAATGACCTGCGGAACGGGCTGCGGATTTTCACCTGCAGGTTCGTAATTGCCTGAAATCAGGGTCTGCAAGGTAGTTTGTCGCTGTTCGAGGGCCGAGCGGAGATCACCCCATTTATTCTGCTCGCGTTCAAGTTTGAGCATTTCCGCGTTGATATTTTCCAGTCTAATACGCAGGTATTCAATGCTTTGCTGAAATACGATCAATGAATCGCGTTGAAATTCTCCCTTCATCATCCTGTTACCCAACAGGATCGTCCGTTCTGTGGACAGGTTATTGATCCTGTTTTGTAGTCCTTTCATGGTAAAGCCCACATCTGTGAGCGAATCCAGCACTGCCTTAAGGTCCTTTTCCAGTTTTTTCAGCGAAGGGTCGGATGGTTTTTTCTCAGCCACAGTATAGTACAGGTTGTATCGAACGTCCATCACCACTGCGCCATTCCCCGCACCCGCTTGCAGGGATGCTTCCTGCGCATACGGGGAAATATTTTCGAAAACGAGTTGGTGTGTGCCGGCCGGCAAGGAAATTTTTTCAGTGGAAAACAATTGGGCGCCCCGGTTAAAAACGATAACACGGTCTACATTCGATTTGATCGGTTTGGAAGTTTGAGCCATTCCGATCTGGCAGGCAAGCAGCAAAAACAAAAGAATTTTTTTCATAAACAAGAAAGATTGAGGTGGTTCATGTACGGGGAAATGATGCAGGCCTGCCAGCAAATGCATAAACCTTTTGAAAAAATCCTCCTGAAATTTTAGAGCATACCTTGCGCTGGAATGATAAACCCATTACTTTCACCACCCCAACAAACTCAACCTGAGCAACACAACCGCCTTTTCACGATGCTTTCAGGTTTGTTTTTTCCCTACCAAAAAAGATCGAGTATGTCTGTATCCATGCATATACCCGGAGAGGTATTGAATTTTATCAACGGCGATTTTAAAGTGTCTGCATCCGGCAAACTGGATGTGGTGAGTCCCATAGATGGCAAAGTCATTTCTGCCGTCCCGCTGTCGGCGTATGAAGAACTCGATACAGCCGTGCAGGCAGCCCGCAAGGCCTGGCCTGCATGGTCGTCACTTACCCTGAAAGAAAGAGTACAGTACATTTTCAGGTATCGAAACCTGCTGCTCCGCGACCGCGAAGCGCTGGCTGAACTGGTGCATGTGGAAAATGGAAAAACCATGGATGAGGCCCGCGCAGAAGTGGATAAAAGCATCGAATTGTGCGAATTTGCCTGCTCCATGCCCCAAATTGTAGCCAGCGAGGTACAGGAGGTGAGCAAAGGCGTCGAATGCCGGGTGGAGCGCAAGCCCATCGGCGTGGTGGCCTCCATTGCGCCTTTTAATTTTCCCAATATGGTGCCCAACTGGACCATTCCCAATGCGCTGGTGCTGGGTAACTGCATGATTCTCAAACCTTCTGAAATAGTACCGTTGAGTGCGCTCCGCATCGCCGAATTGCTCAAGGAAGCAGGCATTCCTGATGGCGTTTTCAGTGTGGTGAACGGCGGCCGGGAAATCGTGGAAGGCATTTGCGACCACCCGGATATTCAGGCGGTATCGTTTGTGGGTTCTACCAAAGTGGCCAAAATCGTGTACAAACGCGCCACCTCCAACCTCAAACGCTGTGTGGCACTCGGTGGTGCCAAAAACCACCTGATCGTGATGCCCGATGCCAACCTCGACATGACGGCCTCCAATGTGGTGGCATCTATGTCGGGTTGTGCAGGCCAGCGCTGTATGGCCGCCGCCGTGATGATCGGCGTAGACCGAGTGCAGCCTATCATTGATAAAATGTGCGAAGAAGCACGAAAACTGAAACCGGGCGATAACCTGGGCGCTGTGATCAGCGCCGAATCCAGGGCGCGTATCACAGCCTTTATCGACGAAGCAGAAAAAGCGGGGGCAAAAGTGCTCGTGGATGGTCGCAATACCGTAGTACCCAATAAAGAAGGCGGTTTTTACGTAGGTCCAACCATTGTAGATTACGTTACGGCCGATATGCGCATTGCACACGAAGAAGTGTTCGGGCCAGTCATTGCCATTGTGCGGGCCAAAAACCTCGATGAAGCCATCGCGATTGAAAATGCATCTCCTTATGGCAATGCGGCCGCTATTTTTACAGAAAACGGCGGATTTGCAAAAGAAGTAATGGAACGCGCCAGCGCTGGCATGATCGGTGTGAATATTGGTGTGCCTGTGCCTCGGGAGCCTTTTTCTTTTGGAGGCTGGAATGACTCCAAATTTGGTGTTTGCGACATTACCGGAAAGAGTTCCATCGAATTCTGGACACAGAATAAAAAGACTTCTGTGAAATGGAACCCGGAAGCGCGTACCAACTGGATGAGTTGATTTTCTCTTTTTTCAAACTACTAACTACCTGGATATGAGCACATTATTAATGGATCGGCAAACCATGGTACAAACCAGCCTAGACCATACCCTGTTCTCCTGGTCGAAACAATCGGGCCTTAATCCGCTGGCCATCGAACGTGCAGAAGGCGTTTACCTGCACGATGCTGACGGACGCCGGTATATCGATTTTTCTTCTCAATTGATGAATGTGAACATCGGCCACGGCAATCAGCGGATTACCGAAGCCGTACGCCGCCAGATGGAACAGGTAAGTTTTGTGCACCCGGGTATGGTGACCGAAGCCCGCGGACTGCTGGGAAAAAAACTGGCAGAACTGGCGCCCGGCAATCTCAACAAAACCTTCTTCACTTTGGGCGGCTCGGAGGCCATTGAAAATGCGATCAAACTGGCGCGTTTCTACACCGGACGCCATAAGATTATTACGCATTATCGCTCTTACCATGGTGGCACCTACGGCGCCCTCACGGTAAGTGGCGACCCGCGGCGTTTCCCCATGGATGCGCAGCAGATTCCCAATATCATCCGAGTGGAAAACCCGTATTTCTACCGCTGCCCATGGAATTCCGACTCGCCGGAAGCATGCGGCGAGATGGCCTTGCGCAACCTCGAGCATGTTATTATGTATGAAAATCCCGACAGCATCGCCGCCATCCTGTTTGAAGGAGAATCCGGCTCGTCGGGCTGCCTGAAATACCCGCCTTTTTACCTCAAAAAAGTAAAAACACTGGCAGAAAAATACGGTATCCTGCTGATCGACGACGAGGTAATGAGCGGCTTTGGACGCACAGGGAAATGGTTTGCCTGCGAACACCACGACGTGGTGCCGGACATGATTTGTATGGCAAAAGGCATTACTTCGGGTTATATCCCGCTGGGTGGAGTGCTGGTGTCCGACCCAATTGCCCATCATTTCGACGAACGTTTTATGGCCATCGGGCTTACCTACTCGGCCCATGCTGTTGCCTGCGCAGCAGCCATTGAAAACCTCCAGGTGATGGAAGAGGAAGGCATGGTGGACAATGCTGCCAGAATGGGCAGTTACCTCGAACAACGCATAGACGAACTCCGGGAAAAACACCCGTCCATCGGCGATTTTCGCAACACCGGCCTGCTGGGTTGTATCGAACTGGTGAAAAACCGCGATACCAAAGAACCCATTTCCCCCTGGAATGCAGCGCCCAAAGACATGGAAGCCAGCAACCGCATCGCTGCGGCTGTGCGTGCCCACGGCATGTTTACTTTTGTGCGCTGGAACTGGATTTTTACCGCGCCGCCGCTGTGTGTCACCAAAGACGAAATAGATGAGGGTGTGGAAATACTCAGCAAGGTTATTTCTATCGCTGATGAATATTGCTATTGATTATCAATAAGTTGCATCGACCCTGAATCTCCGGTTTCATCCTGTTCCATTCATCCGGCCTTCGGGCTGGCATGTCGCTCTTGCCTATGACTGAAATTGTATCATCTGAAAACACGCAGCCCGAATCTTCCTTATACAGCCACGACCTGGCGCCCATTCCGCCGGCCGCACGCACCTGGACTACCTGGAATTACGCCGCGTTGTGGGTGAGCATGAGCCTGTGTATTCCCACATATATGCTGGCCAGTTCGCTGATTGAAGGAGGCATGAACTGGTGGCAGGCCATCGGCACGATTTTCCTGGGCAATACCATCGTTTTGGCGCCTATGGTGCTGAATGGCCATGCCGGCGCTAAATATGGCATCCCGTTTCCTGTGCTGGCGCGCGCGAGTTTTGGCGTGCGGCTCGCTAATTTGCCGGCTGTCCTACGCGCCATTGTAGCCTGTGGCTGGTTTGGCATTCAAACCTGGATTGGAGGTTTCGCGCTGTACCAGATGTGGAAAGTTTGGTCGCCAGGAATCGAGCAATGGCCGCGTATTTTCCCTGCGTCTTTTGGACTGGAAACGGGGCCTGCACTCACCTTTTTTTTGTTCTGGCTTCTGAACATGTTTATCATTTGGCTGGGCGTGGAAACCATTCGTAAACTATTGGTTTTCAAGGCAATATTTCTTCCTTTGGCTGCCCTGGCCCTGTTGTTCTGGGCCATCGATGCGGGCAATGGATTGGGGCCTATTTTGTCGCAACCATCCAAATTTGAAACCAATGCAGCCTTCTGGGATTTCTTTTTTCCGGCACTGACAGGCATGGTCGGCTTCTGGGCCACGCTTTCCCTGAATATTCCGGATTTTACAAGATATGCGACCAGTCAGCAGGCACAGGTGACTGGGCAAGTCATAGGATTGCCGCCGTCGATGACGCTGTTTTCATTTATTGGTGTGGTTGTCACGTCTGCGACAGTCATCATTTACGGGGAAATGATTTGGGACCCGCTGGTGCTGGCGGGAAAATTTGAAAGCAAAATGCTGGTGAGTGTAGCCATGATTTGTGTGGCGATTTCGACGTTGGCCACCAATATTGCTGCCAATATTGTAGGCCCTGCCAACGACTTTTCCAACCTCTCCCCTACCCGTATCAATTTCCGAATGGGCGGTTACATAACAGGCATTTTCGGGGTGCTTATTTTTCCCTGGAAACTGGTAGCCGACCCGAGCGGCTATATTTTTACCTGGCTGATTGCTTATTCAAGTTTGTTGGGGCCAATTGGCGGTATTATGATTGCTGATTACTATTTTGTTCGAAACAAGCAATTGATTACCAACGACTTGTATTCATCATCGGGCATTTATTCCTATCAGAATGGATACAATATGAAAGCACTTTGGGCCTTGCTTGCAGGCATTGTGCCTAATATTCCGGGCTTTTTGGTAACGATACATGTACTGAGCCAGGAAGCATTTCCTTCGTTTATTTCGGGTTTGTACCACTATGCCTGGTTCGTAGGTTTCGGCGTTTCTTTTGCCGTATACCTTGTTTTAATGAAAAATGAAAAAAGAGCGTGATTCCTTATGTCCATACTTATCAAAAACGGCCGTGTGGCCAACGCATCTGAAGAATTTCAGGCCGACATTTTTATAGAAGGCGAACACATTGTAGCCATCGGCGCCAATTTGCCTTACAAGGCAGAAAAAGTGATCGACGCAACAGGCAAAGTCGTCGTGCCTGGCGGCATCGACCCGCATGTGCACCTAGATATGCCGTTTATGGGAACATTCTCCAGCGACGACTACGAAACCGGCACGCGCGCAGCCCTTTTTGGCGGCACGACCATGGTGATCGATTTCATCCTGCAAACGCAAGGCGATTCCCTGTACAATGCCCTGCGCGTGTGGCAACAAAAATCGGTGGGCAAAGCCATCGCCGATTACAGTTACCATATGGCCGTGACAGATTTTAACGAGCAAACGGCCGCTGAAGTAGTGCAAATGATTGAAAGAGAAGGCATTACATCTTTCAAGACCTTCATGGCCTACAAAGGAGCCTTGATGATCGACGACGGACAGATGGTGCAACTCATGCAAATTGTGAAAAAGCACGGCGGCATGGTAACCGTACATGCCACCAATGGCGATATGATCGATTCGCTGATTGCGCAGAATCGTGCTGCCGGCAATCGGGCGCCCATTTACCACTACCTGTCGCAACCGGAAATAACGGAAGCCGAGGCTTCTGCCCGTTTTACAGATATGCTGCATTATACGGGTTGCCGGGGGTACATCGTACACCTCACTTGCGAAGGAGCGCTCAATGCAGTGCGCGAGGCCACTTTGCGCAACCAGCAGGTAAATGTGGAAACCTGTATTCAATACCTCGTGCTGGATGCTTCGCTGTATGAACAGGATTTTGACGGCGCCAAATGGGTCATGAGTCCGCCGCTCCGTGAGAAAAAAGACCAGGAAGCCCTCTGGGCCGGCATCGAACAAGGGCTGGTAAATGTAGTGGCCACCGACCATTGCCCTTTCACCTGGGAACAAAAACAAATGGGTAAACAGGACTTTTCCAAAATCCCGAACGGGCACCCGGCCATCGAGCATCGAATGGAACTGTTGTTTTCGGAAGGGGTAAATAAAGGCAGAATTTCATTGCCCAAGTTTGTCGAATTGAGCGCTACCAATGCCGCCAAAAAATTCGGCATGTATCCCAAAAAAGGAACCATCGCCATCGGCGCCGATGCTGATATCTGCATCCTAGATCCAAATAAAAAACACACGCTTTCGGCAAAAACACACCACATGCGCACCGACTATTCGGCTTATGAAGGCTTCGAGGTTACAGGCAAGGTAGAAACCGTAATGCTGAGAGGGCATGTGGCTATTGAAAATGAAAAATGCCACCTGAATGCGGGTTTTGGGCAGTTTGTTGCACGAAAACCTCAATAACTGAATTCATTCGTTTTTTGTTTGAAAAGTTGATGAACACTATTCAGTAGCCAAACAGGCCTTCACCATCCATCCACCACATCATTCATAACCTAACACAACAATGCCAAGAATCATAAAATCAGGTCTGATCCAGATGAGCCTCCCCATGACGGAAGGAGAAGGAAGTATTCAGGAAATTTGCCAGGCCATGGTGCAAAAGCACATTCCTTATATCGAAGAAGCAGGGAAAAAAGGGGTGCAAATTCTTTGCTTGCAAGAAATATTCAACACGCCTTATTTCTGCCCAAGCCAGGATCCGAAATGGTACGTAACTGCCGAATCAGTGCCCGGACCCACCGTGGAAATGATGCAGGAATATGCCCGCAAATACCAGATGGTGATCATCGTTCCGATTTATGAAAAGGAGCAGGCTGGCGTTTTGTACAACACAGCGGCCGTGATCGATGCGGATGGAACCTATCTGGGTAAATACCGTAAAAATCACATTCCACATACCTCCGGTTTTTGGGAAAAATACTTTTTCAAACCCGGCAACCTCGGTTACCCTGTTTTTGAAACCCGCTATGCAAAAGTGGGTGTGTACATCTGTTACGACCGCCATTTCCCGGAGGGCGCGCGCTGCCTCGGCCTGAATGGCGCTGAAATTGTGTACAACCCTTCTGCAACGGTCGCCGGCTTGTCGCAATACCTCTGGAAACTGGAACAACCTGCGCATGCTGCTGCCAATGGCTATTTCATGGGTTGCATCAACCGGGTTGGCACGGAGAAGCCCTGGAACCTGGGCAAATTCTACGGCAGTTCGTATTTTGTTGACCCGCGCGGACAAATTTTTGCGCAAGCCTCTGAAGACAACGACGAACTGCTGGTTGCGGAATTTGATCTCGATATGATCGATCAGGTGCGCGCGACGTGGCAGTTCTTCCGCGACCGCCGGCCGGAATCCTATGGTAAAATCACTGAACTCTGATCTCATGGCTGAATACAAACGACCACAATCGGAAGAGGAGTTTCAGCAGAACTTCAAGCAAAAAAAGCCGCTGATGAATCAGACAGAGGCTTTTGTGGAAAGTTCGCGCTGCCTGTTCTGCTACGATGCGCCCTGCGTAAAAGCCTGCCCAACGCATATTGATATTCCATTGTTTATCAAGCAGATACACACAGGAAACACAACCGGGGCAGCGGAGACCATTTACGACAGCAACTGGATGGGCAACGCTTGCGGCAAGGTGTGCCCTACACAGGTGCTGTGCGAAGGCGCATGTGTGCACAACCACGCGCATGTGAAACCCATCGAAATTGGGCGTCTTCAAAACTACGCTACCCGGCAGGTCATCGATCAGGAGAAAAAACTGTTTCAAAAAGGCGCTCCGAACGGCAAAAAAGTAGCAATCATCGGTGCTGGTCCCGCTGGAATTTCCTGTGCCTGTGAATTGTCGGTGCTGGGCTATGAGGTGACCATTTTTGAAGCCCATGAGCGCCCCTCCGGACTGACAGTGTATGGCACTGCGCCGTATAAAATCACCAATGAGGAAGCGCTCTCTGAAATTGAATATTTACAGCAGCAACTGGACTTTCAGGTAAAATACAACAGCGCCATTACCACACGCGAACAATTGCAAAATATTGAAAGTCAATATGATGCAGTATTTATCGGTGTAGGTATCGGGCCAACTGCTTCCCTGAATGTAAAAGGTGAGGATGTAAAAGGTGTAACCGGCGCTGTAGAGTTTATCCGCGAACTACGCTTTAAAAAACACGGCATGCAGGTACCCAATCGGGTTGTCGTATTGGGCGGTGGTAATACTGCCATGGATGCTGCTTCCGAATCGGCACGTATGGGCGCTGAGCAGGTGTACCTGGCCTACCGCCGCTCCAAAGAGGAAATGGGAGGCTATTCTTTTGAATACGATTTGGCATTGAGCGCAGGTGTACAAGGCATTTTTAACGCCAGTCCGCGTGAAATCCTCGAGCAAGATGGATATGTGGCAGGTGTGGAATTTGTCAAAACGGTTTCACAAAACGGACGCCTTACCGAAGTGCCTGACTCTGAATTTGTGATCGAGTGCGACCTGGTCATCAAAGCAACCGGGCAGGCCAAAATGGCGGGCTTTCTGGAATTGATTCCCGGGCTCACCCTCGATGCTTCGCGGCGCATCGTAGTGAACGCGCAAACGTATCAGACCGGCAATCCGCGTTATTTCGCAGGTGGCGACGCTGTCAATGGTGGTGCTGAAGTAGTCAATGGCGCTTATGAAGGAAAAATGGCCGCTCAAGGTATCCACCAGTTTTTCACCTCTCACCTCTCACCTCTCACCTCTCATCATGGCTGATCTTTCTATCAATTTTGCCGGTATCAAAGCCCCCAATCCCTTCTGGCTGGCATCGGCACCGCCTACTAATTCCGGCTATCAGATCATGAAAGCATTTGATGCCGGTTGGGGCGGCGCCGTATGGAAAACCATGGGTGTGCCGATTATCAATGTTTCGAGTCGGTACGGAGGTCTGAACTACCGAGACACCCGCATGTCGGGTTTCAACAACATCGAACTCATTTCCGACCGCACCCTGGCGGACAACCTGAAGGAGATAGAGGAAGTGAAAAAATACTTCCCGAACCATGCGGTGATTGCTTCGCTCATGGTGGAATCCAGGAAAGAATGGGAACAAATCATCCGAGACGTGGAAAATGCGGGCGCCGATGGCATCGAACTCAATTTCGGCTGTCCGCATGGTATGTGTGAGCGCGGCATGGGCTCCGCAGTCGGTCAGGAGCCGGAAGTGCTCGAAACCATTGTTGGCTGGGTAATGGCTGCTGCAAAAGTGCCGGTCATCACCAAACTTACGCCCAATATTTCCAATATCGAGGACCCGGGCCTGGCAGCCGTGAAAGGTGGCACCGATGCCATTTCGCTTATCAATACCATTAAAAGCATTATGGGCATCGACCTGGATACTTTCGCACCCTACCCCACGGTAGACGGCAAAGGTACCAATGGCGGTTATTGCGGACCGGCAGTTAAGCCGATTGCCATGAATATGGTGCGCCAACTGGCTCAACATCCCGACATATCAGGCACCCCCATCAGCGCCATAGGCGGTATCGAAACCTGGCGCGATGTAGTGGAATATATCCTGCTGGGTGCCACCTCCGTGCAGGTATGTACGGCGGCTATGCACTACGGCTTCGGCATTGTGCGAGAAATGGATCGTGGTTTGCGCCGGTTCATGGATGAACGTGGATTCCAAACGATCTATGATTTTGCAGGTAAGGCGCTGCCGAATATTGTGGAGTGGAAAGAACTCAACATGAGTTACAAGGTGGTCGCCTCTATCAATCCGGCCAAATGCATCGGTTGCCAGTTGTGCTACATCGCCTGCGAAGATGGTGCGCACCAGGCTATTTCCGTTTCTGCCGACCCAGCCAACAGAATTCCTTCGATCATCGAAGAAAACTGTGTCGGTTGTAATCTGTGTTCGCTGGTTTGCCCGGTCGAGGCCTGTATCACCATGGAAAAACAACCGATGAAAGTAGCGCCTGTCACCTGGGAACAACTGACCGAAGCTGGCAATATACCAACAACATTTAATGACCCGCGCGCTGGCGGCAACGGACACCATGTACCTGAACCGGGAAGCGCTTTAAAAAAAGGCGGGAGGTGAGTAGTCAGTAGTGAGTAGTGAGTAGTGAGTAGTCAATAGTGAGTAGTCAATAGTGAGTAGTCAATAGTGAGTAGTCAATAGTGAGTAGTGAGTTCGGGAGTGGTGAAACCCTACTCACTACTCACTACTCACCACTCACTACTCACCACTCACTACTCACCACTCACTACTCACCACTCACTACTGACTACTCACCTCTCACCACTCACTCATGGACATTTTCATGCAAGCCGCTATCGAAGAAGCGCGCAAAGGATTGGCCGAAGGCGGCATCCCCATTGGTTCCGTCATTGTTTACAAAGGAGAAATACTCGGGCGCGGGCACAACCGCCGGGTACAAAACGGCAGTGTCGTGCTGCATGGCGAAATGGATGCCTTTGAGAATGCCGGGCGGCAACCGGCAAGTGTGTACCGCGAATGTACCTTGTACACCACCCTTTCGCCGTGTTCTATGTGCAGTGGCGCCATATTGTTGTATGGCATTCCAAAAGTCATTATTGGCGAAAATGAGACCTTTATGGGCGAAGAAGAACATTTGCGTTCCCGAGGCGTGGAGGTAGTGCTGGCCGACAATGAGGAATGCAAAAATCTGATGAAGGCATTCATCCACGATCGCCCGGAATTGTGGAACGAGGACATCGGCGAGTAAGGGATACGCCGTATCTTTGTTGAAACAACATGATACCACCCAAACAAATCCAGGACATTCTCGATGCCACCCGCATCGAAGAAGTGATCGAAGAATTCGTGACTTTGCGCCGACGCGGCGTGAACCTGATCGGCCTTTGCCCTTTTCATGGTGAAAAAACGCCGTCTTTTAATGTAAATCCCGCCCGCAATATCTTCAAGTGCTTTGGTTGCGGGAAAGGTGGCGATGCCATCACGTTCCTGCGGGAACACGAAAACCTCTCTTACATCGATGCCCTGAAATGGCTAGCCCGAAAATACAATATTGAAATACAGGAAACAGAGCGTACACCTGAACAGGTAGCAGAAATGCAACTGACTGATTCCCTGTATATTGTAAATGATTTTGCCCTCAAACATTTTCAGGAACAACTTTTTGATACGGACGAAGGAAAGTCGGTAGCCCTGGCCTATTTCAAACAACGTGGACTTCGGGAAGACACCATTCGGGCCTTTGGCCTGGGTTATGCACCCGAACAACGCGACCTGCTCATTCGGCGTGCCCGGGCTACTGGTCACAACATCGATCTGGTAAAAAAAGTAGGATTGTGCAGCCAGGATGGCGGCCGCGATTTTTTTCGGGGTCGGGTCATGTTTGCCATCCACAATATTTCGGGAAAAGTAGCGGCTTTTGCCGGGCGTACCATGTCGTCCGACAAAACCATCCCCAAATACATCAACAGCCCGGAAACGGAGATTTACATCAAGAATAAAACCCTCTATGGCGCTTTTCAGGCAAAAAAAGCCATTCGCCAGCAGGATGAATGCCTTCTGGTGGAAGGCTACATGGATGTCATTTCTCTGTATCAGGCCGGAATTGAAAATGTAGTGGCTTCGTCGGGCACCTCGCTCACGGAGGGTCAGTTGCAACTGATCAAACGCAACACGAACAACCTCAAAATTTTGTACGACGGCGACCCGGCGGGCATCAAGGCTGCCCTGCGCGGCCTCGACCTCGCGCTCGAACAGGATCTGAATGTTCGAATTTGCCTGCTGCCCGACGGGCACGACCCGGATTCATATGTACAAACCTTTGGCGGTGAGGCATTTAGAACTTTTACTACTAAAAACGCAAAGGATTTTATCCTTTTTAAAACTTCCATTCTATTGGAAGAAACGAAAGGCGACCCCATGCGCAAGGCCGGTCTGGTGAAAGACATCGTGTCGAGTATCATAAAAATTAAAGACAGGTCAAAAAGAGAGGAATACATACAAGGTTGTTTAAATTTATTGGCAAGTTCTAATGCTTATGGGAGGAGAGAAGCAGAGGAAGGTATTAGAAGCGAAATAATAAAGGAAGATACAAAAAATATCAATAAACTCGCAGAAAAAAACTCTCGACAACCTGGGCCAATAAGTGATACGCAAGGTTCATATCCAGATTATCATCAAACCATTGATCCTCATACTCCATCTTCAAATACTGAACCAAACTCACTTGGTCAGGATAGAAGAAGCGCATTAATGACGGATGAGTTTCAGGAGCGGGACATCGTTCGGCTGCTGGTGCAATTTGGCAGCCAAACACTTGATAAAGAAGGCATTAGCATTGCCGAATTCATTTTGGCCGACATCAGTGAATCGCTTTCGGATTTTGATAATGCCTTGTATGGGAAAATGGCGGGCTTGTGCTACGATCTGCTGCTGGAACAAAAAACGCCTGACCAGAATTTCTTTATTCACCACCCTGAAAAAGAAATCAGCGACCTGGCTATCGACCTGCTTACCTCTCCTTTCGACATGTCGCACAACTGGGAGGCCCGTTGGGGTTACCCGTTGCAAAACCAGCCCATTCCTGACCTGAATTTTGACGCAGATATGCGCCAGGCGCTCGACCGTTTTAAATTGCGGAAACTCAACAAACTCTGCAACGTACTGAATCCGGCACGTATCAAAGCCGCCTCAGAATCCGAGAACATGGAGGAAGTGATGCGCCTCATGCGCATTCAGGAAAAACTGAAAAGCACACGGAATGAACTGGCGAAAAAAACGGGTACGATTGTTTTGCCGTGATTCAAAAACAGTATTTACATGTACACTCTACGCCTTGTGTCCTTTGTGAAACCTTCGTGCACTTTGTGTTTAAATATTTTTACCACAAAGGACACGAAGGTTTCACAAAGGACACAAGGTGTAGAGTGTACATATATTAAAAAATCCATTTTCGATGAAACAACACATCGAGCGCCTCGCTGCCATCAGCCACCGGCCATATCGTCGCATCATCGGCCTGATGTCGGGCACTTCGCTGGATGGACTGGACGTAGCCCTATGCCGTTTTACTGGCGCCGGCAAACAAACCCGGGTAGAAGTGGAAGCCTTCGCTACCCTACCCTACGACGAACATTTCAAATCGGAAATCCGGCGCGTTTTTGCAAAAAAAGAAATTGATTTTCAACACTTTACATTGCTCAATGTGTTAATCGCAGAACGACATGCGCAGATAGTCAATCAGTTTTTAATTGATGAGAAAATTTCGGCTGAGGAAATAGATTTATTAGCAAGTCACGGCCAAACGGTGTTTCACGCCCCGCGTATTTTTCACGGAATGCCGGAATATCCCAATGCCACCCTTCAAATCGGGGATGGCGACCACTTGTCGATGCGCACAGGAATAATCACCATTTCAGATTTCAGGCAAAAACACGTAGCGGCAGGCGGCGAGGGCGCTCCCCTGGCATTGTATGGCGACTACCTGTTGTTTTCCAGGGCTGGCGAAGAACGATTCCTGCTCAATATTGGTGGCATAGCCAATTTTACTTACTTGCCTGCCGATGGAAGTCCTGATCGGGCATTTGCCACCGATACGGGGCCGGGAAACACGTTGATCGATGCTTTTGCCCGCGAATTATTTGGGGTAGCATACGATGAAAATGCACGAATTGCCTCCAATGGCCGCGTCGATCCACTCTTACTCGACCTGCTCAAATCGGAAGCATTTTTTGAAAAACCTTTTCCGAAAACAATCGGGCCCGAACTTTTTTCGGTGGAATGGGTACGCACCGCCCTCAGACGATTACCAAAAGGAAATATCAATCCGTATGATCTGGTGGCCACCTTGACACGATTGAGTGCCGAAACGATTGCTGAAAGCGTGCTAATAGTAGTTACCCAAGGCACACTACGCCATTTGTACCTGAGCGGTGGCGGCGCGCATAACCCCTTGATAGTAAATTATTTAAAAGAACTTCTTCCCGACTGGCAACTGCATTCCATGGATGTGTTGGGGGTGCATGGCGATGCCAAAGAAGCCGTTTTATTTGCAGCCCTCGCCAATGAAACGGTAGCAGGATACAACGAGCCGGGTTTGCGACTGGGTGGTGTTCCGCTGGCAGGAATGGGCAAAATTTCTTTTCCAGAATGAAGCCTTGTGCTATTTTTGCGGCATGAACCGCGCCGCTCTCATTGCC
Source organism: Bacteroidota bacterium (assembly GCA_020160935.1). Taxonomy (GTDB): domain Bacteria; phylum Bacteroidota; class Bacteroidia; order Chitinophagales; family Saprospiraceae; genus M3007. Next base: position 161,943 of record JAIUPL010000003.1, on the reverse strand, counting down.
GAAATTTTCCGCAAAAAATCATTTCTCTGCATCGGCCTCGACACCGAATTGTCAAAAGTTCCCGCCCATTTACAAGAAGAAGCCGACCCTGTTTTTGAGTTCAACCGCCAAATCATCGACGCTACCCGGCACTTGTGCGTAGCCTACAAACCCAACCTCGCATTCTACGAAGCCCTGGGACCGGAAGGCTGGCACACGTTTGCCCGAACAGTAGAATACATTGGTACAGAGCATTTTATCATTGCAGATGCCAAACGAGGCGATATTGGAAATACCAGTAGAAAATACGCCGAAGCCTTTTTCCGAATCCTGAATTGTGATGCCGTGACGATCGCACCCTACATGGGCAAGGACAGCGTAGCGCCGTTTCTGGATTTCCGGGAAAAATGGGCCATTGTACTTGCCCTCACATCCAATCATGGAAGTGCCGATTTTCAACTCGACGTTCAGGCATCTTCAGGCGAAGCCTTGTGGGAAAAAGTGCTTCGAACCGTACAAACATGGGGTACAACTGATAATCTCATGTTCGTGACCGGCGCTACACACCCTGCTGCATTCGAACGAATCAGAGAAATTGTGCCCGATCACTTCCTGCTCGTGCCGGGTGTGGGCGCACAAGGGGGCGACCTTCATGCTATTTGCAGGCACGGGCTCAATGACGATTGCGGATTGCTGGTAAATGCTTCCCGCAGTATCCTGTATGCTTCGGATGGCGAAGATTTTGCCGAACGCGCACATGACGAAGCGCTGCTTATTCAGGCAGAGATGAAACAAATTATGAAGGAACGCTACGGAGAATTGTAAGGGAATAATTAATTCCAGATAACATTTTTCCCCCGACGGATATAACGACGAATATTGACCCAGAAGGCTACAAAGAGATACACGATGAGCGGAGAACCCATCCCGATAAAAGAGGTGTAAATAAAATACTTGCGTACCACTGCCGGCGCCAGGTCCATCTTTTCACCAAGATACTGACAAGCGCCAAAAGCATGACGTTCTACCAGGTCTTTCAGCCAGTTTTGTAGCATAAGTGTTTCGTTTAAAAAAGACCAGACAAAAATACGGCATTTTTGTTCAGTGGTGTGGAAGGATTCTCAATTCTTTCAAAATGCTGACTTGGCATTATTCTTGAAAATAGGAGGTAGAACTATTTTTTCACCCTCACACATCTGGTTTAATCTATGCTAATCCTTGGTGTCATGATGGGGCTTTTCCTGCTGGGAAGTGGCCTTATCACCTTGTCCAATGCGCTGACACGGCGCTCCTGATGTCCCACCGACAATGAAACTAAATTAACGGTATGCCCGGCAAGTTGTGTTGAAACGCTTTCCGGGCTTTTCATTTGAATTTGCAACCTTTCCCATGCATTTGTGGTTTTCGCGGTTCCAATAAGCGTTACTTTTGCAACTTCTTCAAAGCGGGGCATCCCTCATTCGTGATTATCATGTACAAAATACTGATTAACAGTTTTTTACTTCTCTTTTCCATATTGCTTGTCAGCGCTTGTGTCACCACCGATACGGCTTTCACAAGGGTAGCGCCCGGCACCTGGCGTGGTGTACTCGAACTTGAAAAATACAGAATTCCGGTCAATGACAAGGACACAGTTATTATCCTCTACGATCAGTTCAAGCCGGGAGAACTGCCTTTCAATTTTGAAGTGACATACCTGGACAACGAACGATTTTACATTGAAATCATCAACGGTCAGGAACGGATTCGACTTGACAGCATTCAATACGGCCGCGACCGAACACAGGCTCGTGATACTATGAATGTGTGGTTTCCAGAGTACCAATCCTATATTCATGCTGAAATACGTGGCGGGGTGATGCAGGGCGAATGGGTCGTTACCACCAAAGAAGATTACAGGATTCCTTTTTATGCGCACGCAGGTAGAGGTTACCGGTTTACTTCACTACAGGAAAAACCGCTGAAGGATATAACTGGCAACTGGGCGGCCATATTTGGAGTAGATGGAAACCCCGAAGATCAGGAGAAAGCCATTGGCGAATTCAAACAAAATGGCAATCACCTGGAAGGCACATTTAGAACCGAAACGGGCGACTACCGCTTTCTGGAAGGCACTGTCCAGGGGCGCAAGTTTTATTTATCCTGCTTCGACGGTGCGCATGCCTATCTTTTTAATGGAAGCATTAGAAATGATACACTTTTGGGAGAATTCCGCTCCGGGCATCGCTACCAAAGCCTGTGGACGGCCTGGAAAGATCCAAATTTCCAACTTTCCAATGCCGATTCTCTTGTGCAAATGAAGAAAGGTGCCAACATACAGTTTTCGGTTTCCACGCCTGAAGGCAAAAAACTCGAATATCCTTCTGCTGCTTTCGACAATAAAATAAAGGTTTTCACCGTCATGGGTACCTGGTGTCCAAATTGCCACGATGAACAGGTTTTTCTTCGTGAATTTGTCAAGGAACACCCAGATTTGGCTGCCGACATGTCGATTGTGGCATTTGCTTTTGAAAGAAATAAAGACAGTACACAGATAAATCAGCATCTTTTAAACTACAAAAAGAAATTGGGCATACCATTTGAAATAGCATATGCCGGAAAATCGGACAAAGCATCTGCAGCCAGTTTCTTTCCTGCGCTCGAGCAGTTGCTTGCATTCCCGACCCTGATGGTGATTGATAAAAAAGGCCAGGTAAAACTGGTTCATACAGGGTTCGACGGTCCGGCCACTTCCAGGTACGCTGATTTTAAACAAGAATTTACCAGACTCATCCAGGCCTTGCGCTAAGAACAAATGAATCGAATCATCCTTGCCTACTCCCACCACAATGCCGATTTGGCCCGTCATATTGACCAGCAACTGAGCCGCATCGGAATTCCTTTTGAACACACCAGCGAACGACTGCCTGGCGAACTTGCCAGTCACATTGCAGGCTCGGGTGAACCTGCCCTCATCCTGATTACCGATAATTTCCTGAAAGACCGCGCCTGTATGACAGGCATGCTGGCTGCCGTACAGGCCATACCACAGCAGCAACCACTGCTTTTTGTCGTTGCTGACGGTGTAAATGAACAAGGGCAAAAAGTGGAAACACACATAGACCGCATGGTCAATGCCCTGCAATACATGAATTTCTGGCAAAATGCCTGGCTCGATATCAGCACCCAATACCAGCAGGCAGAGGGTATTGAAAAACAGGTATTTGAAGCCGAACTGGATGCTGTTCGCACCATTGCCAATCAGGTAGGCGATTTTATCAGCCTTGTACGCGAACGGGGTTATGTTACCAGTGAACAACTGGAATCGGACGACTATGTTATTTTCTTTGTCCGCTTCGGTTTGTCGGACTGGCATGGCCAATATCGTCGACTTGTAGCACAGTCAGTTGAAAGTCAAGAGATTGTAGAACCTCCGCACTTGCCGGAAATGCCTTTGGCCAGCGGTCTGCTGGCGCCTGAGCCGCTGGAAACACCGGAACTGACGCCTGTGCCAGAACCTGTGGCGGAACCGGAACCTACACCAATACCCGAGCCCGAGCCCCTCGCAGATTTTACGGAACCGAACGGACAGTTGACAGTGGAGGACACACCAGTGTCAGACCAGGCTGCCGAGGTAGAACAGGCAATTCGGGATGCGCATTTCTGGCTTGACAAGGGCTATGTAGACCGCGGCCTCGAACTGCTGCAACTGGCTGCCGAACAATATCCTGACAACGAGCGACTTGCCGCAGAAAACAAAGCCGTGCGTGCTCGCTTCCAGGCTACAGAACAGCCAATGGAGGAAGCACCGGTCGACAAGCATTCCGAGCCTGCGACAGATAATTCCAATGAAGCCAAATCATATGACCTGATGGGCGATATGGCTGCCGGAAAAGGTGATTATCTGTTTGCCAAGTATTGCTGGGATCGCGTGGTTGAACTCGATCAGAATTTTCCGGGCATCTACCGCAAATTGGGTTTGATGACTTCCGAGCACTTGCAGGATTATCGCGAAACGGCTGTTCACTACCTCAATAAAGCACTGGAAACCAATCCGTTGGATGCTCCTGTAATGTTGGCGCTGGCACAGCACAGTTTGCAAAATGGCGATACTGCTGAAGCCAAAACATGGTACGAACGTGCCACTTCTGTGGACGAAACACTCCGGAATGCTGACAATGATCGCCAGTTTTTGCCTATACAACAACCAGAAGAAGTTCCGATAAGCGTCCAGGAGCCTGTGCAAACACCGACTATCACGGAAGTTCCGGCACCACAACAACCAGCAGAAGAAAAACCGGTCGGCCCGCTCGTTATGATTACAGGCGCCACCTCGGGCATTGGAAAAGCGACTGCCGAATTGTTTGCCCGCAATGGTTACAGACTTATCATCACCGGAAGGCGTGTGGAAAGATTGATTGCATTAAAAAACAGCCTGGAAAGTGAGTTTGGAAGCGATGTTCTTTTGCTCCCATTCGACGTACGCGACGCCGGCGCCGTGGAGGCCGCACTGACCAGCCTACCGGAAGCGTTTCAGCAAATCGACATTCTGGTCAATAACGCAGGGCTGGCCAAAGGGTTTTCCCCTATTCATGAAGGCAGCCTTTCGCATTGGGATACGATGATCGATACCAATGTGAAAGGACTGGTGTACGTTTCGCGCATTGTAGCGCAGGGCATGGTGCAGCGGCGTAGCGGACATATTATCAATGTAGGCAGCATCGCCGGGAAGGAAATTTACCCGAACGGAAATGTGTACTGCGCCAGCAAAGCCGCTGTAGATGCGCTCACCCGGGCCATGCGGTACGACCTGTTTACCTACAATATCCGGGTAAGCCAAGTGAGTCCTGGGCACGTAGAAGAAACCGAGTTTGCCATCAACCGCTTCGATGGCGATGCCGAACGCGCGAAAATCTACAATGATTTTCAGCCACTTACTGCCCGCGACGTTGCCGACGCGATTTACTACATGGCGACCCGACCAGCCCATGTGAATATCCAGGACATGTACATGTTTGCTACTCAACAGGCCAGCGCAACTGCCGTGAACAGAAGTGGCAGAGAGTGAGCGAGTTGATTACTGAAGTTCCAGTATCAGCGGGGTGTTTTTTCCAACGCTGAGCGTGGTAAGGCTGGATAAGGTTTCACCTGTGACAACGTTTTTTGCGTGGTTGAAACCTTTCATTCGCTCTTCATAACGCCCGGTATCGATGATTTTATCATGACTGGACGTATTGATAACGACCATGATCGTTTTGGTATCATCGTATCTGAAAAAGGTGTAAACACCGTCCATGGGTGTGAATTGCATTAATTTGCCCGTTTGCAGGGCTGGTGTCGCATTTCGGTAGCGTATCAGCGTACGGGCAAATTGAAACGCCTCTTGTTCGTCGGCCGTACGGCCCGATTCAGTAAACTTGTTGGCACTGTCACCAGGCCAGCCGCCCGGAAAATCCTTGCGAAAAGTGCCCCAACTGGGTCTTCCATCGCCGGTAAACAACAGTTCGGTGCCATAATACACTTGCGGAATGCCACGTGTGGTGAGCAAGAGCGCCATGCCGCTTTTGTATTTGTTCAGGTCTTCTTTTACGACGGTAAAAAAACGGGACATGTCGTGGTTGTCCAGGAAAACCAGGTTTTTGTACGGATCCTGATAAAAGTAATCCTGTGCCAGGGTGTAATAGATTTTTGCAACGCCGTCTTGCCAACCCGGCCCTTTATTAACGGCTTCCTGAATAGCAAAACACATCTGAAAGTCAATCACCCCGGGCAAATTTGAATCAAAACGGGCGCGACCCATGGGCTGGTTGTCGGCAAAAAAACCCTGCACCACCACACCCTGCTCCCAGATTTCTCCAAACATGCCGATATTCGGATATTCCTTTCGCACTTCTGCGCACCATTTGCTCATAAATTCCTGATCGGAATAGGTGTAGGTATCGATTCGAAAACCATCTATCCCGGCATACTCGATCCACCAAATCGCCTGTTGAATAAGATAGGTAGCCAGGTGTGCGTTGCGTTGATTGAGGTCGGGCATTTCGACATCAAACCAGCCATCGTTGAAATGCTTTTTATCGTATTCCGAAGCATAGGGATCGAGGACGGTCGGCGCTCTGAACGAAGTATTCGTGTAGACAGGCCATTGGTTGATCCAGTCTTTTGTAGGCAAATCATGCATCCAGTAGTGGTTGCTGCCAATGTGGTTCAGCACCACATCGCGAATAACTTTCAGGCCACGTCTGTGACAGTCCTGTACAAAATCGCGATACATTTCATTGGTACCAAACCTTTTGTCGACTCGATAATGATTGGTAACGGCATATCCGTGATAGGAAGCGCTTTTTTGGTCGTTTTCAAGTTCAGGATTCAGCCACAAAGCGGTGATTCCCAGGTCTTGTAAGTAATTGAGGTGCTCCTGAATGCCTTGCAAGTCGCCGCCGTGGCGCCCGTCTGGGTTGTTCCGATTCAGTCCCTCCAGCATTCCAGCCACCGTGTCATTGGCGGTATTTCCATTGGCAAACCGATCGGGCATGAGCATGTACACCACATCGCGGCTGTCGATGCCTTGTGCCTTGGGAGCGGCATTTCTGTTCAGGATAGGGAATTCAGCGGTAAATACCTGTCCGCTTTTTGAAAATACGATGGGAACACGCTGTGGCGCTGGCGCTTTTTCCGAAATTTCAAGGGTGATAAACAAATAATTGGGGCTGTCGGCTTTTTCTACTTTCAGGAGTTTTACACCTTGAGAAGCGCCCAGGCGCACTTCATAATCGGCAATACTGTCTCTGTGCGCCATGATTTCAACCTGGCGATGCTGCATCCCTGCCCACCAGAAAGCAGGCTCCAGCCGAAGGGCGCTGTTAGAAACCGGCACTACACGAGGCGCAAGCGCCGTTTTATAGGGGTTGCCCCAATAATTTTTGCAGGAAAAAACAAGCAGCAGGCTGAAAAGTAAAAGGCAGTTGCGCATAACTGGAAGCCTCTACAGGCGATTTAGAAAAGCATAAAAAAAGGGTTTCTTCCTCGCGCTGTTCGAAGGCGCGAAGAAGAAACCCCAAAAATACAATCGGCTGAGAATTTACTTAGACGATCGAACAAGACCGATCAGAAAAAGTAATACCAATGCGCCGATAACAGCCGTAATGATGCTGTTGACGACTCCGGAACCAATTGAAATGCCAAGTTGGCGAAACAACCAACTGCCGACAAAAGCGCCCAGGATGCCGATGACAATATTGCCAAGCAGCCCAAAGCCGTAACCCTGACGAATAAAACCAGCCAGCCAGCCAGCCAGCGCGCCGATGATGAGTGTGTAAATCAGTGGATCCATGTTTCGTTTGTTTTTAGATGAGAAAATGAGATGATCCAAATGTTCAGGCGCCCCTCGTCACCACATCGTCTTTGTCTTCCACCAGTGTGACAGCAGCAGCAGCCAGCAAGAAAAATACGCCCGCCATGACGATGGCATAAATAGCGTTGTTGCCAAAAACATTGTGCACAATCGGGCGGTTGATGACCCCGCTAACGATTTGCGGAATAGTAATAAAGAAATTAAAAATGCCCATGTAAACGCCCATTTTATTGACCGGGAGCGAGCCAGCCAGCATAGCGTACGGCATAGCCAGGATACTGGCCCACGCAATACCAACGCCGATCATGGAAAAGATCAGAAACGTAGGAGAAGTAGCAAAATAAATAGAAATAAGGCCCAGTCCGCCACAGATCAGTGAAATGGCGTGGGTGCGTTTTCGGCCCACTTTTGCCGCAATAGTAGGCAGTAACAAAGCAAAAATAGCAGAAACCAGGTTGTAGACACCAAAAATGATCCCTGTCCAGTTCCCCGCATCACTGTATGCCTGCGAGGTAGTATCGTCAATGGCACAGCCATATACATGGTGGGCAATCGCCGGGGTGGTAAACACCCACATGGAAAACAATCCAAACCAGGAAAAAAACTGCACCCAGCCAAGTTGACGCATGGTTTTGGGCATGTTTGCCAGGTCTTTGAAGATCAGTCCAAGCCCGCCTTTTTCCACTTCTTCTTCCAGTCCGGCATAGGCATTCTGTTCGGCAGGCGAATATTCTTTGGTAGTAAAAATAGTCCAGAATACAGCGGCCAACAATAGAAATCCGCCGATGTAAAACGACCATTTCACATTATCAGGCACCAGCCCTGCAGCGGCTGTATCCGAAATGCCGCCCACATTTGCCAAAAACCAGGGCAGCCAGGATCCGATCACGGCGCCGATGCCGATCAGGGCTGTTTGTGCTGAAAACCCTTCTGTGCGCTGCGAGGAAGGAAGTTTATCTGCTACCAATGCCCGGAATGGTTCCATCGCCACATTAAACGAGGCATCCATAATCATCAGCATGCCAGCGCCCATGAGTACGAGCGGGAGCATGGTGGCCAGAGCGCCCGCATTGGGCATCAGCATCATGCCCAGGCAGGCTGCAATGGCGCCAGCCATAAAAAATGGTTTGCGGCGGCCAAAACGCGTCCAGGTACGGTCAGAATAGTGTCCGATGATCGGTTGCACAATCATTCCGATAATGGGCGCTACCAGCCAGAAATTGGGTAATTCGTGTACATCAGCGCCATAACGTTGTAAAATACTGCTGGCATTCCCGTTCTGAAGTGCGAAACCCGCCTGTATGCCCAAAAAGCCTACACTCATATTCCAGATGTCGCGCGTGGCAAGTCTGGGTTTATTGTCCTGTCCGGTCGAAATAGTAGAATTAGAAGCCATCTAGTGCTGCGAATAAATTTAGAAGATTTGTCCGGGTTTGTTGAGTGATCTAAAATTTTATTCCCGGATGTCGGCAGCAAAGATGTAAAAAAATGGGAAAGCCAAAGAAAAATGTTAGATGGGTAATTATTTCTCGCAGGAGTATTTCCCGTAGAGTGGTTTCCTGCAGATAGCACATAAAGCGCTATTTTCCGTAGAGTAGTTTCCCGCAGATTGCGCAGATTTTCCCGCAGATCTCGCAGAATGTAGCGTACACCTGTTTTCTTCAAATCGATAACATTGTTTACTTTAATTGTGTACTCTAATTGTGTACTCTACATTCTGCGAGATCTGCGGGAAAATCTGCGCAATCTGCGGGAAATTACTCTACGGAAAATAACGCTGCAGAAAACAAAAATCCCGAATTCAGGCTTCCACCTAAATTCGGGAATATTCATGTTTCAAATTTTCTTTTAAAAAATCTCAACTATTGCGGCCAATACAATTCAGGTCTTCGAAAGCCTGTCTAAGGCGCACAACAAACGATTTTTCGCCTTCGCGCAGCCAAACACGTGGGTCGTAGAATTTTTTATTCGGCTTGTCATCCCCTTCCGGGTTGCCGATCTGGCCTTGCAGGTAGCCTTTTTTCGATTCGTAGTAGCCACGAATGCCATCCCAGAATGCCCATTGCATATCGGTGTCGATGTTCATTTTTACAGCCCCGTATTCAATGGCTTCGCGGATTTCGCTTTGTGCTGAACCGGAACCGCCGTGGAAAACGAAGTTGACAGGCGTTTTGCCGCTGATGCCAAACTTTTCGCGAATGTACTCCTGCGAATTTTTGAGAATGACCGGCTGGAGTTTCACGTTACCGGGTTTGTACACGCCGTGAACATTACCAAATGCCGCTGCAATGGTGAAATTCGGGCTGATTTTGCTCAATTCTTCATACGAATAAGCCACTTCGTGCGGTTGTGTATACAAACGGGCAGAGTCGACATCGGAATTATCCACGCCGTCTTCTTCACCGCCGGTTACGCCCAGTTCGATTTCCAGCGTCATGCCCATTTTGGCCATGCGGGCGAAATATTTCGCCGAAATTTCGATGTTTTCATGCAGTGGCTCTTCGGAAAGGTCGAGCATATGGCTGCTGTACAGCGGGAAACCGTGTTTCTCGTAGAACTTTTCGCCTGCATCCAGCAGTCCGTCTACCCATTGAATGATATTGAGGGCGCAGTGGTCGGTGTGCAAAATGACTGGCACACCATACGATTCTGCAACGGCATGCACATGCTGTGCGCCGGAAATCCCGCCAAGAATTGCGGCTTTTTGGGCATCATTGGAAAGGCTCTTTCCAGCAAAAAAAGCAGCGCCTCCGTTGGAGAACTGCACAATGACCGGGCTTTTTACGGCTGCCGCGGTTTCCAGTACGGCATTAACCGAATTGGTACCGATTACGTTTACGGCAGGAAGGGCAAAATTCTGTTCATTGGCATAATTTAGGAGGTCTGTTACTTCCTGTCCATGCAGGACTCCGGGTCGGAATTTCATTTATTACATCAAAGTTTTGTGAAAAAACAGAAGTGGTTAACCACTTGAACGGCCAAAGATAATATGACAGTTTATACTTTTAACAATTGTGCCTGTTGAAGCCCCGAAAAGACGAGTTTAGCAACCTGATTTCCGGTTTTAGACAAAAAACATGCACTGCTATTCAATCTAACAACCCGAAAGGCGTTAGTGTTTCATTTCTCCTGTAATCTCACTTTGCCATGCATATCATACGAGTTTCCCGTCTGCCGATCCTCCTTTCCGGCATCCTGCTATCTGCCTTTCCCTCTTTTGCCCAGGAACAACTGGGAATGCGCCTCGAACGCTATTCTGGAATATATGCTGCGGGGCTGAACCCTGCCAACACAGCATTTATGCCGCACAACTGGGAGGTAAGTCTTTTCAATGCCGGGTATTTTTTTGAAAACAATTATGCCTATCTGGAAAATACGAGCCTGCAGCACGCCTTGCGCAATACCGACAACATCGTAGCCATTTCAGACTTGTCGCCCGAGCGGCCGGCGCCTCCCGATGCGATTATTCTCCATTATTACAACAACAACCGGCGCATTCGGGCGGTTTCGCAGGCACTTGTCGGAGGTCCTGGATTCAGTTTCCGCCTGGGTGAAAACCATGTACTGGGGCTGACGACCGGTGTAAGGGGCGACTTTTCGGCTTATCGCGTGCCTTCCGTGTTTTACTATCCGCAGTTCAGCCAGATCGAAACAGGACAAACCATCGACATTCGTCCGCTGCAACTGCAAGCCATGACCTGGAGTGAAATAGGCCTGCATTACAGTCATTTGAACACAGATGGAGATGTAGAAATCGCCTGGGGTATTAGTCCGAAATTGCTGCTGGGTCATGCAGGCGCCTATGCAAAATCCAACCTTGTTTTTCAATATACTCCTGGTGTCAATGACACAGCGATATTCAACAATCCTACCTGGGAATTCGGCCTGTCACGCAACCTGCTGGATTCGGACAACCCGCAAAACCAGGCTTTCGATGTAACTGGTACAGGCGCTGGTATCGACCTGGGGATGAGTTGGGCGTCTCCTTCAGATGATGGAGAGGGCTATCGCTGGCGGGCGGGTGTGTCTTTGCTCGATCTGGGATTTGTACGTTTCAAGCCGGGATCTGAACAACACATTCTGCGTCTGGATTCGATCCTGAGCGTGGATGGAAATGCCATTCGGGCCGATGATGCGCGCGGATACACCCGGGTATTGAGCCAATTGCTCTTAGGAGATTCTCTCGCTTCACTACAAGGAAACACCTTTGTGATGGGGCTGCCCACAGGGCTTTCCGCGCAATTCGACGTTCAGGTTGCACCCGATTTCTATTGCAGCGCGGTGGGTGTTCAAAGGCTTCCTTTGCTGAAACATTCCCTTCGGCGTACCTCCACCCTTGCCCTGGTGCCGCGCTATGAAAAACGCTGGTTTTCTTTTTCCTTGCCTGTGGTACTCAACGACTGGCAATCCCTGCGCGTAGGGCTGGCCGTACGCCTGGGTTGGTTATACCTGGGAAGCGATAATGTGGGCAGTTTTTTTACCAAAAACAAACTTAGCGGTGCTGATGCCTATATCGGATTGAAAATCAATGGATTCAGCATTCGCAAAGGGGAAGGTCGCGATCGGCTGCACAAGGAACGGGGCGGCAGCAGCAAACAGAATTTGAAGAAAATCAAATGTTATCAGTTTTGAAACCTCACACTTTGTGTCCATCGTGTTCTTCTTGGTTAAAAAACAAACCACGAAGAACACGATGGACACAAAGCAAAGAGTTGACAAACGCCGAGGCAGAATCTAGTAGTTTACCTGCAACTGCAACCTCAGCAAATTCCCTCGTTCGTCGGCATCTATTTTACCATCCCAATACTTGCGCTTGCTGATCATATAGGCAGCCGTTAATTCCAGGTTGCGAAATGGTTGCCATTCCACGCCTATTTCGGTTTCTTTTACTTCGTAATAACGGGCATCCAGTTCGTGTTTTTTCCCACCATCAAATTGTTGATACCTGATGTACGGGATAATAGAAGATTTTTTCCAGTGGGTTTTATAGGAGAGCATGGCATATCCACCTTTCAGCGTACGCACACGAATAGAATCGATCTCTGGATCAAAGCCAGGTCCTTCGCCGACATTATATTCCAGGGCAATACCCAGCGGTTTGGGATACAAAATGAAAGAACCAGCCACCCGTTGCTCCGTGTACGTCAGGTCTTTGTTCTTTTTGATATTGGCTGTTACCAAATCGGAGGAAAGGGTAAATTTGCCTGAATAGGCCTGAATGCCCGGTTCAATGATCTGATTTCCAGCCTGAAAAGGCCAGGAAAAACGTGCCACCTTGTGCAAATAGTCATTCAATTCGGGCTTGTTGGCACTTTGTCCGCTGTACACGCCCAATGCTGCCACGCCGTAGTCGCCGGAGCCCTTCAAACCTTCTTCCGTGAGCATTTTGAACAAGGCTCTTTTTTCGGCAGGTGCGTAGTAGAAGAACACACCCATATCGCGTTCATTGGGTACTGCGCTGTTCAGCGCGTCCGCACGGTCAAATGGCAATCGCATCGAACTCGATTGCATGTTCTCAAAACCGTACGGCACTTTGCTTTGACCTACCCGCACCCGAAGCGACTTTTTCGGATCAAAAGCATAATCGACATACGCATCTCTTACCTGCAAAAAGTGCTTGTTGGTGCTGCTGGCGTCTGCCGAATAATCGAACTGAATATACAGAAAAACCCGGGGATGAATGTCGCCGCTGAACACCAGACGCGCTCTCCGGAAATAAAATGTCTGACCTTTGCCAATGCTTTTATCGCATTGTTCGCACTTCAGGTCAGGATTGGTTTCCAGCAGCCGGTTATAACGAAACTGGGAATAGCCGCGAAGCGAAATTTTGTCATACCATTTTGAAGCAGAATGACTTGCAGCGGGTTTTGGAGTAGGAATACGAGCGGTGTCAGGAACTGACACCTGGGCGAATACACTGGCGTACAAGCATACGAAAACCAGTATCGCCGCAGAACGTTGCGCGATCATAAGTCAGGTTAGGAACAGACTTGTGAAAAAATGTGGATACAGAAAAATGCGGCTGTCTGAGCCGACTTAAAAACATTCAGGTGTGGTAATACCAGATTACCACACCTGAAAAGAGTTTATGCGAATAAACGGAACAGCAGGAATAACAAAGCGGAAAGTACCATTGTCACAGGCAGGGTTAAAATCCATGCCAATGCTATGTTTTTGACTGTTTTCTTCTGCAGGTTGGAAATACCCCCTTGAGCGACCATGGTTCCTGCAATACCCGACGACAATACGTGAGTGGTACTCACTGGCAGGCCCGATGCGCTACTTACGCCAATGACAGCAGCAGCACAAAGTTCGGCGCTGGCGCCTTGGGCATAGTTCAGGTGCGATTTGCCGATTTTTTCACCAATGGTCACCACAATTCGTTTCCAGCCAATCATGGTTCCGATGCCAAGGCAAATAGCGATCATGGCAACTACCCAGGTGGGCGAAAATTCATAGGATTGATTCAGCGATTTCAGTTCAGACTTGATAATTTTTGCCTGTTCGCCTGTTACAACGCCGCCTTTCAGGGCAACATCCATTTTCTTATACAGTCCTTGCACCTCTTTGCGAATCATAAAAGTACCTTCCTTGTTGGTACGATCGGTGGTATCGATCATGGCCGCCACAGTGGTGGCTGCTTTGGCGAGCGTCAAATGGCTGGCATCCGTTTCGGGTGCGCCGGTAGGCTGCAAAAGGACTGCTTCGATTTTTCGAATCGACTGCGTAAGGTTCTCATTCGTCATGGCAGGATTCAAGGCAAAATGAATGGGCATGAATGCCATCAATACTACCAGTGCAAGTCCTACGCCTTTTTGACCGTCGTTGTTGCCATGAAAATAACTTACCAGGGTGCAAGTGGTAACCAATATGGCACGAATCCACATCGGGGGCGCTTTCTTGGTATCCTCCGGTGAACTGAAAATACGCTTCCGTTTTTTTACGGTTGTTTTCAATATATACATCAAGAGGATGGCCAGGCTAAAGCCAAATAAAGGGGAAATCAAGAGCGACAAGCCAATATCAGTGGCTTTTGCCCAGTTGGGGCCTGCGCCTTTGTGCACCGTCCAGAAGGCAAATCCGCCGCCCAGCAAGGAACCGATCAGCGTATGCGAACTCGAACTGGGAATACCCAGGTACCAGGTGCCGAGGTTCCAGATAATGGCCGCGACCAGTATGGATAGCACAAGCGCAATGTTTTCCCCCACCGAAACGGTCATCAAGTCGTTGATGGGCATGAGTTTTACGATACCCATTGCGACGGCAACGCCACCGAAAATTGCGCCCAGGAAATTCCAGGAGCCCGACCAGATTACGGCGAATACAGGGGGAAGTGTTTTAGTGTAGATAACAGTGGCAACGGCATTCGCTGTATCGTGAAAGCCATTGATAGCCTCAAAGAAACAAACAGCGAGCATGCACACCAGCAGCATCACCGATGCTTCGGTAGACAGGCCTGCAATAAAGCCAAGCGTCATGTGAGTAGAGTTTTAGTAGTCAAACCAGCAATATTTTTTGCTGGAAAAGTTAGGAATCGGCGGCAAAAGTAGACAGCACCCATCATACTGCTTCTGCTCCAATATTAAGTTAATGTTACTTTTTCATGAATCCTGCTTTTCCAGTCGGCCCAAAGAGAGACAAAAATCAACTCCTGGCCCATCAATTTCATGTAATGTAATTATTAAATTATTCAAATTCTGACAGCGCATGATACACCAAATCCACCGGCAAACCCATTACATTGGCATAGGTGCCTTCAATTTTGGAGATTTTGCATAGTCCAATCCATTCCTGTACCCCATAGGCGCCTGCCTTGTCGAAGGGTTTGTATTGCCGGATGTAATAGTCAATTTCCGCATCGCTCAATTCGGCAAACCAAACCTGCGACACCCCCGACATGATTTTTTCCTGATCGGCCGATAACAAACATACGCCGGTGATGACAGTATGTTGTTGTCCCGACAATGTACGGATCATTTGAAATGCTTCGTCGTAGTCGGCCGGCTTGTTGTAAATGATGTGGTCGTGGATAACCACCGAGTCGGCTGCAAGAATGATTTCTGTGTCGTGAATGAAATGTTTAGCAGCCTGTGCTTTTCGCATAGCCAGCCAGGGCGCTACTTCCTCGACAGGCATATCGGCAGGGAAACTTTCGTCGATGTCGACTGCATTTACCGTAAATTCAAAACCTGCTTCACGTAGCAACTGGCTTCGGCGAGGGCTTTGGGAAGCCAGAATAAGAGGGCGTTTTTGATGCATTATCGCTGTAGTGTTGGGTGCAATGGCCGGGGCTTCGTCATTCGCGGGTCAAATCTGCAACGATTGATCGAAAACAATGATACAAGATTTCAACTTTTGAGCGAAAATTCAGTTTTCAGCAGCAACTTTGCGTCCTTATGCAGCAGAAAGAAGAATCCCGCCCGCGTGTCAGCCTTCAAAACCTTCGTGAAGCCTTGAAAATCTTTGAATTTTTAAGGCCTTACCGCTGGCATTTTATTGTTGGACTGATATTGCTGTTTCTCAGCAGTACGGTCTTCATGATCTTCCCTTACAGTGTCGGCCTGATGCTGGACGTAGCCCAGGGCAAGGAGAACGCCATGGGCCTCAACTTGTCCAAAATCGGAATCGGCCTGCTGATTGTCCTGGTCTTCCAGGGGGTTGTTTCCTATTCCCGGGTATTGTTGTTCGCACAGATCAGTGAACGAGGCACTGCCGACATCCGCAATGCCTTGTATCAGCGCATCATTTCCCTGCCGATTGTATTTTTTGAAAAAAGCAGGGTCGGCGATCTGGTCAGCCGCCTGACCAACGATGTGGAAAAATTGTACAACACTTTTTACTTCGTTCTGGCCGAGTTTTTCCGGCAGGTGATCCTGCTGATTGGTGGCGTCATTTTTCTGGCCTGGCAAACACCAAAACTGGCCGGTGTTATGTTGCTCACATTTCCAGTCATTGTGATCGGCGCCATGATTTTTGGAAGACACATCCGAAAATTATCCAAACAACGCCAGACGATCCTTGCGGAATCCAACACCATTCTCGACGAAACCTTGCAGAGTATTCATGCTGTCAAGGCATTTACCAATGAACTGTTTGAAAATAAGCGCTACAAAAACGCCAACGACGCAGTCATTCAGGTTTCGCTGAAATTTGCCTCCGGACGCGCTTTATTTGCCGTTTTCATCATCACTGTTTTGTTTGGAGCCCTCTTTTTTGTAATCTGGACGGGTATGCGGATGGTTCAGAGCGGCGAGGTGACAGCCGGACAATTGATTTCTTTCGTCACTTTCACGGCAGTCATCGGCGGCGCCATTGCCGGTCTGGGCAATTTCTATTCCGAACTGGTGGGCGCAGTGGGTGCTACAGAACGCATTCGTGAAATACTGACTTCTCCATCTGAAACGGATGAACGCCCGAAAGCCACCGCCCAGGCAGGGCGCCTGGATGGAAATATCGAGTTCGAAGATGTGCAGTTCTCCTACCCCACCCGTCCGGATGTGCCGGTGTTGAAAAAAGTAAACATTTCTATCCAATCTGGCCAGAAAGTGGCTGTAGTGGGGCAAAGTGGCGCCGGAAAATCTACCATCATGCAGTTGCTGCTGCAATTTCACCACCTCGATGGTGGCAAAATCAGTATCGATGGCACTAATATTTACGACTACGACCTGCATTCCTATCGCAGCAATTTCGCCATAGTACCGCAGGAAGTCATCCTGTTTGGCGGAACAATTCGGGAAAATATTTTGTACGGCAAGCCAGACGCCAGCGAAGCAGAAATCATAGATGCTGCCAAACAGGCCAATGCCTGGGATTTTATCAGCACATTTCCGGAAGGGCTGGAAACGGTGGTAGGAGAACGAGGCATTAAACTTTCGGGCGGCCAGCGGCAGCGTATCGCCATTGCCCGGGCTATTTTGCGCAATCCGAGTATTTTATTGCTGGATGAAGCCACTTCTTCTCTCGATGCTGAATCGGAAAAAGTAGTGCAGGAGGCTCTGAACAATTTGATGAAAAACAGAACCAGCATCATCATTGCACACCGCCTGGCGACCATCCGCGAGGTAGACTGTATTTATGTGCTGGAAGGCGGACATATCGTGGAAAAAGGAACACACGAAGAATTGTCGGCTAAATACGACGGCGTGTACAGCAGCCTCGCCAAGTTACAGTTCGAAATGGCCTAATCTCACTTCTCACCTCTCACTTCTCACCTCTTGCATGACCGGCATCCTGATTGTCAACCTCGGTACACCAGACGCGCCCACACGGCCCGCCGTGTATCGTTATCTGAAACAGTTTCTGCTCGATCCACGGGTGATCGATATTAACCCAATTGCCAGAAACCTGTTGGTAAGGGGCATTATTGCGCCTTTCCGATCGGGCAAATCGGCGCAGGCATATCAGGAATTGTGGACAGAAAATGGTTCGCCATTGAAATATTACGGAGAGCGGCTGGTAGAGCAAGTGCAACAATTGCTCGGGTCGGATTATGTGGTGGAATTGGGCATGCGTTATCAAAGTCCTTCCATCGAGTCGGCCATCGATCGTTTGATGCAGGCAAAAGTGGAGCGTATCAAGGTTTTTTCCCTGTTTCCGCAATACGCCAGCGCAACGGTGGGTTCCGTGCATGAAGAAGTGATGCGGGTGCTATCGAAAAAACAGATTATTCCTGCGGTCGATTTTATCAGTTCGTATCCGACCTGGTCATCCATGATTGACATTTATGTGCAAAATGCGGGTCAATTCGACCTCAGCAGTTACGATCATGTTTTGTTCAGTTATCATGGACTACCGCAACGCCAACTGATAAAAGGCGATGCGTTCAACCATTGCCTGAAAAGTGCCGATTGCTGCCAGACGCTGACGCCTACCAATCAGTTTTGTTATTCGGCGCAGTGTTATGCCACTACCCGAGCCATTGCAGAAAAACTGAATTTGCAGCCGGAGCAGTACACCGTCTGTTTCCAAAGCCGGCTCGGCCGCGATCCCTGGACGCAGCCGTACACGGTTCGAACTATTGAAACGCTTGCTAAGGAAAAAGGCGCCAAACGAGTACTGGTGTTTTGTCCGGCATTTACGGCAGATTGCCTGGAAACAACCATTGAAATTGGCGCTGAATACAAGGAGGATTTTGAAAAATGGGGCGGCGAGCACCTGGATCTTGTACCCAGCCTGAATGATTCGCCGGAATGGGCAAAGGCTGTGGCAGGATTGTTGAAAAACCAGAACTGATTCTGTAATAGAACGCCCGAGCGTAGAGTAGTTTCCCGCAGATTTGCGCAGATTTTCCCGCAGAACTCGCAGAACGTAGAGTATACTTAGAGTACTCCTTTTTTTCGCTTTGAAAATATCGGTGTAATCTACGTTCTGCGAGTTCTGCGGGAAAATCTGCGCAAATCTGCGGGAAACTACTCTACGCTCGGGGCGTTTTGCGGGAAACTACTCTACGTTCTGTGAAGTCTGCTACACTCGCTCTAAAACCCGTTTCCACCCTCCATCGGACGTCTCATACCTCCATCCGGCGGCATTCTGCGCTCCGGCGACGGATTGGTAGCGGCTTTTCCGGTATTGAAATTACGCAGGTTATAGGTAAAGGACAGCATCACAAAACGTGTAAGTGCATTGGTGCGCGTATCCTCGATATAGGATTCCGTAATGGTGCGGTTTACGTTTCGGTTCTGGTTGAGCAGGTCATTGATCGCCAAGGCAATCTCTCCACGCTGGTTTTTGAAAATTTTCTTGCCGACTGCCAGGTTCCAAAGCACATAGTTCTGGTCGAAACCTTCGGAAAGGCCCGAATACAGCGTATGTGTCACATCCGTCCGCAACACAAAGCCCTCTATGATTTGCCAGTTCAGTTTCACCCTGGAATTTTGCGTCAGGTATTCCGTATTGGCAGCGGTTTGAAGCGTATTGTTGCTTTTGTTCCAGATGGGACGTGAGGAAACAGAAAAATCCAGTTTTTCGCTCACATTGCTGCTCAACGTGATACCCGCGCCAAAAGAGTGCGTGGACGCGTAATTCAGCGCTTCGTTGATCAGGCCCGGCATTCGGCTGTAATTATAAGACACATCGAAGTTCAGGTTGCTTTTGATCCATTTAATAGGCATTCCATACGATCCGAAACTGCGCGCCGTGCGATACCCGTTCAAATTGACCGGGATTGTTAATTGTGCCCCTGGCTGCACATCCAGATCGCCAAAGATCGGATTGTCGCTGCTGGCAAGGAATGTGCTTTTCCCGATGTAGTCGCTCACTAAACTGCCGCCGCCCATCAGGAAAAACGAAGTCGATTTAGCAGGATTGGCGGCTTGATAACGCACAAACATATTGTGCTGTTCCGACTGATTCAGTTCCGGATTGCCGGCAGTGAGCAGCAAGGGATTGCTGTTGTTCACTACATTTTGCAACTGATCGACGCTGGGCAATTGGGTGCTGGCGCGATAGTTAAACCGGATATTCCTGTTTTTATCAAAATTGTAGCGCAGGTTGGCCGATGGCAGCACATTGAAAAAACGATTATTTACCTCCGTTTTTTGTGGAAAGGTCTGGTCGTTCATCAGGCTGGCCCATTGCGTATTGACCCTGGCGGAGAGGTTAAAATCGCGTCCTTTGGTGTAGTTGTATCCTAAGCCGCCCTGTTCCGTCTGATAGTCATTGGAAAAAACATTGCTCAGGGGTTCGTTGAGAATATCGTACCCGCCGGTCGATTCTGCCCAGTCGTACAAACGACGATCAGATTCTTCCTGCTGGTAACTGTGCCGGTAATTCATCAGCAATTGTGCATTTTCACCCAGCGGTTCCGTGTATTCCAGGTTTCCCGCCACATTCCAGTTGTTGGTGCTCAGACGGGTGCGCTGATCGAGGGAGTCGACTTTGGGCTGTGGCGTATTGTAAAATTCGTTGATCGACTGAAGGGTGCTTTCCCCTTTTTTGGGTGCATAACCTGTGGTAAAATCGAGCGACACTGTGCGCCCTTTTTTCTGGAATTTATGGCGCCAGAGCAGCGAATTGCTAAAATTGACGCCGTCGAAATTGGACAGGTAATTATTGGTAGTGGCGTTCAAAAGGGCACTTGAAGCAGCCGTCTGGCCTATAGTTGAAGCGTTTCCACCGTTCTGCTGAAACGTCAGTCGCGGTCGCAGCATAATGGAGTTCATGCTGTCGATTTTGAATTCCACACGCAGGTTTGCCCGGTGGTTGATGTTGTCGGAAGAACTGTTGCTGGTTTCATCATACACCTCATCTGCCACATTTTGGTCGTTGAGGAATTGGCGATTGGTAATTTTATCAGATTCGGTAGTGCCTTTGTTAAAGAAATAACTGCCCGAAACGTCCGTTTTTTTGCCCCATTTATCCGAATAGTTTACACCAAAGGCATATGTAGTTGTGATACCACCGGAAGAGCCCACCAAAAAATCGCCGGCTTGTCCGCCACCACCTTGTCCGCCTCGGCCACCGCCTCTACCGCCACCGCCGCCCCGGCTACCGCCACCAGCCATAGCGCCCAGAATATCTTCGGCTGCAAAGTTCTGCACATTGATATTATTGGTCATACCGATCAGGCTGACACGCCGGTCGCCATCGAAGTAACTGAGGTTTCCGCCCACCTGGTATTTGTCTTCATAACCATAACCGGCATACAGTTTTCCGAACTGTCCGTTTTGCATACCGCTTTTGGTAACGATGTTGATCGTTTTGGTAGTAGTGCCATCGCTAAAGCCGGTAAACTGTGCCTGATCGCTTTGCGCATCGAACACCTGTACTTTTTCAATCAGTTCTGCGGGCAGGTTTTTCATGGCCGCGTTTGGGTCGTTTCCAAAAAACGGTTTCCCATCCACCAGCACCTGCTGAACGTTTTCACCATGCGCTTTCATCTGGCCGTTTTCTACTGTTACGCCTGGCATTTTTTGAATCAGGTCTTCCGCATTGGCGTCTTTCATCACTTTGAATGCGCCTGCGTTGAATTCACTGGTATCGCCTTTTTGGACGGCTGTCACCATTTGTGATTTGATTTCCACCTGATCCAGTAATTGGGCATTCAGGGTCATTTGAACGGGGCCAAGCCGAATATCCTGCGTATCCACTTGAATGGGTCGCGATAATTCTTCATATCCCAATATGCTGATTTTCAAGGTATAACTTCCTTTTTCAATGCCATTGAGCAGAAATCGGCCCTCTGCATTCGACACAGCGCCCTTTACGAGTGTATTGCTGTCGCGTTCCAGTTTCAGGGTGGCGCCGGGCATACCTTGCCCTTTTTCATCTACTACTTTTCCACGGATGTTATGGGTTTGGGCAAACATGATATTTGCCAGTAATAATCCAGTAAGGGTAAGAAGGTATTTCATATTTGCAATTTGTACGTACAATAATCAGTACGTCAGTTTGGTTGATGCCGGATGCGTGGTTAACCTTATATAAACGATTTCATGACAAAACAACTGTTCCTTCTGTGGGCTCTTGTATCGACTACTGTTCAGTCTATTTCTCAAAAGCCCATTCCCGGGTCGGAGTTGAGCGCCTATTTTGCCTTCGTCAACCAGGCAGCGCGGGCAATACACAAAGGCAACTTTGAAGCGGCGTCTACTTCTTTTCAGGAGGCATTTCGGCACAAACCGATCCCGTTTTTTTGCGACCTCAAAAATGCGATCATTGTAAATAGCCGCCTGGGTTATCATGAAAAAAATGCTGAATTGCTAAAAATAACCTTGCGGGACAAACACATTGATACCGTGGGATTATTTCAACACCTGCCACCGCGCTTGTTTGATGGCAACAACCTGCAACTAATTCGAACATACCAAACCCAATCACCTGTCTTTAATGAGATGTACCGAAAAGCGTTTTTTTCGCTTTGGCAGGAAGAACAGGACAACCTGCTATCGAGGCTTGTGCCTCATCAAGAAATATACACGCGTTTTTTTGACTTGTTTGAAAAATACGGCTTCCCGAATGAAGAGCGAATCGGAAGCCTGGATACGGGAAACAATGATGTTTGGGGCACATTGGGGACACTTTTCTCCAATATGATTAAACAAAAAGGGGAAATTGCCCAGAAGACATTGCAAATGCTGAAAATTGAATTTGAAAAAGGGAATATTCCGCCCTCCGTGCTGGCCAACTGTTATGACTGCGCTTCCGAGAATTCGATCCTGGATAAAAAAACGTTCTATTTTCAAAACGAACTCCTGGCCCAAACGGGTGGAAAAATCTACCGGCCCTTTATTTACTACACCGACAGTGTGATGCAGGTGATCAACACCAATCGGATTGCTATTGGCCTCGATTCATTTCACATAGCACAAAAACAATACATCTGCGGCAGTTATTGCCATATTCCGGACTGTTCCGATCCGAATAAAAAAACGATTCAAACGGTGCCGTATATCTCAAATCCTTCCTTCCCGTATGGGTTCGTAAAGGCTGCTTTTGAAAAGGAAAAACAGGACATGAACTGGTACCTGATCGACCCTGTTGCAGTGGCAGGCCGTTGTGAATGTGAAAAAAAGCAGTACTGAGTTGTGAAACAAAAAATACCTTTGGAAGCGCTACTCTTTCTTCACCATAAATTCGATCAATTATGGCCACTTCCCGCCGCACTTTCATCCGCCAAACTTCCGCTGTCATTGCCGGCGCCAGCCTGGCTGGCTCATTTCCGCTTCAAGCCATGGCCGGAAACCGTCGCGTTTCGGCTAATGACAAGATCAATTACGGCGTGATAGGCTGCAAAGGCATGGGCTGGTCGAATATGAAAGCGGCGCTAAGCAATATTCCGGAAGCCAATTGTATTGCACTGGCCGATGTAGACCAGAGCATCCTTGACGAGCGGGCCGGAAACGTGGCGGAATTGCGCGATAAAAAACCGAAATTATTCAAGGATTATCGCCGACTGCTCGAGATGAAGGACCTGGACGCTGTGATCATTGGAACGCCCGACCACTGGCACTGCCTTACTTTCTGCGATGCGCTGTCGGCCGGGAAACATGTGTATTGTGAAAAACCGCTCGCGAATTCCATAGAAGAATGCAATGTCATGCTCAAAGCGGCCCGGCGTTATGACAAACAAATGGTGCAGATCGGCCAATGGCAGCGCAGCGGTGCACATTATCAGCAGGCCCACAACTACCTGAAAAGCGGCAAACTCGGCGATATTCGCCTGGTCAAATGCTGGTCGTACCAGGGCTGGATGCCTTCCGTGCCCGTAAAACCCGACAGCGCGCCCCCCGAAGGCGTCGATTACGACATGTGGCTTGGTCCGGCGCCCAAACGGCCTTTCAACCCCAACCGTTTTCACTTTACTTTTCGCTGGTTTTGGGATTATGCCGGCGGATTGATGACCGACTGGGGCGTTCATGAAATCGACATCGCCCTGTTTTTCATGGGTGTCACTGCGCCCAAATCGGTGATGGCTTCGGGCGGAAAACTGGCGTACCCCGATGATGCCTGCGAGACGCCCGATACCTTGCAGGCCGTGTTTGAATTTGACGGTTTCAATATGCTTTGGGAACACGCTGTGGGCATCGACAATGGCCCTTATGGCAAAACGGAAGGCATTGCCTTTATTGGCAATAATGGCACCATGGTCGTCAATCGCGACGGCTGGGACGTGATGCCCGAAACAAAACGCAACGACGAAGGGCTGCTGATATATGAAACGGAAGACCTGCCCGAGCAACGTAAAAGCAACAATGCCAATTACTTAGCCGATCACCATAAAAATTTCGTGGCGGCCATGCAAGCCAACGATGCATCGCTGTTAAAATGCGGCATCGAAACGGGCGCCATTGCCGCTATCAGTGCGCACATGGGCAATGTGGCCTACAAAACCGGTCGAAAAGTGTACTGGGATGCAAACGCAGGTATGTTCAAAAACGATGAGGAGGCCAACAAATTGATCAAGGCGCATTACCAGAACGGCTGGCTACTACCTTCCCTATAATTCCCTTTTTGCCCCTTGGCCTTTGCATTTGCCCTTTGCCCCTTGCCCCTTGATTTTTGCCCCTTGCCCTTTGCACCTCGCCCCTTCTCAAACCCTGCTCCTCAGCATGTCCGCTGCCATTTCCGGCGTAATGTCGCGCTGGGGATTGGCCAGCATTTCATAGCCCACCATAAATTTTTTGACGGTGGCTGAACGCAGCAATGGCGGATAAAATACAAAGTGCCAATGCCATTCCGGGTGTAGGGCTTCATCGGTAGGCGCCTGGTGAATACCGGCTGAATACGGGAATGAAGTATCAAAAAGACGGTCGTAGGTCGCAGCCAGTTGCCGATATGCATCCGCTAGTGCCTCTTTTTCAGCGTCCGTCATATCGGTAATACGTGCCATGGCCCTTCGTGGAATAATCATCGCCTCGAAAGGCCATACTGCCCAAAATGGTACGAGGGTCACCATGTGTTCGTTTTCAAAAAGGATGCGTTCACCGGCAGTTTGTTCTGCCTGCAAATAATCGGAAAGCAAGGTGCGCTGATGCTGTTCCCAGTACCGGAGTTGCGCGTTTTGCTTTTTGAGCGGTTCGTCCGGAATACTTTCCTGCGCCCATATTTGCCCGTGCGGATGCGGGTTGGAGCAGCCCATGATAGCGCCTTTGTTTTCAAAAATCTGCACATAATTGACAAATGGTAAGGCGCCCAACGACTGGTATTCGGCCACCCAGGCATCTACCACTTTGCGAATTTCAGGAGTAGTCATATCAGCAATCGTCAGATCATGGCGCGGAGAAAAACAGATGACGCGTGCCATTCCCCGTTCCGGTTTTGAGGTAAAAAAAGTGTGATTGGAAGGCGGCGCCTCCATCGAAGGAGCATCGGGCAACAGTGCAGCAAAATCGTTGTCGAAAACGTACACGGAAGCGTAATCCGGATTTCGCTCTCCGTTTGCGCGCAGGTTTCCGGCACAGAGATAACACCCTGGATCGTATGTAGGCCGCTTGTCTGTAGGCAGTTTCTCCACCTGACCTTGCCAGGGGCGTTTGGATCGATGCGGTGAAACAAGCACCCAACTTTCTGTCAGCGGGTTATATCTTCTGTGCGGGAAGTCGTTGTAGTTCATCTTGGAAACATTTCTTTTGCCCGGTGAAAGTAAGTGCCAGCGAAAAAAACAGGGTATTTATTTTCCGCCTTAATATTGCCGGGTAATCACCCTCCGCACGGAAAAGCATTAAGAATCATGGAAATAGCCAATTGGTACAGCGTTGCAAAGGCACTTCACCTGATAGGAATGGTGTCCTGGATGGCCGGTATGTTTTATCTGGTACGCATCATGGTGAACCACGCCATGGCATTCGACCGGCCCGAGCCCGATCGCAGTATTTTGAATGCCCAGTACACGATCATGGAGTGGAAATCGTACAAAATCATCCTGGTACCTGCCGTGGTGATTACCTGGTCATTTGGAGTAATGATGCTTTCTATACAGCCACTCTGGTTGCAGCAGGGCTGGATGCAACTGAAATTGTTGTTTTTGCTGATGCTGACCGGCTACACGCATTACCTGAAAGGCCACATCAAACAACTGGAAAAAGGACCTAGCAGTTTTACCCATATCCATTATCGGGCATTGAACGAAGTGCCTACTGTTTTTCTGGTCGCCGTTGTTTTTCTGGCTGTTTTCAAGGAGCGTATCAACTATTTTATATTGTGTGGAGGGCTGCTTGCCTTTATCGGTTTGATGGCCTGGGGGATTTATAAGGCCAACCGCAAATAAAAATTATCTTCTGAACCGCTCTTCATAAAAAGCAACCACTCTTTCATCGGTGATCACATCCTGCTGTTTGATCTGATGCCGCAGCACGATCCCTTCCAGCGTACGGCAACGGCTGAGCGCTACGTATAACTGTCCATGTTCAAAAGCGCCGCCCCCCAGGTCGATTAAGACCCGATCGAAGGTTTTTCCCTGACTTTTGTGGATGGTGATAGCCCAGGCAAGTTTGAGCGGGTATTGTGTAAAAGAGCCGATTACTTCAGTTTCGATGGCGCCGGTTGCGGTGGATTGGTACCGAATAATTTCCCATTCGATTTTAGGTACTTCGATGCTGCTTTTTTTACCTCCGAATGATTCGGTTTCCACTACGATGTTGTTGCTAGCGATCTGAATTACTTTTCCGATCGTGCCATTTACGAAGCGTTTTTCCTCTACGTCATTGCGTACAAACATCACCTGCGCACCTTTTTTCAGGCGAAGTGCTGCATCGGTGGGATACAGCCCCGGATCGAATTGTCCTTTTACTTCTGCCAGGTATTCGAATTCGGGACTTTCGAGTAATGAAAGTTCGCGCTGATTGATGCGATCGGCCGTCATATTGCGCGCACAAAGCGTAATGTAGCCTTCCGTTTCATGGAAATTGGGTTGATAACGCTCATTCAGGTCTTCCAGGTCATCATAGTCGATCTCGTTTACCCGTACGGCTTCCAGCAGCCTTAGAAAATGCCTGGATTCTTGCCGATACACCTTTCGGAGTTCCAGCATGTCCATATCGAAGTCGGCTTCCTGAAAAATTTTGGACGAAAAAAAGTAAGGCGACTCGTAGTAATCCGTGAAATAAGCGGCTTCAACGGGGTCGCGCGTCACCACAGGCGGTAATTGAAACAAATCACCGAAAAAGACCACCTGCACCCCGCCAAACGGTTGAAAATTCTCCCGATTGATACGCAGAAATCGATCCATGGCATCGAGCATATCGGCCCTTACCATGGAAATTTCATCCACAATCAGCACTTCCAGATTGCGGTACAAGCGCAGCAAATCTTTGCGGGTGACACGTCTGGATGCTTCCGAAGGCGTGATAATACGCGGAGGAAAACCAAAAAAAGAGTGCAGCGTCTGGCCCTGTACATTGAGTGCAGCCACGCCGGTAGGCGCGAGAACAGCCACTTTTTTTCGGGTAGTATTTCTGAATAATTGAAGTAGCGTACTTTTTCCGGTTCCAGCCTTGCCGGTGATAAACATGCTTCGATCGGTTTTCTCCAATGCGTCGAGCGCGTAATTGAAGTCATCGTTGAGTTGGAGCGGTGTCTGATCGAGCATGGGCTGGTTTATTTCGCGCGGCGGCCCCAGTGAGACGCTTCTCTTTCCACTACTTTCAACTGGTCTTTTTCTTTCAAATACAGGTTAAGTGCCAGCAGGGCTGCCACTTCGGCGGCAGGGCTGTGGCTCTCAATCAACTTTTCAGGAGTATAGTAGTGCTGCACAAAATGGGTGTCGAAATCGGCGGTAATAAATGCTTCATGATCCATCACAAAACGCCCGAAAGGCAATGTTGTGCTTACGCCTTCCACTTCATAAGCAACAATGGCTTCTTTCATTTTTTGAATGGCCTCAGTGCGTGTCGGTGCGTGTACTACCAGTTTGGCGAGCATGGGATCGTAATAAATCGGCACTTCCATCCCTTCGGTGTAACCCCCGTCGACACGTATGCCATCCCCTTCGGGAAGACGATAGGTAGAAAGTGTGCCAACACTCGGCAGGAAATTGTTCAAGGGGTCTTCGGCATACACCCGCAGTTCGAGTGCATGGCCATGAATGCGCAGGTCGTCCTGGGTAAAACCGAGTTGTTCGCCGCGCGCTACCCTGATTTGCCACTCCACCAGATCGAGGCCGGTGATCATTTCCGTTACCGGGTGTTCCACTTGCAGGCGGGTGTTCATTTCCAGAAAGTAAAAATCACGGTTGATATCTACCAGAAATTCCACGGTGCCGGCGCCGACATAATCGCAGGCTTTGGCTACCCGGACGGCGGCTTCACCCATGGCTTTGCGCATTTCCGGGCTTAGAATGGCGCTGGGCGCTTCTTCGACCACTTTCTGGTGGCGCCGCTGGATGGAGCATTCCCGTTCGAACAGATAAACCACATTTCCATGCCGGTCGCCCATGATCTGCACTTCGACGTGGCGTGGACCGGTGACGTATTTTTCAATAAAAACGGAGCCATCGCCGAAAGCCGAAACGGCTTCCGAAATGGCACGCTCCATTTGCTCTTTGGTATCTTCTTCGCGCTCCACGATGCGCATCCCTTTACCGCCGCCACCGGCCGAGGCCTTGATAAGGATGGGATACCCCACTTTCCGGCCGATTTCCTTGGCCGTCTCGACATCCGTAATGGCTTGTTCGATACCCGGCACCATGGGCACATGGAATTTTTTGGCGGCTTCCTTGGCAGCCAGTTTACTTCCCATCATTTCGATGCTGTGCGGATCAGGGCCAATAAATGTGATGCCCGCTGCTGTCACTTTTCTTGCAAATTCAGCATTTTCGCTCAAGAAACCATAGCCGGGGTGTATGCCATCCACACCCAGTTCAAGCGCTTTTTCTATGATCTTGTCGCCCAGCAGATAACTCTGTGCTGATGGTGGAGGCCCCAGCAAAATGGCTTCATCTGCAAACCGTACATGCGGTGCATTACGGTCTGCTTCCGAGTAAACGGCTACAGTTTGAATGCCCATTTGACGGGCCGTACGCATGATTCGAAGCGCAATTTCTCCTCTGTTGGCTACAAGAATTTTTTTCATGGTGCTATGAACCGGTGTCTATGTTCTTTTTTTTCAAGTGCAAATTCCGATAAGCCAGCAAGGTACTGATTATCGTTAATATAGCGCCTGTCAGCATGGCTGCTCCGGGAAAATAAATCGGGGCGCCCGGGGAAGTGAAATAGGAAAAAATATTGGTCATCAGCAAGGGCCCGACAAATGAGGTGACACTCATCAGACTCGTCAGTCCTCCTTGCAATTCGCCCTGTACATTGGGGGGCACCTGACTGGAAATAAGGCCCTGCAAAGAAGGTCCTGCGATTCCTCCAAGGCAATATGGAATGCAGAAAGCAAACATCATCCAACTTTGAGTGGCAAAAGCAAACAATAGGAAACCAAGTGAATACAGCCCCAAACCTACGTAAACGCCGCGTTCCTGTCCTATTTTCGGGATGATGATTCTTATCAGTCCTGCCTGAACGATAGCGGTCATCAGTCCGACAAAACTCAGGGAATATCCAACCCATTGTTCGTTCCAGTGAAATTTTTCCATGGTATAATACGACCACGCGCCCTGTACTGCCTGACCGGCGATGTACAACAGCACCAGAGAGCCCAACATACCCATGATAACCGGATAATTGCGCAATTGCAGCAATGTACCAATCGGATTGGCGCGTTTCCAGTCGAAGGCCCGCCGGTTTTTAACATCCAGTGATTCGGGTAAAATCAGAAACCCGTACAACCAGTTGATCAAGGCCAGCGCAGCAGCAGCAAGAAAAGGCGCTCGCGGGCCGTATTGGCCCAGCACGCCCCCGATGGCAGGCCCGATGATAAAGCCCATGCCGAATGCAGCACCGACCAAGCCAAAGTTTTGTGCACGTTTATCCGGCGTACTCA
Source organism: Bacteroidota bacterium (assembly GCA_020160935.1). Taxonomy (GTDB): domain Bacteria; phylum Bacteroidota; class Bacteroidia; order Chitinophagales; family Saprospiraceae; genus M3007. Next base: position 132,266 of record JAIUPL010000003.1, on the reverse strand, counting down.
CATCTGCAATATAGGCAGATGCGGTTGTAAAACTGCTGCCCAAAATACCTGCCAGCGTACGGCCGACAAAAAGCCAGCCGATACTGGGGGCATATGCCTGAAAAATGTAATCGACTCCAAAACCAAACAATGACATCAGCAAAATGGGGCGTCTACCGTACCGGTCGCTCAAACCGCCCAAAATAGGGGCGAATATGAATTGCATAAGCGCATACGAAAACATCAGCCAGCCTCCAACCTTGGAAGCATTGCTCAATGAATCGCCAGTGAGATGGGTAATAAGTTTGGGAATCACAGGAATAATGATCCCGAATCCGATCACGTCGATGAGTAAGGTGACGAAGATAAAGCCAACAGCGGCCTGACGGTTTTTTAACATATTGAGAATGGTGATTAGCAAGAAAGGTTTACCCTGGAAATGTTAAAATTGAAGATGGGAAAATATTTTTTTTCCTGCTTTTTTCCGGGTGTTCGGACATGCAAAGAACGCGCATTTTTATTCAAATAGAGGCACTTAAAATGTCTTTCAGCCAGTCAGCCAGTAGATAGTTAAAGTGCGCAGAAAGATTCTGTTTAAAAACCTTTCCCTCGCATCGCGACACCCATCGAATGCCTCTTACGGCATTGGTCAGAAACACTTCATCGGCATCCATGAGTTCCCCGTACTCGATCGATTTTTCGCTCACGGAGTGCCCTGTACGCGGAAGAAGGTGCAACAATAAATTTCTCATTACGCCTGTTACAGGGCCGTCAGACAACGGAACGGTAAATACCTGACGGCCGGCAACCCAGAACACGTTGCTGCTCGTCGCCTCACAAACCTGTTCCCGGCTATTCAACAGAATAGCATCATCCCAGCCTCTGGCGCACGCTTCTTTTGCCGCTGCCACATAACGCGCTCCATTTGGGGTTTTCCAACCCGACAATGAATCCACTGAAAGCCGTACGCCCTGGCAAAAACCAATTGATAGCCCCTCTGAATATCCATCAAACGTACTTGAAGACAGTTCTGTAGCGGACACCAAAAACTGGGGTGTGTCGTCTTGCGGTAAATACAAGCCGCCCGGCGACCGCCATACTGTCAACCGCACACGTGCGTCATGCGACGCCACGCGCAGGATTTCTTTTTCAAAAAACGCAGCCGACCAAATGGCCGGCAATTGATATCCCATTGCCAACAAACCTCCAGAAAGCCGCTCCCAATGCGCTTCCATGAGCGGTATCCGGCCCCCAAAAACCCGGATACTCTCAAATAATGCGTCGCCATAGTACAATCCGCGCTGTGCGGAAAGCAATTCCGGCGGCCATTCAGCAAGCACTTGGGTGTTAAAATTGATATTGTTCATTGACATGCGGGTTGGTCAGTTATTGGTTATTAGTTATTGGTTATTAGGGGTTGGTAAGGGTTTATTTTCACACATTTTTGGCTACTCGAAAAGTGATGCCAATAGATTGTGAAAATAAACCCTTACCAACCCCTAATAACCAATAACTGATAACCAATAACTGATACGAGTACTCTAACCGATTTTTTCACTTTTAATTTTTTCATCATCATCTTATGCACACAAATCCTTTAATCAATCGAGCCTTCACATCCCTTCTGCTGGTTTTGAGCATGGTGCTCCCGGCTTTTTCCCAAAATCAAACATCCATTTCACCTGTAGCCGAATGGCTGGAAAGTTACCGCTTGTCCGGCGATTTTGCCCCGGTGGATATTTTTAATCTCAACATGGAGCGTTCCAGCGATCTGGAAAATGCCGTGCACAATGCATCGTTGCTGAATCTCAACGATCAGGCGCTCGACGAACTGCTGCATGTGGCCCCCGCTACCCTTCGCTTACAATTGCCCAACAAGGAAAACCTGCCCCTGGAACTGGAGTTGGTAAAAGTAAACATCCTCGCTCCGGAATTCAGTGTGGGGACATTGGGCGAAAACGCCGCCGACAACGTTCCCTACCACCCTGCTGCACATTATCGTGGCATTATCAAAGACCATCCCAATTCGCTGGCAGCCATTAGTTTTACCAGTACCGGTATCGCAGGTTTTATGGCCGACGGCGATGACAAATGGGAACTGGGTAAAATGGAAGACGGTTCAGGCAGCCATATTTTGTTCAGAACCAACGATTTAAAAGCAAATATTGGCTTTGAATGCGGAGCCGATGACGATGCTGTTTTGCCCGACCAGGAAATTTCAACGGATGAAAGAGGCGTGGGCTGCAAAACCGTCAATGTGTATTTTGAATGCGACTACAAACTATACACAGACAAAGGTTCCAGCACCACGAATGTGACCAATTACGTCACCAGCCTCTTCAATCAGGTGGCGGCCTTGTATGCAAACGAAAATGTTGGCATTGCCATTTCACAAATTTATGTCTGGACATCGACCGATCCTTATGCCAGTTACAATAGCACCAGCACAGTTTTGAATGCATTCAGAAGCCAGCGTGGCACCAACCACAACGGAAATATAGCGCATTTTCTGTCATCCCGTGCCCTGGGCGGAGGCATTGCCTACCTCGATGTCATTTGTTTCAAAAACTATGCGCACGGGGTAAGCGCCATTGGAACGTCGTTTCAGAATATTCCTACCTATTCCTGGTCGGTTGAGGTAGTTACCCACGAACTGGGCCACAACCTGGGCGCCTGGCATACACACTCCTGCAACTGGACAGGCGGGGCTATCGACAACTGTTATTCTCCGGAAGGTTCCTGCTCCCCTGGCCCTACTCCTGTGGGAGGAGGCACCATCATGAGTTACTGCCATTTGAGCAGCGTAGGGATCAATTTTACCAAGGGTTTTGGGCCGCTTCCAGGTGCAAGAATCCGTACACAAGTGGGCGGGGCTACCTGTCTGTCGCAAACGGGAAACGTGCCCGCTGCACTTACAGTCAGTGCAGTCACCGGCAATTCCGCCACGCTTTCCTGGGGGGCTGTTACGGGATCCACCAGTTATATCGTTCAATATAAAAACAACTCCTCTACGACATGGAACACGATGAACGCCGTTACTACCACTTCCTACAACCTGACGGGTCTGGCAGCCAACACCACTTACAACTGGCAGGTGAAAACTGATTGTTCCAATTTCTCCGCAAGTTCCAATTTTACGACAGGAACGGGCTCCGGAGGGGGCAGTACGCCCTGCACTGCACCTGTTGGCCTTACAAATACCAATCTTACAAGCAGTTCTGTCACGGTTCAGTGGACAGCGGTATCAGGCGCTACGAGTTACACCGTGCAGTACAAACTCAGTTCGTCGAGCACCTGGACCAGCGCAGGCACTACTACCAGCAATTCTTACGGCCTGAGCGGACTCAATCCCGGCACAGTTTACAATTGGCGTGTACAATCCAACTGTGCCACGGCTTACTCCGCCACTGCCACTTTTACCACTGCCAGCAGTGGTGGCGGAACAGGAGGTGGCACCTGCGCTGCGCCGGTTAATTTGAGCAACAGCAATATTACCGCTTACTCTGCCCGAATAACCTGGTCGGCAGTATCGGGCGCTACCAACTACACCCTGCAAATCAAGATCGGTAGCGGCAACTTTTTCACCATTGGCACAGTGCCTGTAACTTCCGTAACCATCAGCGGTTTGAGCGCTTCCACAACATACCAGTGGCAGGTGAAAGCCAATTGCTCCGGATATTCTACGCCACTAACCCTGGTTACACCCGCATTCCTGATAGATGGAGAAACGGCGCAGAACAACGCAAGCATTACGCTCTCATTCGATGACAACAGCCTGAGCCTGGCGCCCAATCCAACAGCCGCACAACTGATGTTGACGTTCCATGGCGAAATCACACCTTCGTCGGAAGTAGTCATTTCCGACCCATCGGGACGTATCATCCGTAGAATGTCGCTTTTACAGGAACAAACTCCAATAGACGTGGCTGATTTTCAGGCAGGCGTTTATTTTGCTACCATTGTGAACAATGAGCGTCGGGTAACGGTAGAACGTTTTGTAAAGATGTAGTATTAATTTGACTTTGACGATGTAGGCAATGTCGGTCGAAAGGCCGGCATTGCCTTTTTTTATCAAAGGTTTTTCATACTCAGGGCCACTCTTTTTCTGGCAAAATCAACTTCTACTACCCGTACTGTCACCTGTTGGCCTAGTGAAACGACTTCCATAGGATCGCGCACAAATTTATCTGCCAGTTGAGATACGTGCACCAACCCGCTGTCTTTTACACCAATATCTACAAAAGCACCGAAATTGGTAATATTGGTGACGATGCCTGGTAATATCATGCCCGGATACAGGTCTTCCAACGTGTGTACATTGGCAAATTCGAAGGATTTGGCTGCGCCACGCGGGTCGAGGCCCGGTTTTTCCAGTTCCTTCATGATGTCCTGGAGGGTTGGCAAGCCCACATCGCCGCGAACGTATTTTTTTAAATCAATTCGGCTGCGCAGGCTTTTATCTTTTATCAGATCGGCAATTTTGCAGCCCAAATCGGCGGCCATTTCTTCCACCACCGCATACCGTTCCGGGTGAACACCCGTATTGTCGAGTGGATGGGCGGCATCCCGAATACGCAAGAAACCTGCGCATTGCTCAAAAGCCTTATCGCCTAGTCGGGCTACCTTTTTCAGGTCGTTGCGTTTTTTGAAGGGGCCGTTTTCTGCGCGGTGGTTGACGATATTCTGTGCCAGCACCGGACCAAGTCCCGACACGTAGGTAAGCAGGTGTTTGCTTGCAGTATTCAGATTGATACCAACCGCATTTACACAACTTTCAACGGTTCTATCCAGTCCGTCTTTCAGCAATGTTTGGTTCACATCGTGCTGATATTGCCCTACGCCAATACTTTTCGGGTCGATTTTGACCAGTTCAGCCAGCGGGTCCATCAGTCGGCGGCCGATACTGACTGCTCCACGTACGGTAATGTCGAAATTTGGAAATTCTTCCCGTGCCACTTCCGATGCAGAGTAAATAGAGGCGCCGGCTTCATTGACCTGAAAAATTTCAACCGGATGCCCGAATTTGATGTTGCGCAGAAAATCCATGGTTTCGCGGCCAGCCGTTCCATTTCCTACGGAAATGGCTTCAATTCCGTACTTTTCCACAAGGTGTTCAATTTCCGACTGGCTTTCGAATACCTGCCGCTGTGGTTCGTGCGGGTAAATGGCGGTGTTGTATAAAAGATTGCCGCTGGCATCCAGGCAAACTACTTTGCATCCAGTACGAAACCCGGGGTCGATGCCCATAATACGTTTTTCGCCCAGTGGAGAGGAGAGCAGCAACTGGCGCAGGTTTTCCGCAAAAACACGAATAGCCTCGATGTCCGCTTTCTCTTTGCTGTTGTTCCGGAATTCCGTTTCAATGGAAGGCGACAACAGGCGCTTGTAACTGTCTTTTAAGGCATGACGCACCTCGGAAGCCGCTTCGCCATTGCTTATGATGTACATATTGTCGAGGTCATGAATGGCACGTTCTTCATCCGGCGCAATGGCAACGCGCAGGAAACCCTCTTCTTCACCCCTGCGCATGGCCAGCAAGCGGTGCGAAGGGCATTTGGCCAGAGGTTCGCTCCATTCAAAATAGTCTTTGTATTTTTTGCCTTCTTCTTCCTTGCCTTTCACCACCCGCGAGGCTATCACACCACCTTTATCAAAATGGCGACGGATTTTATCCCTGGCTTGTTTGTCTTCGCTGATCCATTCAGCCATGATGTCGCGCGCGCCCTGTAAGGCATCGTCTACGCTCGGCACCTGATCATTGATATAGGCAGCGGCGATGGTCTCTACGCCGGATTTGTCTTTTTGGGCAAACAGGCGTTTGGCCAAGGGTTCCAGGCCTTTTTCAATGGCCATGGTGGCACGCGTTTTTCTTTTGGGGCGGTATGGCAGGTACAGGTCTTCCAATTCAGTCATCGTAGCAGCCTGTTCGATGGCGGCTTTCAATTCAGGCGTCAGTTTGCCCTGCTCTTCAATGCTGGCCAGAATTACCTCACGGCGCTTGTCGAGTTCCTGCATTTTTTTCCAGGCATCCTGAATATCAGCGATCTGCACTTCATCGAGTTCGCCGGTGGCTTCTTTTCTGTATCGGGCAATAAATGGAATGGTTGCGCCGCTTTCCAGCAATTCAATAACTGCTTCTACACGTCGGGCTGAAATCTGCAAAAGGGGCGCAATACGGGGTGCGTATGACATTTTTTCGGTGGTATTTTTTGAAATGGGCGGCAAAGGTAATAACTAGAGTCCTAAGTCCTGAGTCGTAAGTCCTAAGTCCGTAGAGTTGACCATGTGCTCTTGGCCTTCAAAGTAATAAAAGCCCAAAGTACATGGTCAACTCTACGGACTTAGGACTTACGACTCAGGACTTAGGACTCTAGTCATTACCTTTGCCGCAACTTTTTATTTTGACCTGATTTATGTCGTCTCGCCTTTACCTGCTTTTTATTTGTTTTTGCTTGTGTTGTTGCACTGTAAATGTTTTTGGACAAGGATTCCAGCAACTTTTTCCGGGCAGCAATGGCAATGCGCTTTTAGACAGTTTATACCAGCATTACAAGCCGAGCACGGTACTGGATTATGCAAATGCACGCGACACCCTGTATGCAAAAGTGTTGGCGGTGGATGACGACACGCTGCGCTGTATTTATTCTGGACATGCATTGTACCTTGATCCTACGCAGGATCCTACGCAGTATGTTTACCTGAATGGTTCTACCCTGGGTATGAATACAGAACATGCTTACCCGCAAAGTAAGGGGGCCGCGGATGGCAATGCACGCAGCGACATGCACCATTTGTTCCCGGCACGTATCCCGGTGAATGAAGCACGTGGAGACGTTCCATACCTCGACATTCCGGACAATGAAACCCAGAAATGGTTTCGCGGGGCGCAGACGTTTTTATCCATACCTGCACAAAACAGGGATCAATATTCTGAATCCAAAGTGGGTGTGTTCGAACCCCGCGAAGCGGTTAAAGGCGATCTTGCACGGGCGGTGTTCTATTTTTACACAATGTATCGCTCGCAGGCCGACCTTGCTGACCCTAACTATTTTGAATTGCAACGCGCTACCCTGTGTCAATGGAACATCCTTGATCCGGCCGATGTAGCAGAACTGACCAAAACCTGGCGTATTGCCGCTTATCAGGAAGGCAAACCCAATCCATATATACTGGATTGCACACTGGCACAACGTACCTGGTGCCCGGAAGTATCATCCAATTGCATTTTGGGCACCACTACTCCCGTCTCTATCAACAACCTCGGTGTAAGAATACTGCCCAACCCTGCAGGCTCCGAGTCGAATATTCAACTCAATCTGCCTTTTTCGGGCAATGTGAAAGGAACCGTTTACAATACGCTCGGACAGCAAGTGGCCTCCTTTGATCTGAAAAACACCCCGCAAGGCGCGCTCGATGTTCCGCTCGACCTGACTGGCGTACAATTCAGCAGCGGATGGGTGGGCTTTCTGGAAGTACGGCTGGAAGGCATAAGTGGCGTCCTGGTTAAAACGGTTCCTTTCTACGTTTTTTGAATTACCTGATTACACGAATCACTGCATGTTTTTTGCCAATCTGTACTGCCACCAGGTAGGTGCCTGACTGCGCTGGCAATCCTTTCAGCGGGATGAGTTGTTTGCCAGGAGTGAGGTTAAGCGTTTGATTTTCAAGCAATTGACCGTTTGTAGTGTACACTTTGTATTGCAAATCGTCTGTTGTAGGCATGTTCAGAAACATGTTTACGGGCCCTTTGGACGGGTTGGGGGCAATTTTCAAATCATACTGCTTTTCCAGATCGGAAACAGCGATGGTGGAAATTACCAAATTCCTGCAAAAAGTATCCGTTCCACATTCGTTGAGCACGTATTCGCAAACGGTATATTGCCCGTCGGATGCATACGTGTGCACTGGCTGGGCCCCAAAGCCTTGCACGCCATCGCCAAAATCCCAAGCGATGGAATCTACATTGGAGGCGACATTTGTAAACGTAACCGTAAGAGAATCAATGGTATAACCAAACGCATTCACCACAGGCGGCACGCAAGCAATGTCAACGTCGACTCGTTGTGCATAGGGCCGGATGATGGAAGAATCCGGGCGGTCTTCAGCCCATGCAGCCACTACCCTGCCCTCGTAAGGTCTGTTGATTTGAATGCGCGACTTGACCCCGTCAGGATTGGTGCTCACTTGTCGTGTCTGTTCCGGCCAGGCAAAATTGCCATTTTCATCCAGATACACCAGCAACAGGTCTTTGGCAAACACACCATTTGAATTTCCGTTCGATACCAAAAAGACAGGCTTGTCATTTACCAGGGACAGGTGGTGCTGGTGGGAAATATACACGTCGCCAATGGGGAAAACCGCTTTTGCCAGGTCTGTAAGGAGGCGAGCACCCGTCGATTTATCAAACTTCTGTACATACTCCCCTACTTGTGATTGTGAAGGGTCTGAATATTCGCAAATGCCCCAGATATGATTTGATCCGGGTTGAAAATCGATTTGTACATCTCTCTCATAAGAAACGGCCTGCGTGGAAAACTCGGAACCATCGATACCCCAGGGAAGCGAACCGTCCGGGTTGATACGCTGCAAATACCCATGTGGCTGAATACCCTGGGCGCCTGCATACCCAAAATACAAGGTGTCAATATCCTGCCGAAGTGAATAGCGGCGATTGAAGGATGTGAAATAACTGGTCGTCAGCGCCACAGGACTGCCCCAAACCGCAGCGCCAGCGCCCGTGTAACGTTGGGCATATGGCAATGAACTGGGAGAAAAGCCACCCCGATCGTGCAGGACTACTACAAAATCGCCGTTCGATAATTCGGCCAGTTCGCCCGCGCTGGTTCGGTGTGTGGAAATGACTGGCGCTATGGTAACCGGGTCTGTCCAAAGCAGGCTGCCATCGGCAGCCACTTTCTGCATAACGCCTTTGTTGCCAGGCAGCCAACAAACAATCGCTTCGCCGTTCGTCAGAGGCAACACCTTCACATCGAAACCGGAACCAGGGCTGATGCCGTTATTTCCCCATAACTGGGCGCCATCAGGGGCTATTTTGTGAACATAAACAGGATTGCCACCATCGGTACCGTTAAATCCTATGTATACATTGTTTTCCCGGTCGGCTGTAATAGACCAAAGGGTGGTAAACGAACTCATGGGCACCTGATTGTTCACCAGCAAGCCTTCGTCGCCAAACACACGGTTGCCGTTTTGGTCGAGTAACTGAACCCGCATTTCATAATATTTAGGGGCGGGCACGTCGTGCCAGTATGCCACCCAGGTTCTTCCATCGGAAGTACCAACCGACTGCATATCGCCGGTTTGCAGGGTGGAAACAGTGGTATTGGTTTCCGTATTCGTAGTCCATTGAGCATTCAGGGGCGAAAAAGCAAGGCAGAACGCCAGAAAAAGTAAAGTAGATTTCATGTGCATTGAACAAGTTTAGATGGCATAGGCCTTCATCTGTTTGGCATACACCATGCCAATCAGATGAACACAGAGGGCTTTTCGCTGCAAGTTTTGTGTCAAAAAAATGCATATGAAAAGTAATCTCTTTAATACCAGCAAAAATACATGGCAAAACCTGTTCAATCGTGTATTTCAAAATCAACCACTTGCACGTATTTCCTCATACAGCCGTATTGTTTCTGCCGATGGTTTTGACTGAAACTCCTGCTCCATCATGCGGGTGCACAGGCTGTATTGTGCTTCTACTTTGTGCAACATACCCAATTTTGCATAACATTTCATGGCACGGCGGTGAATCGCCTCCATCCTTACGTCGCGGGAGAGAATATCGCTGCATACGGCCAGCGCTTCCCAGAAATTGCCCTTGGAAAACAATTGTTCGCTCCTCAAGTCTGCAATTTGCTCAAAAACAGCACTCAGATGCTGGCGTTCCACATCTATCCAATTGTAGGAATCGGCAGGTAAATCATCCAGAAAATTGGCAGAATACAACTGAATGGCCTCCTGCAGAATGCCTTCCGGAACATGCGCTCCCTGTCGTTGATATTCCTGAACCTGTTTGTACAATTGGCGAAATTTCAAAACGTCGGATTCAAACTCCCAGGGATGCTGCAATCGGTATGCATTCTGTTCAAACCGGATAAATCCGCGCTCGATGCCTGCCTGTTCCTGAAATGCAGAACGAATATGCGCCAATTCGACATTGAGGCTTCTACGGGCGCTTTCTGGTGCATTTTCGAATTTATCAGGCCAGAAAACTTTGGCTAAGTAATCTTTTGTCAGGGCTTTAGGATAATGGTAAGCCAGGCAAGCGAACAATAGTTTAGCCTGTCCCGTCATTTCAATGGCTCTGCCTCGGAACTGAATTTTAAAATGTCCAAAAAAGGATATGGAAAAACCGCCACTGTTGCCTGCTATGCCCTGTTCAATATGGTGTTGCTGCGGAAATACTGTAACCGGTGTTGAAGCCAGCACATTCCCGGGTAAAGCAAGCAACATTCCGGGCGTGACGGCGGCCATCAGTGCTTGTGAGGATGTAAGCATGCCGGGCTTTTTAACTTTCTTTTCCGGTTTGCGATGGGGCAGATATGCCTCGTAACAGGCAAGAATACGCTCTTTGTCAGCGGGCAACTCCAGCACATCCATAGCACCTGACTTGAAAATCATCCGTGTTGTGGCGCCTGTATAATCGGAAGTAGCCACTACCACCGGTACCTGCGGGTATTCTCTACGCCAGGTACGCAGTATAGGCATACCATCAAAAACAGGCGGATTATGCAGGATTACAACCATTTCTGCATCCTGACGTGTGGCAGTTGTACCGTTGTCTTCCGCTACTTCAAAGGCTGCAAAACTGCTCATGCGCATAGCCTGAAGCAAAGCATCGTGTTTGCCGCACAGCAACACTTTGGGCTGATCCATGGATATCGGTTTTTGGTTTTTAAGAATACCCATTTATGCTCATATACCGGATGCATGTGAACAATTTTATATAAATAAAATGCACGCCGAATCTGGCACACTTTTTTATTGATAAGGGAAGGCGATTCGGATAATCCGTATTACCTTCCTGCCCTCAATACTTTTGAAGGCGCCCCGAAATGACCTGGCAACCTGTATGTTTTTCGGCATTTAGACAAGAAAAAAATGGACGCTCGTTTCTCGCATGCCCCCTCTCAAAGCCAGCATTACTGTACCAGCCATCGCGAAGGCGAGTGGATTGTTTGGCGTTGCCCGCACTGCTCCGATTATGAGCGTCGAATGAACTGGCAAACAGGTGAGATGCGCATTAAACGGGGTGCTTCGACCGCACAACATATCGGAGCAAGCACAAAAGCGCAGAACATGGAAGCGCTTCAGCAGATTGTCTCGCTGAATTAATCACCAGGCTTTTTCCACCAGCCGTTGTTCTTCCCGGAGGCGGTCAAGCAATCTTGGCCGGGATACTTCGGGCATTGCTTCATCGTGTTTTTGGGGCATTTCAGGCAACGCACTGGAATCAGTTTTAGCCGTTTGTATGGTGGTTGCATGCCTTAGTTCCGGGATGTATTTGCCCATAAATTTTGATACAATACGCATTCCATCCCCGGAAAAGGACTTGTGGGTGCGGCTGGGCAGGTGTTCGATTATTCCTTTAAGCGGCCCTTTGGCAGAAGTGCGGTAATAATCGATCCGAAACGAGGTTTTGCTCGAAGCCAGCGCTTCTTCTGCAAACTCCTGCATGGGGTTTTCCAGTTGTTTTTTGCAGGCCTGCAGTTCCATTTCCAGGGCAGTAATTTTTCCACTCAGTTTTTCTTCCTGTTCGAGCGCCCGATCCAGCAAGCGTAGGATTTGGTCTTTGGTCCGTTTATCTTTTTGCATAGCAGATTGATTTTTAAGGAGTTATAAAAGAACAAGGTGATCAGAAAAGTGGAGAGGGTTCTCCGCTCCGTCCCGTGTATGGAACGGCAGAAAACCCTCTTGTCAAAGCCATTCAGGCAGTTCAGGCTTGTTCGTACACTTCGAATTTGCCCATTTCCTCGAATCCTGCTACCGGCAGCGGGCGGCCGGAGCCATCGTACAGGCGCAGTACGGCTACTACATCATACACGCCTTCGCGCAGGGTGTTGGCCGGCAGGTTGATGGTAGAACGGTACGTGAAGCCGCTTACAGCCTGGTAAGGAACGGTAATGGAAGGTGCAACAGCAGTTTCGCTGGCGCCCCATTTTTCAAAGTACACCTGGATTTTCCAGCGAAAATTACGGTCGAGCAGCGGGACCAGCGGACCGGATACCTGCCATTCGAAATTGAAGTTGATGGGCTGTTCCACCTGAATCAGTCGCGTTTGCGAAAGATCGGAAGGCCATGGGCCGGATGCAGGAAGTTCTTCGATGGAGGCCAGGGCACGTCCCGTAAAACGGAAGGAAGACGGGGTGGCGAGGGTTTCTTCGACTATCATTTTGGTAATTTGATTTTTGGAGTAGGCATTGCAGGCAATGTGTTCAGCGCGGATGTTCCTTATCCTTTGTCTGTCAATGCCCGTCCGGTTTTTTGATGCAGAACGGTTGTTTGCTGAACTGAGACAAAAGTGCACACCCCAAAATTAAGCATCGCTAAATGAGCGATAAGACGCCGATTAAAATCCGGTTAAAAAACAGTTTCTCATCCTCTTTTCTATCTTTGCGCACTCAAATCAGCCCCACCCTTTCTGAATTTTTCTAACTAAAACCTTCATAATGAGCAACATTCTCGCTGGAAAAAAAGGAATTATCTTCGGCGCCCTTGATAATCAGAGTATCGCCTGGAAAGTCGCTGAACGCTGTGTTCAGGAAGGCGCTCAAATCGTGCTCACCAACGCGCCCGTAGCCATGCGTATGGGTGAAATCAATGCACTGGCAGAAGCCTGCAACGCTCCTGTCATAGGCGCAGACGCTACTTCGCTGGAAGATCTGGAAAACCTTTTTACCAAAAGTATGGAGCACTTCGGGGGCAAAGTCGACTTTGTACTGCACTCCATCGGCATGTCCGTCAACGTACGCAAGGGAAAATCTTATACCGATCTCAACTACGAATGGATGCAAAAAACATTCGACGTGAGCGCCATGTCTTTTCATAAAACCATGCAAACGATGTGGAAACTCGATGCTATCAATGATTGGGGCAGCATCATAGCGCTAACATATATTGCAGCACAACGCGTTTTCCCCGATTATTCTGAAATGGCCGAGTCGAAAGCACTGCTCGAGTCTTTTGGCCGCAGTTTTGGTTACCACTATGGTACAGCAAAAAATGTACGGGTAAATACGATTTCTCAATCGCCTACCATGACTACCGCAGGCAAGGGCATCAAGGGGTTTCAGGAATTCTACGATTATGCCGATAAAATGTCACCATTGGGTAATGCGCCAGCAGAAGACTGTGCCAACTACTGCATTGCACTTTTCAGCGACCTGACCCGTTATGTCACCATGCAAAACCTTTTCCACGACGGGGGCTTCTCCAATATGGGTATGAATCCACGCGTTATTGGGCTGTAGGGGTTGGTGTTTTGGTGTTTTGGTGTTTTGGTGTTTTAGTGTTTTGGTGTTTTTGTGGGCGTTGCTCTTGGTTTTGGAAATAAAATTAACACAATGAGAGTGTCTAATAAAGTGTGTTAATGCAGACTTTATTGAACACTCTCCCACAAATGCCAAGAAGGAAGCCAACAAAAACACTAAAACACCAATACACCAAAACACAAAAACACTACCCTCTACAGCGTTTCTTTCCCCTGCATCGTTATCCCAAACAAAAATCCTAACATACTCCGAAACATGCACCTGCCAGTAGCCCAACACGTTTGCCCGGACAACTGGGCCTGTAAGGCTCTTCGGATTTTGTTTTTTTGTTGTTTCCTGCCTGTATTAAAGGCCCAGCAACCAGTACAAGCCAGCGCAACCACTGTGCGGCCTGCTGCCATTGACACCTCCCCTCTTTTTTATACCCTTGCATTATCACCCGAAAGGGAGCACCCGGCAGATGATACGCTTGCGGATAAAAACTTTCGTTTTTACGACCCAGCCCGTCAAAAAGTAGTCGATTGGGGCACTTTGGGCAACCTAGGCACACCTGCAAGACCCTTGTTTTTTGAAACAATGGCTCGGCAGGGGTTTGATGTAGGCGTACATAATTTCGACTTGTACAACCTGCAACCCTCTGACCTTCGATTTTATCGAAACAGCCGTTCCTTCAGCGATGTCTTTTTCTCTCAGGGAAGAACCCAACTGGAAGGAATGATGAATGCCAGACTGGCCCATACTTTTTCGGGTGGCACCAATTTTTCACTGGACTACCGTACCATCAATAACCTCGGGCAATACAGGTATCAGCGTTCCAAGCACAATGCTTTGCTGCTGGGCCTTTGGATTCCCGTCGGCGAACGATATGATGGTTTCCTTATTTTTTCCAAAAATGTAAACCGGCAACAGGACAACGGAGGTATTGTAGCGGGAACTGTGTTTGGTACCGGTGATTTTACTGGCCCGATCAATGCGGAAGTCAATTTACCTGAACTGAAAGCCTACACCCGACACGATGATCAGACCTTGCAATGGACGCAACACCTGCGATTTGCAGGAAATGAAAAAGAAGGGAAACGGGTGCTGCGTGCCACGCATACCATAGATTGGAGGAGGCAAAACTGGAAATTTTACGATGGAGACGATACAGAAGGTGTGCAAGCTGACTCCACGTTTTTCGACACCTTTTTGGTGGATTACCGCGGTATCCGCAACTATATTGCACTGAACAGAATAGACAACTCCTTCACCCTCAATACTTTCAAGTCTAAAAAGCAAGGAAAGCCATCCGACGAACTTTCGGTAGGCATCATGCACAGTTATTTCAACCTGCGCCAGGAACCTGAAAAAACAGCGTTTTCCAATGTGTTTTTGACCGGACAGTTGGGTATTACACCTTCCGACGGATTTGCTTTCACCGCAGATGCGGCCTTGGGGGTACTTAAAAATATTGGGGAATATCGTATTGCCGGAAAACTGGAGTTGGGGCTGGGCAAAGCCGGAATATTGAAAGCCTCCGTACTTAGTCAGCGATACCCTGTACCCTTGATTGCCCGCCAGTTATTTGTCAGCCAGCGTTCGTTCTGGAGCAACAGTTTTGAAAAACCGTTGGAAAACACCCTGGCCGGGAGTTATGCACTGCCATTGATCGGTTTTGAGGCCACCATAAAAACGCACCTGATCAATAATTACATTTATTACAACCAGCAAGGTCTGGCCAGTCAAACCACTTCCCCTTTGCAGGTAGCGCAGTTGCTCATCACGGAAAATATACGCCTGGGCGCCTTGCGGTTTGACAATACAGTGGCTTTACAGCGTTTCAACCGCTCCGACATTGTGCATTTACCGGACTGGTTTAGCAAAAACAGCCTGTATTTTTCAGGAAAAATATTCAAAAAGCACATGCTGCTGGAAACAGGGGTTGATTTCAGAATCAACAGCGAATTCCAGCCCGATGCTTATCAGCCGCTTACCTGGCAATTCCATTTGCAGGATTCTACCACACAAAAACCTTATACCTGGCTGGATGCTTTTCTATCCTTCAAAGTTCAAACCTTCCGGTTCTTTTTCCGGTATGAAAACCTGCAAACCCTGTGGAATAAGACGGATGTGTTTTACCAAACAGCCTCGCACCCTCAGCCTTTCGGAGCCATCCGGCTCGGCATTTCATGGCGTTTTATGGATAGTAATGTAGCAGAGCCAGGTGCAAATCCGGAAGCACCAACGGGAATTGGGCCGGCACCACAAAGGAGTAACTAAGTCCTGAGTCGTAAGTCCTGAGTCCTGAGTCTGTGGCATACACCTGATTACTATTGGCTGCTCATTAATGAACGCCAATGGTAATCAGGTGTATGCCACAGACTCAGGACTCAGGACTTACGACTCAGGACTTAGTTGGGTTTCTTTCCTCCCTTCAAAAATCCCTGGATAGATTTCAGTGCATCCCATTGATCGTTGGCCGCAAGATTGGCTTGAGAAGGCCAGGTTCCAGGATCATGCATAGCCAGTTGAGGGCCGGCATTGCTAAGTATTTCCCGCAAACGTTCTACAGGGGTATCTGCCAATTGTCTGTATGTCTGAACGCCGTATTGATTGAGCAGCATTTGAATTTTAGGACCAATGCCTTCCACAACTGTCAGGTCATCTTGTGAAAGAGGTACTGCAGCCATGCCTACTTCCTGCGGCTCGGATGTTGGCTCCGAAGTTGGCACTACAACTGTAGCAAGTGGAGAATGCAATACATCTTTTGGCGACAGTACGATTACATCAGGTTCGCCTGATGGCTGTTGCTGGGTATCTTCCTGTTTTTCTTCAACAGGAGCGATATTTGTGACCACTACTTCAGCCAGTGGTTTGTCGCCTTCCGAAACCGTAACAGTTATCTTGCTGTCGGGAGTTGCAGTAGCAATTACTGGCGCCACTACATCCGGCTCGACATATTCTTCGGCAGGCAGGTCTGGCTGATCTTGCGCCACTACTTCGAGCGGAATATCATCCACTACGGGAGTATCCGGCGTAAAGGAAAGGCCCAGTTCTGTTTCCACCTGTCGATTGCGCGACTCGGTTTGTTCCACATCGGCCTCCAGTTGAGCGATACGATCCCGCAGATTGCTGTTGTTGCGATGAAGGCTGGCGACCTGAGCAGCCAGGTTGTTATTGTCTGTTTCGAGCGCTGCGAGTTTTGCCTTGAGTGTAGACAATTCGGTGGAAAGCGCTTCAGTGGTAATTTTCAGGCTCTGATTGTCGAGTCGAAGTTTTTCGGCCTCCTGTTTGTACCGATTCCAGAGTATCCATCCCAGCCAGATGCCCAGCAAAAATGCGCCGAGCAGCATGATGATAATTTCCATGGTATGCTGTGTGTAGGTGCCGGTGCCGGTGCCCAGTCTAATATCTTGTTCAAACATGATGAGGTGGTTTATGTGTTGATTATCACTTGTTTATACGAATTTCTACGCGGCGGTTGCGATAGCGTCCCCAGGGTGTGTCGTTGGTGGCAATGGCTTTCGATTCGCCGTAAGAGCGGGTTTTGATCTGTTTGCCATTCACGCCTTTTTTTACCAGTATATTTTTGATACTGTTGGCGCGCAACAAGCCAAAACGAACATTGTCTTTTGCTTCTCCAACAAAATCAGTATGTCCGGTAATTGTAACTGTCTGGCCCGAGCCGGTCAACTCTGCTGCCAACCGATTGAGGTAGTCATCGATAGCGGCATCGTCTTCTTTTCGGATAGAATTATATGGAAAATGTATCACCATGCGGTCTTCCACTTCTTCCATCTGAACTTCGTTCATACGTGATTCTGAAACCGGCTGAGTAGAGATCGGTTTTTTTGAACTGCTTTGGGAAGTGGAGTTGGAAGCAGGATTGCTCTCTGGTACGGTTAAATCTGCTACAACCGTATCGCTTTCCATTGGTTCTATGCCATTGCCTTGATGGTTGGCAACAGAAGCAGCCACGGTGTCGCTGCTGCAGTAACCCTTGATGGAGCAGGTGTACCAGCGCCAGCAAATTGCACTCCAGACGGCGAAAAGAATGAATACAAGAGATTTGGAATTCATAAATTGCTATTTTTCACAGTGCAAGATCATTTTCAAACCCGAAAATCTGAAAACCGGGGCAATTATCGTCATTGATTTTCAGGTTTTTAGCAAAAAACAAAAAAAAATACCCGGATGCTTTGGGAACGACATCCGGGTTGCAGTGTTTTCATTTCATTTTCCGACAACTGTCATACTATTGTCATGCAATTGTACGCAATAATTTTAACAAATTCAGATTTCTTTTCAATTTATCAGGAATTTGATAGCAGGCTGACGATTTTTAAGCGTTCTTTTATTTTTGTCTGACACACGTATACAAATCCATATGAGTCAAATATCCTTCGACGATTTTTTAAAGGTAGATATCCGCGTTGGTACTATCATCGAGGTACAGCCATTTCGACAAGCCCGCAAACCGGCATGGCAATTATTGGTCGATTTCGGTCCTGAACTGGGTCTAAAACGAAGCAGCGCACAACTCACAACTTTATACACAGCAGAAGATTTATTAGGAAAACAAGTGCTTGCGGTGGTCAATTTCCCTCCCCGGCAAATTGCCAATTTTTTTTCAGAAGTACTGGTGCTCGGCCTCGAACAGGAAAATGGCGGCGGTGTAGTGTTGTTGCAGCCGGAAAGGGCGGTGGCGAATGGAGTAAGAATGAGTTGAGTTATGAGGTATGAGTTATGAGTTATGAGTTTTACTCACTTTGCTATTGGCCTCTCTATTTGATAAGCCAATAGCAAAGTGAGTAAAACTCATAACTCATAACTCATAACTCATAACTTCAAAAGCGTATTCATGTCTTCCGGCCACGACCGCAGCAACAGAAACAAGCCGGTAAACATGATAATTTTGACGAGCAGGCTGGCGCGGGTGTAGTCGCGTTTGGCACGCGCATTCCATATTATAAGAGTGGCAACCAGGGCAGGTAGCAGTAGCAGAACAGCACCTGCAATGATCTGCCAGCGCGGCGCATCGGTTTGATACCAAAAAAACAATAAAAACCCCACTAAAATACTCACTGTCAAGCCAGTAAAACCCGCAGGTTTGCGCGCAAAACGAGGCCCTTTAAGCACAGCCAGTGTAGCGCATCCGCATTGAGAATCGCCAATAAAATCTTCCAGATCTTTTACCTGCTCGCGTAGCAAGTTGGTCATAAAAGCGAAAAAACCATACATCCACACCGAACTTACGGCAATTTGCATGGCTTCCGGTTGTACAAACGATGTAATCCAGATCGGCCTGTCTTCCGGGAAAAGAATGATAATGGGTACCACGCCGCACAACAGGGATACCATAAAATTACCCATAATGGCCGTGCATTTCAATTGCCAGGCATACAGAAAAAGCATAAAGGAAACACCCGGAAATACCCACAAAGGCCAGTGACTGGGTGGATGAAGTGCCTGATCGATAGCGAATGCCAGAATATGAACCAGAATGACCAGCCCGGAATACAGCACCAGCGCGAATGGCGCAGGAAGGTAGCGCCCCCAAATAATACGTTCCGGTTTGTTGATGACATCAATTTCCCGGTCGTAGTAATCGTTCAGCACATACCCTGCCAGCGTAGTGAACACTGTCGCGGCAGCAATCAGCCCAAAGGTAGTTTCATTAAGTACCGGTATTCCACCCGCTTTTAAAATAGCAGGTCGAAGGATAAACCAGTACGGAATGAATTGTGTCAGAAACACAATGAACAGATTCGGAAAGCGAAACAGTCGGATAATGGCCAGCACCTGATTCATGCGGCACAAAGTCCGAAATTTTCAGATATTCAAAAATAATCCCACATAAATTCTCTCTCACCTCTCACCTCTCACCTCTCACCTCTAATACTCCGGCCACTTCCCCTGCAACTTCATCACTTTCTCCAAAATATCGCGTACACAACCATTGCCGCCGGGGATAGGAGAAATATAATCGCAAATTTCCATTACTTCAGGCACGGCATCTGCAGGGCATGCCGAAACAATCACTTTTCGCAACACAGGAATATCCGGAATATCATCGCCCATGTAACAGACATCAGAAGAAAGTAAGCCTGTATTTTCCAGAAAAGCCTGAAAAACAGGCAGTTTTTCAGCCACGCCGGAGTAGTATTCCGTAATTCCCAGCGCAGTCAGGCGTTTTTTGGTGCCTTCCGATCGTCCGCCGGTAATAATGCCGACCTGATAACCAGCCTGCAAAGCCCATTTTACCACCTGGCCATCGCGCACATTCATCGTGCGCAACAAGTCGCCTTCTTCTGTTATCAGTACCGTGTTATTTGTAAAAACGCCATCTACGTCGAATACGAACCCTTTCACGGCGCGCAGTTTATCGAACAGATGAACCAATTCGATTTCTACGGGTGGGGCCGACAATACATCCGCAGGGATATAACTGACAACCGCATCTATACCGACCTCGGGAAGGTCATTGTTTGGTTTTGCTATTTGTTGTTCGCTCTCCATTCGTAAACCCATTTTGCCTGGATTTGCTCCAGATGACCTTCATTAGAATCTTCTCGTTTGCCCTCAAAATTGGGGATTTCCAGTATCCACTGCAACAATTCGGTGAATCGGATTCGATAAATTTTACTTTCATCAAAATCGTCGCCAAAACGTTCGTACAAAGCCATGGCTACATCTTCATGATCGGCCCAGTGAATGGGCATGTTGTCGAAATCGTGAAAAGGCATACGGGGGATAGAGGTGAGAAGTGAGAAGTGAGAGTGCGTAGAGTAGTTGATTTGCTTGTATTACTCAATGCTCGTGTCCGATGATTCTGCGTTGGTCGGGAATGGTTACGACAACTTTCGCATCCTCCTCGAGAATGATACACTGACAGCCCAGCCGGCTTTCAAGCCGTGGATTGATGGCGCGATCGATAAAATCTTCTTCTTTGTCAGAAATTTCTTCCAGAAACTCATCGCCTTTTTCCACATACAAATGGCAGGTGGAGCAGGCGCAAACGCCGCCACAATTGTGATTGAGGTGCACATCGTATTCCTCGGTCAGTTCCAGGATAGACATGTCCACAAAATTACCCGAAACTGTTTTGCTCGGGATGCTGGTATCTTCAAATTGAAAAGTAATGGTTGCCATGGTCGTGCTTCAAGAGGGGTGCAAAGGTAATTTTTTGCCCGTTCAAACACGGTAATGTATAGAAGGTTTTGAAAAATTCGTTTACACTCCCTACATTTGGCTGTTTAGACCCCTGTAATAAAATTCACAGCGCTACTGTCATGCAATTTGGAACCCAACAGATACAACCGACGAATGAGGAACCTGAGTTCAAACGATGGAAATTCAGGGAATTAAAGGTGTATGCGTCTACCGAGTGGCTCGCCGACAACAAGAAAAAGTACCGCCAGGTATTCGATCGGCTGGAAACAACCTATATATATGCAGAACTCTCTTTCCACAACAAGCATTTCGATATAGAGGATTGGGAAGTGAATGTGGAATTGAGGTGCTACGCAGTCAAAAAACAACGAAAAGAAATTTGTGTGCTTCCTTTCCGCCGCAAAGTCAGCAAATATGACTCCGTTGGTTATATCCGCGAAGGCTGGGGCAATAAACAGGAAGGCGTATTCTGGAAAAAAGGCGCCTATTACTGGGAAGCATGGATCGAGGGTGAAAAAGTAGGCACCAAATATTTTTACATCGAAGAAGCAGGTCGCGCCATCACCAAAACCGACAACCCGTATTGTCAGATCACCTCCCTTCGTATGTATGAAGGGCCCTATGACGATATTCCAGAGTTTGAGCGCCAGTACATGAAACGCTTCTTTGGTGATGAAACCCGTTACATCTACGCCGAAATCACCCTGAAAAACCTGCTGCTCAGTAAACAGTGGCAGTGCGAGTTGTTTATCAAATTTTACAACGATGCCCGCGAACTGAAAGGTCAGGTCGTTCGCCTGCACAAGGTGGAAAAAAGTGACGACGGCATGAAAATAACTGCCGGCTGGGGCAGCAATGTGAAAGGCTCCTGGCGAAACGACCGCTACACCGCCGAGATCGTTTTCATGGATCAACTCATGGCCGTCATGCCTTTTGAAGTGGGCGTAGACTGGGATGAAGGCGTCAATGCGGTATTTCTACCCGATAAAGGACAACAGGTTTTTCTGCAGCCTGATGAGGAAGATACCGAAAATTTTGAAGAAGTATTGTCCAAACTCAATGCCCTGATCGGACTGAATGAAATAAAAACCAAAGTGCGCGAGCATGCTCAGTACATTCAGTTCCTTCAACTCCGTAAGGAAAAAGGGTTTGTAGAAAAAGACGGCATCAACGTACACTCCATATTTATAGGAAACCCTGGTACAGGTAAAACTACCGTAGCCAAAATGATGGGTCGCCTGTATAAAAAAATGGGTCTGCTGTCAAAAGGCCACGTACATGAAGTCGACCGTACCGACCTGGTAGGCGAATACATCGGCCAGACAGCACCCAAAGTCAAAGATGCCATTGAAATGGCTCGTGGCGGCGTGCTCTTCATCGATGAGGCCTACTCGCTTGCCCGAAGCGCTGAAGATTCCAAGGATTTTGGCCGGGAAGTAATTGAAATTCTGGTCAAAGAGTTATCCAATGGCCCTGGCGACCTGGCCGTAATTGTGGCTGGTTATCCAAAGGAAATGAAAACTTTCCTTGATTCCAACCCGGGTTTGCGCAGCCGGTTCAAACTCACCTTTGAATTTGCAGATTACCTCCCGCAGGAACTCAGCATGATTGCCGATTATGCCTGCAATGAGAAAGAGGTCATGCTGGCCAAAGAAGCCAAAACGATGGTCGACGAAATGATCACCGAGGCATTCAGAAGCCGCGACCGCGCATTTGGCAATGCCCGATTTGTACATGACCTGATCGACAAGGCCAAAATTCAACTGGGACTTCGCCTTATGAGCTACCCGGAAGTACGTAACCTGAATTCCGAGGCGCTCACTTTAATCCTCCGGGAAGATATAGAAAAAGTCAAGATCACCCAGAAACGCCCATTGCCCAATATTCCTGTCGACGAAGCGCTGCTTACAACTGCCTTGCACGAACTCGACAGCCTGATCGGGATGCAGAACATCAAAAAAGACATCCGCGAACTGGTACACCTGGTACGTTTCAACCGGGATTCCGGCCGCGATGTATTGGGGCGTTTCTACCTGCATACCGTGTTTGTAGGCAATCCGGGCACTGGCAAAACTACGGTGGCCCGTATTCTCACAAAGATTTACAAAGCCCTCGGCGTACTCGAGCGCGGCCATATGATCGAAACCGACCGGCAAGGCCTGGTGGCAGGTTATGTGGGCCAAACGGCCATCAAAACCACCGAACGCGTGGAAGAGTCGATGGGCGGCGTATTGTTCATCGATGAAGCCTATGCGCTTACCAACTCCGGCCGCGGGTCGCAAGGCGATTTTGGTGATGAGGCCATTCAAACGCTGTTGAAACGCATGGAAGACCACCGCGGCGAGTTTTTCGTTTTCGTAGCCGGTTATCCTGAAAATATGGATCAATTCCTGAAAACAAACCCGGGGTTGAACAGCCGTTTTGACAAAATCCTGCGTTTCGAGGACTATTCGCCGGAAGAATTGCTGGAAATTGCTCTGTACATGTTTCAGCAGGAACATTACCGCGTGGAGGAAGAGGCACGCGAATACCTGGGCAAATACCTGCGTTTCCTCCATCAGTTCCGCGATAAATATTTCGGAAATGCCCGTGCAGTGCGCCAGGTGGTGATGGAAGCCATCAAAAACCAGAATCTGCGCATTGCACACAATCGTCCGGAAGAAGATGAGCGCATGCACACCATCACAGCCGATGATGTTGCATCATTCACTTTTGAAAAGGACAAACTCAATTTGTTTGTGCGCAAAAACATCGGTTTTGGCAAGTAGGTGAAACACGGATTGGAAACACGGATTACACAGAGGGTAACGGATTTTCACAGATTTTATCTTTTTGAATGAGCCATTTTCATTTATTCGTGTTTAAGTGTTCGTTACTGGCAGGAATGGCTCGTTTTTCTGAAGACCAAATCTGTGAAAATCCGTCACCCTCCGTGTAATCCGTGTTTCCAATCCGTGTCCATGAAAATAGTTGTTGCCATTACCGGTTCTTCCGGCTCTATTTACGCCAAGGCATTGCTCGACACGCTGACTTCTTTATCAGCGCAAACCGAAACGGTGGGCGTGGTGTTGTCCGACAATGCCCGTATCAACTGGGAACTGGAACTCGGGGAGCCCGACTTTAGCCCCTACCCTTTTCAGTTTTACGAAAAAAACGATTTTTTTGCTCCTTTTGCCAGCGGTTCAGCCCGATATGACGCCATGATCGTTTGTCCGTGTTCGATGGGGGTTTTGGCACGTATCGCTACAGGCATCAGCAATGACCTTATCACCCGCGCAGCCGATGTCATGCTCAAAGAACGTAGAAAACTGATATTGGTGACGCGCGATACCCCGCTCAACCTGATTCATATCAACAACATGAAAACGGTTACGGAAGCAGGCGGCATTATTTGCCCCGCCAGCCCATCGTTTTATTCAAAACCTGTGGATATTACGGCAGTTGTTCGAACCGTCACCGATCGTGTACTCGACCTGGCAGGCCTCCGCCCCGACACCTACCGCTGGGGCGAATCCCCCACCCCTTAACCACTCACTTCTTACCACTCACCACTCACCACTCACTATGGCTTATCGCAGTCTCCGCGAAGCAGTCAATGATCTGGAACAGCACGGAATGCTTCTGCGCATTCGTGAAGAAGTAGATCCCAACCTAGATATTGCCGAAATACACCGGCAGGTATTCGAGCGACAAGGGCCGGCTATTTTATTTGAACGGGTAAAAGGAAGCCCGTTTCAGGCTGTGAGCAATATTTACGGCACTTTTGAACGCACAGCATGGCTGTTTCGCCACAGCCTGGAGCGTGTAAAGCGCGTCATCGAACTCAAAAAGGACCCGGCAGCGGCGTTAAAAAATCCGATGCGTTACATGGGTGCGCCATTTACGGCTGTTTCTGCATTGCCGATGCGCAGTTGGACAGGAAGCGCTGTGACATGGGGCACTACCAGCATCGACCAGTTGCCACAGGTAAAAAGTTGGCCCATGGACGGCGGTGCATTCATCACCATGCCACAGGTATACACAGAAGACCCTGACAAGCCGGGCCCCATGCATGGCAATCTGGGCATGTACAGAATACAACTATCTGGCAATGAATATATTCCAAACGAAGAAATAGGCCTGCACTATCAGTTGCACCGGGGAATTGGTGTGCACCATACCCGTTACAATGAACTGAATAAACCTTTTTACGCCAGCATTTTTGTGGGCGGGCCACCCAGCCACGCTTTTTCGGCTATTATGCCGCTACCGGAAGGTTTGAGTGAACTCACGTTCGCCGGATTGCTGGCTGGTCGTCGTTTTCGATATACCCGGCAAAACGGGCAGTTTCTTAGTTCGGATGCCGATTTTGTGATCACAGGCGAAATTTTGAAGGACGTAAAAAAGCCGGAAGGCCCTTTTGGAGACCACTTGGGTTATTACTCGCTGACGCATGATTTCCCCGTCATGCGTGTACACAAGGTGTACCACCGCAAAAACCCGCTCTGGCATTTCAGCGTAGTGGGCCGACCTCCGATGGAGGACAGCAGTTTTGGCTGGCTGATCCATGAATTGGTAGCGCCGCTCACGCCACAGGAATTTCCCGGTTTGAAGGAATTGCATGCGGTGGATGCTGCCGGCGTACATCCGCTGCTGCTGGCCATCGGACACGAGCGCTACATGCCTTTCCGTGAACGTGTGCCGGAAGAGATTCTGACCATCGCGAATCGGGTGCTGGGTACCGGACAAACCTCGCTGGCAAAGTTCCTGTTCATCGCTGCTTCCGATGATGACCCAAGGCTTGATACCCATGACCTGCCGCATTTTTTCAGGCATTTCCTGGAAAGAGTCGACTGGACACGCGACTTGCATTTCCAGACCAAAACAACCATCGATACGCTGGATTATTCCGGGTCGGGTTGGAATGCAGGTTCAAAAGTCATTGTTGCATGTAGGGGCACGCAGCGTCGTGAACTAAAAGCAGAACTACCCCAAAACTTCACACTGCCGGAAGGATTTAACAACCCGCATTTTTTCCAGCCAGGTATGCTGGTGATCGAGGCGCCCAGATTTGAATTTGAAAAAACGGCCCGAGCGCAGGTTGCGGAACTATGTACCTGGCTCGAGCGTTTCGACCTTCAACATATTCCAATGATCGTGTTGGCAGACGATAGCCGTTTCACTGCCGCCAACACGAATAATTTTGTGTGGGTTGCATTTACCAGGGCCAATCCAAGCCACGATATGTATGGGGTGCAAGCATTCACAGAACACAAACACTGGGGATGCCGTGGCCCGCTTGTCATCGATGCAAGAAAGAAACCGCATCATGCGCCGGAACTGGAAATTGACCCCAGCGTTGTGCAAAGAGCAAGAAAAGTGCTGGAAAACCACGGATTTTAGGGTAGATCATTTTTTTTGAAAAAAATTTTCACACACGCTTGGTTTTCCGAATTGAGTGCTTTTATCTTTGCCCCGCTTCCGCCAAGAGGCCCGTTCGTCTAGGGGTTAGGACGCAGGATTTTCATTCCTGTAACACGGGTTCGATTCCCGTACGGGCTACAAAAGCCACCGCAAAGCATTGACGGAGACACAGTTAGAAAATGTGGAGGTTGATTTGGGTGTCGTTTGATTGAAAAAGGCCCGCTCTGGTTATCCAGGGCGGGCCTTTTCTATTCGGTGTGATTATCTATTTGAAGCGCTATTTCTCTTGATAGTTTTAGGGTTTTCCGGAGTTTTCGTCTTAATCGACGCAAATTGATTATTTCTGAAATCAGGATTATTTTCTCATATGGTTTTACGGGGTCGTTTCCATGTTTGTTTTTCGGACTTTTCATATGAGTTATAGTTTGGCTTTTTTACGTCGCTGTAGGGTCACTTCTTCTGATATTTCTCAATATTTCCTGCAACAGTTCCTCGTTTTGTTTTTTCAAATCATCTCGCTCTCTTTTCAGTTCCTCAATGTTTTTTTCAAGGAGTTGAGTATATTTTTCACCAAGCGAGGCCCTGTGTCCGTCTTCAGTGGGCGGTGAAACATTTTCCAACTCAGGAAACATTTTTTTCAACTCATCGTGTAAAGCCGCTTTTCTGCCTGGTTTCGTAGAGCGTCGCCAGGAGTTGAACTTGTTCCTGTCAATACCCATCTTATCCACAATCTTTTGGATTGTGATGTCTCTGCCGGCCAGATAGTCTATTGCCGTTTCCAGATCGAGTTCATTGTTTCTCATGTTATGATGTGTTGATAAATAATATTGTTTATTGTTGCACAATATTCAATATTATTCCATCTTTGTGACTATTAATCACAAATGTAAAGAGTGTTTAACACACTTGTGCAATTTTTCAAACATGAAGAAAGACAAATTTCTATCCTGTCGCTCTGACGACGATGAAGTAGCAGCATTCCGATTGCTGGCAGCGAAGTTGACGGTTCAAAGACCTGGTCGACAAACGACTTTGAGCGATGTGCTTCGTAGATGTATTTTCTATGGACTGCCTGCTGTTGAGCGCGAAGCCGAAGGACTTGTAGTTCCTGACGCAACCGCCATGACGCAATATGAGCAAGGGCTTGCCCTTGCGAAGCGTGCGGCGGAACTTGGGTTCCGACAGATGGAGCAAGAAGTAGATTTCCTTATCCGTAAATCAGCGTAATCATGCACAATTCATTTTCATTCACGCCTATTCCAGGCTTTTTCACCTCCAATCCATGTGGTACACAACTTCAACCGTGGACGATGTCATCGTCGATGACGACGTACCCGTCAGACGACTCCGAAAACCTCCTTCCCAGCGACATACCGGTTCGAAAACTGCGCAGACCAAAATCGAGGCGAGCGATCAGGATACCAGCCCGGTACAGACGTCGCCAACTCTTGATGGATTTGGGTGGGCTGCCATCTGGTGGCTCCTCGGATACCTCTTCTATGGCACAGCCGGATTCAAACTCTGGGCAATCGCCTGTGCTTTTATGATTTTTTTCCTTCCAGTGTACATGATCGGCTCCGCGCTGGTCATTGCGGCCCTGTATTTCATTCTGTTCAAATAATCTCAAACGTATTTCATTTATGTCACACGAATCTTCCACTCCCAAAAGGACGCTCCACCCTCAATTTCACGACGGCGCCTACTACGCTCGAAAGGCTGCTGAATTTTCAGCCACTCAGACACCTGCACAGAATGCTCAACGCAAGGCAAACGGGCGAAAATCGAACGTGGCCGATCTTGTCGCCATCCTTCCCGGCCATGAGGTAGCCGATGACTTTTTTCGCGAAAATTAAAATGCTTCATTTAATTACCTATTGCAAGCCTTGCGTAGTTGAGGCATGCTATCCAAAGCCTGTTGTCTCATGAGTATTCAACCCAATTTTTATGGCTTAATCCCGGCGACCGTTCGCTATTGCGAGGGTCTGATTCCGAACGCAAAACTTCTGTATTGCGAAATCACAGCACTGACTACTGAGAAAGGTCACTGTTGGGCAAGCAACGCATATTTTGCAAATCTATATGGTGTTTCAGAGTACACCGTAAGTCGATGGATTTCGCAATTACAAGAGTTTGGTTTTATTACGGTAAAACTGGATAAAAAGGCTGGAAATCAACGACTTATTTACATCAAGGAAGGTACCCCCCTATTGCGGAAAAGCGCAAGAGGTATTGACGAAAAGCGCAATACCCTCTTGCGGAAAAGCGCAAGACCTCTTGCGGAAAAGCGCAAGCATAGTATTATAGAGAGTAATACAGTTAGTATTACAGTGAGTAGTGACGGCGCGCCCGCCGAAAACAACCTCGGGCAATCGACTTCAAAGCCCGTAGAGCAAGAAATCCCCCCTGTTGCGGCCGCCCCCCTTTTTTCGGAACAGATTCACCCGGCCCCGGCGCTTTTCTCAGAAAGTCCCTGGGCGAAAACGCCGCTGGAAACCTGGGCCGCTGCATTCGTTGCAGCATGCGATATTCCTGACGCTGACCCATACTGGTATTTTGCTCGCTGCCGCGATTGGTCGGCTGAAAGGGGCGGAAAGTCGCTGGACTGGATTTCTACTGCTCGAAAGTTTGCGCTGGACGATCAGCGCAAAAACAAACTTGTAACACTTCAACCCGCTTCGTCCAATGCCAACTCAACTACAAATCCAGCAAATCGCCCCGCCACCGACAGTGGCGCTACAGATCGCGCAGCGGCCGACCGCGCCGCTACCATTGCTACAGCCCAAAGACTTGCAGCACGTCGCCGTCAGCAGCGGAGTCGCTTTGGCGAATGTTGAGAGGATTGCGGCCGGGTTGGAAATGTCGATGCGTCGGTTGGAGCGGGAAGACTCGGACGGCTTTTTTCTGGCTATTACTGCAGTGCTAAAAAATTGCGCGAAAGCGTACTGCGGGGCCTCGAAAATTGAGGAAGGGACTGTTGAGGAAATGGGAATGTTTGTGCTGGATCGCTTCGGTATGTATGGAGTTGACGAAATCGAGTTGGCTTTCAGCCTGGCAGCGGCTGGCGACCTGGGCGATGTTGATTTGCAGGCGTACTATGGTCAGTTTTCTGTGGCCGCGCTGGGTGGCGTATTGAATGCCTATCGAAATTACCGTAGCCGGGTCGTGTCGGAATTGCATTCCGCGAACTCGAAACTGGAATTGGCTGCGAAGCCGAAACCGGTGTTTGACCTGGAACAGTTCGTTTCTGATCGCCTTGCATGGTGGTTGTCGCGCGAAAGCGTCACGGTGAACGACTTTACCAAATTCGACTACGAGGTTTTTGTGGACACGGTGAAAATGTGCAATCTGCCAAAAGCCGAATGCGTGGAGGTGTGGGACTTATCGATCGCTGCAGTCAATAAAATCCTTACCAACGAGGCCCTCCGTGGAAGCAGTGATTCCCGCAGGCTTGTCAACTGGGTAGAAAACGACGAATTCAAATCGCGCCGGCAGGATTGGAGCCGCGCGGAAGTGCTACGCCGCTGGGTGGTCGGGCTACGAGAACTCTCAACTGCACTGGAGGCGCTGCAACAAAAATCACACGAACATCAATTTTCAGGATGATAGCCGGCCGGCAACTGTGTACGTCGCGTGTGGCCCCGAGCATGGTCGGGGCATTCTTTGATTCCTATGATGGCGGTGGATGTGGATTCGGGTGCTGTGAAGTGGGGGAAACAGCACATGTGATTGGCGATTAGACCTGGCCGGTCGAAGCCTCTGAAACGACAAGCCCACTCGTGAAGCCGCCTACTCTCGACGGATGGTTCCTGGTCGGGATGACGACGAAGATAGCCCGTCTGCCGGCGCGTAAGTCCGGCACCTTTTTTCTTCACTCATAAACGCCTCAATTATGGCAGTAAAACCTAAAATCATCCGCGAGGGTGAAAAATTCAAATCCGAGCACATGCTCAACCTGGACGGCAAAGACATTCCGCTGACCGTGAAATGCTCAGTCGATTATCTGCGCCTGCGCTACAAAGTATCGCCAGTAATCACGCTCATTCACGGCTGGAGCAAGGAAGTACAGGAAGCAGTTGCGGCATCGATCGCAGAATGCGTAAACACCTGCAACACCATGCTGGACGACTACCGCGAAGCCGCGGGCCTTGGCCGGCAGGGTGAACTTTTTGACAATGAACCTGGAGAAGCCGAGGCTGAGTGATTTGATCGATCGCGTCCGCAACCGTGGCGCCCTGTCGGTCGGTGAAATGATTGCCGAAATACAGGCCGGTTATGGTTGCGGGCGCGATATGGCGATCACCGTACTCATGTGCGGAATCGAAGCAAACATCATCAAAACCGTGGGTTCCGACCTGCTTCAAATTGTAGATAATCATGACACGACTTCCAGCGGAAACGCAAAACTCCCTGATCAATAAGGTGGTGAATTTCCTGAATAGAAATGGGTACTTCGTTTGGAGGCAGGAGAATTACGGCCGGTTTGATGCCGAGGACGCTCTGGAGCGGCTGATAAAGATCGTAAAGGCTTTGCGCAACAATCCTCATATCAGTGACGAGCAAATGGAGGCCGCCGTGAAAGCGGCTTTGGCGAAGTCCTGGCGCAAAGTTCCGGATAACCTCAAAGGCGTTTCGGACGTAATCGGCTGGAATCTTGCAACCGGCCAGTGGGTTGCGGTTGAGGTAAAGATCGGCTCCGACCAGATACGACCAGAACAAGACCAGTTTATGCGAACACTCAAAAAGTCGGGCGGCGAGGTTTTCCTCGTGCGGCAGTTCGACAGTTTTTCAGAAGGATTTTGGCGCCGTAAAAACCAGACACACACAAATCTTTAACCTTCTAATCCCCTACCCTCCTATGATCATCACCGAAGATGTTATTATGTAAAAACCAGGCTTCATTTATGTCTAACTACAAGTCCATCATTCTCACTTCCTTCTCGCTCATGCTCCTGAGCGGCTTCCTTCGCGGCTATGTCGATCTGTTCGATGGCCAACTTACTGACTTCGTTTCCAGTACGGCCGGCTGGCTCGGTGCTTTTTTCCTGGGATATGCTTCGCCGGAATATCGGCCCCGTCACTTTTGGTTTTTTGCTGCCGGAGGGATTGGAATCATAGGGTTTTGGGTGGCGGGGTATTGGGTGTTTAATTTGATTGCGTACTCATATTGACAACTCTGCGGCCCGTACGCCGCGCCGGCGCTTATCCAGTCGGTGTACGGGCAAGCAGAGTTATCTTTAAAAACTTAAACATGAATTTAGAAACATCACTGATTATCGGCTTTATCCTTCACCTTGTTGGAGACTACCTGCTACAAAACGACTACATGGCCGCAGAAAAAACAAAAAACAGTGGCGTTGCGCTGGCACATGCAAGTATTTACTCCATTCCTTTTTATTTGCTTGTTCCAGATAATACATTTTGGTGGTGGCTGATATTTGGCTCACATTTTTTCATTGACCGCTACCGGCTTGCTCAATACTGGATTCGATTGGTTAATTGGAAATGGGATGGCGACAATTTTGGCTACTCCGAAGACAAGCCAAAATGGATGTCCGTTTGGCTGCTGATTATCGTGGACAACACGCTCCACATTATCTTCAATTCGACAGCCATTTATTTATCATTCAATTGAAGACAACTCCAAGCCCCTTGCCGTGCAACGTTTAGGCAGCATTGGCGAGGGGCGGCAGTTAGAGTATTGGCTCAAAAATTGTTTCACCATTGTCAAAAATTGTTTCAAATGGCAAAACAGGTATCTGGTAAAAACGGAGGCACTTTGATGGCTCAGCAGCCGGGTGATCCGGGGTTGCCAGGTGCTGGGCGGCCCAAAAATCCGTTTAAGGAGGCGATACGGGCCCAGGCTGAGGGTGGGCATACGGAACTGGTACTCGATGGGTTTCTTGTTGTTGATGGAGAGGTTACCGGCGAGCGCGTGAAGGTGCAAGTATCGCTGCCAGCCGCTGAAGCCGTGGTGGTGAAGATGTTCCGGAAGGCTGCGAAAAAGGGTGACGTTGCGGCGGCGCGCTGGTTATCGGAAACCGGTTTTGGCAAAACGATCAACCTGGGAGACGACCCGGAGAATCCGCTTGGAGGCGGGTTTGCGGTGATACTGCCGGATAATAAAAGGTAGCCACCATGGAAAAACTAAACCAGTTGATTTCTCTCTGCAAATGCCTTGTGTCCATCGAGGTCAACGACCATCGCAATTGTTACGAATCGGTTGCAGATTATATTTCACGTTATGAAAGCCCTGAAATTGACGATGCTGTTTTGCAAGTAATGGTAGAGCATGACACGGTTGTTTCGCTTATGTTCTATCCAGATACGCCGGTTGGTTCTTACTGGATTTTCCATTACGATATTGATATGGCTATTGACGAAGCACTTTCGATTTTGAAAGAAAGGCAGAAGTAATCCTCGGCATCAAATTTATTTTAATCCTCACTCTTTACAATCAAACCACACTTCATTTATGAACACATTATCAACGGTTATTTCCGAGGATGTGATTATTTGCTTTACAGACAAGCGCATCCGACTACTCGTCTCGTTTTCTTTCTCTGACTTAAAGAAGTTGATCAAAACCCTGTCCGCTGCTTACGGATGGGAAGAGGATGACGTAATTGTTGATATTCCTCCCTTTTTCGGTCGTGTTTGATGGTTATGTATGACTGACCAACGTCAATACATTAAACCTCAGCCGGGCTTTCAGACTGCGTTTCTGAGTAGCCCGGCTGACATCGTTATTGGCGGTGGTGCGGCCGGTGCGGGAAAGAGTTATGCGCTGCTTTTGGAGCCAATTCGACATTCAGCGAATTCCAAATTTCGGGCTGTTATCTTTCGTCGCACGATTCCCCAGATCAAAAACGAAGGAGGACTTTGGGATACAAGCAAAGAGGTGTATGAAAAACTCCGTGACTTATCTGGCCGGTCCGCAAAAAGCACTGAACAGCCGCCAAAATGGAGGTTCCCGAGTGGCGCAACCCTACTCTTCTCTCATCTGGAGCATGAGAATGACGTGAAGGCCTGGGACGGTGCCCAGGTTGCACTACTTGGTTTTGACGAATTGATCCACTTTACTTCGTCTCAATTTTGGTACATGGTAAGCCGGAACCGTTCGGCAAGCGGTGTGCGGCCTTACGTGCGGGCAACTACCAACCCACAAACGAGTGGCTGGGTGAAACGCCTGATTTCCTGGTGGATATATCCGGATGATCACGAAGTGGAAGATATGCGAGGCATGCCAATACCGGAACGGGCTGGCGTGTTGCGATGGTTTTTCCGCCATAACGAGGTGATGTATTGGGGTAACAGTATCGAGGATGTAATGGCGGCGCTGCCGGAAGAGGTTAAATCGATTTGCCGGTCGGCACTGGTGAAGTCGATTACATTCATACCTGGAACGCTGGACGACAACCAGATTTTGAATGAAAAGGACCCTGGCTACGAAGGTAACTTGTTTGCCCAAGACAAAAAACACGGGCGCCGGCTTCGCCGAGGCTGCTGGTACGACGCTGAAGGTGAAAACGAACTGTTTCGTTACGAAGACCTGTACGATATGTTCCGCAATAAATTCGTTCCGAGCGGTGAAGCCTACCAAACCGCAGACATCGCCATGGAAGGAGCCGACATGTTCCGAGTAGGAAGTTGGAGCGGGCTACGCTTGGAGAAAATCGAATCTTGGGAAAAGTCAGACGGAAAAATGATCTGGGAAAATATGGAGCGATCGGCGCAGGAGTTCAAGGTTTACGGGAAACACATTGCTTTTGACACGAACGGCGTCGGTAACTTCTTGAAAGGCTTTTTTCGGACGGCTTTCGACTTCCGCAGTCAATCGGTACCACTAGAAGTGGATGGGCTGAAATTGAATTACGCAAACCTCAGAACGCAATGCGCTTTCAAACTTTCCGAAATGGTAGCACAGCATAAATTATACATCGCATGCGAAAACGAGCGCGTACAACAGTTGATTATAGAAGAATTTGAGGCCCACAAGAAAACCGGCCAGAATGCTGCAGGTAAACTCACCATTACTCCAAAGGAAGAAGTAAAAGCCCAGATTCGCCGCTCACCGGACTACTTTGATATGATTCTCATGCGGATGGTATTCGAGATCCAGCCGCGCAAGCGCTCCGCCCTACTCTCTCCACTTCCAAAACCGTAACCACATGCACGATCTTACGACTATTGAGGGCTACATGGCCCGTTTCTGGGAATTGGTTGCCGAAAATCAGGATAGTCGCGCTCCGAACCGCGAAGCCTGGGCGGCTCTCGAAAAAGAACTTTTCGAGCGCTATGGTATGAACCGGCATAGCACTTACGGAAGTTTTAGGGCTGGAAAACATAAAAGCCCTGTTCGTGCGCGCCCTCGCGCTGTAATGTGTTACCCGTGAAACACAACGTTGGTATAGTTGTGGTGCAATTTTGCAATATTATTCAACAATATGGCAAATTGGTTCACACGACTTTTCTGGGATGATGCAACGGTAACACAGGCAGCGGTGATATCTGCAGCCGTGGCGCCGGAAACACCAGCGCAATCGATCACAGAAAAGCGCACCTACTACCTGAACCAACCTTTCCCTTTTTTCCCTACTTCTCCCGCGGGCGTTGCTGTCAATGACGAAACGGTGATGGGTTTGCCGCCTGCGTTTGCGGCAATTCGGTATATCGCCGAAGGCGTGGCGATGCTGGATCGTAAGGTTCGTAAGCGCAATGGTGAACTGGCAGAAAATCACGATCTGCAACTTTTTTTCAACGGCAAGCCTCACCCCTACTACACTTGGTTCGACTTTACGGCCGCGTTGATTACGAATGCCTGCATGGGCAATGGCTACGCGCTGATCTATCGGGACGAATTCACCATGCGCCCGTATGCGCTGGAGCACATTCCGAGCAATATGTGCTATCCTGAGTATGGCGTAAATGGTGAATTGTTGTATGCCATCAACGGCTACCTCAATGGGCGGGTTATTTCTCGCCGTGTTCCTTATACCGACATTATCCATATCAAGGGCGTTACGCTGAATGCTATGGAGGGCCTACCAATGACGTTGGTACACCGTCCGACCTTCGCGGCTGGCCTGGCTTCGCGTGAATACTCGGAAGCCATTTTCGGTAACAGGGCAACACCGTCGATCGCTGTGAAACACAAGCAGCCATTAGATGCGGATGAACGAACCGCCCTAAAGGAAAATATCATTCAGGAATATGGTGGCTCGGTGAATGCAGGAAAGCCTTTCATCCTCGATGAAGATATGGAGATTGAGTACCTCCAGTGGACGCCAAACGATGTTGCTCTGATTGACTTCAACGACCTGACCGTTCGTGATTGTTGCCGGATTTGGAAGGTGCCAGCCGACATGATGGCGCTGGATCAGAAAGGTACTTATGGCGCGAAAAAGTCGCACAGCCAGGATTTTCTCATGCATTGCCTTGGCCCATGGCGCGAGAAATTTGAGGAAGCAATTAATTCCCAACTTTTCTACACCAACGAGTTTGCCACCCGTAAATACTATTTCGAGTACGATGTGAGCATGTACCTCGAAATGGATAAAGAAACCGAGGCCAACGTTCGAAAAACGGATGCTGAACGGCTGGCTGTGCTCGTGGCTTCGTCGATGATGACCCCGAATGAAGCAAGGAAAGAACTCGGACTGGAACCCAAGCCCGATGGCGATCAACTTTTCGGTAATATCAACCTGCTTCCGCTGGATCAACTGGTAGAGGTAGCCCTTGCAAAATATCTCTCTTCGGAGGGTGAAAAAGGCCGGAACGCGGCAAACGCTCATCCACAACAACAAAATTCTTCTGACAATGTCGAACCTGCGCAACCGGGTCGGTGACCCTTTTTTCTGTGACGAAACACCTGAGATCCGCTCCATGCAAGATGGTGGCGGAATTCGTGTTTTTGGGTACTGGGCTGTTTTCAACCGCGAAAGCCGGGTGATGCAGACACCTAAGGGCACGAAATTCCGGGAGAAAATCCTTCCTGGCGCTTTTGACGGTACCGACTTCTCTGACGTTGTGTGCTACTTTGACCACCGTGACTACTTGGCTTCGGCTCCCAACCTTCGTAGCGGTGTAGATGACCATGGCGCATGGTACGAATACGATCACGACCCGGAAGACCCGACGCATGTTGCAGCGTTTCGTCGGATACAACGCCGTGAAGCGAAAGGCAGTAGTTTTCAGTTCCCGCCGCTGCCGGCAGATTGCTACGATCTCTCGCCCTGTCCTGATGGTGTGATTCTTCGCACTATCAAGCGCTTTCCTCGCATTCTGGAACACGGGCCTGTTATCGCCCCGGCCTACAACTCAACGTCAACCTTCGCCCGCAGTCTGGATGAAACTGCCATTCAGGAAGAAATTGAAGCCGAGGCGATTGAGCAGACTCCAGTTCCTGACGAAACCGAGCAGCGGAATGCCGAATTGCTCCAGCGTCGACAGCATGAAGCGCGGGTAATCCTGCGCAAACGAAACCTGTAACTTCTTTTTTTTTCAATCACACTTCATTTTTGACATGAGTACTCAACCTCTTTTTCAACAACTGCGAGAAGCGCGGGAAGCGCGGGCGCAAGCGGATATTCGTTTCGCTGCGATTTCGGCCAAACTCGGCACTCCCGAATGGGTGGAGGATACGGACGGTCCCGCTTTCGAAACTGAACAGCGCAACATCAACTCGCTCGATCAGACCATCAGCCGTTTGACTGCCTCAGTAGACATCCTTTCCCGTGCCGGTGGTGCTGCCAGCACCGACAGCGATTCGGAAGGCGCTCCCGAACAGCGCTCAACGACCACGGTTGGCGTCATCAAAAACCGTGGGGACAGCAAGGAAAACGCCCGGAAAAATTACTCCCTCATCAAAGCCATTCAGGCCGTCGTTGCCAATCGTGCACCGGAAGGGCTCGAAGGTGAAATGATGCAGGAAGCCGCGAATGAAGCGCGAAGCGCAGGCGGTGACATCACATTTACTGGCAACCTGCACATTCCATCATTCCTCATTTCCCAGGCCCAAAACGATTGGGACGGCGTCGAACGTCGTGATATTACTGCGAATACAGGAGCAACGGGTGGCTACACCATTGAGACTGCCCTCGGCAAACTGATCGAATTTCTGTACCCTCGCCTTTCGGTGCTGGATATGGGGGCAACGTACTTCGGAAATCAGACGCAACACCTGTCTTTCCCGCGCAATTCCAGCGCTGCAGCGGCATCCTGGGCCAGTACTGAAAACGCAACTGCAAGCGAAACCACACCCGGTTTTGAACTGCTGTCGCTGACTCCGAAACGTCTGACCGCCTTCACCGATGTATCGAAACAGAACATTGTGCAGTCGAACCTGCCGATGGAAAACTTCATCCGTCGTCAATTGAACATGGCTGTCATGCAGGCGCTCGACATCGCAGCAATCAACGGCGCTGGCGCGTCGGGTGTGCCCCAGGGCGTCATGAATGTATCTGGTATCGGCGACATCGACCTGGGCACTGACGGCGGTCTGCTGGACTGGGCTCGTATCGTGGAATTCGAGACGAAATGCGCACTCGAAAACGCGGACATGGGCGCGCTCGGATACATCACCACTCCGGGTGTAGCGGGTTACCTGAAAACGGAAAAACGGGATGTGGCCGGCAACGGCTTCATCTGGGAAGGGCCGAACCGCAACGCCACCGTCAACGGCTACCGCGCCCTGGCCTCGAACAATGTTCCGAAAAACCTTTCGAAAGGATCGGGCACGAACCTCCACGCCATGATTTTCGGTAACTGGGCCGATCTGATCATTTCCCAGTGGGGCGGCATTGACTTGCTGGTAAATCCTTACACGAAAGGCAAAGACGCGCTCGTCGAACTGATCATCCACTCCTGGTATGACCTCGGCGTGGCTCACAACAAATCATTCACCGTATGCAACGAGATCGAGGTGTCCTAAGGCGCCTCGATCCTTTTCATTTCAAATCACACTTTAACATGGCAAAGAAAATCGTTCATTTTTTGCAGGCGGGTAATCCTTACGGTTACGGCTATCACGCTGGCGAAACCGGCGTAATTCAGGAAAAAGACTTCGCTAAACTGCAGAAACTTCATGTCGTGCGGGTGGCTTCGGCAGAGGAAGTTGCAGCGTATGAGGGAACCGGTACAACGCCCGAAGATACTGCAGCACAAAAAGGCAAGGGCGCTGGAAAAGGCAAGGAGAGCGGAAAAGGCCCGGAAGCCCCGGAAGAGTAGGCGGAAGGGAAGCGGAAGTGACGGAAGCCAAAGCGGAAGCCGGCCGGAAGCATTCCGGAAATGGAGCGGAAGCAACGGAAGTCGAAGCGGAAGCGAGCCGGAAACCGAGCGGAAGGCAGCCGGAAGCAAAACGGAAGCCTTCCGCTTCAATTTTTTATCATTTTCAATCAGTTATTCATGAAATACAAATTTCTCATTCTCCTGTTGGCTCTGGTGGCGTCCTTTTCGAGCCTTACTGCGCAGGTGCCGATCACGTACAGCGATGACCAAACCCTTACGAATCAGGATACTGCCATTCTGTACCTGGGCCTGACAGACTCAAAATCGAAACCTGCGAACTGGAAGTATTCGGTTCATGTGCGAGCGGACTCGCTTACCGGCGCAAATGCGGGAACGGTGTACCTGCAATTTTCGAACGATGGTACACTATGGTGGAATCACTCGACAAGCATCACCATAGACGGCCCTGCATCCTCTTACGACGAATACGGATGGGATGGGATTCTGTACGCTCGACGGATTCGCGTGTATGCAATCACGCCTTCTGGCTCTCGAACGGTGCGGCTCCGAACCGCTGCAATATTCAGGAAGTAATCCTTCGCTTTCGGCCCGGCCCCTTCGAACGAGTTCGGGGGGGCCTTTTTTCATAAAAATCAACATTCAAAATCATGATTGGTCAAATCGCACTATTTGCAGGAAACCAAACTCCGCGCGGCTGGAAGCGTTGCGACGGGGCGGCGCTTTCATCAACTCATTTTCGCGCCTTGTACGAACTAATTGGCAATACCTATGGAGGTAATACGTCATCCTTCAATCTTCCTAATCTTGGTGGGCGGTACATGATTCAGGTGGAAGGTGATCGCGCCAATTTGAGGCCTGACGAATGGGAGTTTCTCCCTGCCCCAGGTGACGATGCGCCGATGCAATACGTTCAATCCCTGACTTACGAGGAATTGTTTGATTTGCTTGACAACGAGGATTTGACGCCGGGCAAGCAGTACCTTATTACCGATTTTGCGGCTCGATGGTTCATGCTGAATCTTACCACGCCCATTGCAGCCAGCGAGCAGACAGGCGTTACAGAACCACTTTTGGTAACAGCCTTGACTAGTTCTACCCTGCTCAAGCAATGCAGGTCTGCGCTGTATCCGACAGACATCCTTGAATACAACCCATTGCCGGGGGAGTACATTGCAAATCCGGGTGGAGGCGATTACATGTATGACTCGTTCTATGCAGATTTTGCAACGATTATCAGCGGTTTCAAGGGTGTAATTTCTCGCAGGATTGACACTGTTGACAATGTGGATGCCCCGTTTGACTGGAGGAACCTAACTTTTCGCAGGTGGGCTGTTAATCCTGCGGCATGGAGCAACGCTACGGCATATTCGGTCAATAATGCTGTTCAAGATGGTAATATTCTGTATGTCTGCATTCAGGCAAATACGAACAAAACTCCGGCGTCGGAGCCTACCTACTGGCAGCCACTTCTCAGCGCAAACCTTTCGACAGACCCATACTGGTCGAACTCATCGACAAACTTTTACTTCACACGCGGAGGCTCATCGTTGTTTTGCCCTGTAACCTCTTCTTATCAGGATTACAAAGCATTTGGAGGGTACAAAGTCAAAAATGTAAAAATTTATTCCTCGACCCTCTCTGCCCTTAATTCGGTTTGGAAACAAACTGCCGATTACCAGTCGCATTCATTCACGATCGGTTACGATTCGTACTTGAATACAATTGGAGCCAGGTTTGTCGGAAATGAAATCGGTATAGAATTCCAAGTCAATCACATTGGTACTGACTTTTCTTATTGTCGAATTGGTTGCCAGTTTTTGTGGAATTTTCTACTAAATACATTCCAGTACAACACCACACATGGCTCGTTCAAATACAACTGGATTGCAGGCTCATGCACAGACAACGTTTTTGCCCGCAATTTTGAGTCGAACGACGCGAAAAGCGGTTTTGCCTCAAACGAGGTTGGCTACAACTTTAAAACCAACGACTACACGGGCGCTACTCTTGTGTACAATAGTTATCGAAAGACACTTTCAAAGTCGCCTGATGGCACAAAGTGGCTGACATACATCAGCAATGCTGGTGCTGTTACGATTGTTTCACATACAACCTAATCCGATCATGCGCACGTTCATTTTTGTAATCTTGGCTTCTGGGGCCCTGAACCTGGCCGGTCAAACGGCTGATACAACCGTACATCGTCGCTGTTGGGGAATTAAAGAAAAGGCGGCGCTACGCCTCTACCCTTCCGAGCCTGTGAAAAAGCACCCTCTCCGCAACTTCTTCAATTCGTTCACTACCTACCGACCGAAAAAGAACCTCATACCTGCAACGCTGCTGGCATTTGGTTCGGGTGCGGCCTGGGGCACGCACGAAGTATTAATGCACCATAATGAGCGTTTTTTCAAGGTTTTCCCTGATGCCAACCGACGATTTTGGGGCCCTGAATCGTGGAAAAACAAGTATTGGGGTTTCGACCCGAAAAACGGTAGAAACAGAACGCCGATCTACTTCACCGACGCCAAACACCTACTCGCCTCAACGACGCAGGTTTTCGGCTTTTCGGCCGGTGCCTTGATTACCATCGGTGAGGATCGGCCGGTGTTGCATTACGTTTTCGATGCTGGTCTGTCGTTCCTGGGTTACACTGCGGGGAATGTGATTACCTATAACCTCCTGTTCCGATAATGGCTATCTACCAACTTACCGAGACTACTGCGTACTATCCGTTGTCTGTTGAAGATGCTCGGATATACCTGAAACTGAGCGGTCTGGACCGGGCATACGAGGACCTTGTAGAATCCATGCTGCTTTCCGCAAAGGATTACATACAGCGCTACACGTCGCGGTGCATTGGCGAGCACGAGGTTGTAGAGTTTTGGGATGACTGGCCAGGCAATTCGATATTCAAGTTGAAATTCGGCTTGGTTGCTTCTGTTGAATCGGTGGAGTATTGGGACGGCGCTGAGTGGCAGGAGATTGATACCGCGAAATACAGTGTGGACCGCATCGGTCGCCCAGCGCGGGTAAAGATGCTGTCAGCCGGGTTTTCTCTTGGCGAAGGTCTGAACCGCATCCGGATCACATACACTGCAGGTAGTGGTACTGGTGAGGACCTCCCGGCAATGTTTCCTACGCTGATTCGTCAGATGTTGGCATACTGGCATGAAAACGGCGCCGATCAGGACATTTCGGACATGAACTATATCAACAACATCCTGAATCAGTATGTCCTTAACAAATAGGTATGGCGAAGAAAATTCAATTCAGTGACCTCAACAGGCGTATCGAAATATTGGACGATGCTTCCGTATCTATCGAAACCGTGTGGGCAAAAGTGAGTTATCACAATAATTTCCAGATCGCAAAAACGAATGTCGTTTTCACAGTTCGAGCACGGACTGACGTGCTCCCATCGTGGAAGATAATTTGGGACGGGAATGATTATGTCGTTCAGAATGTCGCCCAGGTAAGTATTGACTATACCGCTATTGAGTGCGACATCCCTGCCTCTATGAAGGCATAAAAACTGTAAGCGTGAATGTGTTGGCCGCTACCGCAGGAACTGCGGGGCGGTTTTTCTTTTTGGGTGAGCAGAGCCCGCTAAAAAAGCGAGCCCTGCGAAGAAACGCCCGGGCGAAACCACCAGCCCGGAGCAGGAGCGAAACCGGCCGACACGAGCCACGCCGGAAGCGAAGCGGACCAAACAAGCACCGCACAGCCCGACTGCACAGCCAGCGCGGCCGACGCCCAGGAACCAGAACCACCACCCGAGAAAGCAGCGCCGGGACGAACGCCAGCCGGACAAGCCTGGCCAGCGGCCGGGCAAACGACGAGCAAGCCACCAGCCGCCGCAACCGAACGAACGAGCGCAGACGACCTGGAGGCAAGAGCGCCGGGACGACGAGAAGCCGCACGAAACACAACAGCACCCGGCACCGCAGCACGCACAGCACCATCAAGCCCCGCAGCGCAACCGACTGAAACCGAGCAAGACGAAGGAAGCAGCGCAACAACCGACAAACCTGCAGCAACGGCAGCCGCACACGAGCGCGACCCGGAAAAGCCGACCGAAGCAAAACCGGCCAGGACGGCCCCCACCCCACCAGCCGGAACCGGCGCGGACGCCGGAACCGGAAAAGGAGCAAGGCACGACGGACAGAAACCCGGCCAGCGCGGCACGACAGCCGAACAGCAAGGGCAAAAGCAACACAGCGCCCGAAACGCGCGGCGCAAACGAGGACGGGGGGCAAGCAAACGAGGCATGGAAAACGAAAAGGCCGGAACGCCCCGGCAAGAGCGCCCACGCACACGCGCAGGCACCGAAGGGCACACGGGGGTTAGGCGGCACTAAGCGCAAGGTGGAGCGGACGCACCGGAGCCGGGAGTCCAAGCCGCACAAGGGAGGAGGGAGGCACGACCGACGACCGCGGAGGCGTAGGCGACCGGCGAGGAGCGCCCGAACACCTTGCGCGTGTGTCCGCCGCCCCCGTAACTTGCCTGCTGCTGTGTGTGTGTGTGATTACATCCCTTACCAGGTTACCGGATTGGGTGCAGACGTGGCACTACATTTGCCTTTATTCAGAACACCTTTAATCCGCTTCGTTATGGACTTTGACAACTGGAAATTTCTTGCCTCAAGCGCCGCGTTTGGCGCTGCAGCCGGCGCGATCCGCGCCTTTCGGAATGGGCTTACCATACGCCGGGCGCTGATCGAAGCGCTTACCGCCTTCGTGCTTTGTGTAGCCGCGGGGTCTGCCTTGATGTATTACACGACTGTATCCGTTCATCTTACATTCGGGATATGCGGCCTGATCGGCCTTACATCAGAGCAAGTGCTGGCTGGTGTGGAAAAGTTGTGGGCAGCAGTCTTTAAAAGGGCCGAATCCGCAATTGGTAGCGCTGAAACTGAGCCGAAAAACGAGCCAGTTGAGGATGAGGAAAACGGGTAACACGTTTGCCTACTTAAAACAATTTTAACTCATTTTGAAATAATTTTGAGGATTCAAATCATTGTTTCACTTCAAAATCGCTTCAAACATGCGTTATTTCATTTTGCTTCTCGCTGTCCTCGGACTTTTCTCCTGCACCCCTGCTATCGCTGCCAATGCTGATTCTGGCGCGCCCTCAGTCGCCCTGGTTTCGAATTTCGAGGTTCAGCCCCCTTTCAGCCTTCAGGCGGTGCCTTCGCCCTGCTCGATCTTCGACATGCCGTTGGGTATGGATACGGATGCTGCGCGAATTGTTTTCCTTGACCAACCTGGCGATGACTGCGCTCCTACCCTGACTATTTATGTAGGGCTGCAGGGATTTATTATTTCCAACGAAATAATGCCGTTTACCGTAACCAGCGTTCAGGGGACGTCGACTTTCGGGATGAGTGCATATGACCCTGGCAAAGACGAGCACTTTACTTGCTCCGGTGTTCCTTATGGGTTCATTGAAGAGGGCGGTAGTGGCTATATCATTGCCAGCGATATACAGCCTTACGTGGATTAGCAAGCCTTTTTCAATCACACTTCATTTATGTAACATGCAAAAGGGTATTTTTAAATCCAAAATCTTTTGGGTCGCGGCTGTATCGTTCCTGCTTTCGGTAGTTCAACTACTCACGGGCAAGGAGGTTCCGGCTGGCACCGCCGAGCAGATTGTAGGGATTGACTGGACGAACATAGTGCAGGCAATCCTTTCACTCCTGGTGATCGTTTTCCGCGTCTTCTTTTCGGGTACAACCATAGGTGGCCTGTTTGGCGGGCGCCTCCTCTCCTAAATCGGATTTCATTTGGTTTGATGATGGGCCTGGCAGTCGCACG
This sequence comes from Bacteroidota bacterium, assembly GCA_020160935.1. Taxonomy (GTDB): domain Bacteria; phylum Bacteroidota; class Bacteroidia; order Chitinophagales; family Saprospiraceae; genus M3007. Next base: position 88,165 of record JAIUPL010000003.1, on the reverse strand, counting down.
ACTGCCGGGCCTTTTTTGTGTCCAGTTGTGTAGGCACAAAAAAAGAGGGCCTGCGCATTTGCAAGCCCTCCCACACGCCTCACTGAAGCCGTAACAAATGCCTCAGGTGTGTATTCTTGTAAAGAAACCGATAGGTAATCTTTTTATGTCGCTCCATTGCCCGTCGCCGGGGGATTCTGTTCGGGTCGATGAATCTGTTTCGATAGGCGGTTTTAATGCGCGCCTGAACGAATGCAGGATAGTAGTCGATCACGTCTCCTGTATTTAAGATTTGTAGAAATGGAAACATGTTGTAAGCGTGGTTTGTGGCTTGGCGCCGATGATCGATTGCCCAAATATATTTCCTTTTTTCAATTTTAGTAAATAGCAAATAAAGTTGCTTCCGTTTTCGGCTGGTTTCGACCTTTCAAAAACTCGTCGAGTTCCTTTTCCAGCCGCTTGGAGTTTTCGAGCGCTTGGGCGCGGATGGCGCTACCGGGCGGTGATTTGAAGAAGGCTTTTTGGTTGGTGCGCAGGTCGGTAAGAAGTTGGGCAAGCGCGTCGCTGCATTGGAGGGTGTCTGTTTTGTCGGACATTGTGAAGGGTGGTTTGAAATTGTGTGGAAATTGTGTAAAATGGTGGTTTTGGGGGTTGGTTGATTAATAGCGAAAATCGGTGAAGTGGATGATGCGACCGCCCCATTCTGGCTGATCTGCTGGCACGAACCATTCCCCCTCCAATGCTGGATATTCATCCCTGTCCTCCAACGCCGCTGCGGGTCGGCCCGTATCGTGTGAATCTTGGTTCCGTCCTTGATTGCGTCGACGAATTGGTCGCGGCTGTAAGTGAGTATCATAATGATTGCGTGGTTTGATTGTGATGGATTTCAGTTGATGGTGGTTTCGTCCTGTTCATCGTCTTTCCATTTCCCGAGTAGCAGCGGGTTTTCGACCACGTAATTCGTGTTGACGAATTTCGCATGAACAATCACATTTTGTATCGGCAGGTCTTTCTCGTTTTCGATCCAGTAGCAGCAACTTTTTGCGTACATCAATCGGTCTTCGACCTCTTGCAGCAACGCCTTTACCTGTTCGATTTTCTCCGGTTCTAACTCGTCTTTGGCGAGTTGGAACCAGCGCTCCATGCAGAGTTTGGTGATGGCTGTGTGCATCGAATAGATGTGGTCGGCGAGGTGTGTTTGTGGGGTTTGTGGGGTTTGTGGTTCAGTTTCATTATTCATAATTGAGTGTTGTTTTGAATGATTGAAATGACTCTTTTTTCTGCTCTATCGAGTCCGGTTTTTATCCATTCCCAATCTTCCGGTTTGATGCAGCCTTTGCCCACCGGGATGTGAGCGCCTTCGGGGATTCCGTCTTTTCGTAGCATGTCGCGCCAGATTACGCAGGCGATTTTCATCATGTTGCCGTAGCCGATTCGGTCGCCCAGGGCTTTGACGTCAAGTACTTCTTGTTGGTAACTCATTGGTTTGTCTGTGTTTGAATTTGAATGAATTTTACAGGCACTGTATCAGTTCGGACGTAAAGCGGGTGTTTGGGTGAGCCGTCTTTATTGATCGCGAGCGCCTTTACTTTTGCTTCTGGAAACATTGTTGAAACCTGTACTGCACGCTGTTTGGCGATTTTGAATGCCCCCCAGGCGAAAATGATCTCCTTGCAGTTTGCCGAAACGGCTTCCAAGTATTCGTCGTTTAAACCCACTGGATCGCGGTATGATTTCAATTCGAAAGGATAGGGCGTGACAAGTGCAAACAGGTTCATCATGTACACTCCACCAAACCCCCACGCCTGAGCCATACTCATCACCCGTCGAATTGTAGGGTCGTTGGATTTTTCGTTTGCCGTGGATGGATTCAGGCCGATAAACATTACCATCGGTTTACTTTCATCCCATATCCGGAAAAGCACGTAACGGTATTTTCGGCAAGGGGAAAATGTTGCACCTGAAATGATGTTTTTGTCTCTTTTCATTGTTCTGATTCGTTTTGCGCCGGCGCCGCGGCTGGTTCAACAATCGATCTGTTTCGGCTTTGCAGAATTGACTCTCCGATTATTCTATGTTTAAGCCCTTCGATAATCCACCGTTCTTTCTCAATTGCTTCCAGTTTTTTGTTCCTCGTTTCGGTCGCTTTGTATTCGAGTTGACGCTGAGCAATACCGGCGAGGTAGCGTTCGCGCGCGTCGAGGGCGGCTACGAGGGGTAGGAGTTGATCGTCGTTGATACAGATAGTGAGCATGGTGAAGCGTATTTACTGATTTAGAAAAGTTTCGTTTGTCCTTGAATGATCTTGGTCGGGTCGTAATTCGTCCAAAGCACTTCCTGCCGTTTGAGCGTCCCTGTCCTGGACATTGGTACCCGGCGCTTTTTGAAACCGGTTTTGTGCCAGTGGGTGGGCGGGTAGAGATCATCCATTACTGGGCTGTCATAACCGGAAAGTGCTACCATCGCAGAGGTTTCGTTGAGTACTCGGGAAAGTTCGTAATGCTGCCCGATGGTCATTTCGTGCAGATAGTCATTGCTACTTGTTCGTGTTTCAGGGAGGTAAGGCGGATCGGCATAGATGAGTGTGCCGCGTCGCCCGTATTTCTGGATGATCTCAATGGCTGGCCGGTTCTCGATCTGTACGTTTTGAAGCCTTTTGACCAGTTCGGGTAACCCTTCAACTTTACTCAGGAAGTTCCATGGAGCGTAACAAAATTGGCTCTTGTCATAGGTTGCATTGGTGGAAAACGACCGGTCTTTCTTCGCTCCGGCCTTCGCGTAGTCCATCGTAGCCCTGATGAAAAACCGGCGGGCCTGCTCGACCGGGTCGTCACATGGCTCCCAGGCCTGGTAGAATTCCTCACGGGCGTATGGCGTAAGCGAAAGCCCGGAAATTAGCCGCTCTGGCTCATCCCGTAACACCCGAAAAAAATTGACGATATCGCCGTTTAAATCATTGAGTGTTTCAATCGGGCTGGGCGCCCTGTTGAGCAGGACTGCCGCGGATCCAGCGAAGCATTCGCAGTAATGATCGGCTGCCGGCAAAAGCGGTAGAATGTCATTGAGGTGCCGGTTTTTGCCGCCGTAGTAGGCGAATGCAATGAGGCGCTTTGATGTTTGTTGCAGTACCATATTGAAGCGTGTTGATTATGTGATGGTCATGTGATAGAAACCCGCCCAGGCTGCGTTTTTGAGCCATGAGGGGCGGTTTTAATCAGAAATTCGTATAGGTGTTCACCTATATATTTTGCGTATGCTGGTGGAATACCCTCCGATATTTCAACGTCTCGGAATTTATACTCTTCCGGTATGCCCATGGAAAAATGCCAGGTTTTAAGGCCTGTCCCCTGATCGAATTTTGGACGCCACCCTTTCGGCAATCCTTTGTATTTTTTGTATCCTTGCTTTCCTATAATTGTTATAAAATCGCCGTTTTTGACGCTCCCTTTTCTCTGCCTTACACCAGGTTGCATCATCCACCAGTTGCCTAACTCAAAATGCCTTTTTCGCATTACGTTGAGGTTGAACATCCACCCGTGTAGCACGATGTCTGGCCGGATTGGCGCTGTTGGCACGTTTTCGATTATATAGGGGAGCCCGATTTTTTCGAGTGCAATCCGTGTAGGTTTAATCAGGTCTGCGTATTCTTTTCCGGCTGCGCGGAACATTGCGGTTGATTGCGTATACTTCTGACATGGTGGGCTGGTATGTATTGCGTCAAATTGTCGGCAGTAATCCAGGTCTGAAAGCACTTCCAGCGCGTCGGCCTGAACCCAGGTATCACCGGCATAGCAGGATTTCTTTTCTATATCTATTCCTGTTACATGGAATCCGGCTTGTTTGTAACCAATTGCAGCGAGGCCAGCCCCGCTGTATACATCGAGAAGTTTCATTGAAGCGCGTTGATTATGGTTACTTAGGTTGGTTTTGAGTGGATGCGGTCAACTCGTCGATTTCTTTTTGCAGGTCTGCCACATCTTGCCGTTTTTGGAAAACCTTTGACATGGCTGCTTTGTAGTTGTCGTCTTCCTCGATCGGGAAAAGGCGATTCCAATTTGCTCGGGCGTGTTCGATTTTGTTCGTTATCTCTGTGATTTTGGCTTTTGCGGAACGCTGTTTGTCGATCAGGCGTTTGATCTTGGCTTTGGTCGCGTCTTGTTCGTTTAGGGTTCTGTGCATCTGAAAGCAATACACTCGAAACGGGTTTTCCAATTGCATTTTGGCTGCTACTCGCCGGAAGTACCACCACCTGCCGCGTATCTGGGTGAATTTCAGATCATGCCAGGTCTTTTCGATTCTACTGTCCGGACCTTCACAACCTTTGTAGGAAATCACGGAAATGTTGAATCTTACGGCTTCGACATCAAGGACGGGCTGATCGTAACCGCTGAATAGCGTGTCAAATAACCTTTCCATATTCAGGCTGCGTTTGCATAGGTTCTTACGGTTCGGTCCGTTGTTCCGAGCCTGGCAGCCACTTCTGCCCTGGTTGCCTTCCGTCCGGTTTCCGCTTCAATTTTCGCTTCCGCTTCTTCGATCAATTTCCGGCGCTCGTCGGTGCTGGCTTCCGCCCATCGGTTTTTCATTTCCGCTCCTGCTTCCGCCTGTTTGCGTGCGGCTTCCGCTTCGCGGCGTTCAGCCTCTACCCTTTCGCGTTCAATCCGTTCATTTTCAGCCTTTTCCGCCGCTTCCGCCTTCCGTTTCTCTTCCTCTTCGCGCTTCCGGGCTTCCGCTTGCTCCTTCCGCTCTTTCCGCTCGGCTTCCGCCTTCCTTTCCGCTGCTTCCGCTTCACGCTTCCGGGTTTCCGCGTCGATTTCCGCCTGGCGTCGCTTGGCTTCCGCCTCAGCCTTCCGGGCTTCCGCGTCCGCTTCCGCCTGTTTCCGTGCTGCTTCCGCCTGCGCTCGGGCTATTTCCGCCCTGGCTTCCGCTTCTTTTTCCGCCTTCCGGGCTTCTGCCTCCGCTTTGACTCGCTCGATCTCCAACTGCGCGTCGAGTTCCATTTTGCGGCGCTCCGCCTCGGCCCGTTCCTTCTCTTGTTGCATGCGTTCGACCCGGGCGTAACTCTCTTCCTCGGCTTTGGCCTCGGCGGCGGCGCTGGCTTTGCTGGAGGTTGCAGAAAGCGCCCACAGATCTAGCGCAGCCATGAAAAACGTGGCTATCCATGCCCAGGTGGTGGCCGACAGGTCAAAAGGCAGCGACGGGCGCTGTGCGAATTGGTCGCTGTATGCCATTTGTTCGAAGCAGCCTGAAAAAATCCGGATAATCCACGCGCCCACCCGGTACTGATTGCGTACGCTGGCCGAATTGTGCCGTTGCGCTGTAATGGTGGCTGCAAGGCCCAGGGCGATGGCAAGGCCGGTCGGTAGCCCAACCGTGGCGCCGATGGCAAGCGCCGGCGCGAGCGCGGAAATGACAAGGCACACGAGGTTGATGCCGGTTTCAGGATGTTGGAGGATTTTTTTCATGATTGGAGGCGTGTATGTGATTGAGTTGGATTAGCAGCCGCAATAATCTTCTGACCATGTGCCGCCCAGGTATTGGCATTCTCTGTACGTGAATTCGGTACCGCATTCCCAGCAAACTTTTGTTGCTTCGCCGAGGCGACGCTCCGGCGCTGGAGGTCTGCATAGTTTTGACTCGTCTACCCAGAATTGCACTGGTGAATCCCCGAACGTTTCAAGTTTCACGCGCTTCACTCCCTCGGGGGTTGTGAAGCGCGCTACTATCTTGTACAGTCCGTTTTTGCCGGATTTCGAGATATACCCGGTTGTTTCAGTCTGTTTTTTCATACCCCTATCTTTTTTTGAGAAGGAGTGAGAGCGCCCACCCGAGCGCAAAAAGGATTGTTGCAATGATTAAGAATTTCATAAATGAAGCGTGTTGAATCGGTTAAAGAATAGTGGCGGCGGTGTGGGCTGCTGGGGCGGGCTGGCCGACTGAAATCCGGTCTTTCATTGGAGTACGGTCGACTACAATCCAGACCTCTTCTTTTCGGAGAAGCGCCCCCTCGATGGTTTCGTACAGTCGTTGGTATGCTTCACTCGAGTTGCCGATGCAATGTGAGTTTCCGGTATATATCCACTGGCGCCCGACGAGCAGACAGCCGCGCGAATCGTCTGGGCCGTTGCCGATGTGCATGAGAATGAAGGTAAAACCTGGCACATCCTGTAAATGCGGCACAAACCGGTGTTTGAAACGGCTCTTGTATTTGGTGTAGAACTTGCCTTCTGTGCGTGGAAGAATCCGGTAGCGGCCTCCCGGAATTCGGGTTTCGCCGGGCACTTTGTTTTCGCGGAAACCGTCTTCGAGAATGAAACCGAAGAAAACGCCGTCGATTTCCAAAATAGAAACCGTGGCAACATGGGTTTCGTGGATGATTGTCGTTTTGAGTAGCATAAATGAAGTGTGATTGAGTGATAATTGATTAAAAGTCGTCGGTGTGTCTTGTGTAGTATGAGCCATCTTCTGGACGCGGGCGCTCCTGGATCATTGGGCCGGTGCCATAGATGGTTACCCCCTCAATGGCTTTGGCAAGTTGTTCTACACAAACCTGCGCTACTGCATCGTCTGAATTTTGAGATAACAGGCGCATGGCGAATTTGGAGGCCTTTACGAATGCGTGAATACGAGGGTCGCTTGTGCTCAAAAAATGGGGCTCCGGCTGGAGGCTTTCAAGCAATTCCGATAAGGCTTTTTGGGTAATACCTGTTCCAATAGGTGCATTACGAGTGGCCGCAATGAGTGCCGAATTGATCAAACCTGTCGGCGTGGTTCTCGCTTGAATCTCCCAGCCTTCTGCGATTTCGATTGCCTCCGTTGCGGCATCTTCGCATTGGTGCAAGTCCTTCCATAGCCTTGCTTTTACATGGTGATCGCCTTCTGACCACTTTTCGAGTATTTGGCGCTGTGCGGAACGGTATTCTTTCAGGCACTGCAAAAGGCGTTCGTTGACGGGGTTGATGTCCGGCTCCCAGACTTCTTTGAGTTCTTGAAATGTTTTGTCGAATAATGCAGGGTCAACCTTCTTCAATTCCTCCATTTTTTTCGTGGCCTCATCTTCACTGTCATTCACATAGGTAATCGTGACGTTTTCCGTCTCGACAATGATCGTAGAACGGTCTGCTGGGTGGCGGTAGATTTTTACTTTTTGTGACATCGTGTTTTGAATGATTATGCCCAGGTGCGGGCGGGTTAATTGAAATAATTAGGGTTTCTCCAGTCAATATCTAGTTCGTCGAGGTGAGAAATAAGCCACGTTTCAAATTCAAAAAGCCGGTCGCTTAACTCTTCCATTTCGAGTTTATTCCAATCGGTTTCAATCACGATCATCTGCCATTCTTTTCGTTTCATTTCCGGGTGAAACGAAACGAAATCACATTTTTTTCGGCCAGTACAAAGCATGTGGCCGTTCACTTGATCTTGATATTCGCTTGGAATTTCCTTACTGATCAGCGTCCGCAAGTGGTTTTTGTAGGATAGCGGACACTTGACCTCAAGGCCTCGCTTCCCTACCCCATCCGGTGTGCATCCCACCAATCGGAACTTTTCAGCACGGTAAAACTTACCTCTATTCACTTTCCGGCCGGTACGAAACTGGTATTCGTTGATGGCTTGCGGCTCCCATAATTCGCCCCATTCGGTTGCTCGGTTACCGGTGAACTTACTGGCCGGTTGCATAGTCATCCATTCACCGATAAGATCGTACAGGTATGTTTCTGCTGTTTGGCTCCAACCCTTCCCACCTCTGCCGCGCGTCACACGATTGAAACAACTACCGGTAATTTTTCCCAAACGGGCGCGTTGCCACTCAGATAGCCCGCTTTCTACGGCTTTCATGGTTGCCAATTCCATACCTGCCGCGCTGGCCGGTATCTGACCGTCGAAAAGCATATTGTCGGGGATGCGAAAAGATTTGTTCATTGCTGCGTGGATTGATTGAAATTGAAAATGGTTTTTTGGGGCTGGCCGGTTGTTACTCGGCTGCTTCTGGTACCAGTGCCCGGATGTCGAAGTCCTGGTATTTCAGACCGTTTTTGCCCTTTTTGTCGCCTTTATAGGTAATTTGAAGCGCTGCGCCGCGCGGGTAGCCGACTTCGTGCAGGACGCCGCACAGTACGGTTTGCATGCAGACGTTGATCGTTTCCGTTTCAGGGTCGTACAGTTGGGCGGCAGGTACAAGCCCTTTTTCTTCCGCTGTTGCCGGGTCGACACTCATGCGAAGCGTGAAACCCAGGAATACCCGGCGAATGCTCTCACCCGGCGTTTCGAAACTCAGGTATTCGGATTTCAGGTTGATCGTTCCGACCTTCAATTTGGCTACGTCTCCCAGGTTTTTGGCCTTTTCGACCGCGGCTGTCATTTCTTCCATGCCGACAATCTGAACTTCTTTTTTACCGGGCTGACTGGTAGCGAGGCTGGTATCGGTGGATGCTGCCGGCAGGTTTTCGGAGGGTTGCTGTGGGGATACTACTTGATCTTTTTCCATGTTGAGAAAGGTGTTTGATGAAAAGTTGAGAAATAAGACTTTCAGTTTGGCACTCGGCCAAATACATTTCGTTCAGTTCGGCGGCGCGGGCGGCGGTGCGGTGTAGTTCGGATTGCAGGTACTGGATCAGGGCGGCGCTCTGGTGCATCGTTTCGAGTTCTTTTTTCAGGTATCGTATGCGCTCCCGGTTGATCGCGCCACCCTGGCGCTCCAGGGTGGCGACGTAGCGGGTTTTGTAGTGGATGCAATCGTTAAGGGTCATACGGCGTCGGCTGGCTTGCATCCTCGATGGCGTCGTTGTAGTCTCGGGCGAGGTTGTCGTAGTCGGGTTCAGTCGGTTCTTGGCTTGCCGTGGCTTTTGCGATCACATCTTCAATTCGTTTGATAACCACGCTGACAGGAATAACTGTGTCTCCGTGGCCGGCTTCGATAAGTTTGTGCAGGTAGGGCAATACTTGTGTGAGGCGGGCGAACATTTCCGGCGCGGCGGCGTAGAGTATCGCATCTTCTTCCTTTTCGCAAAGGCAAATGCGCTCGCCGTTGGCGTTCTCTACCATGGACAAAATACAGTCGAAACCGTCCATTCGAGTTTCTTTCTCTCTGGCAAAGAGCGGTCCGGGTGTGAATTTTTGAGTATCCATGTTTGGCGTGTTTTTGATGGTGAACTAATTGGATTGTATAGGCTTCGGGAAAAATCCCCGAACGTTGCCCAGTTTGGCTTCTCCTGGCGTGTTTTGAAGCGCCTCGTATGCGGTTTTGTATGCCTGCATCCAGCCTTGCAATTCTGTCAGTTGTTTTTCCTTTTCAATGAGTTGCATTACCCGTTCGTATCTGGCGCGGGGCGTAGTCATTTCAAGGGCTTCGCGGATAAGGCTTTCGTAACTTTCCATGATTTGCGTGTAGTTGAAAGGTTTTTTATTTCGCCCCGCTCCCGCAGGCATTACGAGAAGCGGGGCAGTGAACAAAACTATGCGTAAGCATTTTGGGCAAGTGCGCGCCCGCGTTCGATCGCCTCGTCGATTAGCGTGTCCTGGTAGGCGGCTTCCTGATCGCAGTATTCGTTTATCAGTTCGTCCTCGATCTGTTGTTGCTCGTAGTCCTCGAGGTCGGTGGTAATTTCGATGCCCAGGGCGTTTTTTACTGTGAGGTTGAGCACCAGCCAACGGGGTTCCCCATCTTCGTGCATGTATGGGTTGCGGCTGACGGTGGCCGTGGCGGTTATGGGGCCGTATCCTTCGAGGGAGGTTTTTACAGTTACCATTTTGAAGCGAGTTTGAAAGGTGGATGAAAGGCGGTTTTTTGGGGTTGTGGGCTATGTTGGCAGCACCATTTTGAGGGCGTAAAGCGCGTTTCCTGTTAGTTGCCGCTGCCAACAGCCATTCGAGGGCGACCACTTGAAAGCGTTTTTCTTGAGGGCTGTGATTGTGGCGGCATCCGGCTTGCCGGGAAAGAAGATTTGTAAGCGGTCGGCGTCTGTGTTTTTGACAATCCGGATACCGTCCGGGCGCTCCAATTCTTGGCTTTCGGCGCTGGCTTTGGCTTCCAGTTCAGCCAGGCGTTCACGCATGCGTTTAATATTTGCGAGGTTGTTTTGCAGTTGGTAGGACGCAAAGCCGATGCGGTTACACCAGTCCGGAGTAAGTAGTTCAGTAGCGGCTCTTTCGGAAATTCCCAAGTTTATCAGGTCGGCGATTTTGGTCGAATTGCTCCGCTTTTTGTCGCGTACTACCTTGTTTGCTGCAACCATCAGCACTTGTAATTTTTCAGCATTTTCCAATTTGGCCCGCATTTCGGCTATCGGATCGGATGCCGAGCGGGCCTCGCGCCGCTTCGCCTTTTCGAGCCGCGCAAAAAACTTTTCACGCCAGCCGGAAAACTCCTGGTACCGGTTATGCTCGGATTGGTTTGCCTTTTCAGCGCGTCGAACTGGAAAGTTTGAAGGGCCGGTAATCATGGACGAAATACAGCGGGACTTTGCAGACATCCACGACACGAAAAGGCTTTCGTACTCCTGTTGGTAGTAGGTGGTATCTCCGCCCAATTTTTCAACCCTTTGGAGGTCCTCCTCAAGTTGCTGGCTGTAGTCTTTGATGTATTGCGCGCCTCTTGTTTCGGGTACCATTGAAGTACCATCGTGGGCGCGAATCGCTAAATCGAGGTGTTTTTGCAATAACATAATGGCGTTTTTTTTTAATGTGATTGGCGGCAAACCCGGCCCGCTTGCGCTCTTTTGCTGCTGCGCTGCCGGACATCGCCAAAATGTAAGTTTGATTGAAAATGAAGTGTGCCCTGAGGCCCGATTATGACCGTAGATGATACCCGGTAGGGTACTGTTTGTGATACTCTTGCAAAACTGAATCTTTCAGGAGTTCCTCTTCGGTTGCCGTGATACCTGGCATTGGCATGAGGTATCCGGTTCGATAGTTTCTTACCTGTTTCGGTGTCTGATATTCGATACCCAGGTCTTTAACCTCGCCACCTTCTACCGTGGCGACAACCTGTACCGGCCCGTATGGCCGCATGTTGAAATTGAGCGTGATATTCATTTTTGCGAATTTTTGAATGATTAGATTTCGATTGTGTCCTGGGCTAGGTTCATTTCTTCGGCGAATGCTTCGGCGATTTCTGACAATTCGGCATGGATAGAGTCGAGGGAAAATTCTTCACACTCGAAGAAAACTGTGTAAACATGGGCATTGAGCCCGAGCGCTCGCCGCTGATACTGAACGCCAGTAACCAAGCCCTGCCGGCCTTTTAAATCCGGCAAGTCGACAGACGAAACGATCTCTATTTTTCCAGAAATAAACCGTGTGGTAAAGAGTGATTCTTCCATTTCCTTTGTTTGTTTGTTCAACAAATTTACAATATTATTAAATATTGTGCAACAATATTACACATAATATTTTTCCACAAACAGTAGACGGAAAATGTGGATAACTCGCATAAAAACAACGATTTAGGACAACACAAACCCCGAGAATAACGCGCGCGTAGCGCCGGAAAAACGCTGCCGCCTGCGGGCTTGGTGGTCAGCGCTGGATCGGCTGCCGGCGCGGCAACCAGTGCAGGACGCCACCGCCCGCGGGATGCCGAGCGCGAAGCACGGCCCCGGACGGCAGCAGCAGCAGCAGCCCGCCCGCCGCCCCCAAAAAACCGGGCCTGAACGCGCAGCCGGACGGCCCGTGAGTTGCCAAGTTTTTCGAGTAGACTAAGGCCGGACGGCGTGGGCCCCGCCGCGGCCGCCCGATGGGTGGCCGAGTTACCCGAGTGCTTTCGGGCGGCCGTGGTGGGCGCGTGCGGGGGGCCGGGGGCGGGCTGCTGCTGCTGATGATGGCCGGGGCCAACCGCGCGATGGGTGGTTCTTTTCCAGGATTGATTTGCGCGTGAAAAGCGAAGCGCCTGAAACGGCGGCGAAGCCGCGCCAATGGCAGCAGAGCGGTAAGCGGCTGGCCTTTTTCAGGCCTGCCGCGGGAGGGCGGGCGTTGTGGGATGCCGAGATAGATGTGAGTGGCGCGACGGGCGCCGGTGGCCGCGAGCCGGGAGGCACGACCGGCGAGTGGTGGCCGGCAACCGAAGCATGTTACCTTTGATTGCCAGTCCCTACCCTATTTTTGTACTATGAAACAGAAGATCAGACATTTCTTGCACCTTGATGATGAGGTCGCCTATTCAAACCCTTCCGTTCGGGTAATTACGCCATTCATGTGGCGCATTTTGGAAGTTGCCATTTGGCTGTCTATTATCCTCAACCTCTTTCAGGCAGTCATCGATTACTGCGTGAAAAACGGGTGATTCGCGTAGTTGACAGCAGCCTCCTGGCCGGTTGTACGAACATACTGCATGAAAGCAGCCATCGATTTGTGGCCTGTGAATTTCATAACCTCCACGAATGGAATGCCCGCCATTACCGCATTGGTGGCGAAGGATCGTCGGGCCGTGTGTGATGAAATTAAAGTCCATTTAGGCGCTGTAATCGATATTATTTTCCCCCCTCTGTATTCAGTATAGGCTACATTTTGTGTAATGCCAGCCTTTCGGCACAATTCCTTTACCCGTTGATTGAATTTTTGATTTGATAGTTTAGGTATGCCATCAGCCTTGTATTTCTGCATGATGGCGTTTAATTTATCTGTAATAGGAAGCGTAGTTTGCCCTCCTGTTTTTTGTTGTGTTATTATTAGTATGCGTACGTTTCCAATTGTTTTCACCCTTGTTTCATCGACTTTTCTCCAATCGGAGTACCTGAGAGCGGTATAACATCCGATGAGGAATAGATCGCGGACTTTTGATAGGCTGTCGTTCTGGTCAATATTGAATCTCTCTATCTTTTCTATCTCTTCTTTCGAGAGGTATATCATTTCTGTGAACTGGTTTTTGGGGATTTTTGCTTTTCTCCATTGTGTTTCGCTCACCCTTTCGCGCGTTACCGTTCGTAGTATGCGGGTCATTTTAGTAATATGGCTACTTGCATAATCTTTGCTTACCATCCATTCGATGAACTTGTCAATGTAATTTGTTGTGATTTCGTCGACATATACCTCTTTCCGCTTTGTTTCTTCTGTATATCGCCTTACAAGGCTTGATAGGGTTGTGTACGACCTCCAGGAGTTCTCGCTTGAGTTCATTGCTACCATTGACAATCTTTTCTCCTCGATCAGGTCTTGTATGGCTTCTCTTCCCTCTTTTTCAATATGCTTTTTTTCTGGAATACACCCCGTTGTTTCGATGTAATGCTGTATTTTTTTCCGTACCTCTTCGATTTTTGCATTTGCAATTGTGTTGGTTTTGCAACGCTCTCGTTTTGTATCCCAGTCTTCTATATCAACCGTCACACCTGTTCCAATGCTATATTTTTTCCCTTCTCGCCTGATAATTGCTCGTATGCTGGATCGTTTGCCGGTCGTTCGTTTTAGGTTCATCCTGATTGTCATGTAAGCGGGTGTCGTTTGGGTGTCGTCCCGTTCTGCTTCGCGCCCCGCTTCCGCCAAGAGGCCCGTTCGTCTAGGGGTTAGGACGCAGGATTTTCATTCCTGTAACACGGGTTCGATTCCCGTACGGGCTACTTTCAAAAAAGAAAAGAGGCTGATTCTCAAGTTGTACTTGCGAGTTGGCCTCTTTTCTTTTTTGTGCTATTGCTCCTGCATAGAACTACACAGCGACTGGGCTTCCTGCATGACCGCCCGAACCCGTCTGTCAGACAGGTGCAGGATTTCCGACCAGTTGCCCGGTTTTGAAAGCCATTTACCCAATACAATGCTGTGCTCGAGGAGTCTTTTTTTTTCATGCCAGCTCAGGGTAGTCAGGCAGGTAACTGGATATAATCCGCTCTCATCGATCATTTCACGAAGGCTTCCACCAACCGGATAGTTCCAACTGACCAAATGAAGTGCCGCACAGCGCCCATAAGACATGGCATCGTCGGAGAAACGGCTATTCGTAGCTATCCATCCCTCTACCGACTTCGTATGGTGCGCAGTTGTATAAAGCGATCTGTTTTTCTCCAGATCACGAAACCTTGAATGCACATACAAGGGGATTTTTACATTGCTGACCGAGCCTGCCAGGGGGTGGTATTTGCACTCTACCCAAATCAAGGTCTGATCGTTTTCAGCCACTACATCTACTTCATGCTGGATACAGGCGCCGGGTAAAAGTTGCCTGGTCATCACTTGATAGCCCTGGCTTCTCAGTATTTCAGCAAAAAAATCCTCGAATGGGAAACCGGTAGCGCCAAAATCAAACATCGCATGCTTCAGTGTATAACGTCCTGCAGTAGGCCGATGGAGGCGTTTGAGCAATTTATAAGCCTGTTTATAAATGGCCTGGGTGCTCATCCCATCGTGTAATTGCCCCATCAACTCTTGCAATACCTCGTTTATGAGGGCATCTTTCGCCCCGGAACGACGCAGAGATCGACGCAGTTTTTCTTCATCAAACGGTTCATACTGGCCGGAGGTCTTGGCAACCTGCAAATTATTGAATTTGGTTCTGCTCATTCTTTTTCTATTCTGTTTCGTTGATAGATGGCATCATAACCCTTTTTTCAGATGGCATGTTTGTGCATTGGACTGCAAAATGCAGAACCCCTCACCTTTTGTCAAACTATTTATTCACACAAGTAGATATTGTTCAATTATTTATTTGCAATTGTACGCATTTCCCCGTCATATAGTACGATTTTATATTATTCTACAGTTTTTTCCCAATATCCACATATCCTCTTTTACCTTCGCCACAACCACTTGTTCCCTGTATGGCGAAAAACGAACTCTTTCAACATTATTCTACCGTTCCCGACTTTTGGGATGAAATGCGTCTGGCAGATGGCACGTTTCGGGCACACTACGAGAAGGTAGTGCGCGAATTGAGCCAATTGCCCCCGGATGATTTGCATCGCAAGGAAGAACTTGCCAGGCAACTCTTTATGAATCAGGGAATTACATTTACTGTATACTTCGAAAACGAGGGTATTGAGCGTATTTTCCCTTTCGATATCATACCACGTATCATTGTTCAAAGTGAATGGCAGCACATCGAGGAAGGCATCAAGCAGCGCTTAAGGGCCCTGAATATGTTCCTGAAAGACATTTACACGCAACAACAGATTGTGAAGGACGGCGTGGTACCTGCCAGCCTGATCGTCACCTGCCCGCATTTCACTCGTGAAGTGTTTGGCATCCCGGTGATACACGACATTTATGTACACGTCGCCGGGATCGATCTGATACGGGATGCAGACGGAACGTATTATGTGCTGGAAGATAACCTGCGAACGCCCTCAGGCGTGAGTTATATGCTGGAAAACAGGGAAATTACCAAGCGCATTTTCCCTAACCTCCTGGCGGACAACGATGTAAAAAAGGTATCTGATTACCCGCTGATACTGGGACGGATCCTGCGGTCGCTGGCGCCGCGACCTGTCGGGCAACCCGTGGTGGCGTTGTTGACGCCGGGAATTTTTAACTCTGCGTACTACGAACATACTTTTCTCGCTCGTTATATGGGTATCGAATTGGTGGAAGGTCGCGACCTGGTGGTCGACGACCACAGGGTGTATATGAAAACAACCCGCGGCAAGCGCCAGGTGGATGTGATTTACAGGCGCGTGGATGACGATTTTCTGGATCCGCTGGTGTTCCGTCCTGATAGTGCGCTGGGCGTACCCGGGCTCATGTCGGCATATCGGCGTGGTAATGTTGCCCTGGTGAACGCTGTGGGAAATGGCGTTGCCGACGACAAAGCCATTTACGCTTACGTGCCGGACATGATCAAATATTACCTGGGCGAAGAGGCTATCCTGAAAAATGTGCCGACCTACCGCATGGAAAATGCCGATGAGCGCGATCATGTTTTTGCCAACATGGAAAAAATGGTCGTCAAACGCACCAATGAATCCGGAGGTTATGGTATGGTCATGGGTAACAAAGCAAGCGATGAAGAACTCGCAGGTGCGCGGGAAGCCATCCTGGCCGATCCACGCTCTTTCATTGCACAACCCATTATTCGTTTGTCAACCGTTCCGTGTCTGATAGACGGAAAACTACAGCCGCGGCATGTCGATCTGCGGCCTTACGCGCTTTGTGGCCCTCAGGGCATCGAAATTGTGCCGGGAGGCCTCACCCGCGTTGCCTTGCGGGAAGGGTCGCTGGTAGTCAATTCATCGCAGGGAGGCGGCAGCAAGGATACCTGGGTGGTGGGTTAGTTATTGGTTTGGTTATCGGTTATCAGTTATTGGTTATCAGGGGTATTACCCTTGCATTACAGATAAGAAGCACCGATTTGACCTACATTGCAGCCTACGCGATCCTGTTCAGTTTAAAATTATTCAAAAGCCAATCCTCACAACCCCGATAACTGATAACAGATAACTGATAACCAACATGTTAAGTCGCATAGCAGATTCTCTCTTCTGGATGGCCCGGTACATGGAACGTACCGACGGGATGCTCCGGATGCTGAAGATAAACCTCATCACGGCCCTGGACCGGAGTGGGCAGGCAGATTTTACCTGGTTGCCGGTGTTAAAAATTTTTACCTCGCTGTCGCCGGAAGAAATGGAACGCCTGTCGCGCAACAGCGATGAGGTGCTGATGTACATGATTTTCAACAAGGATAATGAAAATTCTATTCGCTCCATCGTCGGCAAAGCGCGTGAAAATACGCGGGGCGCCCAGGATCATGTCACCAAAGAAGTGTGGGAAAGTATCAACGAGTTTTATCACAAACTCAATGAGCCTGGACTCGAAAAAGCCATTGTTAGAGGCGAGCAGATCGTGATGTTGAGCAACCTCATCAACCAGTACCTGCTTTTCACAGGCGTGGCAGAGGTGACCATGCCGCGCGGCCAGGGCTGGAATTACATCAACCTTGGAAAATTTATCGAACGAGGAGTCATCACAGCCGATATTTTGGACATCCGATTTAGCAATATGTCGACTGATCTGGCCAATCCTTCCGATGTGCCATACTGGCGCAACCTGCTTTTATCGCTTAATTGCTACGAACTATACCTCAAACGGTATCAGGGAAGCCTCGACGGACACAATGTGGCTGATTTGGCCATTCTGAACCCACAATTCCCACGCTCTTTGGCATATTGCCTGTTCCGACTGGATCGCACCATACAACACCTGGCAGATGAATATCCGGAAAGTTCGGATGCAGTAAAAAAAATCATCGGACGTTTGCGAGCAAAAGTGGAATTTGCCGACATGGAAAGCATATCCAGCGTTGGGCTCCACACTTTTTTGACAGAGATGAAAAACAATTTTTACCAGTTCAGCAATGCGCTGGGGAAAACTTACTTTGCGTATAATTAGAGATGCCGACTTTTAAAATTCACCACCTCACACATTATCGATACGACCGGCCAGTGCGGGAGAGCACCAACCAGATCAAGATATTTCCGGCTGTCTACAACGGACAGGAAACCACGCGCCACCAGTTGTTGATTACAGGAGAACCCTTTATCAATCGTTTTTCAGACTATTGGGGAAATGAAGTGGGATGGTTTACGCTGAATGATTCACACGATGAATTGAGGATTGACAGCCAGGTCATTGTAAAAACCACGCTTCATACCCAAAATCCGCTGGTAACTTCCCGTTTCAGCGACTGGGAAATCATTCGCCACGAAATTGATAAACAATTGCAATTGCTTGATTTGTCGCGTCCCGAAAGCATTGCTGCCGGCGATAAAATCGAAGCCATTGTACATGAGTTAAGGCATAGCCGCGACACGCCCGCCATTTTCATACAGCGGTGCTCGGAATATATTTTCGACCATTTTACTTACCAGAAAGGCATTACAACGGTAGAAACCACATTGGATGAAATACTGGAACACCAAATGGGTGTTTGTCAGGATTTTGCACATGTACTGCTCCAGATTCTGCGTTCGGAAGGGATTCCGGCGCGGTATGTGAGCGGGTACATTTGTCCCAATAAAGATGGCGCGCGCGGCGCAGGCGCCACCCATGCCTGGGTGGAAGTATGGCTACCCGGCTCCGGATGGGTTGGAATTGACCCTACCAACAATACTTGGGTGAGTGATCAGCACGTTTGCCTGGCAGTGGGCAGGCACTTCGACGATTGTAGCCCCGTGAAAGGCACTTTCAAAGGCCCTGCAAACCAGGAGTTATCTGTCTATCTTTCAGTAAGTTATGAGGATGGTAGCACCATGGAAGACAGCAATATGGTGCAACTAACGCGGGAACCCGTGCTCATCCAGAAAATGAAGGTGGAAGAAGGGGCACAGCAGCAGTGAGGAAAAGAGTTGATGAGGGTTGATAGGGTTGATAAGGTTGATAAAGGTTGATGAGGGTTGATATTCAACTGCTCGGGGTAAGGAGGCATGCATTCCTTACCCCGAGCAGTTGAATATCAACCCTCATCAACCTTTATCAACTTTATCAACCCTCATCAACTCTTTTCCTAGTATTCCGTATCGTCCGCGATATCTTCTTCCTCGTCGTCGCGACGGCGCGTAACGATGATGTGATCATCTTCGTCGCTGGCGCCGTCATCGACCATATCGTCGTCTTCTTCGCCATGGCCGTCGAATTCATCGCCGACTTCCACATCTGCGAAATCTTCGCGGAGTTGGCCTTCGTCGTCATAGTCTTCGTCTTCCTTGACGAGGCGTTTGGCTTCGAGGACAGTCATCCGAATGAGGTAATAGGTATCATCAGTTTCAAAAGGCAGTGCCGACACTTTTTTACCCTCTTTATCCGTATAGGAAAGAAGGTGTTCAGCATAGCCGGAAGGATATTTCATCTTTACGAGCCGGATGATATCTTCCGGGAGTGCCTCGTAATCTTTGACAACGCGTTTTTTTGCCAAGGCTTGGTTGTAATTTGGATTTTAGAATCAGTACGTCGAGCGAACCATTTTTCGATAGCGGCAAATTTAAACCAATGGGTTTCTATTCGTCAAAATTTTTTTCACTGATTTTTTTGACTTGATTTTCTGATCTCCACAATTTCTACCCTGCGTTCGCGTGCGGCATCGGGGTGATACACTGAATTTCGTTCATCTCGCAGGTCATCACTGATACTCGAGCGGGCAGTTGTTTCTCCAAAACTGACCTCGGAAAGTTTTAACTGACCGGATTCGATATAGGGTTTCAAAGCGCCATCGGCGAAATATTCAAAATAGTTTTTCACACTGCTCACGCGCCGTTTACCCAACTCCAGGTTATAGTCCGACTTGGCGCGAGGGCTGGTATATCCTTTGATCAACACTTCCAGATGTTCCCCTTTTTGCATGCGAACGAGCAGCAAATCAGCCAGTTGAATAAGTCGGTCGTATCCTCTACGCACTTCATTTTCAAAAAAGTCGTCTGTCAGGATTTCAGCAGCATCGCGTTTGTCACCTGAAAGTCCCTGTGCAAATCTGTTGCGATACTCCTCTTCTTTTTCCAGATAGTCGATCACCGTTTCCTCGTATTGTTTTTTGGTATAACTGCGGCGGGTGCGCTTATCCGGTTCATCATTGTCAAAATACAAAGGCAGGCCCACAAAATCAGCAAGTTCCGGTTCTTTGGTTGTTGGAGCCAGTGGTTGTGGCTGCGGATCTTCCCTGGGCAATTCAGGTGGCGCTGCTTTGGTCGATATTGTAGGCATGGTGTCTTGCGAAACCATTGATGGGGGCCTGTACTTCTCCACCTCCTGAGGCAGTTTGAACGAAAAAATGTCGTTGCAGCAAGCCCTGCTTGTCTCATCCAGGAAATAGGAGCCTGGGCGGTTGCTACTCAGATAACCGGTCTTGCTGTCTGATTTCAGGAAATAATACAGGTCGTTGTAACTGGAATTAAGGTCTGCACCGGCATTTCTGGGTTCGGAAAATTTGGTATCTGATTTACCGGCCGAAAAAATATCATAGCCCCCAAGGCCAGGCAAACCTTCCGTGCTGTAAAATATCTTTTGAGTGGGCGAGTGGAAAAAGGGAGTGGCGTCGTTTTCCGCAGTATTCAGTTCACTTGCATTGATCGGCTGGCTAAACCTCGGCAGTTTTCCTATTTTTTTTCCAGGCAAGGGGAGTGCGCATTCGCAGAAAAACACCGTATCGAGCGGGATGTAATACAGATCTAATTTGCCTTTCCCGCCCGGGCGATCGCTTGCAAACCACAAAACCGGGCCCTGGCAGTATTCGTCGTAACCAATGGAAGGTTGTGTTGTGGTGTACCCTGGCATGTTGACCGGATCCGGCAGGCGAACAGGAGGCAACCATCGGTTGCGCCGATCGATCACCGTCAGCCATAGTTCACAGCGTATTTCAGATGGGTTGACGTCCTGACAAACCGTAAAAATCACATAATGTCCGTCAGGAGAAAAGGCAGTATGTGCAATATGGGCCGTATCGGCTACCGGAAAACCTTTACCTGGTTCCCGTGCCCTTCCGCCCTTTGCAGAAATCATCACTTTGGTGATTTTGTCTTTAGGACGGGCGCGTGAGTTTTTCTTGTCGAAGCGATAGGAAGAGAAAAACAACGTATCACCCACAACAATCGGTGCAAAATCGCTGAAAGGGCTGTTGATTTCTTTTCCGAGGTGTTTGATTTCCACTTGTGCTGGCGAAGCAGCGATGGTTTTTGCGTCTTCCAGATATGCAATTTCCCGGTTGGCATCCTCTCTGAAACTCAAACCCGGGCCGGAAGTATCGTGCAAGAACTTTTTAAAATGTTTGATGGCCTGATCGTAATCACCCTGGCTTTTTTTTACTTCTCCTATCCGGTATTCTACCATCGGGTATTTGCGAAGGTATTTGTCTGAACCTGCAATCTTGTCGTATCCTTTTTCGGCTTCTGTGTAGGCATTAAACATTCGGGCACAGTCGGCGTATTTCCACCATACGTCGAGGTCGTTCTGTTCTTTTTTCAAAAAAGTGTCGTAGTACTGAATGGCGGCGCCGTAATCCTTGTTTTTAACGGCTTCGTCACCTGCCCGTTCCCAGGCACTGAGCGGTTGGAGGGATGCTACCGAGGCGGTAGTACACCAAATTGTGAGGATGATGAGAAATGATTTCATACGATTTGGATCGGATTAAGGTTGTTTAGGTTATGATTTCATCGATGATTGGGTGGGTAAAAGCGTTGATGAAGGCGTAGGTTTCCCAAACGCACATATGATGATTTTCAGTTTATTGTAATCGGTAAAATTTAAGCAAATACCTGAAATTTTAAAAAATTGGACAGGTTTTGCGCACTTTGGGTGGCGGCACCGGAAGGGTGCGATAGATCAGGGCCAGTTCCAAACCGCCCCTGTTGTTGGTAGCGACTTCGAAATCGGATGTATTCCAGTCGTAACTTAATCCTGCCGTCCAGTTGCCTCTTTCTACCTGAATGGCTGGAATGAGCGCATCGCCCAGGCGACTGGAAAAGGTAAATTGGATGGCGGTTTCGGTGGCAGGGGTTTCGTTGCTCAAAATCCGTCGCACACCAGCGCCGGCGAGTATTTCGCGGGCAGCGCCCATTTGCTGCCAACTGCTCACCACAATAATGTCGAGCCATTCGGTTAATTGTTTGGTTGCTTGCAGGTTTAATGCAGTGCGTATCGGCAGCCGTGAACTTTTATCATCGCCAAATCCGGACGCTGGTTTGTTAAGGTGAAAAAGACCGAATCCGGCTGTTACACGGGTTCGGGAATCAACAGGTTCGTACAACCAATTGATGCCTGCCGACACGGTAGGAAAGATACCGCTACGACTGCCAAATGTTTCTTTTGTAGGCAAAGAAGGGTCAAAATAGTCTCCGGCCCATTGGTTTTTGAATGTCAGTTTTCCAATATCAAATGTGCGTTGGGCAAATGCAAGCCCGAATCCTCCCGACAAGGCCTGCCATGCGCCAATGGCATGAGAAACGCTGACTGTACCGCCCAACTGCGTCCATGTGAGCGCTGCATCACCGGCCCGGTCGTGTTCCATCATCAATCCAAATGCAACCAGGTTGTTTTGTCTACGAAACGCTTTCCAGTCGAATGCCCCGGAAAATGTTTGATACGACACAGGCACACTGGCCCATTGCGTACGATAGATCGCGGCAGCACGCATATCACCCCTGAAAACCCCGGTTGTAGCAGGGCTCAGGTGCATGGAATTGTGATAAAACTGAGAAAAGTGTAGATCTTGCGCGCCGGCTGTCAGGAGGGAAAAAAACAACCAGACGGTGACAAGAACAGTAAAGCGCATACGGATTGATTTTAATCGAATGCTCGAAGGTAAGCCTTTTTTTATTTTCACCGCAAGGCTTCGCTTTACATAAAATTTTTTATTATGCTATTTTGCAGAATCTTTAAGCATAATAGAGAATTTTCGCACAACAGAAAAGCACTCATTTATCTAATTGGCAAATAATAATCACTATGATAAAATTTGAAATTTGTGCTGTTAATGTTCAGTCTGCCATAGCAGCGATGGAAGCAGGCGCTCATCGCATCGAATTGTGTGCTGCACTCGATGTAGGAGGATTAACTCCTTCGCCTGGCTTGATCCAACAGACTGTATCTCAACTGACCATTCCCGTTAACGTCCTGATCCGCCCGAGAGAAGGTGATTTTTCCTACACCGACGTTGAATTCAAGGTGATGCTGGACGATATCCATTTTTGCAGAATGGTAGGCGCAAATGGCGTAGTAGTGGGTGCACTCACTCCCCAAAACGTATTGGACGAGCCCCGCATGAAAGCCATGAAAGATGCAGCAGGCGATATGGAAATAGTATGTCACCGCGCCTTCGATTTTACCAGTGATCCGGAACAGGCGCTGGAAAAACTCATAGAATGGGGTTACACGCGTGTTTTGAGTTCCGGGCAGGCTGCGAATGCCATGGAAGGCAGGTTTATATTGCAAAAACTGGTAAAACAGGCCGCAGGTCGTATTTCCGTTATGCCCGGCGCCGGAATTTCTGCTGCCAATATCCGCGACATTGCTTCTATTACCCTAGCGTCTGAGTTTCATTTCACCGGAAAAAAGAAAGTGAGTACGGAACAGCAGCCAATTCCCGGACTCGATAGTTGGCACTGGGAAAGCGACGTGACCCTCATTCGGGAAATAATGAATGCCATTTGAACTGCCCCTCAGGCCCACACCATCCAGGTACTAAGAAAAAAGGCGAGTAGCAGGAGTATAACATACCCTGCGTACCATTTCACTTCCAGCCAGCGGGAGGTGGGGATACCTTGTTTTTTTTCCAGAAACCAGATGAGGGCACCCTTCTCCATCCAGAATGCGATGATGACGGAAATGGCCAAACCCGTTAGACCCATCCATTGGATAAAAACAAAGCCCAGGATGATTTTGAGTACCAATTCCATTATCCCTACGCGCAAAATGGCTTCTGGAAAACCTTTTGCAAGCACAATGGCATTGGGCAACAATACCCTGCTTGCTGTCAGGAGCAAATAAATGTTGAAAAGATCGGCGCTTTGTTCAAAATGCTGGTTGAAAACAAGCGGGAATAGGGGCTTGGTCAGAAACAGAAGAACAATAGTAACCGGGAAAAGCACATGCATGAGGCGCAGTGAGCGCTTTTTCATCTCTTCCATGCCTTTTTCCGGTGTTTCTATCAACTTTGGAATCATCGAGGTCGCAAGTGCCGTTGCCAGAGCAGTTGCCAGAGGAAACTCCCGCGAACCATACCTGAAAACGGCAAAAACAGCCGCATCCTGATAGTACCAGCCCACCAGCCAGTTGTCGAACAGGAGAATGAGATTGCCTACGATCAAATTCGCGATCAAAGGCCAGGAAAAACGCAGGTAATATTGAAGGGTCGCCCTGTCGATCCGAATCGCGCCGGGAATTAAAAAAAGTCGGCAGGCCCACACAAATTTCAATGCTGCAAGCAATGCCAGCATTTGAAATGCAGGCAGCAAGCCCCAGCCCAGCAAGACTGGTACAAAAAACGCACCTACTTGCAATCCGAAAGTAACAGTCCCCCACCACAAAATAGGAGCGGGTTGCTCACGCAGCAGGTACACGTACTCAACCGGCAAAGTAGGTACGTTCAGAAGCAGATAAACGCAAAAAAGTACAAAATAGGGCAGTTCAGATTGTCCGGTAAAAAAAGGCACTACCCACGGCCGTCCGATCAGCAACACTGCAAAAAGCAGCAGTGAAAGGGTAAGAAAAATTAGAAAAACGTTGAAAAGAAAAGTGTTGCGCTTTTCATGATGCAAGTGGGCAAACACAGAGGGTATGCCTTGCAACAAACCGTTGACCCACAGGAAGGTAAACATGGTGCCCAGGTACAACAACATTTCGTATGCACCAATATCGGCCATTCCAAGGCCGCTTTTTGCAAAAAGCACGCTGGTAAGTACCACAGCACCCAGTCTTTGCAATTGAAATATCTGCAAAGCACGGGTAGTAGATATATGCTGAAAAAGACGAAACCCCATAGGTGCTGCAAACCTATGGGGTTTCGATGAAAAACGAGTCGGTTACGAGCGTGTTCGGGATTTTTTGCCTGAAGATAAAAAGATGGATTTTTTGTCTGTTTTATGCGTTTTTTCATGAGCATAGTGGTGACTATGTAAATGAAAAAAGGTGAAAAACAGGTAAAAAAGCCGCTTTTTATCTCAGGCAAAAAATCCCGAACACGCTCTAAATCTGCGCGAGCAAGCGTTCTTTCAGTTGCTTGAACTCCTCTTCCGTGATGATACCAGCATCTTTCATTTCTGATAGTTTTCTGATTTTTTCCAGGGTAGCATCCGCGGTGTTTTGAGCAGGGGGCTGCGTACGGCTGAGTTCATCTGCCGCAACCTTACCGTTTTCAATTTCAGATTCGTACCCTTTTTTGGCGTTTTTCAGGTCGAGGTCTTCCAGCGTGCCACCGCGTTCGAAATGCCGGGCTACTACTTTTCCCAATGCATATGTGGAAGCGCCGGACAGTGCTGGCATGCTCAGTTCGCCGATAATAGTGCCTACTCCGGGAATGGCTTTGATGAGGCTGGCGCCCAGGCGTGCTGCGCTGCTACCAACTACAGCAGAAACGATGTTTTTACCCAGGGCATCGACGAAACTGACGCCGTAAATTTTTGCCATGGTGCGCAACATGTTCAACTGTACGGCACTAACTGCCAGCAGATCGACACCGGGCACAGGCGTAAGTGCTGCGCCGAGTGCAAAGCCAACGTGGTTTTTGATGATCTCCAGGGTTTTATTTTGCTTTTCTTCTTTTGTCATTTGTTTTGTAAGCGTTTTTTCCTGCTCAATGAGGTCGAACAATACCAGCAAAGGAGCAAATTTTCCAGGTGAAAAAATAGCCGACATGGTTTATCAGTGTTAAAACAGACACAAAGGAGCAAAGATTGCATTTGTTGTGCCCGAATTACCGACAGAACATGTCTACAGCGGGATCAACCGACATTATTTTAGAAACAACGGCCTGACAGATGACGGTAAATTGACAAGTTACGGCCACTCAATTTTTCTGATATTGACCATCACGCGTACCTTTGTCCCATGCAACCACACTCCTATCCTACTCCCGCCACTTTTACCCGCGCACGCAGCGGCGAACTTTTTGAAATGGCTAAAACCTACTTCCCCGGTGGTGTACATAGCCCCGTACGCGCATTTAAAAGTGTTCAAGGGCCGCCTATATTTTTTGAAAAAGGCGCAGGAAGCCACATTTATGATGTTGATGGACAGGCATTTGTGGATTTTTGCTGTTCCTGGGGCCCTTTGATTCTGGGCCATTGCCCGCCCGCAGTAGTAGCCTCGGTGCAGGAGGCAGTGGCAAATGGCATGTCGTTCGGAACACCAACACCATACGACAATGAAATCGGCCAACTGGTGCTCAGCCATCATCGCTATATTGAGATGATTCGATTTGTCAGCAGCGGTACCGAGGCTGTTATGAGCGCTATCCGATTGGCGCGCGGTGTCACCAAACGCAACAAAATCATCAAATTTGAAGGCTGTTACCACGGGCACGTCGATTCGCTGCTGGTGAAGGCTGGTTCGGGGCTCGTCACATTTGGCATCAGTACTTCGGCTGGCATCCCCGAATCGTTTGCAAAAGAGACGGTTGTCGTTCCGCTGGCCGACCCGGAAGCGCTGGAACAGGCATTTCAGCAATATGCAGGCGATGTAGCGGCCATCATCATCGAGCCTATTCCTGCCAACAATGGCCTGTTGTTACAAGACCGTTCCTTCCTGCAATTACTGCGTGAAAAAGCAGATCAATATGGATGTCTGCTCATTTTCGACGAGGTAATCTCCGGATTCCGTGTAGGATTTGAAGGTGCAACGGGCTATTACGACATTCAGCCGGACATTATCACTTTTGGAAAAATCATTGGCGGGGGCATGCCCGTAGGCGCTTATGCTGCGAGCAGGCAGATTATGGAAAATATTGCGCCTGTCGGGCCAGTGTATCAGGCGGGCACCCTGAGCGCCAATCCGGTAGCCATGGCTGCGGGCATTGCTACTCTGACGGAATTGTTGCAGCCGGGCTTCTACGAGGAGTTGGAACAAAAAACAAAGGCATTTACAGGGCGGCTACAGGAATACTGCGATCGCAAAGGGTACGACATTACGTTCCCGAGCGTCGGCTCTATTTTCTGGCCGACGTTTACGCGCAATCGCATTGTGCGCTCAGATGAAATTGACGGCGCAAAAATGGAGTTGTTCAAAAAAATGCACCTGGCATGCCTGCAACGGGGTGTGTATTTCGGGCCTTCCGGTTATGAAGTCGGATTTGTTTCGGCTGCACACACCGAACGCGACCTGGATTTTGCAGCCACTCAGATCGAGGCAAGTCTTGACATAGCCATGCAGGGTTGATTCAAGTTATTTTCGGATAGCCTCCACCGGGTCCATTCTGCTGGCTTGCGATGCAGGAATGAGCCCTGACAGGATACCTACGATAATCGAAGTAAAGAGTCCTACCAGTACATTTCCCAGTGACAGGTGAATATCGAAGTCGATGACTTTGGTAATAATCTCGGTAATGATCCAGATAAAAAACAAGCCAAGGAATCCGCCCACCACGCAGAGAGAAATGGCTTCAAAAAGGATTTCCAGCAGGATAAACCAGCGTTTCGCGCCCAGGGCCATCTTGATTCCTATGATGTTGGTTCTCTCACGCACGGAAACAAACATGATATTGGCAACGGAAAACATGCCCACCACAAGCGCAAAAATCCCGATGACAAATCCTGCCAGATTGAGGGTGCCAAATACGCCGTCGAACAGTTTGCTCAGCACAGAAAGTGTATTCAGGGCAAAGTTGTTTTCTTCGAGTGGTTTCAGCCGTCGCTGTCCGCGAAGTACGCTCACGATTTCGTCCTTCACATCTTCGATGTTTACCCCGGCAGCAGCCTTTACCAGCAGGCTGGTTTGAGGTCCACGGCCATCGCTACGCACCCCGAAGCCGCGGCGAGCCAGATTGTATCCAACCAGAATGACGTTGTCGAAATTGAAAGGTTTCAGCAGGTCTTTACCTGATTTTTTCAGCACACCAATCACACGTAGTTTCCGGCCACCGACATTGACTTCCCGATCCGTCGGGTCGATACCCTCACCAAAAAGCCCTTCTGCCACTACCCCACCCAGGATGCAGACATCGGCGCCGCTCTGATATTCTACCGGCGAAAAATACCGGCCTTCGTTCTGAAATTCAAGGTGAAACAGTTCATAACAATCCTCTGTGATGCCCAGAAAAGGAGCATCTTCCACGCTCGAAGATTTCCACTTTACGGTTTTAGTGCCCAGAAACTGCCAGAATCCAACTTTATCGGCGAATTCAAGCCTTTGTTTGAGCGCCTGAAATTCATTGTATGAAAAATTGGGGCGGCGCATCCATTTCCAGAAGTTGGCGCCGGGGTCTTCTCCCCAGGAAAATTTCTCGATATAGATCACGTCATTGCCCAGTTTGGACATGCTTTTCCGGATATTGTCTTCCAGCGAATTGACGGCGCTTTTTACCCCGATAATGCAAAAAATACCAATGGTGATGCCAAGCAGCGATAAAAATGAGCGCAGTTTATTGCCCATCAATTGCTGCCAGGCTTGTGCAGCGCCTTCTGCCAGTATTCGAAAAAATTGACGCATAACAAATTAAGCGATGACACTTTAGGTACCATGACCTTCCAAAGGTAACGTCTGCTCTCAGGCGCACCTTTGGCTTTCGATCAAAAGCGGAAGTTTTTCTATGAATTCCGTTTAGAACATATATTAATGTGACATCAGTGCTGCAGGAATGGGCTGACGATTGCCTTCAGGCCCGGCAAAAGATACTTTCAATGCTCCCCCGCCATCGCTGTTGAAATACACGAGTTTGAAGTTGTGGTACCCTTTCTGGAGATAAACACGTCCCATTTTTTCTTCAAATCCGTGGTCGCCGTCGTTATCCACAATGATCTCACCATCGATGTAAAGAATACTGCCATCGTCCGACTCCGTCCAGAACTGATAACCGCCCGTTTGCGGCGCGCTAAAGTTGCCCTGCCAGATCATGCCACAGGATTGGGAGGCGCAGGCAGGAATAGCCGTAATATCCTGAACCACAATATTTTGCTGAACAGCACCTGCTTCTACCGTTTCAGCGTTGTATTTGCCGTTGGTTTGCATCACTTTCATACTCAAACCGGGGTCGGGCTGCCGGAAAAACTGAAGTGCCGGCTTCATTGCATAGCCTTGTACTTCTTCTTCATCTGTTTTGCTGGCGATGAAGCCAGGTTTGTAGGCACGAGCCTGAATAAGACCTGGCTTGGCAGGCTGGAAAAAGCCATCGTATAAAGGAGAGTTGTCGCGCGGTTCGGTACCGTCAGTGGTATACCGGATCGTTGCGCCTTGTGTTTTGGTGCTGATCGAAACAGAGGGGCGCATGGTGTAAGGATCGTATTCTACCTGAATAACGGGCTTGTCAACAAACGCACCAAAATTGGCAATTTTCACCACAAATGCGTGTGAAGAACCGATTCGCGACGGAATGTAATCTGGCAGAAAAACGGTTGTGGCGCCATTGGCTACTTCTGTACGCAAGCGCTCTTTGGTAGCAAGAAACGAAACTTCCGAACTGCTGCCTATCTGCAATCCTTTGAGTACCAATTTTTTATCCGCAGGATATTTTGGGAAAATAGCGTACACGGATTTTGTTTTGGGATTCCAGGTGTAGAACACTTCCTTGACAGCATAACCTGGATCGGGGTCGATGGTGAGTTTTAGCAATGCATCGCCTCCGGTTTTCCAGCCATCCACCTGTGCGGCCTTCCAGTCGCGGCGACCTTCACTCCATTGAAATGCAGAACGCCAGCGGCGGGTGTTGTAAATTGCCTCTCCATTGAGGTCCATCCATTTGCCAATTTCAAGTAGGCGATCCTGCATAATAGGCGGTATCTGACCATGTGCATCCGGGCCGATATCGAGCAGGAAATTGCCGCCGCGGGAGACTTTATCGATCAAATGCAGGATGAGCGACTGGGCAGAGTTATAATCCCAGGCATTTTCAGCACGGTTGTATCCATAGGAAAATCCCATGCCACGGCTTTCCTCCCAGTCGTGGTCTTCAAAGTCCATATCCGGCTGATATTCAGGGGTATAGATACCGCCGTGTTTGAAACGCACGCCACTGCCCCAGCGATCATTGACTACCACGCGGTCGCGTACGGGGCTTTCGTTATATAACCAGGCAAGGAATTGCTGCGATTTCCATGTTTCGGCTGTTGCATCCCAATCGCCGTCTGCCCATACGACCCAGGGTTGATAGTGTTGTACCAGATCATACAATTGTGGCATAGCGTGGTCGGCTGCATAGCGTGAGGGATCAAATTGCCACAATGGATTGTACCATTCGTACAGGGAGTAGTACAAGCCGGGTTTTACGCTTGTTTTTTTTAAGGCCGTAAACAAATCGCCCAGCAAATCGCGCTTGGGCCCTCTCACATCGGCACTCCAGGGAAATCCCCATGTTTTTCCGGCTTCCTGGCTAGGCCACAGGCAAAAACCGTCGTGGTGTTTGGAGGTAAGCACCACGTATTTGGCGCCGGCTCTTTCAAATAATTGTGCCCACTCATCAGGGTTGTACAATTCTGCATGGAAATCATCGGCCAGGTCGTAGTAAGAACGGTTACCAAAGTTGATTCGATGGTACTCCTGTACGATGCCGTTGTGTGCATTGTTGGTCAGCGAATGCTGATACCATTCCGCATAGTTTCCTTTTGCAGTGAAAGCAGGCACAGAATACACACCCCAATGGATAAAAATGCCAAATTTTCCATCCTGCCACCATTCCGGCGTAGGGCGTTGATCGAGCGAGTTCCAATTGGGTTGATACGTTGTTTGTGCAGTGGCCGCGGATAATACCGAAGCAAACAAAAGTGCGGTGAGGTATCGCATGTGATTGGCAGGTTTTGGTGAAAGTTTCGGACAAATATAGGTGCAGATGCCGGAACGCGTTACTTTTGTAAAGTTTTTGGTGTCCGGATCATTCCGGGCTGAAAAGGGAACCCGGTGCAAATCCGGGGCAGTACCCGCTGCTGTAAGTTCAATTCGAATGTCTGGCATGTCTTTTCCATCACAAGAAAGACTTTTGCCATGTACCTTCTAAGAAATTGGTGTACCAAATGCCACTGTGTTTTTTCTACATGGGAAGGCGTATACCTGCTGAACGAGCCAGAAGACCTGCCAGAAACAATGTTACCAATTGGGCTTCGGGAAGAAAGCACGATGGAGAATAAAGTCCTGAGTCCTGAGTCGTAAGTCCTGAGTCCGTAGAGTACACCTATATATTATTGGCATTCTATAAGTTATAGTGTCAAAGATATATAGGTGTACTCTACGGACTCAGGACTTACGACTCAGGACTCAAGACTCTCTGCCTTCCCGTTTGCCTTTCATTCCAACCAGTAAACACAACAACATGAAAGTCAAACAATTATCAGCATTTTTGCTGTTCAGCACCCTCCTTTTTTTCGCTTGCAACCAGCAGGATGAACCTATTCCTTTCAAGTACGAAAGCGGCATTTTTGTCGTCAATGAAGGGGCGTTTGGTGGTACTGGCACCATCACCTGGCACGATCCTGTGAGCGGGGCGACCGAGCAGGATATTTTTGGAAAGGCAAACGGAGGCGCAGCGCTGGGCGAATTTGCCCAATCGCTTACCTTTCACGACGGCAAGGGTTACATCTGTATCGGCAACGGCACTAAAATCGTGGTGGTAGATGCTGCTACTTTCAAATACATCGATACGATCGGCGGCTTGAGCAAGCCACGTTATCTGATGCCTTATGGCGATCATTTTGCGCTGGTGACGCAGTGGGGCGCCGATGGGGTTTCAGGAACTGTCGCAAAAGTCGACCTGAAAACCAATGAAATTGTGCAAACCTCGCCTGTTATCGGCTCCGGGCCGGAAAAAATGTTTCGCTTCAATGATGATGTAGTGCTGATTCCCAATTCCGGCGGATATGGCATCGATTCCACTATTGTTACGTTCCGTCTCTCTACTTTTTCCGTAGTAAGCAGTACCAAAACCGGTGGAAAAAACCCTGCCGTTTGCGCGCTGTCCAATGCAGACGTATTTGTGCTGTGCAAAGGTGTATTTGGTACACCGCCGGTATCAGGATGGCTCGGCGTAGCCGATGAGCCTGCCACAGGAGAAAGTGTGCCGGTTTTCTCCGACGACTTGTGTAGTTCGCCAGATGGAAGCAGCCTGTATTTCACCAGCGGGACGGCTATTTATCAACGGAAAAACAATACAGTAGCGCCGTTTATTCAACAATCGGCATATGGCCTAACCTGCAATCCATCGAACGGCCGACTCATTAGCACCGATGCCCGCGACTTTAATTCTGCCGGAGAGGCCACCGTTTTTAATCCGGATGGCAGCATTGTAGAGCGGTTTGCTACAGGGATTGCGCCAGGGGAGATTGTGGTAAAATAGAGGTGAGTGGTGAGTGGTGATTAGTGAGTGGTGAGTAGTGAGTGGTGAGTGGTGAGTAGGGCTTCACCACTCACTACTCACTACTCACTACTCACCACTCACTACTCACCACTCACTACTCACCTCTAATAATCCAGTCTCAGCACTTCACCTTGAAGCATTTGCCCGGGCGCTTTTTTTACAGGAATTTTGACATCTTCTCCTGTTGTAACCTGTTGTCCATCCATCAGATGCAGGTTATAAAGAATAATGGATTGTGTGGCGTCGTACAAAGCGGCATGCACTTCCTGGGTAGTGTGTGAAGACTTAACAATTTCCATATCAGGCATACCAAATTCGCTCATGCCAAAAGTATAGCCACTGTTCAGGTTGTTTTCCTGCAACATACCGAAATACACCCAGCAATACACAGGAAGGGATTGTTCCTGCATCATATTGCGCGCGGCGCCAGTGAAAAAGGACTTGGAAGACAGCACATACTGGCTATTGAGAAACACACCACAGGAATTGGTTTTTTCCAGGGTAGCGGCGGCAACTTTTGTCAGGGTTTTGTACAAATCGAGTACGCGGGATCGTTTTCCGATGATGGAAATGACCATCTGTGATTGGTGTTGCGCCACTTCAGAGCCGGCTGTTCGCCACAACCAGGATATTTTTGCCGCAGCCTGTACTTCTGCCGCTTCAACCGGGTACTCCAGGTGAGCAAGCATCACAGAAGCGCCGGGAACGGAAAATATCGCCGTTTTATCCGAAATATTGACTGAATCAACTGTCAATTTCCAGTCTTTCCGCAGGGAGGAAACAATGTCCTGCACATTGGGCGATTTTTTGTCGTTGAGCAGCACGACACCCGTTACGATCTGTTCGGGGTTGGAGGGTTGGGGTTGCGCTGCGAGTGGCAGGCTTGCAAGGATGCAAAAGAAATAAATCAGTTTGCGCATGGGATACATAGAAATGATAAGCAGGCAACATTTGCGCCCGCGCTCTAACGACTCAAAAGGCTTTATATTTCCTTTTCAATCAGGTATACATTGCGGGTAGGAGAATTTCGGTTGATCATTTCTGCCAGAAATCCGGTCAGAAAAAGTTGAGTACCCACGATCAAAGCCAGTATTCCGAAGTAAAACAAAGGGCGGTCGGCAATGCCATATTCCTTGTAGGCGATTTTGGACAGGCTGAGATAAACCAAAATGCCAAAGCCAATAAAAAACGAGAGCAGCCCAAGCGTACCGAACAAGTGCATGGGCCGTTTTCCAAACCTGCCGACAAACGACACACTCATCAGGTCAAGAGGACCGTTGATAAAACGTTCGAGACCAAACTTCGTAGTGCCGTATTTTCTGGCCCGGTGTTCCACTACTTTCTCACCAATTTTGGTGAAACCTGCCCATTTTGCCAGCACAGGAATGTAGCGGTGCATGTCACCATACACTTCCACCGATTTGACGACTTCAGATCGATAGGATTTCAGGCCGCAGTTGAAATCATGCAGGTGAATGCCACTAATCCAGCGGGTGGCAGCGTTGTAGAGTTTGGTAGGAATGGTTTTACTCAGTGGATCATAACGCTTTTTCTTCCAGCCACTTACAAGATCGAAACCTTCCTCGCGAATCATGCGGTACAAGTCCGGGATTTCGTCGGGACTGTCCTGCAAATCAGCATCCATGGTGATCACCACATCTCCACGAGATGCTTCAAAACCCGTTTGTAAGGCAGCGCTTTTCCCGTAATTGCGGCGGAATTTGATGGCACGAACACACTTGTTTGCTTTTTGCAAATCCTCAATCACTTTCCAGGACCCATCCGTGCTTCCATCGTCGATGAATAGAATTTCATAGGAGTAACCCTGACTTTCGCACACCTTGCGAATCCATGCTTCCAGTTCCGGGAGGCTTTCTGCCTCGTTTTTAAGCGGTATGATGAGTGAAAGGTCCAATCTGATGAATATTATTTTGCCCGGAATCGGGAGACTTACAAATCAAAACTTGTTTTGGGGAGTACCTGAATATTCGATTTTGGCAACTCGTCTTTGCGGCGCACAAATACGGGCAGCAAAGGTTCTGAATCTTTATCGATCAACACAGGTTTTCGGTGGTTTTTATCGCTTTTCAGCATTCCGCTCCAACGATCGAACAGCATCTCCTGTTGCTCGGGCGTCAGTTTGGGATGTGTGTCATAAAATCCGCGAAGGCTTCGTTGGCGGCGCGCTTCGAACAAGGTAACGGCACATGCCACCGAAATATTCAGGCTTTCGGCAAAACCTGCCTGTGGAATGGTGAAACTGCCGTCGCACAGGCGTTGGGCTTCGGCACTTACGCCCTCATCTTCATTTCCAAACAACAAGGCGACCGGCTCTGCCAGGTCGTGCGCATAAATTTCTTCCGTTCCAGGCCCGGGCGGCAAAGTAGCCAGTATGCGGCCGTAGCGCTCCCGAACCCGCTCGAAGCAGATAGCCAGGTCTTCAAAATGGTACACGTCTATCCACTTGAATGTGCCACCTGAGGTGCGCTTCCCCAGCACCAGGCCGCGTTTGTCGAGGTATTGCCGGGTGTACAGCACAAACACTTCCCGGATACCCACGGCGTCGCAGGAGCGCAGCACCGCACTGATGTTGAGCGGGTCGAAAATATTCTCCAGAATCACCGTCAGGTCGGGTTGCGACTGTCGGATGACGGAGCGTATTTTTTGTTCGCGGGTGGGTTGCATTGCTCGACAGAAGGTTAATCAGCAGGCTCGAATCCGGTTTTTCCGAATTTTAGCATGTGCACAAACGTATTTTCCAGGTAATCCGGCTGGTTGCGGCCATCGTCGAGTGCTCCATTGGCATATACGCCGGCAAAATGAAAATCGGCATGCAGGCCGTGAAACATTTCATAATTCAAACGTTCCGGAAAGGACAATCCGTAACGCGACAGCATACGGCCTGTGAAAAGCGTTACATCATAACCATTGAATCCTTCATTGTCGGGGATAGTGCCCGTCGCTTCGTAGAATTTCTGCTGAAAATCCTTTACTTCCTGTTGCGTGTAGCGGATATAGGATGCAGCGGTTATGTGCACGTTATTATCCATAAAAAATTCAGGCTCAATGTTTTCAAAACCCGCCCACTGCGGCATGCCATACACTTCCACCTGGCTGCTGCCTTTGATAGATTTGAGGTTGCGTAAAAATGCATTCACAAAATCCTGGCTGGCCCAGGTAGGCAGCACAAACACCGCAGTTCTGCCTGGTTTTATGTAGCGTTTCAGGTCAACTTTGGCAAAAGTCGACGTCTCATCCGGAACAATCAGTTCATTGAGTGTTCCACCGATAGCACGGTTGGCATTGTGGAAATAAGCCAGTCGGTCGGCTTCTTTGGCTTTGCAAAGCAGGACGACGTCTTCTGCCCTGTGCGACTGGCGAATGAATCGAATAATGGCCTCGCAATGCGCGCGCAGGGACGGGTTTATTTGGATAAAACCCGGGTTTTTCTGTGTCAGGTCGGCGGTCGGCGTTTCTGGCGATATTACAATTTTACGACGTTGTTTAGCCCATTCGGCAAATGCCTGCACGTGGCTGCTTCGCACTGGCCCGATAAAAACGGCGGCTTTTTCAAGGCGCTTGTTGGACATCAGTTTTTGGAAATCCGCGTCATTTGCCTGGGTATCGTACACATCTACTACAAAATTGGTGCGTTCCTCTCTGGATAACTGATCCAGGGCAATTTTGGCGCCTGCATAAAACTGAAGCCCCAATGCACTTTTTTCAGGAACGGTGGCGCCATCACTCTGAGCCGTCAGAAACGGCAGCAATATTGCCAGATGATAGGTGCTGCCATTGCCAGCGCCGGTTTCGACACCGGGGCGTGTCGGTTCATTTTTGATAGGCGGTTTGGGGTTGGAAGGAGTCGACCAGCGTACGGTGTCCATCGGCGCTGTAGGAGCGGGGCGCGAAGGCGTTGGCTTGGAAGGTGTCGCAGGTCGAGGTCGGGTGCTGGTGGTGCTGGTCCGGCGTGGAGGAGTACAGGCTATCCACACGGAAGCCAGCAGGATATAAAAGAGCAGTTTTTTCACAGTATTCCAGTTTTGGTGGGCGGCAATTTGCTGGTTTACAATTGATTAGCCGCCTGCGTTTTTTGTATTTTTAAATCCCATGTCCAGCAGCAGTTTCAGCACTTTTTCGCGGTGATTGCCTTGAATAATAATAACGCCGTCTTTAGCATTTCCGCCTGCGGCGCATTTGTTTTTGAGGATTTTGGCCAAATCAGCCAGCGCATCATCGGAGCCTTCAAAGCCTTTGATCACAGTGGCTTCCTTGCCGCCTTTTACCCTTTCCAGCCAGATACGAAGGGTTTGTTTAGCCGCCAAGGGGGTGTCAACAGGTTCCGGATCAGCCTGCAATTTTACGTTTGGGTCGGTGGAAAATACCAGTCCGCCCAGGTTATCGAGCGAGTTGAATGATTTTTGTTTGGACATAGTTCAGAGGCCGAGCCATAAACGGCGCTGGAGGTTGCCAGTAGTTTGTGGAACAAGAATATGAAGGCATTTGGGTTTCATTTCAAACAACAGTTCTCCTTCCTGAACCAGCCCTTCGCCGTCGAGGTGCGTATAGTTTTTGCCATCGGAAGTTATTTTTACCCGACTGGAGGTGAAGTGTTCTACAAACTCGGCATCGTAAATTTTCCCGTTCAGGGTAGCCGGCACGGCGGCAAAATACTGCCAGCGGGGAGCATCTTTCAAAATCACCACTTCAAACATACCATCGTCCATACGGGCATCCGGAGCAATCTGGAAATTGTAGCCGTACATAGGGCCGTTGGCCACAGCAATGGCAAAACACTTCTCGGTGATCGTTTTTCCGTCCATTTCAATGGTGCAGGTAGAAGGCGTGTAGGTGAGCCCGGCCTCCACCGATTTCATCAGATACGGGAAAAACCCGCGCCAGTTGCTGCCTTTCATCAGGTTGCTCACCAGACCATCAAAACCAATGCCGGCAAGATTGACAAACGGTCGGCCGTTCATGGTTCCCACATCGATGGTTTGTTTGCGGGCAGTGTTGAGTTTTCGAATAGCGCCATCTACGGAACGGCCGTACCCGAGGTGCATGGCCAGTCCGTTGCCGGAACCGGCCGGAATGATACCCAGCACCGCATCGGTTCCAATAAGCGCAGAAGCCACTTCGTTCACCGAGCCATCGCCGCCAACGGCTGTCACCACGTCAAAACCTTCTGTGACGGATTGGTGTGCGAGTTCGCGGGCGTGGCCGGCGCGTTCGGTAAATTTGAATTCGTATTCAAACAGGTCGGTGTTCAGGTGTTTTTCAACGCTTTCGCAGATGTGTTTCTGCAAATTTGTTCCTGCTTTGGGATTGACAATGAAGGAGATCCGTTTCGGTTGAAGAACTTGTGTCGAAACCTCGCTTTTCATGTACGTCTGTAAACGCTCCATAGATTATATCAATTCTTTTCTGCCTTGCAAATAAGTACGCCAACGTTCGAGTACGGTTTTCATATCCTCGGGCAGTTCCGATTCAAAGCGAATAAACTCGCCTGTACGTGGATGTTGAAAACCCAGCACCTTGGCATGCAGGGCCTGACGTGGTAACAGTTGCAGGTTGGTTTCTACAAACTGTTTGTATTTGGAATAAAGGGTGCCTTTCAGAATTTGGTTGCCGCCGTAGCGGGGATCTCCAAAAAGCGTATGCCCGATCGACTTCAAATGTACACGAATCTGGTGGGTACGCCCAGTTTCCAATTGGCATTCCACCAGCGAACAATAATAAAAACGCTCAATGATACGCCAGTGGGTAACGGCCCATTTCCCGTCGTCACCTTCCGGGAATGTCATAAACAAGCGCCGGTCGTTTGGGTTGCGTCCTATATTGGCCCGAACCGTGCCTGAATCGCCTTCCATGTCACCCCATACCAGCGCCTGATAGCGGCGTTCGATGGTATGGTGAAAAAACTGGTTGGCGAGGTGCGTCATGGCAAAATCCGTTTTCGCTACCACCATCAAACCCGTCGTATCCTTGTCGATCCGATGCACAATACCCGCCCTATTGGCCTCGTTGCCCTCCTTTACCGGCAGGTTTTTCATAGATTCCTGCAAGTGCCAGGCAACTGCATTGACGAGTGTTCCATTTGGAATGCCCACACCGGGGTGTACGGCCAGTCCGGCAGGTTTATTGATTACCATCACATCCTCATCTTCATATACGATGTTGAGCAGGATGGGTTGTGGCGCAATCTGATACGACTCTTCCAGCGACTTGGGGAGAATGATGGAGATGATATTACCCGGTTTTACCTTGTAATTGGGCTTCACATCCATTTCATTTACCTTCACCGAACCAGCCTTGATAGCAGTTTGCACCTTGCTACGGGAACGGTTGGCCAGGCGGTCGATGAGGAATTTATCTAGTCGGATCAGCGATTGTTTCTGGTCGGCTACAATCTCATGCCGCTCATACAACTCATCCTGTTGCGACAGGTCTTCCACGTCGTCTATTTCCTGTTCAGGAGCGCCCGGTATATCCTCCGGAGGCGTATCTGCTTTGATCGGTTGCTTCTGGTTCATTTCGGTGCTCATTGGTTCAATTCGATTTCCGTGGCAAAAGTAGCGCTTTTACCACGCTTCCTTGATAACATTGTAACAAGTTAACTCATATGAATGTTAGCAACGTGTGGAAAACGGGGGGATAACTAAACAGGAACATATGCAGTGGTTTGAATCTGGCAAATTTATCTTTGCCCGCATTCAAGTGCTGGAAAAACCAGCCAACCCCTTATTTATCATTGATTATCAAACCGTTCGAATCAAAATAAAATGCGCACGACCATGCTGAAAGATATGGGAAAAGTCATCACGATTGCCAACCAGAAGGGCGGTGTAGGCAAAACGACTACCGCTATCAACCTCGCTGCATCCCTGGCCATTCTTGAAAAAAAGGTGCTGCTGATCGATGCAGACCCGCAGGCCAACGCATCTTCAGGCGTAGGTCAGGCCGATACTTCGGAATTTGTCAGCCTGTACGATTGCCTTGTACAGGGTACGGATCCGCGGGAAGCCATCATCAAAACCGAAACACCTAATCTCGATTTGTTGCCTTCCAATATCGATCTGGTAGGCGCCGAACTGGAACTGGTGGATCGCCCGAACCGCGAGTACATCCTGCGTGGTATCATCGGCGAAGTGCGCCAGGATTACGACTATATCTTTATCGACTGCCTTCCTTCGCTAGGCCTGATTACGGTGAACGCCCTCGTGGCTGCTGATACGGTACTGATTCCGGTGCAGTGCGAAATGTTCTCGTTTGAAGGACTGGCCAAACTGAAAAACACCATTACACTCATCAAGCAGGGTTTCAACCCGAACCTCCAGGTAGAAGGCCTGCTCATTTCCATGTACGACAGCCGCCTGCGCCTGGCCAATGCGATCGTGGAAGAGGTGCGCAACAGTTCCAATGATTACGTTTTTGAAACGATCATCCATCGCAATTCGCGGGTGGCAGAAGCACCTATGTCGCATACGCCGGTGGCATTGTACGATGTGAGCAGCAAAGGCGCTACCAACTTTTTCAACCTTGCCGAAGAGTTTTTGCGGCGTAATTGATTGATATTGAACATGGCAAAGAAATTTGATACCGGTGGCATTAAAACGCTGCTGGGCAACTCAGCCAAACTGGAAAAAGCGGTTCAGGAAAATCCGCAGGAAGTAGTGCGCGAACTCGCCACTACCGTTGCCCTGCTGCCGATCGAGCAGATTCATACCAACAAAGGTCAGCCGCGTCAGAAATTTGACAAGGATGCTTTGCAGGAGTTGGCTTCCAGCATCGAGGCGCATGGCATCATCCAGCCGATTACGGTTCGGAGACTGCAAGACAAGGAATACCAAATTATTTCCGGTGAACGCCGCTTCCGGGCCAGCCAGTTGGCAGGCCTCAAGGAAATTCCGGCATATGTGCGCCTGGCCAATGACCAGGAATTGCTGGAAATGGCGCTGATCGAAAACATCCAGCGCGAAGACCTGAACGCCTGGGAGGTGGCCATTTCCTATGGCCGCTTGAAAGACGAATTCGGACTTACCGACGAAGCACTTTCCACGCGTGTCGGCAAACAACGCAGTACTGTTACCAACTACCTGCGCCTGCTGCGTTTTGAAGGCGATGAAGACATCAAAAAAGGTCTCATCGAGCAAAAAGTTTCCATGGGACATGCCCGTGCGCTGGCTGGTGTGAGCGATTTCGCACTGCGCAACTCCTTGTATCACAAGATTGTATCCGAAGACCTGTCTGTTCGCGCCGTAGAAGCCTTGATCGCCAGTTATCAGGAAACAAAAAAAGGAAAGGAGCCCGCTCCTGATAAATCCTTGCCACCGCACTTGCGCGAAATTCAGGACAAGTTCAATGCTTTTTTTGGTGGAAAAGTGGTTCTGAAACGCGACGACAAAGGGAAAGGTCAATTGGTAGTTCCTTTTAAAAACGATGCGGAACTCAATCGTTTGATTGATTTGATTGAACACTAGTTTTCCATTCCAGTACCCATTCTGATGCATATTGCTGCCCACTCCGTTCGACTATCCATTGGTCGGGAGTGGGCAGCATTTCTGTAAGGCGTATGGCTCCCTCCAGATGACGAATCATGGATGCAAATTCGAGCAACAGCAAAGGGCTGCATGCATCAAAAAAGCGTGGTTTTTCATGTTGGGTTGATGCAAAGAAATAGCGAGGCACCTTCCAAAGGGACAATTTTTGGCGCAACTGAAAGCAAATATCGAGATCTGTAGATTGGGCCAATTGCCAGCCTTCTTTTTCCACCAGCCATGTAGCACGCGCCACAACAATGGAGTGACGTTCCGTTCTTTTTCTGAATTTCACTTGAGCGTCGATCTGTTCCCATTCATTCTGAGCATGCAGGAATCCGGCAGAGATGTGCGGACGCCCCAAATGCCAGAGTATGCGCATCGCAGGTGGCTTGTCTGCCGGGGTTTCCAATCCAAGGTCGCTGAACACAATCCGTTTTCCGTTTGAAGAGTCAACCAGGAATAGTTCATTTTTCGTCCGCTGTACCGACACCTTGTTCAGGTCAATTTGTTTCATACCCTTCCCTACCCTGCCTGCCGGAACGGCTATTGTTTTTTTGCCTAACGGTGGCTGAAAATTGGAATTAGCCCAGTCCTGCCATGGAAACACCATGATTTCTTCGGGCCACCATGCTTGCAAGGCTGCTGATACATCTGAAGGGAATAAATGCAGCCAGCGGGCCATCATTTTCCCTCCGCCAGGGTACAAGGCGTTTAAAACAGCCTTGTACTTACCATCTTCGGTTTGAAACGGCTGCACCAATGCGCCAAGGCAGGTATTACTTTGATTTACAATGACTTCTGCGTCCGATTGTTGACTGGCAGCCTGTAAAAAGCGTTTACAAAAATCAAAAAAAGGGATAGGCTTGTCAGGATGCATTTCCCTGTTTGCAAAATG
The DNA here is from genome assembly GCA_020160935.1 of Bacteroidota bacterium. GTDB lineage: Bacteria > Bacteroidota > Bacteroidia > Chitinophagales > Saprospiraceae > M3007. The sequence goes on along the minus strand of JAIUPL010000003.1, from coordinate 46,863 downwards.
AAACAAACGGGCATACAAACCGCCCAGTCTGTAAGGTGCCGCATCGTGTAAAATGCGATCGATGTCGGAAACGATGGTCGTCCAGGCATCATCGGACATCTTCGCCTGCACAGGAATGGAAACATCCTCATAAAACAGTTGTTCCGGCGGAATAGGCGGGCAAACCGACTGATACCGACTGAAAAACATTCGGCATTGCTCCAATGCTTCCTGCTGTGTGGTTGCCGCTTCTTCTACAGACTGAAAAGGCAAAACACGTGCTGCCGAACGCAGCCATTGCAGCAAAAATGCGGCATCGGTCAGCATGGGAGCCGCAGGTAAAAAGCCAAGATAATTGTACAAGGCGCTGCACCAGCCGGGCGACAAGCCGTTTTCCGGCCATATCCATTCCAGCAAACCAGCGTCAACTAACTGAAAAACAAATGATTGCAACGTTTCTTCCTGTGCATCTACTTTTGTTCCAAGTTGATCCAACAGGTAAGGAAAAGGCACTGCCCCACCCTGCCCAGTTAATATGGAATGGATGTGCGCCCATGCATCATTTGGTTGCATCGCTTGAAATACTTCCTCGTCACCGAAGTACTGCAAACATTCAAGTTGATTATTCTCAAAATGGAGAGACGGATTCAGGCGCAGAGGTAGCGATTGGAAGAATACAGGCTCTTTCAACAAGGTTTCATACAAAAAAGGCAGCAGCACGACGTTGGGTGTAGTGTGCACTTTTTCAAGGAGAAACGGGGCCTCTTCCGATGCATTTTCAGTACCATCAAACACACCCACCGTTGCCAGCCTGCTGAATGGCGTGGTTTTGGTACAGGCCCGAAACAGGAATTTTGTCAAGGAAGAAGCCGTTTTCCTTTCCTTTTTGGTCCAACGTTCAGGAGGCGTATTTTCAAATGATTTCAAGGCATGCAGCAGGCTGTGGCTACTGAACAGGAGAGCCCTGCACAACAACTCATTGGAAGCAACGCCTTGCAATGCTTGCCACTCTCGTGTTTGCAATACGGAAAAAGACTCCTTCAATTCCTGTCGGAACATTTCAGATTGTTCAAACGCCTGGTTCCAACTGTCGGCCAGCAAAACAATATCGGGCCTGTGGATACTTACATACGAATCCAGGATTACAGGCCGCTTTGGCGCCCCTTCTCGCAGCAATCGGCGAAGGTTGGTCAATTGTTTTTGAAGCAAAATATCCGCTATCGGGTTGTCTTTTTCGTTTTCCAACACTGTCTTCCATACAAGAAAAGCATTTTGTAAGCGGATTTCCGATGCCTTCCAACGCTCGTATAACTCCGATTCAAAAAGCATGTTGCCATCAGGCCACTGCAAAGGCAACCCGGCTGTACGAATGAGCATCAATGAAAAAACGTCCAACACTCCCATCTTCGTCGCGTTCTGTTAGCGATTGTTTGCTGTATGAAAAATATCTTCCTTATTTTGTTTTGTGCCGGTTCCTGGCCGGTTTTTGCACAAGAGATTTCTGTCAAAAAGTTTTTTTGGGGAGTAGTGGCTGGTGTCGAGCAGCATCGTTTGAGCATTCAAAGTATCAGTAACAAGGTCGCAGCCCCCGATTCGCCCGCTGCAGGTGCAGAACGTGGCGGCACAGCAGGCGCCGTAGCCGGGGTTTTCGGAAGGTGGCGACTGAGCCGCGACCTCGCCATCCAGTCAGAACTCCTCCTTTCAGTTGCCCGGAATACCGTTCGTTTTCACCCGGAAGATACACACGAACAATATCATTTTATGGATGCAGAACTGCCTCTGCATCTGGTGGTAACCAACAGGGCAAAAAACCATGTTTTGAGGCCTTCCCTAATGATTGGAGGCAGAATAGGATGGAATTTTGCATCCAACCCTTCAAGCCGGCTGAACCTGTATCAAAACAGAACGGCTGCCGACATCGGCCTGGGGGCAGAATTACACTTGCGGAACTTACATGTACAACCGGAAGTGGTGTATTCCTACGGACTCAATAACCTGCACAACTACCTGAATACACAGTATGACCCCGCTATAAAAAGTGTGGTAAGGGATCGCATAACACTTCGCATACTGGTGTGGCGATAAACACTACACCAAATCGACGATGGTCACGCCATCGCCGCCGTTTTCCTGCTCCGGATGGTACACATTTCCGATGTTATTGCCATACTCACGCAGTTTTTGTCGAACCACCTTGCGCAGCACTCCATCGCCTTTACCGTGCAGGATACGCAGGCTGGGCGCATTGGAAAGCAGTGCATTGTCTACAAATTTTTCCAGCACACGCAGGGCTTCATCCTTGCTCATACCTCTCAGATCAATTTTTGCGTCGAACATAGCCGCCTGCTGCAAATCGGAGTTGCTGGCCGTCGACATTTGTTTGATGGGTTCGGCCACGGGAAGCAAGTCGCGTAAAGGCGCATGCACTTTCAGCCCACCCATTTGAATAGTGGCTTTCTGGCCTTTGATGCTTTCAATACGGCCGGTTGCTCCTCCTGCTCTGAGCCGGACGAAATCGCCTTCAGCCAGCGGCCTGCTGGATGCCGATGGTTGATTTTGTTCTTCCAGTTTAATCACTTCCGCATTGACATCATCTACCTGGCGGGCTTTTTCCACACGTTCCTGACGCAGTTGTGCGCTCACTTGCTGGGCTTTTTCCAGGTTGCGCTCGTCTTTCAACTGTCGGATGAGGCGATCCACCTCCCGACTGGCGTTGCTGCTCTGGCGCAGTTCGAACTCTTTTTGATCGAGTTTGAGGCGTTTGCGCTTTACATCGAGGTCGTGTTGAAGCGACTCGTAAGATTTGATAAGGCGCTCGAGGTTTTGCTCCTTGTCGAACACCGCGCGCAATTTCTCCTCCAGTTCCTGTTTTTCTCTCTGCAATTCGATCAGGATATCGTCGACCGCCGTTTCCGATCCGGTTCGGTTGCGGGCATAGCCAATCAGGTCTTTTGCAAGACCGCTTTTTTCCGCTATTTCAAATGCATAACTGCTGCCAGGGCGGCCCACTTTCAATTCGTAGGTAGGAGAAAGGGTGTCCTTGTCAAAATGCATGTTGCCATTCAAAATGCCGGGGTTTCGGAAAGCAAACACCTTCAGATTGGAATAGTGGGTGGTGATAACAGCATACACGCCCTTGCGGTGCAATTGGCGGAGTATGGCTTCCGCAATGGCGCCACCCGGTTTGGGATCGGTGCCGCTGCCCATTTCATCTATGAGCACCAGCGTTTGCGGAGTGGCTTTTTCCAGGAAAACACGTGCATTCTGCAAGCGCGAAGAGTACGTGCTCAGGTCGTCGTCGAGGCTTTGCTGGTCGCCGATGTCGGCAAATATTTGTTTAAAAATGCCGAATTCGCTCAGTTCATGCACAGGTATGAGCAGACCGCTTTGAACCATCATTTGCAGCAGGCCGACCGATTTCATAGCCACTGATTTACCACCGGCATTGGGGCCGGAAAGAATCAGGATATGGTTCTCCGCATGGAGGCGCAGTTCAAAAGGAATGGTTTTTCGGCCTAGCCCCTTGTTTTTCAGGTACAGGAGCGGGTGATAACCTTTTCTGATTCCAATAACGGGTTTTTCTTTCAAAATAGGCATTCCGGCACGCATGGCCATGGCCAGTCGGGCTTTGGCATGTATCACGTCCAGTTTTACCAGCACATCCAGGTACTGACGCAGGACGGGGCTATAGGGACGAATGGTCTGGCTCAGGTCGCGCAGGATTCTGAAAATTTCGCGTCGTTCGTCCTGTTCCAGGTCAAACAAGTCGTTGTTGATCTCGATGACGGGTTCCGGTTCGATAAAGGCTGTACGTCCTGTATCGGATTCATCGTGAATGATGCCACGAATTTTGCGTTTATGCTCGGAGGGCACAGAAAGGACCCGGCGATGGTTGCGGAAACTCTCTGGCGTATCGGAAAGCCAGCCTTTGGCGCGGTATTCCTGAATAATCTGCCTGAAACGGCCGTCCAATTCGCGCAATTTGTGCTGAATATCCTTCCGTATGCGCATCAATTCGGGTGAAGCGTCCGGACGTATTTCGCCTTTATCATCAAAAACAGCCGCGATGGCCTTGGCCAGTCCTTCGTCGTAGGAAAGGTTGCGGATATGATCGTAGAGTTTCGGATAAATTTCCTTTTTTGCGCCACCGCCAAAAAATCTGAAAAGATCGCGCATAACAAACAACACCCTTAGAATACCCTGAAATGATTCGGCCTGGAGGGTATATCCATCGATGTCGAGCATTTTAAGGTCGGGGCTGATGTCGGGGAATGCCTCGATGGGAAAGCGGTCGTTCTTTTCGAGCGCCAGTTTGAACTCGCGCACTTCTCTGAGGGCGGTATCAATGTCAGCAAAATCGGTATGGGGGGAAATATGACGCAACACTTCGCCTGCCATAGGCGTAAGTGCTTCTTTTTCAAGCAAATCCAGTACTTTGTCAAATTCCAGTTTTCTGAATACGTCTTTCGGTTCAAACTGCATAACCATTGTTTTTTGTCCAGTGCAACCCTGTCAATTATTATCTGTCGATGTAAAGTTACAGCCCCCAAACAAAACCCGCAGGGTGAAGTTCCCGAATCACAATTATTTTTTGCAAACACAGTTGGCCAACATTTGCCAAGTGATGACATTTTTTTCTATTCAATCGGTGATTAGCCAACATTTGAATATGTTTGCCGCACGTTTTACAAAACAATTAAAAATGCCGACCTTATGGTAAAAAGACTACTTTCTGCATCTTTCTTCTGCTTTCTTGCCGCTGCTGCGTTTGCACAGGGAACAGTAATTTCCTCGGAAAATTTCGAATCGGGCACAAGCCTTCCGGCTGGCTGGAGCCAAACAACTTTGTCTACCGATGGTGGCTGGAACATTGGCGACCCTGCGTCCCTGAGTTCCTCTTCCTTTGGTGTTCCTGACAACGATGGCAATGCCATTGTGACCAACGACGACGCTTGCGACTGCGACAAAAGCGCTGATGTGCTCAACCTGCCTTCCTTGAATCTCTCTGCTGCATCTTCAGTGTACCTCATTTTTGATGTGTACTACATTGACGGCGCCTACCAGGGCAATCAGGAAAGCCTGAAACTCAATGCTTCTACGGATGGAGGCGTAACCTGGACAACCGTTAAGCAATTTGACGGACAGCCAGTATGGCACCTGGAAGCCATCGACCTTTCTTCCCTGGCTGGTAATGCCGATGTTCGCCTGAATATCACGTACAACGACGGAACTGGCTGGAACTACGGCGCTGCGCTCGACAATATCCGCCTGGTAGTGCCAGACAACGTGCTGCGCGCATCTCTCGCGTATGCTTATGCAGGCCGTTACATCGATGCCATTCCAACTGTAATGGATGGTTATGACAAATTCTGGACTGGCGACCACTTCACCATCGAAGGTCAACTGTCCAATGACGGTTTCGTTCCGATCACTTCGTTCACAGCAAGTTGGACCAATGGTACTGAAACGGTAAGCCAAACCTACAACGACCTGGATATTCCGTTCACCAAATCGTATGTTTTCAACCTCGACCTGCCTGCTCTGGCATCGGGCCCGAACTCGGATGACTACACTGTGAGCATTTCCAATATCAATGGCGGCGATGACAATGATCTGTCCGACAACTCAGGCGTTATCAACGTTACCGTTGAAGGTGTGGAACCTGTTGCCGGTCGCAAAGTTGTGCTGGAAGAAGGTACAGGCACCTGGTGCCAGTGGTGCCCACGCGGTGCTGTTATGATGGATTTCATGCATGAAAAGTATCCTGAACTGGCTATTCCAATCGCCGTTCACAATGCAGACCCGATGAAAGTAACGGTATACGATACCGGTATGGGCGGCCTGATTTCCGGCTATCCAAGCGGCCTGGTTGACCGTGCAGATGGCGAATGGGATCCAATCGAGTTTGAACAGCGCCTGATCGAGCGCCTGCTGATTCCTGCTCCAGTGAGCATCCAGCACAATGTGGCTTACGACGCTGCTACTCGTACAATCTCTGTACAAAGTTTCGTACACTTCCAGCAGGCCCTCAATGGCAACTATCAGATCGCCATGGTGATCACGGAAGACGACGTAACCGGTACTTCCAGCACCTGGAGACAGGTAAATACCTACTCTGGTGGCGCTTTCGGCCCAATGGGTGGTTTTGAAAGCCTGCCCAACCCGGTTCCTGCTGCTCAAATGGTGTACAACCACGTTGCTCGTACCATCTTCAACAGTTTCACAGGCGCAGCAGGTAGTGTTCCTGCTTCCAATGCTGCAGGTTCGACGGTTACTTTCAACAGCACTTACACACACCCAACTTCTCAGGATGTGACGCAAATGCACGCTGTAACCATGCTCATCGACATGGGCACTGGCGAAATCGTGAATGCTGAAGAAACACCAGTTCCATTCACCATCACTGGCACGAACGAGCCACAGGTTATTTCCAACATGGAAGTATTCCCGAACCCTGCTTCGGATATCACGACACTTTCTCTGAACCTGGCTGAGAAAAAAGACGTTCAACTGCGTATGACCGATGTGAACGGAAAAGTAGTGTATGAAGCCAACCTGGGTCAACTCAGCGGCGATCAAAAACTGCCGATCCGCGTTCGCCACCTGGCTGCCGGCAACTACATGCTGTCGATCAATGCTGGTGGTGAAGTAAGCACCAAACCGGTTGTTGTAGTAAAATAAACATGACAACGGGTAATCCCGTCTGACATACGATCCCGGATTTTTCAACAACTGAAAAATCCGGGATTTTTTATTTCAGGCTAATTTATCGCCCCTGCCATCGATCAAACCACGGGCAAAAGTGCGTCCTTTGCACCATGAAATTATATGTTATTGCCGGGGAAGCATCCGGCGATTTGCATGGCTCCAATTTGCTGAAGGCATTGTTTCAACAACACCCCGATCTCCATGTCAGGGCATGGGGTGGCGATAAAATGCAGGAAGGCGGAGCAACGCTGGTGAAACATTACAAAGACCTGGCGTTTATGGGGTTTGTGGAAGTAGTTAAAAACCTGCGCACCATTCTTCGCAACATTTCATTTTGCAAGGAAGATATACTTGCATATCAGCCCGACGCACTGGTGTTGATCGACTATCCAGGATTCAACCTGCGCATTGCCAAATGGGCCAAACAGCAAGGCATTAAAGTCGTGTACTACATTTCTCCACAGATATGGGCCTGGCATCGGTCCAGGGTGTATGATATCCGACGTGACGTAGATAAAATGCTGGTAATTTTGCCCTTCGAACAGGAGTTTTTCAGGCAGTATGGCATGGAAGTGGAGTATGTGGGTCATCCTTTGCTGGATGCCTTAAATACACCAACCACATCAGAGCAACAGCGTCATGCGGGTTCCAAAACCATAGCCTTGCTACCGGGTAGCAGAAAGCAGGAAATTCAGCGTATTCTGCCCCCTATGTTATCAGTTTCCGCCCGATTCCCTCAATATCAATTTGTAGTGGCTGGCGCTTCCTCTATACCCGATGAATATTACCAGGCTTTTTTAAAGAATTACCCCGAAGTGGAACTGCGTAAAGGTGTTACGTACAATCTGCTCCGACAGTCGTATGCAGCACTGGTGAAATCGGGCACCTCCACGCTGGAAACAGCCTTGCTGGGCGTGCCGCAGGTGGTTTGTTATGCAGGAAATCCGATCTCCTATCAAATTGCACGCAGGCTGATTCAGGTGAAATATATTTCTCTGGTGAATTTGATTGTCGACAAACCACTCGTACAAGAACTCATACAGGATGAGTTGAACCCGACAAATCTGGAAAAAGCCCTGGCCGAAATACTTCAAGCGGAAAAAAGGTCTGATATTCTCCATGGCTATACCGAACTAAAGCACAGTCTCGGCGATGGTGGCGCCTCCGATCGCGCTGCCCGTTCCATTCTTCAATTTCTTCACACGCAACCTGTCTGATATGATGCGCATTGCACTGTTCGGCGCCGGACACCTCGGCAAAATTCACCTGAAATGTATCCAGGCCACTACCTGCTGGGAACTGGCAGGTTTTTTTGAACCCAATGACGCCAATGCTGAGTCGGTTATCAGCCAGTATGGCGCCCGACGTTTTACATCGCTGGAAAAACTCTTGCAAGAGGTCGACGCCGTGGACATCGTTACGCCCACACCTACGCACTTCAAACTGGCGGCCCGCGCCATGTCGCTGGGAAAACATGTCTTCATCGAAAAACCTGTAACGCAGACGGTTGCGGAGAGCAACAAACTCTTGCAACTGGCTGAAAAACATGGAGTTACAGTACAAGTTGGGCATGTAGAACGTTTCAACCCTGCCTTTACAGCCCTGCATGGTATGCCCCTGAACCCCATGTTTATAGAAGGACACCGGCTGGCTGCATTTCAGCCGCGTGGCACAGATGTGTCTGTAATTCTGGACCTGATGATCCACGACCTCGATCTGATTTTACACCTCATCAAAGCGCCTGTGACCAAAGTAAGCGCCAGCGGAGTGGCCGTTTTGAGCCACACGCCTGATATTGCCAATGCGCGTATTGAATTTGCGAATGGCGCCGTTGCCAACCTTACCTCCAGCAGGATTTCGTTGAAACAAATGCGGAAAATGCGCATTTTCCAGCCAGACCACTACTTGAGTCTGGATTTTTTGGATAAAAACGCCCAAATCGTACGGCTCTTTGAGCAAAATGCGCCCAACCTGCCACCACAGGATCAGTTGATGGAGTTCGATACCAATAAAGGAAAAAAATGGCTACAACTGCAAATGCCGGAAACGGAACCTGTCAATGCCATACAACGCGAACTGGAAACGTTTTATGAAGCCATAACGCAACAAACGCCTCCAGTTGTAACCCTGCACGACGGAGCAGAAGCCCTCAAACTGGCGCATCGAATACTAAAAGAGATTTCGAAGGCGGAAAAACAATATTTGAAAAGGCAGTAGTATAGGAGAAGGCGAAAATTCTTCATAACATATTGATTTTCAAGAAAAAACAAAGTGAACAGAAGAAATTCCGCACATAAGAACAAATTATATTTTTAACAATACAAGAACTTATACACACAAAATATTTTAAAAAAAAGTCAAAGTACCCTGTCAAGTCTTGCGTAAATGGCAGAGCCGCCTACTTTTGCCTCAGCGTTTAACACTAAAACTAAATATTGCAAATCATTATGAAACAATTCGCAATTGCCCTCTTTGCCCTTTTTTGCGTGGCATCTTCCAGCAACCTGAATGCTCAGGTCGATGTAAAAATCAACCCTATTGGTCTTCTTTTTAGCAACCTGAATGTTGCAGCCGAATTTGGCGTATCTGACAACTTTGGCGTGGAAGTAGCCCCGGGTTTTGGCTGGAACAGACTGAATCTTTTGAATGATAATGACTACAGCGGCAGCGTCGTTCGTGTGGGTGTGAATGGTCGTTACTACCTCAACCCCAATGACAAAGGTCTGAACGGATTTTACATTGGCGGTTACACGCGCTATGCAGGTGGTACCTACACTTACAAAGGTGATACGGAAACAGACAAATTCAATTCTACTCGTTTTGCATTGGGTTTCCTCGTAGGCGGTAAAATTGTGGCCCGTAACGAAAAATTGATTTTCGATTTTGGTACAGGTTTCGGTCGCGCACTGGTCTACAAATTCACGGATCCTAATGGTTCGGATGAAGTCGACCTTTCGGATATTCCTTTTGCGAACTGGGATATTCCATTTTACCTCTCTATAGGTTACCGCTTTGGTGGCGGAAAATAAAACAAGAACAACACTCCAGAGAGAATAAAATCCGCGTGAAATGGGCTACCAAAGTTGCTTTGGTAGCCCATTTTGTATCCAATCAGATCATTATTTCACCCTTTAACTCACCTCATTATGTACAAGTTCTTCTATCTATCGTTGCTTTTTATTCTGATGATGTACAATGCTCCGGCTCAAACTGCCATACGGGCAGGTGCGGCGACCGTCCTGATTTTAGGCCCTTACGAAGACTGGAGCCATTTCGGCGCCAATGTGAGCATGGAAAAAGCCATCAAAAGGCGACTTTCCCTTGGCGGCACAATCATGGTAGGAAAAAGCCCGGCGAAATCAGATTTCTATCAGAAAAGGCTTGTTGAAATATGCCCGGAATTGCGTTTCTATTTTAGAGAAAGTATGAATGGGTTGTATGCAGGCGTGTTTGCCATGGCTGGGATTGAAGACTGGAAAAATATTACACAATCTACCGGATATGTAAATGAAAGTATATATGTCGGGCCGGGCATTTCGGTCGGATATGTAAAACAACTATCTGATTATTTCGATCTGGCGTTTCAACTCAATGGCGCGGCACACCTTGGAGAATCCTATTTCCCGGTAGGAGCCGCCATACAAATTGGTATCCGGTTTTAAAAAAGATGGGCCTAAAACACGAAAGGTGTTTTAGGCCCATTTGTGCAAGATTTGACAACTTTTGAAAAGTTGTCAAATCTGGTAGTGCACCTATTTATTCAAATCGCTCAGTTTCACCATATACGGTTTATTCATGTAATCTGCTGGAATAAAGGACACTGTGCCAGCATTTTCAGCAACGATGTAGTAGTCTAGTACCGCGTCGGCTGATTTTGCTTCAATGATCACCGAGAATGCTTTTACACCTGCTGGCAGGTCATTCGAAGCATCTTCGTTCATTGGAATGATCATGTATGGTTCGTTGGCACTGAAGCGATAGTACACCAACAAACGTTTGGGGAAACGATCCGCTTTGGCAATGATTCGGAATGAATTCAGTTTCTGGTTTTCAAATTTGCCGCGGCCCTGTACTTCTACATTGGTTACACTGGAAGGCAGTGCCGTCAGTTCGGGATTTGTTTTCAGGAAACGGGCGCGTTTAGACATCAGTTCGATGATTCCCGGAATCTTGCTTTTTCTTCCCACCGTTTCGCGCAGGCTGCGTTTGAAATCATCCAGCGGATACGCTTTGTTCGGATCGTCGTTGTATGGTACGACGATCATTCCCTGCAATTCCTGGGCACGTTTTTCATAACTGCCATTCAGGAAATTCTCTTCCACAATCTGGCGAATATGCGCCAGGTAGACTTTTTTATGGAAGGGGTCTTTCAACAACTGGCTGATGAGTGGTTTATAAGGGTTATCGCTGTGCAGCAGCGGATCGAGGTTTTGCAGGTCTTTGATTTCCAGGTCACTGCCCTTTCCGGTGTTTTTGAAACTGCCAAAAGAAAGGTTCAAATCCCAGTGTACCGGCTGAAATTTTCCTTTGTTGTCTTTGTACAGGTAGTAATTGTGGCTGTAATTGCCAGAATAACTGCTCAGGTTGACCATAACGTTGTTCAGTGCCAGCATCCACAGTGCACGGTCGACGTCCAGAACTTTGTCTATTTTTTCAGGTTCCTTGTTCAAAATCCGGGTCAGTTCCTGTAAATCATTCCAGCCTGAAGTGGAAATCATATCAAAATTGCCCTTGTAGCAGTCCAGATTATCTTCATACTCCAGCGAACCAAAAATGTTTTGTTTGCAGGTGGCAGGCGTTTCCGGTTTGTAGTCCACTCCGGCTTTAAAAAAAGGATTTCCGCTGGAGCCATAGTGCGCGTCGAGGAATTTTTTGTCAACACTTTCCAGGTTCACAAACACCCCGAGGTACTCGTCGTTGATGTACAATTTGGTGTAGCAAGCCTGGGAGGAGGGCATGTATTTGCCAGCAATTTCATGGAAAAGAATTTCCCGCACCATACTTGGGTCGCGCAGAGACGACGACAATTTTATGGACGTGTAGCCCTGGTGGTTCTGATCGGGGTAACTTGAATTCAATTTGATCGTAAACGGGTTGCGTTTCAATCCAGTTTGATAGGATTTGTCGCCACGGAAGCGGACACCTGCTCCATCGTATTTGGCGCCATCAATCACCACACTGCCGGTCATGAGGCCCATTCCATAGATACGCATGGAATCGAGTGCATTCACCCAGTTCTTTACTGGCAGGGTGAGGCGGATTTCTCCAATTGATTTTTTATCGAAAAGGGGGCGGGGCGATTTGGTGCCCTGGGCCAGTATCAGGGCAGGAGCGAAGGCTAACAGCGCGAACAGCAGTCGTTTCATGTTAATTTGTATGTATCGGATTTTGAACAAACAATTTCAGTAAATCGGCGCAATGATACGAAAAGGACGCATGCAACACCACAATTTTTGTATGCTATCCAATTATCATTTAAATAATTTCTTCAAACATCCCGCCTGCATCCGATGGGAAAAGTCGGCTCAGCGCGCTGAAGTGTGCCTGGTGCATCTGTTGAAAGGTTTGTTGTACCTGTTGCATGAATGGTGCATCTGCCCATTGCTGAATGGTCTCCACAGACGCAAATCGCTCATCGGCACCCAGTTTGAACGTTTGCTCATAGCGCTCGTTTTCAAATTTCACACTTACTCGGTCGCCTGTTTTAAAAATTGATATTTTGAGGGATGGGTGTGGTATTTCTCCAATGATTCGCATGATTTCAGTTTTTCTGATATTCTAATGGCTGCCAACCTGGCTATAGTGCGTGTTTCATCAACATAGCCAGTGCACCGCGCAAAATTGCGAAAGTCTGTTGAATAGGACTATTTCAATCATTACCCAAGCATAATTTTATTGAAATCCGGTTGCACCACGAACTGCAACAACTTCCGGAATTTTTCTTTCTACTCTGCTTCCTACATACGACCTTTGCGCCCGCTGAGGTAAAAGGACTATGCCCATTTTAGTAAGTGCCCTTTCTCACCTCTCACCTCTCACCTCTCACCTCTTAATAATAGCATGTCCGAAAAAATCATCTTCTCTATGTCAGGCGTGAGCAAAACGTTCCCGCCGCAGAAACAAGTGCTCAAAAATATCTGGCTGTCGTTTTTCTATGGCGCAAAAATCGGTGTGTTGGGTTTGAACGGCTCCGGCAAATCCACGCTCCTGAAAATTATTGCCGGCCTCGACCAGAACTACGAAGGCAAAATCGAGTTTGAAAAACAATATAAAATCGGGTACCTGGCACAAGAGCCGGAACTGGACGACTCCAAAACGGTGCGCCAGATTGTGGAGGAAGCCGTGCAACACATCGTCGACCTGCTCAAGGAAAATGAAGACATCGGCATAAAACTCGGAGAAGTAACCGACGACGATGAAATGATGAAACTCATCGAACGGCAAGGTGAAGTACTGGAGCAAATCGAACATTACAACGGCTGGGAACTCGATTACCGCCTCGGCGTTTTTATGGATGCGCTGCGTTGCCCGGAAGACGACCGGCCCATCAAAGTTTGCTCCGGTGGCGAACGCCGTCGTGTAGCCCTGGCACGACTGCTGCTCAGCCAGCCCGATATTCTGCTGCTCGACGAGCCTACCAACCACCTCGATGCAGAGTCGGTGGCCTGGCTCGAACAATACCTGCAAAACTTCCCCGGCACTGTTATCGCCGTGACGCACGACCGTTATTTTCTCGACAATGTGGCCGGCTGGATCCTCGAACTCGACCGCGGCGAAGGCATTCCATGGCAGGGCAACTACTCCAGTTGGCTCGACCAAAAAGCCAAACGCCTGGCTCAGGAAGAGAAACAGGAAGACAAACGCCGCAAACAACTCGAGCGCGAACTGGAATGGGTGCGCATGGGCGCCAAAGGCCGTCAGGCAAAAGGTAAAGCCCGTTTGAATGCCTACGATAAAATGGCGGGTGAAGAATCACGCGAAAAAGAAGCCAAACTCGAACTATACATCCCGACTGGACAGCGCCTGGGCGACAAGGTGATCGAACTGAACAACGTGACCAAGTCGTTCGGCGATCGCGTCCTGTTCGAAAATCTGTCGCTCGATATTCCCAAAAACGCCATTGTCGGTATCATTGGCCCAAATGGTGTGGGCAAATCCACACTTTTCAAAATCATCACCGGCAAGGAAAAACCGGATAGCGGTGAAGTTATCATCGGTGATACCGTACAACTGAGTTACGTCGACCAAAGCCACGAAGCGCTGCTGCCGGAAAAAACGATTTACGAAATCGTCAGCGAAGGCAACGACCTGATTCAGGTGGGCAACACCAGCGTCAATGCCCGCGCCTACCTGTCGCGCTTCAACTTTGCCGGCGCCGATCAGCAAAAGAAATTAGGTGTCTGCTCCGGCGGTGAACGCAACCGCGTGCACTTGGCTATGACCCTCAAAGACGGCGGTAACGTACTGCTGCTCGACGAGCCGACCAACGATATCGACGTGAATACGCTGCGCGCCCTGGAGGAAGCCCTCGAAAACTTCGCCGGTTGCGCCCTGATTATCAGCCACGACCGCTGGTTCCTCGACCGACTGGCCACGCATATTCTTTCTTTTGAAGACGATGCCGAAGTGGTGTTCTTTGAAGGCGGATTTACGGATTATGAAGAAGCGAAAAAAGCGAAACTGGGCGATATAACGCCGCACCGGCCTCGGGTGAAACACATTTTGAAATAGAGGTGAGAGGTGAGAGGTGAGAGGTGAGAACATCCCGAATCTTGGCTACAGCAAGGGTTCGGGATGTTGTTTTTGTGGGTTATTTTTCGTAGAGTAATTTCCCGCAGAACTCGCAGATTTACCCGCAGAACTCGCAGAACGTAGAGTACACCTTTTTCTTCAAAGCGATAATAATGTGTACTCTACGTTCTGCTAGTTCTGCGGGTAAATCTGCTAGTTCTGCGGGAAATTACTCTACAGGTAAATACTCTACAGGAAACTAACGGCGATCCGAAAATCAGGAAGGGCGCCTGATGTAGATAAGGTTGTTTTGCCAAAAATCGTCATTAGCAGCAAATACGCTGATTAGGGTAAAGAAAGGATTTAACTTTGGTATATTCCTTTGATAAACAAAACGATAAACATTCAAAATGACCAAAGTATCCTTTATTTCCCTATCGGTATTTTTATCCTTTTTTATTCCAAAATCATATGGCCAGGGCCCTGAAATCAAAGACTCAGGCCTTCAACTTACCCTCTCCACCGGGGCATTTTCCACTTCCTTGTATGTTTATGAATGCGGATACGGGATGGCAGACTGGAAAGATGTGATGACGGAAGATATGTGCGGAGAAGTGGTGTGGTCAGGTTTTCCCGACTCTTCCGGTTGCTTCGCCAATAATACCCCGGTGGCCGGTAAAATTGTGATGCTTTGGGAAGGCAATTGCCCGGTAAAAGAGAAAGCAAAATTGGCACAGCAGGCAGGCGCTATTGGCATGCTGGTGGTGGGACGCAGCAATACGGTATTCCCGCCCGTACCCCGATATGGTCTGGGATTGGATGGTCAGATGCCGGATGTACAAATTCCTGTTTTTTACATGAAAGCATCTGATTTTCAGGTTATACAGTCAGTCTTTCTACAGAGTGTGCCGCCGGTGGCCTGTTTTGTTCGACCCGGGGTTTTTATCAATAGTGTGAGTCATCCAGTATATGAAATTCAGCAAAACTGCTACTTCCCACAAGTTAGCCCCTTTTATTTTTCCGCCAACCTGTCCAATATCAGCAATATGGATTTACAGGATGTATTGATCAGCGCAAAACTTCAGAAAATCAATGGACAGGAGATTATCAGCAGTGTGAGAAATATCCAGGAAATGGCATCGTATGTGCTCGACAGCCTTTTCATTTTGCCGGATGCTTTTAACAATATCAATCTGCCTGGCGGATTATATCAGGTTATTTACACGGTAGAAGGGAGTTTAAATGGTCGCTTGTTTACTGACACAAGAAAAATTCAATTCAGTAATGCGGGCAGTATTTTGGCCAAAGAACTACGTGGCCTGCAAGCGGCTTACCGTCCTGATACCCTGCCGCAATTCAATTGGGGAATAGGAAATATGTTTTATCACCCCTCAACGCTAGATCAATGGATAGCGACCTATGCAGAGTTGGCTATTTTACCTTCTCCTGAAATGAATCCTGTACAAATAGTTGATATATACGTCAATTTATATCAACTAAATGAAGGAGTGTCGCCCCAACTGGACAACTTTGCCCCTGATGGATCCGACATGACACTTATTGCCACAGGTTCAATCAGCGTTCTGCCTTTGGAAATAACATCGCCAACATATATTGAACTAATAGACTTAAATACTGCCGTGATTGGAGTACCAATTGAACCTGAAAACTATTACATAATGGCAGTCATGTTTGAAAGCAATAGTGTACCCATGTATATAGGGTTCAATGAGGAGCATGTAGAACGGGAAAAAAGGACCCTGCTTTTCAAAGATGGAATGTGGAAGGCAACCGGTTTTTATGGCGCTCCCAATGCAGTCATCAGGATGTATCTGGACAGTGAAATCTTTTGCCCAACCATCGGAGTAGAGTCCACTACCCCGAAAGTTGATTTTAAAGTCTCCCCAAATCCAGCCCACAACGTACTGCACATCCAAACTGCCTTTGAAGAATCCACGGATGCAATTATTACCTTTACCGATATTTCAGGAAAGATAATTTTAACTGATTATCGTAAAAACCTGAATATGGAAACACTCTCCTACCCTGTCGAACAATATCCGACAGGTTTTTATGCCGTTCGTATCACCACCAAGGATGCAAGTGGCACTCAAAAGTTTGTGGTACACAAAGAATGAAACCAACGTTTTCCAGGCTGCTTGCCATTATGCTGCTGTTGTGTTGTATCTCCACAGCAATTTCACAAAACCCATACAAAACAACGTGGAAACGCGAACTTGCCTGGGTTGGAGGGAGCGGAATTGGAATCGGCACAGCGGCTTTATTACACGTTCATAATCAGCCATTTACAGCAGAAAAAGTGGCAGCGCTGGATCTTGGTCGCGTACCGCGTTTTGAACGTTTTGTCACGCGCCAGTATTCCATTTCCGCACAGCACAACAGCGATATTTTGTTGTTTACATCCGTTGCTTCGCCCGTGTTGCTGCTACTTGATAAAAACATACGGCACGATGCGCCCACAGCCGCCTTGCTGTTGGGAGAATCCATGTGGCTCAACCTGGCGCTTACCAGCCTGTGCAAGGAAATCGTGCGCCGGCCACGTCCATTTTGTTACAACTCGAATGCACCCTTGTTCGAAAAACTGAAGCGTGATGCGCGTGCCTCTTTTTTTTCCGGTCATACCAGCATGAGCGCTGCCGCCACGTTCTCGGCAGCGCAGATTTGGTCTGACTATCACCCCGATTCCGAATGGAAACCCCTCGTTTGGGCAACTGCCGTAGCCATTCCTGCTACCGTCGGCTTTTTAAGGGTAAAAGGCGGCAAACATTTCATCTCCGATGTAGCAACCGGCTTTATTGTGGGTGGTGCATGCGGCTTGCTGATCCCTCGTTTGCATCGCAAATGAAGACCTTCTGATTTTCAAATAATTTCAAAATTACAACACTGATTCGGGCGTGCCCGTATGGAGCGTGTATATTTGCCCGCATGATATGAAAAACACCCTGGAACAATTTCGTGAAGTAGTGGGCAATTGCCGCGACCTTTTTGTCAAAAAAACGGCCGATTACGGTACTGCGTGGCGTATTCTGCGCCCATCCAGCATTACGGATCAACTATACATCAAGGCGCTGCGCATCCGGAGCATTGAGGAAAAAGGCAGTCAGAAAGTGGCTGATTCGATTGAGTCGGAATTCGTCGGGCTGATCAATTACAGCGTGCTGGCTATGATACAATTGTCCTTGCCCGCCGATGCGCCCCTGGAACTGGAAGCCCAAAAAGTGGCTCAACTATACGACGAGCAGGTGGCCGAAAACATTCGCCTGTTATCGGCTAAAAACCACGACTACGGGGAAGCATGGCGCCTCATGCGCATCAGCAGCATGACCGACCTGATACTGCAAAAACTATTGAGAATCAAACAAATAGAAGACAATTCCGGGCAAACGCTCGTATCGGAAGGACTGGAAGCCAATTACCGCGACATTATCAACTATGCCGCATTTGCGCTGATACGCCTTTCCGAACAAACACCCACCAACAACAATCCTGCATGACGTCGTTACCTACTCTACTTGTCATTTTTGCCGTTATCGGCGCCATTTTTACTTACCTGACCGCACGCGCAGGTAAAACAACCAACAAATTCTGGACTTTCCTGCAGCATTTCTGCGGAGTATGGTTCATATTTTCAGGTCTGGTGAAAGCAGTGGACCCTATAGGCACTGCTTATAAAATGCTGGACTACTTTGCAGCATTTGAACAGACTTTCGCCGGTCTCGACAATGCGTTCAAAGGCCTGGCGCCTCTGTTTCCCTGGCTGTCGCAATACGTAAATGGGTTTTCTATCACCATGATTGTGCTGGAAATCGCCCTGGGCGCTATGTTGATTCTCGGTTATCGCAACAAACTGACGGCGTGGTTATTTTTCGGCTTGGTATTCTTTTTCACATTGCTCACAGGCTTTACCTACCTCACAGGTTTTGTGCCTTCGGATGCCAATTTCTTTGATTTTGCCAAATGGGGGCCATATATCAAAACCCAGATGCGGGTAACTGACTGCGGTTGTTTTGGCGATTTTATCGTTTTGGACCCAAAAATCTCGTTTTTCAAGGATCTTTTCCTGATGATACCGGCTTTGCTGTTTTTGCTGCGCAGCAGAAACATGCACCAGTTGTGGACGGCGGGCGTACGCAATGCCATTACCGGCGGCACTGTCCTCGTTTCTTTGCTGCTCTGCCTGTACAGTACCTACTGGAACCTGCCACCTGTCGACTTCCGCCCATTCGCCGTAGGCTCGCATGTGCGCGAGCGCAAGGCTCTGGAAGGGGAAGCCAAAATCGACGTGCTGGGATGGGTACTGGAAAATACCAACACGGGAGAAGTAGTGAAATATATGGAACCAGAGCCGGGTAAAATCACCTACTACAAGCAATATGCAAAAGATAAAGGCTGGAAAGTAAAAGACCAGATCCAGACCGACTGGTACGTGGAAAAAGACGGGCAACGCATGCCGATTACCAAATCCAAAGTGAGCGACTTTGCCATTGAAGATGGTGAAAATGGTGAAATTACCGATGAACTGCTGGAAGATAAAAACTACAGCCTGATGATCGTTGCCTATCACCTCGATGGTTCTAAACAAATGGAGACTATTATGGTGCCTGATACCACCTGGGCAACCGATACCATTCGTGTAAACGCCGATTCTACTCAGTACCAGCGTCGTATCGCATCTGTATCACAAAAAAAGGTGGAACAGGAGGTGTTCATCCCGACAGCCGCCTACGGCGATCGTTTCAAAAACGAAATCAACCCCTTGGCCGAAGCCGCCAAACAGGCTGGCTGGCGTGTGTATGCCGTAACTACCATCGGCGATGCGGAGGTTTCTGGCGATTTTGCCAAAAAAACAGGCGCAACATATCCGTTCTACAAAGCAGATGAAAAACTGCTCAAAACCATTATCCGGGCCAATCCGGGTATTGTAGTCTGGAAAGACGGGCAGGTGGTCTCGATGTACCACCACAGACATATTCCGTCGTTTGAGACACTGAAAAAATAACACACTGCAACACGGATTACGCGGATAAAAAAGGGGCGGATTACACGGATTGGATGGGAAATTGAGTGGCTTTGGTTGCAAAAAACAACAAAAAGCATCTCTACTACCCATCCAATCCGCGCAATCCGCCCCTTTCCTATCCGTGCAATCCGTGTTTACATGATGCGCGTCCCTTCCTCAATCACCGCCCCTTTACGCACCACCACTACCCCGTCGCGAATACAATAGGAAGGTGTATCGATGTCGGGCAGGTGTGCACCGCCTTTGATCACTACGTTATTACCAATGCGGCAGTCTTTGTCCAGGATGGCGTGTTCGATATGGCAGTAATGCCCAACGCCCAGCGGAATATCATCCTGATTCATGGCAATTTGTTCCAGCGTCTGGTACGAGTCGTTACCCATAACGATGGAATCCTTGATCACGGTGTTTTCCCCGATTCTGGCGCGCAGACCGATCACCGAACCTTCGATGAGCCGTGCATGCAGGATGGAGCCTTCCGCGATCAGCGCGCGGTTCAACTGCGTTCCACCATAAAATTTGGCCGGCGGAAGCATACGACCGCGTGTATAAATCTGGCGTTGGCTGTTGAACAGGTTGAATGAAGGAATATGATCCGTCAGTTCAATATTGGCTTCAAAAAAGGAGTGAATGGTACCAATATCGGTCCAATAACCTTCATATTGGTAGGCTGCTACCGTCCGGCCTTCCGAAATAGCCTGCGGAATGATTTCTTTTCCGAAGTCCGTCGCATTGGAATACTTGTCGAACAGATCGTTCAGCGCCTTTCTGTTGAAAATGTAAATGCCCATCGAGGCCATGTACTGGCGGCCGCGCTTCTTATTGGCAGGGCTTACTTCGCTGATCCAGTTAGGTAGTTCATCCGGGTGCGGCTTTTCAATAAAACGCGGGATATTGCCATTCTCGTCCACTTTCATGATACCGAAACCGGGCGCATCGCGGGCATCCACGGGCAGGCAAGCGATTGTGATATCGGCCTTTTGCGAGATGTGATATTGCACCATTTCTTCAAAATCCATCTGGTACAACTGGTCGCCGGAAAGCAACAGAACGTAATCGAAGTCCTGGCGTTCGTAGTGCTGGCGGCTTTGGCGTACTGCATCGGCTGTACCCTGAAACCATTCTTTGTTACCAGGCGTTTGTTCGGCCGCCAGGATGTCTACAAATCCTTTGGTGAAAATATCGAAGTTGTAGGCATTCTTGATATGTGCATTCAACGAAGCGGAGTTGTACTGGGTGAGTACATACATCCGTTTTACGCCTGAATTAATGCAATTGGAAATGGGAATATCAATGAGACGGTACTTGCCACCGATGGGTACAGCCGGTTTGGAACGTTGTTCCGTCAGCGGGAAAAGGCGGCTCCCGGCGCCCCCGCCGAGGATGAGGCAAATCATTTTTATCATGGTTGTTTTGCGTTGATTACGGTGTTATTTTGTTTTTTTCTTTGCTTTTGATGCGGCAGGTTTCGCAGCAGGTTCACTTTTCGGGCTCTTGGCTGGCGCTTTTTTTGAAGCGACTTTTGAGGTGGCCGGTTTTTCCGGTTCCAGAATGTTGGCTACTTCTGCAGGCGCATGCTTTTCAATTCTGATTTGGGCGCTTGCCCGTCGGTACACGTCGAAATATTTTTCGATGGTGCGTTCCCAGGAAAAATCGATGGACATGATGCGTTTCCTGATTTCAGAAATAGCATGCGGATTGTGGTGCCACATCGACGCGCCACGGTGAATGGCCCATCCGATATCGCCCAAATCAAAACGGTCGAATCGGATGCCTCGTCCTGTACCTCCCGGTTCGCCAATATCCGGCACCGTATCGA
Organism: Bacteroidota bacterium; assembly: GCA_020160935.1. GTDB lineage: Bacteria > Bacteroidota > Bacteroidia > Chitinophagales > Saprospiraceae > M3007. Next base: position 25,585 of record JAIUPL010000003.1, on the reverse strand, counting down.
TCAGGCCACCCACGCTGTGTACAATTGGAATCGTTCCATAACGCATGGAATACATCTGATTCAGGCCGCATGGCTCTACACGCGAGGGCATGATGAGGTAGTCAGAACCTGCATATATCTGGTGCGCCAGCGCTTCATTGTAGTCGATAATGGCATTGAAACGGCCGGGATACTGATAGGCCATTTGCCGGAACTGGTTCTGCGTCCAGGGTTCACCCGTGCCCAATACCAGGAAAGAGGCGCCGCCACCTGCATGAATATAGTTTCGGAAAGCATCGGGCAAAAGGTCGGAGCCCTTCTCTCCTACCAGCCTCCCGATGAAACTGATGATGGGCTGGTCTTCCGGCAATCCGAACCATTCGCACAGCACCTTTTTGTTTTTCAGTTTAAAGGCATCGATGTCATTGCCTTCCAGGCGATACTGGATGGCAGGGTCTGTAGCAGGGTCCCATACTCTTGCGTCGATACCATTGATAATACCTGATTGTTTATGCCATTCATCGCGGAACAGGCGTTCAAGACCCAAACTGCTCTGGTGTAATTCGTACAGATAAGTTTCGGAAACCGTCGTAACCGCCCAGGCGCATCGCAAGGCCGACGCCATTGGGTTGATAATGCCGTTCCAATCGAGCAGCCCATACGCGGAAGACTCGAAAAAGGGCATGAGGTGCAGGTTGTTTCGGCTGAACATACCCTGGTACTGTCCATTGTGGATAGTAAATACCGTGGGTATCATACCCAGATCATTGTATTGCGGGCAATGTTTCACCATAAACGGAATCAATCCGGTATGGTGATCGTGGCAGTGCAGCACGCGCGGCCTGTCGTGCTGGGGAAAGGAAAGAAGCCATTGCAATACAGCCTGCTGAAACACCAGATACCTTTCCAGTTCGTCGCCATAGGGATGGCCGGCAGGATCGTTGTAAATACCGGGGCGGTCGAACAGGCCCGGCACATCCACCACAAAAAACGGGAACCCCAGCGCGTTGTTTTTTTCCTGCTGCACGGTGAACCCGACGGTACGCCAGTCGACCCGCACAGCGCCGCCATAAACAGTCACCCATTCCTGGTTATTGATCCACTTGGTAGCATACTTGGGAATGATTGCTGCAGACAGTACACCTGCTTCCGACTGGTATTTGGGTAGTGACCCTACGACATCGCCCAGCCCCCCGGTTTTGGCGGCAGGATAACATTCGGCAGATATATGAAGCACTTGAATCATAAGAGATCAGTTTGACTGGAATAATAAACCCGCAAGGCTTTGTTGAAAACTGCGGGTAAGTTCTCACAATGCAGTCGTGGTTTCCAAATACAAACGGCGGAAAATTTTTAACTATTTGCTGAAAAAAGAATGTTTGCCGGAAAAACCTGAATTTGACCAATATTTTTTCTTAAAATCACGATTTTACAATTTGAAATTCACACGAATTCCAGAGTTTTGGGGCGTTTATTTTTCAACCATCATTTGCGATTTATAGCATGAGAAATTCATTTTCAAGACGTGATTTTTTAAAAACATCTTCACTGGCCGTTGCAGGGGCTGCCGTTTTGCCACGCCTGCCTTTGGGTAATGTGGAGGTTCCTCACCTGGGCATTCAGTTGTGGAGCGTGCGTGACGACATGGGCAAAGACCCGGCCGGCACCATCAAAGCCCTCGCCAAAATGGGCTATAAAGAAGTGGAAGGCTTTGGCTACGGCGAAGGCAAAATGTTCGGAATGCCTTACAAGGACTTTGTGATGCTATTGAAAGACAATGGAATATCCATGCCTTCCAGCCACGTGATGTTTACCTCGGCCTCGTATGATGCTTCCACGAAATCGCTGAATGATGCTTCCAAAAAAGCCATTGATGATGCAGTGTCGGGCGGTCAGAAATACATCGTATGCCCCTATATGGCCGATCCGGATCGCTTGATTATCGATAAAATGATACCGGTATACCAGGCAGCAGGCGAATACGCTAATAAAGCAGGTATTCGTTTCGGTTACCACAACCACAACTTTGAATTTGAAAAAAGAGGCCCCGATAATCGCCTGCTCATTGAATGGCTCCTGCATGAGGTAGATCCCAAACTGATGGCCATGGAAATGGACATCTACTGGGTACGAAAAGCAATGCACAACCCGCTCGACTGGTTCCGCCTGTACCCGGGCCGCTGGGAACTCTGCCACGCTAAAGATATGGCCAATACAGAAAAACAGGACAGCATTGAAGTGGGCGATGGTGTGATCGATTTCAACGAAATTTTCAAGCAAAGCAAACTCGCAGGCCTGAAATATTACATCATCGAACTTGAAAACTATGTGACCACTCCCATGCAAGGCGCCGAACGCTCCCTGCAAGGATTTAAAAAACTGGTTTTCTAGTATCGAATCATTTCGAACTTCTTATTTTAGGCTATCGGACGTAGAATCTGCAACACATTTTTGCAATTACTACCAACGGGCCGCAATACCAAATTATCTTTGCCGCGCCGCAGGAAATATCTCCCTGCGGCGCATTTTTATTTTACCCGAGCCATGACGCCACCCATCCAACTCAATACCATCGAAGAAGCCCTGGACGATATTCGCGCCGGAAAAGTTATTATCGTGGTCGACGATGAAGACCGCGAAAACGAAGGCGATTTCGTCTGTGCTGCGGAAACGGTCACCCCGGAAATTATCAATTTCATGGCGCAGTACGGCCGCGGATTGATCTGTACCCCCCTGGAAGAAAAACGCGCCGAAGAACTGGGCCTCGATCTGATGGTCAGCAGCAATACAGCCCTGCATGAAACGGCTTTCACGGTTTCCATCGACCTGATCGGACACGGATGTACAACCGGAATCAGCGCCTACGACCGGGCAACAGGTATCCGCTTCCTGACGAATCCAGATGCCAAACCGAGCGACTACGCCCGCCCGGGGCATATTTTTCCCCTGCGCGCCAAACCAGGAGGGGTGTTGCGCCGTACCGGCCATACAGAAGCCACCATCGACCTGGCACGAATGGCAGGTCTGTATCCCGCTGGCGTGCTGGTAGAAATTCTGAACCCGGATGGCACGATGGCGCGCCTGCCTCAACTGATAGAGGTGGCTCGAGAGCACCAGTTGAAAATTATTTCCATCGACGACCTGGTGGCCTATCGTATGCGCACCGAACGGCTTGTTCGCCGGGAAATGGAAACCAGTATGCACACGATTTATGGTGAATTCGAGGCCATCGTGTTCAGCGATATTTCCACTGGCGATACCCACCTGGTGTTGAAAAAGGGAAAATGGGAGCCCGACGAACCCGTGCTGGTGCGCGTACATTCCTGGTCGGAAACGGGCGGTTTCCTCGGCACCTTGCTGTCCGATTATGGCAGCCAGGTCGACAGCGCTTTCAAAAGTATCGCACAGGCAGGCAAAGGCGCATTCGTGTACCTGCGCCAGGGCGATAAAGCCAACCTGCTGGCTAAACTCATGAATTACAAACAATTGCAGGACGAAGGCAATCTCGATCGCTTCGAACTGCATTCTACCATAGGGAAAAAAGATTTTGGTATTGGAGCGCAAATTTTGCGGGAATTGAACATCAACAAAATCAAACTTCTGACCAATAATCCTAAACCGCGCACTGGTTTTATTGGTTACGGTCTGGAAATTGTTGAAAATATCCACATCTAAGGCAACGCAAGTGTCGACGCCTGCATCAAAAACATTACCCTCATGGATAATAAACCGGTAGTTACGCCTTATGGGTCGGGAGAATCCAAAAAAATGGAAGTTGAACACATGTTCGATACCATTGCTCCCAAGTACGATCTGCTGAACCGGGTGCTTTCACTCGGCATCGATATTTCATGGCGAAAACGCGCACTTGGCTATCTGAAACCGCTCCAACCCGGAAATTTACTCGATGTGGCAACCGGAACGGCCGATGTGGCCATCATGGCTGCAAAAATGTTGAAGCCTGCCAGCATCATCGGCATAGATATTGCCAATCAGATGCTGGATTTCGGTCGGAAAAAAATTGACCGGGAAGGATTGCAACAGATTATTACCCTGGAAACGGGCGACAGTGAAAACCTGCATTTCGCAGATGCTGCATTCGATGCTGTGACAGTGGCATTTGGCGTTCGGAACTTCGAAAACCTGGAAAAAGGGCTTGCTGAGATGCTGCGTGTGTTGCGTCCAGGAGGGAAAGTGGTGATCCTGGAATTTTCCCGACCGCACCTTTTTCCATTTAAACAACTATACAATACCTACTTCAAATACGTTTTACCGCTGATTGGACGTTTAACGAGTCGCGATATGAAAGCCTACACCTATTTGTTTGAAAGTGTACAGGCTTTTCCGGAAGGCGATCAGTTTTTACAAATCCTGTCCCGTATTGGTTATCAAAACCCTATATGCGAACGCTTAACGCTTGGAATATGCACCATCTACGTTGCCACCAAATAACCATTTTTCAATCTGTACAACATTTGTCTGCGTTCAAATGGGCGCTGCTTTTGCTGTTTTTTGTTCCTGCCGGAGTGCGCGCGCAATTCAGCCAGGGCAGCAATATCAATTACCGCGATTTTCAGCAGAAGCCTTACTATTTCGGTATCACGCTGGGCATGAATCGCAGTGATTTCAGGATTTATCACTCTAAGGACTTTATCCGGAGCGACTCCTTTGCCCGTGCAGAATCCGTAACCGGGCCCGGCATCAACCTGGGTATTGTATCCAACCTGCGCGTGGGTGAGTATTTTGACCTGCGTTTTTTGCCTACACTGTCGTTCATTGAAAGAACGATTCGTTACACACAGCCCGGCGAGAACGGCCGGATTACACAACGCCCCATCGAATCAGTATTGGTAGAGATGCCTTTTCATGTGCGCTATAAATCTGCGCCTTATCACGACTTTCGCCTGTTTGTAATCGGTGGCGTAAAATATTCATTCGACGTAGCCAGCGACTCCCGCACCAGGCAGGCTTCGGGTATTGTAAAAATTGCTCCTACCGATTTTCAGGTAGAATACGGCGCCGGCATCCAGTTTTTCTTCCCTTATTTCATCTTCTCGCCTGAATTGAAAATATCGCAAGGCATCAACAATGTACTCATTTACAACAACCAGTTGCCACAAAGCAATGTACTGGAGAAAGTAATGAGCCGCACATTTACCCTGTCATTTCACTTCGAAGGATAAACATTTAGCGTTGTCATTCAGTTGAATCGCCTGATTTTTTAAGGCTTCGTCCTGAATCTGCGACATATTTTTTTCCGGATGCAACGTATCGCGGAACAGTTGGTCATTGGCATTACTTTCTGATTTGGCAGGAAGAAATGTGCAACAATACCTTCACAATTAAACTGTTTCGTTCATGAAAACAAGATACTTCCTACCGGTTCTATTGCTGCTTTTCTTTGTGAACCTGATGGCGCAAACCCAGGTGAAAACCTCGTGGATTTCCGCAGACGGAAAAACGAATGTGCATACCTATACCATAGACAAAGATCAGGTTGCACTGATGGGTACAGCGCCTCATGTGTGGGTGTCGAACCACCAGAATCCCTGCAAGGTATTTATCGGTGTTGGTACCACCCGCGATGAGGCCACAGGCGGATTAACCGTAGACTATACCATCGACAACACACCCGCGGAAACATACGGTGTACAGGAGGGCGATATTATTCTCGCCATCGACGATGTAAAAGTGGGCACTCAAACGGAACTGGAAAACCAGCGCGACAAGCACCAGCAGGGAGATTCTTTTACCCTCAATATCCTGCGCAATGGCTCACCAATGACGATTCAGGCGCGATTCAAAACTTGCAGCGAAGAGGAGATGCAACAAGCAGAGGAAGCAGAAAAGGCAGAGGTAAAAGCCTTTTTTGCGGATCGTTTCGAGCACCTGAATCAATCGCTTGAAATGCGCGAGCGCCCGATCCTCGGTATCTATAAAGACGAGGCTGCATTTAATGAAAAAGGCATCGTCATCCGCGAGGTGATTGAAGGTAAAGGCGCCGAAAAAGCCGGCCTGCTTGCCGGCGATGTTATCACCATCGTAGATGGAAAATCCATGTCTGATGGCGACCATCTGTACAATGCCCTGATTAAACATCAACCTGGCGACCGTGTTACCGTAGTGTACCTGCGCAATGGAGAAAATGGAAAAACAGAAGTCACCCTGAGCGGCGATCCTGGTTTCAGGCGCTTGATCAATGAGCGTGACCCTTGCAAGGTATTTATCGGCGTATATACCACTGAAACAGCCATAAATCAAAGCGGCGGTGTTCGCGTGCTGGGTGTCATTGACAATACCCCTGCTTATGAAAGTGCTGTTCAAGAGGGCGATATTATTCTGGCACTCGACGAACAACCTATCCATACCAGTGATGAATTGCGCAGCGCCCGCGACAAACACCAGCCGGGTGATCAGTTTCAGATGACAATCCTGCGGGAAGGCGCCAAAATGAATATTTCGGCTACATTTAAGATTTGCCCGCAACAGCAAACTACAGCACCTGCGGTTCAGGAACCCACAGTATTACCCAATTTGCAGGCGCCCCCTACGGCAGAACAGCCTGAAACAACCCTTCAACTGGAATCTTTTGATGCATACCCCAGCCCAACACTAGGCCCGGTTAATATTCGTTTCGAAGCCAATGCAGTGCCTACCACGGTTCGTATGACCGATATGAACGGAAAAGTGGTGTATGAAAACCAGTTGAAACAGTTCAACGGTTCGTTCAACGAACAGGTAAATCTGGAAGGAAAAAGCCCTGGTTTTTATACCGTTACGGTGACGCAGGACAACAAGGTGTTTTCCAAAAAAATAATTTTGTTGTCGCGGGTGTAACGCCAAGAAGTAATTTCCTGCAGATCACGTAGGTTTTCCCGTAGAGTGGTTTCCCGCAGATTTACGCAGAGTTTCCCGCAGATTTACGCAGAACGTAGAGTACTCCTGTTTCTTCAAGGCGATAAATTTGTGTACTCTACGTTCTGCGTAAATCTGCGGGAAACTCTGCGTAAATCTGCGGGAAACTACTCTACGGGAAACTACTGTCGATTTTTCGTCACCCATCACAGCAGTAATGACCGATTTAGCAAACTGATGACGGTCAAAGCGCAGGTTGATTTTTCTCATACCCTACCTTTGTATTCAAATGCACCTTTGCTTCATCAAGAAAAACTATTGAATATGGAAAAGACGAAAAAGAAATACCTCTCCGACTTGCATTTTGAGTACAAACTGTGGGATATGGAGACGCGGTTTTACGAAGACGAACTGAAACTTTACCAGCAATGGCTGGAAGAAGTGGCTGGTAAAAACACCCACATGGACGTTCAGAAAGAAGTGGAACACTTCCAAAACCAGTTCTTAATTCAGCGACAGCAACTCAGCACCGTACGACACCAGGCCAAAGCGCACGAACAGTGGCTGACTAACTACGCCAAAACACACCAGACCGCCATTGATCATGTGCATTTTGCCGATCACGCAACGATGCGCGATCATGTGGACACATACAGGAAATTGTACCTGGAATTGAAAAATGAGTTCAAGCGGTTTTTGGAAGAGAAACTGTAGATGTATGATTTCAGATTACATGATGTAAGATTTATGATTGGATTTCAGAATTAAGATTTTTGATTGAAAGCAGCGCCGTCAATCGTCACTCAAAAATCCTGATTCTGAAATCCAATCATAAATCTTACATCATGTAATCTGAAATCGTACATCCCTAATCTCCATCTAGCAAATTTCCCAGTCCGCCCAGAATACTGCCTTCGTCTTTGCGTGTGACAGTGCCATAGGAAATAATTTTGGCAGCCAGACGACTCACGGGCAGCGATTGCAGCCAAACGGTACCCGGGCCGCGCAGGGTCGCAAAAAAGAGGCCTTCACCACCGAATACCATATTGCGGATACCTTTCACAAATTGAATATCGTAATCGATACGATGGGTGAATGCAACAATACAGCCCGTATCGACGCGCAGGGTTTCTCCTACTTCCAGTTTGCGTTCCAGAATGTGCCCACCGGCATGCACGAATGCCATGCCGTCGCCTTCCAGTTTTTGCATAATAAAACCTTCGCCGCCAAACAGGCCAGTGCCTAGTTTTCGTTGGAACTCGATGCCCACTTGTACACCTTTTGCGGCACAAAGAAACGCGTCTTTCTGGCAGACAACTTTGCCATCGTATTGTTGCAGATCGAGCGGAATGATTTTACCGGCGTATGGTGCAGCGAATGTAACACGCTGTTTGCCGTGGGAATGATTGGTAAAAGTGGTCATAAACAGGCTTTCACCAGTCAGGATGCGTTTGCCTGCCGTCATCAGTTTGCCGAAAAATCCTTCAGCACGATCGCTGCCGTCGCCAAAAACGGTGGCCATTTCGATGCCGTCGTCCATGAACATAAAACTGCCAGATTCGGCAATGACGGTTTCCTGTCCATCCAGTTCAATTTCCACGCATTGCATTTCTTCGCCGTGGATTTGATAATCTATTTCGTGATTCCTTCTCATGTGTGGTTGGTGTGTTGTGAATCGATCATGTGATGTATTGTGATCGACCGGGCAAATTTGTGTGGCGCCCTTTGCTGACGCCTTTTTTTACCGACGAGTATCCGGAAATTTTCGCTGAAACCGATGTAAACAAGAATGAATATTAATCCCACTTGAAATACATCGCTGCCAGTAAGGAAGTTTGCCGGGCTGTCTGCTCGCCTGCTTGCGGCATGGCTATGCCCAGATAAAATCCATAAAAGCGGTTTACCTCAAAACCAACCTTTCCTCCCAGCAGCCAGTTACTTTGATTGGGGACATACAGGGCGGTTTTTTTATTGGCGGATTGTACTTCGTATGTTTTTGATCCAACATTCCAGGACAGATCGCACATGAGGGAAAGTAAAAATCGACGAAATTTCAGACCTGCCTCTCCCCCACCCAATATAATGGAATTGGCCAAAGGCCCGCGCCAGCCTCCACCACCGTAAACAAACCAGTACCAGGCGGCCTGGTTGCGTTGTCCGAGGCTGAGTAAGGCTGAGCCCGTCAGTGCATCGTACGCGGTATTGAGCCCTGTTGTTTGGCTGGATTTCCCCGTGTCAAAATCGAGCCGGGCCTGTCCCGTTACAGTTACCCGTCCGGAGGAAAACCGATGTCTGCATGCGAATGTGATATTTCCCAAACCATGGAGGCGGCCCTGTTGAAGGGTGGAGGTGGCGCCGGCGTCGGTGGAATGGCCCGAATATTGAAATCGATACGGCGTTGCCGACCAAATGGTTGTTTTTTCTGAAAGCCCGTATTCGGCAAGCACTTGTAAGGAATTTTCCCGGATTTCTCGTTCAAGCCTGCGGCGGTTTCCAGCAGCGGAAGCATCAAAAACGCTGCGATACAAGGGAATGGTTTGCCAGGATGTCTGAATGTAAAAACCGGCTTTATTGCGCGTCCAGGGCGTCTGCGCGTTGGATATTTCCCGGAAAAGAGTAATAGAAAGCATCACAAGGATGAATTTCCTCATGGTAGCGCATTTAAATCGAGAAGATATTTAGAGCGTGTTCGGGAATTTATTTCTGGCCTGCTTTCGGCTCAGAATAAATTCCCGAACATGCTATTAGACCTATAAGGTTTTTTGAAACTTGCGATGCCGCAGTATTTGGAATCTTACTGTGCCTTATACTCGCCTTGAATCGACGATTTGACCACACGCAGGAAGGTTTTTTCATCTACCATCAGGCGCACTACCGGGCCTTCAATTTTCGTGATGCGGCCGATCAGTCCTGCATTGGTAACCACCTCCATACCTTCTTTGAGGTTTTCAACGAATTTCTGCTGATCCTTCTGACGTTTCATCTGCGGACGAATCAGGAAAAAGTAAAAAACAATCAGAATCAGGAACGGGAACAACATGCTGAGCAGTGGATTGCCGCCCGGTTGTGCCTGGAGAAAAATGAACTGTAACATTTCTTTCAAATTGAGTTGTGTGTAAAAGTACGCCCTGCTGCCGGGTGGCAACAGGGCGTGCAAAAGTATGTTTTTTTTTGGGGTTGATAAGAGTTGATGAGGGTTGATAAGGTTGATAGGGTTGATAAGGTTGATAAGGTTGATATTCATAAACTCGGTGAATGAAAAAATTTCCCTTACCCTGAGCCGCTATTTATCAACCCTATCAACCTCATCAACCCTATCAACCCTCATCAACTCTACTTATTCATAAACATCCCATCATCAATCCCCGCATTCACCTTGATTTCACTCACAACCGAGGTCATAGGAATCGGCATAACCCCCACAATATTCATGGTATACGGGAATTTTACGCCATTGTGTTCCTTGTAGTCGGAGTAGTCAATGATTATTGTGGCAGGGTTGCCGTCCTGACCGGTGGTAGTGCTCACTTCACGGAGTTTCATGCTGGTTTTCATGTCGTAGTATTCCGTGCTTTTTTTGCCGTCGGGACGTACTACGTCAACAACATAGGCGCTACCGCCATTGATGTCTTCGATACCTTTCAGTTCGAGTTTGTAGCCACCCGATACATAAGCGGCTTCCTTGCAGAAGGCAGCCTGTTCTTTTATATCGGCAAGTTCTTCCCCTTCCAGGGTACGGGCGCCGCCCATGCCGGTTTCACTGGCTGTGGCGCCGTCGTACACGCGTTTGGAGAACACCTGGCCCGCCATGCTGATTTCCATGGCTACTTTATTGCCACCTTTTTGCCAGGTTTTTACCGACAACGATTGTCCGCCCAGATTCATCGAGGCCACCGTTTGAACGTCTTTCAGGGCGTTGATGTTGGCAGCGCCACCGATTGCATTCACGTAGTCTTCCACCACTTTAGCAGCCGTCATGCCTGTTGGAAGTTGGGCATTGTTCATTTTCACCGGGTTGCCCTGCGCGTCGAGGAAATTGATTTTCCCATCGGCAGAGAACTGTTTCAGGCGGTCGGCCACATCGTCTTTATTACCCACCACCAGGATGTGTGCTTTACCAGGCAGGATGTATTTTTTAGCCATAGCCTGAACATCTTCTACCGTTACACTCTGCAATACCTGCAGGTATTTCTCGTAGTAATCTGCAGGCAGGCCGTAACGTGCGATCGACAGGGCAAAATTGGCCACCGTGCCTGGCTCTTCCAGGCTCTGGGAGAACTGGCCGGTGATAACATTTTTCACCACCTGCAATTCAGTAGCCGTAACGGGCTCGTTGCGCATGCGCTCCATTTCCTTGATGAATTCGATAATGGAACTGTCGGTCACGGCATTGCGTACCGAAGCGGAAGCATTGAAAGAGCCGATCAGTTTGTCGGAATTCAGCGATGTGCGAGCGCCATACGTCCAGCCGTGGCCTTCACGCAGGTTGGCATTCACACGGCTGTTGAAGTAGCCGCCGAGAATAGCGTTCATCACACGGCTGCTGATCACGTCAGAAGCACCCGGGCGCAGTTCGACCGGATAGGTAATATTGATCACAGATTGTACAGCGCCGGGCTTGTGTACAAAGTCCACCTGTGTTTTTTCAGGCTGCTTGGGTGTCGGGTAGGTGTACTTGGCTACCTCCCCTTTTGCCCAGGAGCCGAAGTATTGTTTGGCATACTGTTCGGCCTTGGCTTTGGTGATGTCGCCCACGATCACGAGGTACGAGATATTGGGTTTCATGACCGCATTGAAGTGCGCCTTCATCTGGTCGACGGTAATTTTCGCCAGTGTGGCTTCGGTCATTTCCTCGCCGTAAGGGTGGTCTTTACCATAACGAACGATAGCGCCTACTTTGCGGGCAATGGCATTGGCATCGTTCTTTTCCTGCGCCAGGCCGCTTTCCGTGCGGCGTTTGATTTTGTCGTACTCTTCCTGCGGGAAAGTAGGGTGCATCAGCACATCCGACATTACATCAAGGAGTTTGTCGGCATGTTTGGTGAGGCAATCGCCGTATACGCCGGAAGAGTTGGAAGAAAAACTGGCGCCGATAAAGTCGATTTCCTCGTCAATCTGGGCTTTTGTGCGCTTGGTGGTGCCCTTAGACATCATATCGCCCATCATCTGGATATAACCGGCAGCATCTTTTTCCATCACCGGGTCATAATCGGCGAACACCTGGAAAGATACTTTTGGCAGTTTATGGTTTTCCATCACGATTACCGTGAGGCCATTGTCAAGTTTGAACGTTTCGGCTTTGCCGATCTGGATTTTGGGAGCCGGGCCTGCTTTGGGTGCGGCGGAACGCACATCAGGCTTGGTTTTTTGTGCCTGCACACCTGGAGCGAAAGCCAGGAATGCTGCAACTATCAAGGTGAAAAAATGGAATTTTTTCATTTATGAGAATTCAATAAGTGGTGAAAAAACTTCTACAGAAAAAATTTGGTCTCAACGAAAGGGCCGGGTACAATTCCTGTGGTGAACGGTACATCATACCAGCCTGCGGGCATTAGGGCGCCGTTTTAGGCAGCCAGTACAGCACCACGCGGGCATTTTTGTTGAAATACTTGTTAGCAGCCGTGCGCAGGTCTTCGCGGGTCACCTTGCGATAGCGATCCAGTTCCGTGTTGATCAGGTTGGCGTCGCCGAAATACATTTCGTAGTTAGCCAGGCTTTCCGCAATGCCCTGCACGTTGTCGTTTGCGCTAATGAAGTCGTTTTCGATCTGGTTTTGGAGTTTTTGGAATTCTTTTTCCGGTACCAGATTTTTCTGCAAGTCTTCGATAATGGCATCCATGGATTTTTCCAGTTCTGCCGGGTTCACACCCATATTGGCAATAGCGTACGTGAGGTTGGCGCCCGGGTCTTCCAGTTGGAGCGGGAACGAACCTGCTGCGACGGCTTTTTGCTGCTCGTCGACGAGGATTTTATTCATACGGCTGCTTTCGCCCTGGCTAAGCAACTGGCCCAGCATCTGTACGGCATAGAAGTCTTTCGTGCCCTGCGCCGGAATGTGGTATCCCAGCACCACTGCCGGCAATTGTACATCGTCGTACACGGTATCGCGGGTCTCTTTGGTCATCGGCGGTTCCTGTGGGAAGGTACGCTGGATGGCGCCTTTACCTTTTGGAATGTCCTTGAAGTACACATTAATCAGTTCTTTTGCCTGTGCAATATTGATGTCGCCAGCAATAGACAGAATGGCGTTATCGGGGCGGTAGAAATCCTTGTAGAACTGAACGTAGTCGGCTTCCTGAGCAGCGTCGAGGTCTTCCATCGAACCGATGACGGAACTCTTGTAGGGGTGTACCTTGAATACGCGTTTGAGGGTTTCTTCCAGCAGTTTTCCGTACGGCTGGTTGTCGATGCGCTGGCGGCGTTCTTCTTTTACCACCTGGCGCTGTGTTTCGATACCGATTTGCTCCACTTTGGCGTGCAGCATGCGCTCGCTTTCGAGCCAGAGGCCGAGGGCCAACTGATTGCTCGGCAGCACTTCGTAGTAGAATGTGCGGTCGTACCAGGTATTGGCGTTGTTGGTACCGCCTGCATTGTTGATGTAATCGTCAAATTCACCGCGTTTGATGTTGTCGGATCCTTCGAACAGCAGGTGTTCGAAAAAGTGTGCAAAACCCGAGCGGTGTGGTTTTTCATTTTTAGAACCCACGTGGTACATGACCGTGACGGCTACGATGGGCGTCGAATGGTCTTCGTGCAGGAGCACTTTGAGGCCGTTCGGCATATCGTATTCCACGTATTGGATGTTCTGACTGAATGCGCATCCTGTTGCCAGGACAAAAAGGACAAAGAGCGTGGTTAGTCGCTGCATAAACCCGTTTATTTAAAGGTGAAAATAAAATTCGGCGCGAAGTTGCGAAAAAACGCAGGCACGCTGCATTTGTTATTCGATGAATGTCGGCCAATGTCCGTTAAAGGGCGTGGAACGAAGGGATGGGGATTTTTTTGAAAGGCAGAAGGATGGGGCGGAATACGTGCGGATTGCGTTCGAACAGGTGCGGATTGCGTTCGAACAGGTGCGGATTGCGTTCGAATGTTGTTGTCATACTTTTAAAAATATATACGATAAATGCACATACAGAAACAAGGAGAGGGCCTAATTTAGCCGCCAGATAGAACAATCTCAAGGAAAACATGAGTCTAAACACACAAAATCTTCAACCCATCATCAACTTCATCTGGACCGTTGCTGATGATATTCTGATCAATAAATACCTCGAAAATCAGTATCAGGACGTGATCCTGCCCATGACCGTTTTGAGAAGATTAGACCTGGCACTGGAGCCGACGAAGGATAAGGTGCTAAAAACGTACAACGACTTTAAGAGCAAATTAGACAACCTGTCCGGACTTCTGACAAGCGAGCAACACGGCTCCCGACTGGCATTTTACAACACTTCTCCCTACACAATGAAGAAGTTGCTGGCCGACCCCAAAAATATAGACGCCAACTTCCTGGACTACCTGAACGGATTCTCTGAAAATGTACAGGATATTATTTCAAAATTCAAGTTCCGCAACCAACTGGAACGCTTCGCAGAAACAGGTATCACATTTTCCCTGATCGAAAAATTCTGCAACCAGAAAGTTGAACTCAGCCCCGACAAAATTTCGCCCATGGCCATGGGCTATATGTTTGAAGACCTGATCCGCCGCTTCAACGAAAAAACCAACGCTGCCGCCGGACGACACTTTACGCCCCGGGAAATCATCGAACTGATGACCCACCTGGTGTATCTGCCCGTAAAAGAGAACATCCGGAAAGGAACTTTCCTGGTGTACGACCCTTGCGTAGGCTCGGGCGCCATGCTCACACAGTCCAAACTGTTTGCCACCGACCCCGAAGGAGACATCCGCTCCACGGCCACTTTTCACCTGTACGGACAGGAAAACACAGGCGAGATGTACGCCACCTGCAAATCGGATATGCTGCTGAAAGGTGAAGACCCCGACAAAATCAAGTTCGGCTCCACCCTGAGCGAATATGGTTTCGATCCCGACCTGAAATTCAACTTTATGCTCACCAACCCACCCTACGGCACCAGTTGGAAAGAGGACATCAATAAACTGAATGTCGGTACGGATAAAAAAGTGAGCATCGTAGACAAACGTTTCAATTTGAAGATCAAAGACTTCAAAGGTGAAGCGGAAGAAACCTGCCTGACTTCGCGCAGCAACGACGGCCAGTTGATGTTTCTGCTGCACATGCTGAGTAAAATGAAAGACCCCAAAGACGGAGGCAGCCGCATTGCCTCCGTTCACAACGGCTCTGCCCTGTTCACGGGTGATGCGGGCAGCAGCGAAAGCGGCATTCGCCAGTACATTCTGGAAAACGACCTGCTGGAGTGCATTATCCAGTTGCCCAACGATATTTTTTACAACACCGGCATCACCACCTACGTCTGGCTGCTGAGCAACGTAAAAGAGGAACGCAGAAAAGGTAAAGTGCAACTCATCAATGCTTCTTCGGAGGAATTTTACAAAAAAATGCGCAAAAACCTCGGCAGCAAACGCGTAGAACTCGCCTCGGATCACATTCAGAAAATACAGGAACTCTATTTCTCCTTTGAAGAAAACGCGTACAGCAAAATCTTCGACAACGCTGATTTCGGCTACTACCAGATCACGGTACACCAGCCCGAACGCGACGAGAAAGGCCGCCCCGTAACCGATGCCAAAGGCAAACCCAAAAGCGACCCCGACCTGAAAGACATAGAAAATGTGCCGATGCGCGTAGAGACAGGGCATGCCCTGTCTCCAACAAAAACCCCGTCCAAAAACAACGTTATCCAAATCTGCGACGATTATTTCCAACGCGAAGTGCTGCCCTTCGCCCCCGACGCCTGGTACGACAAAACCAAAATGAAAGTGGGTTACGAAATTGCCTTCAACAAGTATTTTTATCAATACCAGCCCCTGCGCTCCCTGGATGCCATTGCAGCCGATATTCTGCAACTGGAACAGGAAACAGATGGGTTGTTAAAAGAGATTGTGGCATGATGGGAAAGATGAGAGTATATGATTCAAGTAAGCCAACAGAGATTGGGTGGTTGCCATTTGTTCCAAGTCATTGGGACGTAGTTGATATAAAACGCTGCTTCTCATTTCCTAAAGAAATTGTCGGATCAGATTTTAACAACTACAAGGTTTTATCACTGTCTGTTAACGGTGTGATCTTTCGAGATATGGAAAGTGGCGCTGGAAAACACCATTCAGATATGGGTACATATCAGATTATTAGACCAAATTCCATTGTACTCTGCCTTTTTGACATGGATGTTACACCAAGGATTGTTGGTCATTCAGATAAAACTGGAATTATAACATCGGCATATGTGAATATTGTTCCTAAAGAAAACATAAATAGCAAATACTATTATTATTACTTCCTCCTTCAAGACTTTAATAAATATCTTTTCTCACAAGGAACTGGAATAAGGACAACACTTACAAGAGGTCAGTTTGGTGCTTTAAAAATTGTTCTTCCCAATTACGAAGAACAAATCGCCATTGCCCGTTTCCTCGACTACAAACTCTCCAAAATCAACCGCTTTATCCGCAAAAAAAAGCAACTCATCCAACTGCTCAACGAGCAAAAAGCCGCCATCATCAACCAGGCTGTTACCAAAGGACTGGACCCAAATGCCCCGATGAAAGACAGCGGGGTGGAGTGGCTGGGGGAGATTCCGGAACATTGGGAGGTGAGAAGGCTTAAGTTTCTCATAAGAGGGAAACTAAAATATGGAGCGAATGAGCCGGGAGGTAATTTTATTTTAGACGCCCCACGCTATATTAGAATTACTGATTTTGATAATAATGGAAACTTAAAAAGCAATACTATCTGTTCGTTGGAATTTACATTGGCAGAACCTTACTTACTTAAAGAAGGTGATATTCTTTTTGCGAGAAGTGGAGGAACCGTTGGTAAAACTTTTCAGTTTAAAAACTATAATGGTCAAGCTTGCTATGCTGGATATTTAATAAAAGCAGAACCCAATTTGGATAAAATACTAAGCGATTATTTGTTTATTTACACTAATTCTGGAGTCTATAATCAATGGAAAAACTTTATTTTCAATAAAGCAACAATTGAAAACATAGGTGCTGACAAGTATGCAAATTTACCTGTCATAGTTCCAAAACCTTCCGAACAACTCCAAATCGTCGCCCACATCGAAACCGAAACCGCCCTTCTAACCACCACCATTTCCAAGATCGAAAAAGAAATCGCCCTGGTGGAAGAATACAAAACCGCCCTGATAGCCGAGGCCGTCACGGGCAAAATAGATGTGCGGGGCTATGCCATACCGGAAATAGACGTAGAGACATGGCATGCCATGTCTCAGGAAGAGGAAGAAGAATTATCTATGTCTGCCGAAGATGCCGCCGAATACCAAACCGAAGAAACGGAATGAACGAGCCGCAAAAAATATCCATTCGTTTTTTCGACGACCGCGAGGTGCGGGCGTTGTGGGACGAGCCGAACGCCAAATGGTGGTTTTCGGTACTGGATATTGTGGCAGTGCTGACCAATCAGGACGACTACACCAAAACCCGCAACTACTGGAAATACCTGAAAGCCAAACTGAAGAAAGAAGGAAATCAAGTGGTTAGTGCCACTACCCAGTTGAAAATACTCGCGCCCGATGGCAAAAAGCGCCTGTCCGATGTACTCGACTACAAGGGCATCATTGCTTTAGGGAAAACCTTTCCGGGCACAAAGGCCAACCGGTTTATCGAGTGGTTTACGTACAGCGATGAAACCATCGACGGGAAAAGTAAAACCAAAGCCTATGCCCTGTTCGACAGCACTTTCATCGACAGCATAGAGACAGGCACCACCCAGGGTTTGCAGCAGATACACGCCTATTTGTTCGGCGGTTTATACGATTTTGCCGGGCAGATACGGCAGAAAAACATATCCAAGGGCGGATTTCAATTTGCCATGGCACGATTTCTGGATGACACGCTCCGGCAAATAGATGCTTTGCCTGAAAATACGCTGGATGAAATCGTGCGGAAATACGTGGAAATGAATGTTGCCCACCCTTTTATGGAGGGCAACGGCAGGAGCACACGCATATGGCTGGATTTAATATTGAAAAAACGCCTGAAAAAATGTGTGGACTGGAGCAAAATCGGCAAAATGGAATATATGGAGGCCATGAAGCAAAGCACCACCAATTCAGCCGCCTTAAAGGCACTGATTGAAAAAGCCCTGACCGACCAGATCGACAGCAGAGAAATGTTTATGAAAGGGATTGATTATTCTTATTATTACGAAGAAAACGATTAGAAAAAATGACTACCGATACCACAGAAAAAGGATTAGAAACACACATTGTCAACTATCTGGCCAATGAAAACAAGTATATAGTGCGTACGAATGCTGCATACGACCATGTGGCATGTTTAGACAAAGAATTGCTGTTCCGGTTTTTGGAAGCCACCCAGCCCAAAGCAGTCGCCAAACTGAAAGCCTTTCACAAAGACCTGTACGAGCAAAAAATCATCAAACGCCTGAATGACCAGATTCAGGCCAAAGGCGTCATCGAGGTACTGCGCAAGGGTATCACAGACGGTTTTACGGATACCAAAATGGTGCTGTTCTACGATCAGCCCGTTTCTTCGCACAATACGCAAGCAAAAGCGCAGTATGATGCCAACCTGTTTTCGGTGATGCGGCAGGTGTATTTTTCTACCGGCAAAAGGAAGTCCTTAGACGTAGTGGTATTCATCAACGGTATTCCCGTGATTACGTTCGAACTGAAAAACGAACTTACCAAACAAAATGTGCAGCATGCCATCCGGCAATACAAAGAAGACCGGGATCCGAATGAAGAACTTTTCCGCCTGGGCAGGCTGATCGTGAACTTTGCCGTAGACACAGAGGAAGCCTGGATGTGTACGCACCTAAGAGGAGAAAAATCCTATTTCCTGCCTTTCAACAAAGGCAACAATAACGGCGCGGGCAACCCGGCCAATGAAGGCATCAAAACCGACTATTTGTGGAAGGAGATTTTGACCAAAAACAGCCTGACGGATATCATTCAGAATTTCTGCCAACTGATTACGGAAGAAAAAGAATACCTCGACGAGAAAGGCAAGGTCGTAACCCGAAAAGAAAAGAAACTCATTTTTCCAAGGTACCACCAGTTGGTGGCGGTGCGCAGGCTCTTGGAAGATGCGCAAGCCAAAGGTTCGGGTCAGAAATACCTGATTCAGCATTCTGCAGGTTCGGGCAAATCCAATTCTATTTCCTGGCTGGCCCACCAGTTGGTGGGTTTACACGATCCATCGGGGCAAAAGAACATTTTTGATTCCATCATCGTCATTACAGACCGCAGGGTGCTGGATGCCCAAATTCGCAACAATATCAAACAGTTTCAACAGGTAGCGGGTGTGGTAGAAGCCATTACCGAAGGTAGCCGGCAGTTGAAACAAGCGCTGGAAGAAGGCAAAAAAATCATCATCACCACCATTCAGAAGTTTCCGAAGATCGTAGAGGAAATTGGCGAACTGCCCGGAAACCATTTTGCCATCATTATCGACGAAGCGCACAGCAGCCTGAGCGGACAAATGGCCAGGAAACTCAACGAAACACTCTCCAAACTCGATCTGGATCAGGCCACTAAAGCGGAAGTGGAAGCAGAGATGGAAGACATATCGAGCATGGTAGAGGTGGAAGATGCAGAAGAAACCGCAACGGGTGAAGACCTGATACGGGTTTTGGTAAAGTCGAGAAAATTACTGCCCAACGCCAGTTATTTTGCGTTTACGGCCACCCCGAAAAACAAAACGCTGGAATTATTTGGCGTGGCGTATCCGGAAGGCGACCAAACCAAGTTCAAGGCATTTCACCTGTATTCCATGAAACAAGCCATTGAAGAAGGTTTTATCATGGATGTATTACAGAACTACACCACTTATCAAAGTTATTATGCGTTGCTGAAAAAGATCGAAGACGATCCGGAGTACGACAAACAAAAGGCGCAGAAAAAACTCAGACATTACGTAGAAAGTCATGAACACGCTATCAGGAAAAAAACGGCATTGATAGTGGATCATTTCATCGATGAGGTGATCAAAAAAAGGAAAGTTGGCGGGCTGGCAAAGGCGATGCTGGTGACCAGTTCGAGGGCCAACGCAGTGAAGTATAAAAAGGAATTCGATCAGTATCTGCTAAAAATCAATAGCCCATACAAAGCCATCGTTGCTTTTTCGGGCGAGATCGACGGACAATCGGAGGCCAACCTGAACGGCTTTTCAAGCGCCCTTATTCCGAGTGAATTTGAGAAAAACGAATACCGATTTTTGATTGTAGCCAACAAATACCAGACGGGGTTCGACCAGCCATTACTGCATACCATGTACGTGGACAAGAAGTTGGGAGGCGTGAATGCCGTTCAAACGCTTTCCAGGCTGAACAGAAGCCATCCGTTGAAAAAGGAGACGTTTGTGCTGGACTTTGCCAATACGGCGGACGACATCGAAAAGGCATTCAAGCCTTATTTTGAAAGCACGATTTTGGGCGAAGCAACCGACCCCAACAAACTGTTCGATCTGCAGGATGCTCTGGATAATTTTCAGGTGTACACCCAGGCGCAGGTTTTTGAATTTTCGGAAAAGATTTTGGCCAATGTGCCGGTTGACCAGTTGCATGGTATTTTAGGTATCTGTGCCAACCTGTTTTCTACCGATCTTTCTGAAGAACAACAGGCTGATTTCAGAGCCAAGGTAAAAACCTATGTAAGGCTTTACATTTTCCTTTCTCAAATTGTACCGTTTGAAAACCCTTACCTGGAACGGCTTTACATTTTTCTGAATCACCTGCAAAATAAATTGGGGAGTGATACATCGGTCGATCTTGCCAAAGGTATTCTGGATCATATCGATATGGATAGTTACCGCTTGCAACTGGAGGCCGCCAACCGTATTGTGATGGAACAAGGGGATGAATTGAAGCCCATGCCAACGGATATGAGAGGGAGTAAAACAGAGACAGAAATCGACAGGCTTTCCAACATTCTGCAGACCTTCAACGACCGATACGGCACACGTTTTGAAGACGCTGATAAAGTAAGAAGAATGGCGGAAGACATTGTGAGTGACGTGGCGAAAAACAAAGAAATGCTCAACTCGCTCGAATATTCCGATGAGCAGAATGCGCGCATTACGAGCGATAAAATCGCCCAGGAGGAATTGCTCAAACACGTTACGACCAACTTTGACTTCTACAAACTAATAACCGATAACAAAGAAGCGCGGGAAGATTTTAATTCGATGGTTTTCGGGATGGTAAAGGAGGTGATCAACAGGGGGTTGAATGCTCAGAAATAAGTAATCCCGCTGGCTCTAAGGCTATCCTTCCCTTACCACGAGTAGTGCTCACAGGGCGAAGGTAGTTTGAGAGATTTGAGAGATACGACCTTTGTAGGGCACTGCAGGGAACGTTAAGTTGATTGAAGGGCTGATTGGGCACCTGATGAGACTGAACAGGAGCGAACCGCGTTCGAACCCTTATGGTAACATTGGTCTGAGCCAATACTCTTAATATTTGAGTTTTGGATTCAAAAGTCATATCTTCGAGTGTAAAATCACGCAATTCGTAACATATTGCATACAAGCCTCAGATGAACTCACTCGAAATTTATAAATTTGTCGTAAATAGCAAACTATGATAAAAGTAAATATAGATCATTTTTATGATAAAATAGATTTTGGGATTATAACTATTCGTGAAGATGAATTTCTTGCGGTACTTAAGTTTTTTGATAAGACCTATGAGGTTAGCCAAGAACGTAGATATATTATTTGCGAATTAGAGGCGAAAAATGGAGAATTTTATTACATCGCCATTGTCCGATGTGTGGAGCAAGGCCCCTTGGAAAGTCAAAAGGTCGCCCATACTATTATCCAAGATCTTAACCCTGATTGGCTCTTATTAATCGGCATCGGAGGAGGATTGCCTAACGATGATTTTACATTAGGAGATGTAATATTAGCATCACGACTTCATGATTTTTGTGTGGAAGCAGTTTATGATAATAAAAATTCCGAATTTAGTGATCAAGGCGGGCCAATGCACCCTAAAATTCAGGATTTACTTGGTATTTTACCTGGTTATATTCAAGAACTTGGAGAATGGTATGGTAAAATTGGTTTAGACTATCCTATTGTTAACTCACATGATGATAATTTGTATGGTGAGAGTGAATGGAAGAATAAGGTTAAAGAAAGTATAGAAAAGCGTTTTGGAAAAGAAAAGATAAAATTTGAGCCAAGATACAAAATTTCGACCCTCGCCTCAAGTAACAGGTTAGTTAAATCGAGTGAAGTGATTAAAATTTGGAAAAGCACAGCAAGACATATTCAAGCGGTTGAAATGGAACTAGCAGGTGTCTACCGCGCAGCCAGAACAAAAAACAAAGAATATCCTATATTATCTATAAGAGGGATAAGTGATATCGTTGGATTAATCAGGAAAGAAGAGTGGACTACTTTTGCATGCCATGCTGCTGCTGCCTTTGCGTTTACTTTACTAAAAACTGGAAGAGTAAAGGAAAGTAAAATGGGGGCAAATAGAATATGGGTTGAAAATTTAATACGAACAACAACACAAACAGGTAATGGTAGCATTATTGAAACATTCAATTCTATCAGCAACATCATTTCAATGATTGAAAAAAGTGGCAAAATATGGGATGACCAATATAATTTTTATTCCCAGCAAATACATCTACTATGTAGCACAATATATACTGAATTAGACAAAACGATAAAGATGACTAATATTTCCATTGAGCATCGTCTCATGGCAAGAGAAACAAAGAGTAAAATTGAAAAAAATATTCAGTCAATTACTGCATATGTAGAAAAACATAAAAAAAGTAAAAATGAAAAGGATTATCAATATCATAGTGTATCCGATGCTTTAAATTCCCTAAGAGACTTAATTTTTCAAACAACCAAAATGTCAAATCAATAATATCCAGATGCAATAATTTTTTTTAACTTTACTCATAATTTCGTTTAATTATTGGCAAAATCGAGCTTAATAGTAAAACAGCAGCATAAAACTTTACAAATTGATCATCAGACAAATGATCAAACGCTTAATTCTTTGTCTCAAATAAAGATAAATATTAAAGATTACATTAATACATTAAGACTTAAAATGAGGTCTATACAACCCGGTGAAATTGATATGATTTTAAATGACTTGTGCCTTGACCTAATCGAAGTTGATAAAATTTTGGAATCTGGAAAAAGTGAAGAACTAATAAAGAAAAAACAAATAATATCTCTGGAAGCATTAAAATCAAACCTTGCCTTAGCTTGCTTAGAGTTAACGAAGGCAGCAGACTGGCACCCTGCAAAAGAATCTGGAATAGAAAAACGTCAAAAAATGCCTTTAGATATTTACTATCAATATATGACAAACTCCATTGATAGTTTAGAAAAATCATTAAAAGAAGGGTTATGTTAATAGATTTTCAAAAGAACTACGCAAATAATTCAATTTCCCCAAATAAAATCTGATACACCCTTAAACCTTTTTCACACCAGAAAACCTTCAAAAATTTTCAAATCTGTTAAACAATTTAATATTGTGATGGCACCTACTCAAAAAAGCATTTTGCAATCCTATTCATATTTAAATTGCGATGTCATTTCGCTACTCAATTCATATATGAGCGAATTAGAAAATAGTAGAATTGAAATGAGGTATCCGTATGAATTGCTTTCATCAGGCGCCCACATTTGGCCAGATCAATATAAATATGCCTTATCTATAATTGATAACCTGTTTCAGTCATTAAATTCAATTGCTGTATTAACCCGAGATTTCTCAAACTTTCCTTTGGCATTACGGTCAAAAAGATATACCTTATTATTCTCTTTAGATAAATCATTATTTTTTGCCAAAAACATATTGGTAAGTTTGAACATGAATTCTGAACCATCTTCTTCAAACATTCCAGCCAAGCCCAAGGCATCAATTTTAGAGAACATGGAACTTTTGATGTCTCAAGTAAAAGAAGTTACCGTTGAGATACAGAGATTTTTACAAAAATGGGAGTTTGTAAAATCAAATGGCAGTTAGAAAACAATAAACACCTCCCCTACCTCCCCGCCACACAAACAACCCGGAATTCCATCTGCCAGCCATCCTCCCCTTCCACTCGAACCATGTACCAGCCAGCCTCCGGCAAAAAAATCCCGAACCCCGGTCAGTGCCAGGATTCGGGACAACTCTTACCATTTCCGCCCTTTCTAAATCACCTTGTCCGCGCAGCACGAAGACGCAAATGCATCCGGCTTGGCTTTGAACACAAAGCCCATGCTCAGGATATAGCCCATGGCTTCTTTGAGGGCAGTATTGCTCTCGAAGTTCGGGTCGGTATTGATATCTGCATGGACTTCCAGTTCTACGTCGTATTCATCGAGCAGGTGGCAAAGAGAATAGGCCACTTCTACCGAACGTCCCACTTCCAGGATCATGCGTTCGCGCAGGGTCATTTTGCGCACCATTTTATCATTGGAAATAAACATAAAGCCGCCCCGTTTTTCCCGCAGGAAGACGATAACGGTGGCAAAATGCACCTCGTCGCCGATCACCTGGGAGTCGGTTCCGATGCACACCTTGAGCCGATAGCCTTCGGCCTGTTCACGCCGGATGGTTTCTTCTACTGCATTCAGCAACGGCTGCGAGATGCGCTGGCCATTGAGTCTTCTCCATTCCATGTTGTGATAAAAATTTGAAAAGTGATAGAATGAATTACCGGATGTTGTAAAATCTGCAACAATAATAACCGAAAAATAAGTCGTTTCGACATATTATTTTTCGTGTTTGCCAGAATTAACGATTTGCTAAACTCTACATTTGTCGCAAAAGTTTCCGAATGACTGTTTCTGCTTTTTTAAAAAATGCCAATACGCCCTGGAAAATGCGCTTGTATATGTTCATGCGCCTTCCCGGAGCGTGGTTCATGGGCATGAATATTCACTCATGTGACCTGGAACAGGCCGTGGTGCGACTGCCTTACAGGTGGCGGTCGAAAAACCCGTTTCAATCAATTTATTTTGCCGCACAATGCGCCGCTGCCGAACTATCGACGGGTATGCTGGTACTGGCGCATTTGCAGGAAAAACCGCCGGTTTCGATGCTGGTGGTCGGTTTTGAAGCCAGTTTCTACAAAAAAGCAGGAGAAACACTGTTGTTTACCTGCACAGAAGGCGCCGAAATCGGGCAAGTGATTCAACGCGCCGTAGAGACCGGCGAAAGCCAGGAATTTGTGGCGCACTCGGTGGGCCGGCTACCGGACGGGACAGTCGCAGCCGAAATGAAGGTGAAATGGTCGTTTAAAAAGAAAAAATGACTATCCGCATATTGTCTCCAGTCCCTTTTTACAGTTGGCAAACCTAGAAAGCGGTCAAATTTGCGAGATACGCCAAGCGCTGTTCAGGCGGTGGTATGGACTTTAGCCCGTCGGGATAGCGCCTTTTAAGGCGCTTTATTTATTTTTTCTGAGCGCCATGAATGGCGCTGTCCCGACGGGCTAAAGCCCAATGTCGTTGACTTAAGGAATTTCAAGATGCTCTTCGATAGTTTTTGAAGGTTTGATATTTTCCATTCAGTCGTCGGACATTTTGGGGTCTTGGGTAATATCTACCTGGCCTGACAAGTTCT
>JAIUPL010000051.1 GCA_020160935.1 Bacteroidota bacterium | reverse complement strand
GTTCTATCATTTGGGCTATCTGGTGCCGTTCTTCTTGTGTCGTAGCCTTCATCAAATGCCAATTTTTAGCATTCAAGTACTACGACTTTTTGAAACTCATGATACTATGACTTAATGAAACTCGGCAGGACTCAGGACTCAGGACTATTAACCCTAGATTCTGGACGTTCACTTGTTCTATCACATGAGGTACCCCTTCCAACTCCTGCACCCTGCCATCCGGTATCAGTTGAGCCACGTGTACGCATTCTTTCTGTGTCACCACCTGATCGGCTGTGCCGCGGCCAATGACAACCGGGCAATGGATTTCGGGGTAGGCATGATCGGGAATACCTTTTCCGGCGCCTAAATCGTGCAAAAAATCGGCCGTTTGGCGGCACAACAATTTCCAGTCGAGCGGCGCATGCACGCGTGCCAGGTGCTCGGCCATTTGAGGGGCTTTCAGGGCAATTTTTTCTGCATCAAACATGCGTTGCATACCAGCCGCCGTTTCGGGTGTCCAGGCGAGTTTGGTGCCCAGCGTCGTCACAGCCTGTACGCGTTCGGGGTGTTTCCAGGCAAACCACAAGGCTGCATAACCGCCCATTGAATAGCCGAAAAAACCGACTTTGTCCATCTTTTTTTCATCCAAAAAACGCAACAAGGCTTCTTCAAACATTTCCATGGTAAAAGGCCCCGGCGCCGGAATACCGCCATGCCCTGGCAGGTTCAAACAATGGGTCGGCCGGTGATCCGAAAACAAGGATTCGATGCCCGCCATTTGTTCGGCACTCCCCAGCGCGCCATGCAGCAGAATCAATGGTGTTGTCATGGGTTGTAATTGATTTTGGCAGCGCTAACATACAAAAATCCATAACTTCGTGGCCCCTCTCACCCTCTCACCCTCTCACCCTCTCACTCTCTCACTCTCTCACCCTCTCACTCTCTCACTCTCTCACTCTCTCACTCTCTGATTATGCTCGTTCACCTCGTCGATCTCCACCAGCGCCGCATATACCCGGCCGAAATTACCATCGAAGGCGGTAAAATCCGGCAAATCCGGGAAGTGCAGGAAGCACCTGCCAACACAGGCTATGTGTTGCCCGGTTTTGTGGATGCACACGTCCACATTGAAAGCAGCATGTTGCCGCCCGCAGAATTTGCGCGTATGGCGGTGGTACACGGCACGGTGGCTACCGTATCGGACCCGCATGAAATTGCCAATGTGCTGGGCGCTGAAGGGGTGATGTATATGCTGAAAGATGCTGCGCGGGTGCCACTGAAATATTGTTTCGGTGCGCCTTCCTGTGTGCCCGCAACCGGTTTTGAAACGGCGGGCGCGGCGATGGATGCCGCAGCGGTAGAGGAATTGCTGAAAAACCCGGAAATCGGCTATTTATCGGAAATGATGAATTTCCCCGGCGTGCTGTTCAACGACGCGGAGGTGATGGCCAAAATCGCTGCTGCCAAAAGGCTCGGCAAGCCGGTCGACGGACACGCTCCCGGCCTGCGTGGCGACGATGCGCAGCGGTATTTTGCCGCAGGCATCAGCACCGACCACGAGTGTTTTACCTATGAAGAAGGGCGGGAAAAAGCGCAGTTGGGGGTGAAAATTCTGATCCGGGAGGGGAGCGCTGCGCGCAATTTTGAAGCGTTGTGGCCGCTGCTGAAAGAATTTCCCGAACAAATCATGTTTTGCAGCGACGACAAACACCCCGACGACCTGGTGCGGGGCCATATCAACGAACTCGCTGCACGGGCCATTGCACACGGCTGCGACGTGTTCGATACGCTGCGCGCCGCCTGCATCAACCCCGTGCTGCACTATGGCCTGTCGGTCGGACTGCTTCGCGAAGGTGATCCTGCCGATTTTATCCGGGTGGCTGACCTGCAACATTTCAAGGTGCTGGAAACCTGGATCGACGGCGTGCCCGTATCGGAAGGTGAAAAAAGCCTGCTGCCCCGCCTGACTTCGGATGCGCCCAACCAGTTTACAGCGCATCCCAAAAAGGCTGCCGACTTTGTTGTCCCGGCCGACGGTCAGGCGAGCGAATTCAGGGTCATCGAAGCACTGGACGGGCAGATTGTTACTGGCGCCGCGGTAGAGCCGCTTCGCGTGGCCGAGGGGCAGGTATGGGCCGCTCCCGAGCGTGATATTTTGAAAATTACGGTCGTCAATCGTTACACGCCCGATGCGCGACCTGCCATGGGCTTTGTGCGCGGTTTCGGCCTGACAGGCGGCGCTTTGGCCAGCAGCGTGGCGCACGACTCCCACAATATTGTAGCCGTGGGTACCAGCGACGAGGCCATTTGTGCGGCCGTGAATGCCGTGATCGAGGCAAAAGGCGGCATCAGCGCGGCCGACAGCCAGGGCAACAGCCGCGTACTGGCACTGCCCATTGCAGGGCTGATGAGCCAGGCCGACGGCTACCAACTGGCGCAGGAATATTCGGAACTGGATGCCTGGACCAAGTCGGAACTGGGCTGCCGCCTACGCGCGCCGTTTATGGTGCTGTCGTTTCTGGCACTGCCCGTTATTCCAAAATTGAAAATGACAGACCTGGGCCTGTTCGACGTCGAACGGTTCGGGTTTGTGGAAGTGGGAGCGCTGCCGGTAGAAAAATAGGCCACTACCCGACATCTTTTCCCGGTTCATCTTGTTCTGGAAAACAGTATTTTTGCATCGTTCATTGATCCGGATGGTAGGTCCGGATTTTTTATGCTGCGCATTGGAACTTAAAGGCAAACTTCTTTCCGGCCTGGCCGGCATTTTCATCTTCGACCTGCTGGGGATTCCCTTCGGCGGGTTGTTCGGCTTTCTCACGGGCTCCATACTTGGGCATTACCTGTTCGACCGGCCAAGGGAGGATGCTTCGGAAAGCGAATTTAAAGCCTATCAGCGCAGACAGGGCGCTTTTTTCTTCCACGTATTCAGGCTGTGCGCCAAAATGGCCAAATCGGATGCCCCGATCAACCGACAGGAGGTGTCGCACATGGAATACCTGATGCGCAACCAGTTTCGCATGAACGAACGGGGCCGCGCACAGGCCATCAAAATCTGGAAGGCTGCCAAAGATTCTACCGATTCATTTGACCAGTATGCCCGGGATTTTTACGAGGATTTTGGCCGCGAACGCCACCATGTGCTCAATATGATCGATTTGCTGTTTGCCATGGCCGCCTGCGATGGGGGCCTGCATCCGTGCGAGGAAACGCTGCTGCTGCGTGCAGGCGGCATTTTCCATATCAGCCGCATGCAGTACGACCGCATCAAAAGCCGGTATTACCACAGCAAATCGACCGCCCAGCAGCAGCGCTGGACACCACTCGATCCGCACTATGCCATTCTGGGCGCTCAACCCGCCGATACGCTGGAAGTGATCAAAAAGAAATACCGCGCCCTGGCCGTACAATGGCACCCCGACAAAATGGCCGCCAAAGGCGCTTCGCCCGAAGCGCTGCGCCATGCCAAGGAGAAATTCCAGCAGATCAATGAGGCGTACGAGAAGATTATTGAGGTGCGGTCGAATTAGGGTGGGGGATCGGCTCATTTGATTTGACCACTACTTAATTGTCAGGCTAAGGTTTTGACCGCTGAATCTGTATTTTACACCGCTGAATACGTTCGATGGATCGGCTAATACGTCCGACATCCAAACGAATACGTCGCACACCTATCTGAATACATGGGTGCACGTATTCGTTTGTGTCAGGAACGTGTTTAGATAGGTGGCGGACGTATTTAGATCGTGGTAAAACGTATTGGGATAGGTTTGTCACGTATTTGTTTGTGAGTGGGACGTATTAGTTGGTTTTCTGAACCTGGAAGGTTGTATGAATCAAGGGGTGGGGGCACATACATTTTTGTTGTTCCGCAGCGCTGGATGGTTTGGAGACCTGAAGAGGTATGCTATATTTACATTGTTAACCTCCTGTCTTTGAACCTGATGTTTTCCTTTTATTAGCCGAAGAAACAATTGCATCAAACCTACCATTATACCCAATATTAAAAGACGACAATGAAACGACTCATTCTGACAATATTTATTTTGACATTTATCTTTTCTAAATCATTTGGGCAGTACGGATCAAGAGTAGAAAAAAAAGGATTTTATGCAGGACTAAGTTTTGGAACCTGGTTTCCTGATCACAAGAATAAAGTATTGGGAAATCCTTTATTGCTGGGCTTTTTAGTAGACTTTAAAGGCGAACAAAATGCTTTGGGTTTAACGTTCGACTTAATAGGATGGCCTCATCATAACACGATAGAACCAATTAATATAAAGTTTGGTGACAGTGTTTTGACAAGAAATGAGTTTTTTGGAGTACACTTGACATTGGATTATGCACGCGAATTGTGGAGCAGTGACAGGCTTGTGTTTGAAGGAATTTGCGGAATTGGATATGGCAGACTTTCATATTACAATCCAGACAAAGACACGGACATTGGAAAATCAAGTTTTATTTTTAACCCAGGATTAAGTTTAAGGTATTTAATCAGTCGAAAAATGTTTTTACAAATTAAAACACAGTATTGTATTGCAAATTACAGTCTTAATGACAACATAAGCACAGACTTAAAGGGAAACTATTTGACGACAAAACTAATCATCGGAAGCAGATGACAGAGAGAAAAACTGGGCATAACAGCACCTTTTGGTAGTGTTCAGATTTCTGTGTCAGGTCTATTTTTTTGACCTTAAAACCGACCATCAAATGTCCAAGCGAGCCGAAGTTTACGGAGGCGTAGCAGGACTTTGATGGTCGGTTTTAAGGTT
>JAIUPL010000038.1 GCA_020160935.1 Bacteroidota bacterium | reverse complement strand
GGCAAGATTTGACAACTTTTCAAAAGTTGTCAAATCTGCCTTCCTGAGTAAGACATACAAATGCGACGCGAGCCTGTCGTAGAAGAATCGCCGGGAATCGATTTTAACATACTTTAAAATCGGTTTTTGGGATGGCCTCTCTCCTAAAGTTGGAGGGGGGCTTTTTTTTTAGAGGTGAGAAGTGAGAAGTGAGAGATGTGAGAGTTCGTAGAGTGCTCCACTTTGCTATAATATTTCTATTAAAGAAGAAGTACAATCTACGAACTCTCACATCTCTTACTTCTCTCACTCTCTCACATCTCTCACATCTCTCACTCTCTCACATCTCTATAGCAGGGAGAGAGGTGAGATAAAATAAAACAAAAAAATTGCTTTTAAAACAAAATGATTTATTTTTGTAGCGCTTAACAATCAACAGTAATGGTTTTTGAGGTTAATTCTCTTTTTTTAAACCTTTCTAACTAAAGCGCACTATGAAATGGAAGTTTTTTAAAACAAATTGGTTCCCTATTGCAGTTATCATTCTGGTTCTCGCTGCAATTGTAAAAAAGAACTGGCTGAGCGTGGCAGCACACGACGGGAAAGGCCGGGATGTAGAGAAAATTACAGATAATGGCGCCATAGCCACTTCACAAGAGACACAAGCAAGCCTTTTCACATGGGCATCACGCAGCAGTGTCAACCTGCCTGATATTCCGGAGACGGTAGCCATCCCTTTCCTCCAACGATTTGGAAAAGTGGCGGCAGGAGAACAGGAAAAATTTGGGATTCCTGCTTCCGTCTTACTGGCTTGTGCCTACGTCAATAGTTTCAGTGGCAAAAGAAACTGGGCTATGGAACACCACAACTATTTCGGTCTGGGATGTGGAGGCGGATGGGAAGGCGCTACCGAAACGGTAAATGGCGTATGCATTCGCCATTATGATAAAGCCTGGGATAGTTTCCGCGACTTTAGCAAATACCTCAGTGGAAGAAATGATTTTGCCACCTTACAACAAAGTTGCGGAAAGGACTGGAAGGCCTGGGCCAAGGCCCTTGATGGCAAAAAAATATCGGAAGTGAGTGATTTTGAAGGAGAAATGGTGAAAGTAATTGAAACGTACAGGCTTTATGAACTGGATAAATGATGGTAGACCTAAAATAAGTCCTGTATCCGATGCGGCCTCCGTACCTGCTCCCAGAAGAAACCATCAAGTTTTTTAGTGCCACTACCAGCCTTTTTCATCGGCGTGAATGAGCCGCTCGGCTGGGTGTAAAACTTGATGCTTTCCACCTGGTTATTGCCAAAATAAAGCCGCATTTCTGAGCACTGCGTTTCATTTAGCCCGATGTAGGCACGCCCGTCGTCGAGGGCATAATAAACAGCCTGGGCATTGCCCTCCACGAGCATTTCCCTTACCTCGTCGTCGCGGAAAAATGCAGTGGTGTTTTTGCCCTTGATCTGGTTGAACATCAAGCCATCTTCCGAATTGATAACCAGTGCATTTTGAATCAGCCAGATTCGGTCGAGTTTTTTGTTTTTCAGGAGCATGCGCACCGTATCACCTGAAAATTGGGACGTATCGGACCAAATAACGGGCAAGTCGCGAATTTTGTAAAATCTGAAAATTGAATCGGCGGTACTAAACGATAAAGAGTCGCACACGGCCTGCATATCGCTTTTAAAAATCCGCACATCCCGATGTGCCAGCAAGAGCCTTATATCGCTTGCTGTGTCAGGTTTGTAAGAGGTAAGCGTATCGGCACTCATATAGAGCGTATCGCGCTCGATCAGTGATTTCATAAGCGGCCGGCCGGTGGCTCCTTGTGCGCCCGAACTGCCGAAAGCATTCAGAAACTCCGTCTGTTTGTTGTAATCCATTCGGTGGGCCAGAATGGTAAATTCGCTGGCAGTATCTATCCAGATCACGCCACCCAGTGCGAGCCCGGCGCCCAGATTGTCATTAAAATCGAGCGAGTCTGCCTCAATGATATTCGGCGGATCAATTACCCTGCCCCGGCCCGCAATCTGATATGCCTTATTGCGGCTGTCCACATGTATCTCTTCTCCGCGGATATCTCGGGTGCTGTCGCGGAAATGGGCGTTGCCTTTCAGCGTGGTTTTTTCGGTGTCCGTATTGTATCGGATGACATCTGCTTGTGTCGTTTGTCCTTTTTGGGGGTCGTCGATGTAGGCATCGCCTTCCAGCATGTATTCTTTTGACGTGCCGAAATAACGCATTTTCCGGGCCCGACCGCGCTGCTGTTCCTTTTCGTATTGCGGATTCAGGTCGAACTCGGCAAAATCATTTTCTATGTCGTAAAACCCGCTTTCTGTGTAAATTTTGCTCTTTTGCTGGCTGATAAGCGTCGGCGCTACAAACCGTACCGTCTGTGTTTCGGTATTAAACACCATGGTATCGGTGCGCATGGTAAAATCAGGATCGGTGCCCAGTACATTGCCTTTGAAGTATATCTGTTTTTCATTGACGTAATAATAACCGTGGGTACTGGTCAGTTGGCTTTTCCCGTTGGTCATGGTAGCGCCTGTGTGATAAGTGGCAATTTTATTGCCCAGGTCATATTTCAGCCGGTTGGTAAACAACTCCTGTACACCGTTTACCAGCACTACATTTCCAAACAGGTGGCTGATTTTGGTATCCGTGTTGTACAAGGCAGAGTCGGCAAAAACCTTCACGCTATCGGCCTGTTCCATGGAAACATTTCCCTTGAGCACGGCATTTTCCTGATCGAGAATGGCCGTATCGCAATACACCAGGGTGTTTTCCTGACGCATCCGAACGTTTCCGCTGAGTTTTTGCAGGGTTCGCTGGCCCTTTACAAAATACTCGACCACCATGGCTGTCTCGATTTTGAGTTTCTGAGAACTGTCCTGCACTACAGGTGCAAGAGGCGCCTGAGCCGCCAGCCACGACGAGATCAACAGGAAAAGGCTGAAAAAAATATACTTCTTCATAGTTCAACACGCTCTTAACGAACAATTGGCAGGTTTTGTCTACTTCGAGGGTAAATGATTCTCAAATAACACCTGCCGCAGGAAACCAAAAAGCGCCTGCAAAGTTATATGTAGCAATGACAGCACCGGTACTTCTTTTCGATGGGGTGTGCAACCTCTGCAATGCATCTGTTCAATGGGTGTTGTTGCATGACCGCAAAGGCATTTTTCGTTTTGCAGCCCTGCAGTCCGAAACCGGTCAGGAGTTGCTGCGCATCTGGGGGCGTTCGACGCAGGATTTCGATTCGGTGGTATTGGTGGATGGTGAACGCCTGTTGCTGCATTCGGATGTACCACTGGAAATTGTACGCAGGATCGGCGGCCTGTGGCAGTTGTTGTACGTGTTTAAAATCATACCGCGGCCGATACGCGACGCCATGTACAGGTGGATTGCCCGGAATCGGTACCGCTGGTTTGGTCGCCGTGAATCGTGTATGCTTCCGCGCTCCGAATGGAAGGATCGGTTTGTTTGAATAGGGAATGCGCCTTATTTTTACCAAAATTTAATAAGCATGAACATATTTCCTATCCTTTTGAAAAAAAACCTGCAGCCGTTCCTGTACGGCGTAATTAGTATCCTTTTCATTGCAATAATTGGCTGTACAGGTTGTGGCGGGCCTGGCCCTCAAACCGAAGTGGTAAATATTCGGATGGAAGCGGCAGCCAACAACCTGAACCCCTTTCTGACGCAGAGTGCCTATTCACTGTATGTCTGCAACCAGATGTTTCAAACCCTGGGTAACCTCGATCCGAAAACCCTGGAAATGAAACCCCTGTTGGTGAAAAGTATCCCAACCGTTCGTAACGTGACAGAAGGAACATACAAGGGCTCCCTGGCATACGACTTTGAATTGCTGGAAGAAGCGAAATGGGACAATGGTACGCCGGTGACTGCTCAGGACGTGGTTTTTTCTATGAAACTTATGCTGCACCCGGGTCTGCCCACCCAAAACTGGGGTAGTTTTTTCCAGACATTACAAAATGTGGAAATAGACCCGGCCAACCCGAAAAAGTTCACTGCTTATTACAGCGATTATTACATGCTGGCGCTCGAAAGCCTGTGCCAGTTTTTTGTTTACCCGGCCTATCACTATGACCCCAACAACCGGTTGGGCAATATCCCGCTGTCCGATTTTACGGATAAAACGAAAATCGCGGAAGTAGCCAAAAACAACCCCAACCTGAAAACTTTCGCCGACGAGTTCAGTCAGCCTAAATACAGTTACGACCCTGCAGCCATCATGGGTAGTGGCCCGTATCGCCTGGAATCCCTGAATGACCAGGCTGCTACCCTCGTAAAAAAAGAAAACTGGTGGGGCGACAATGCCGCTGCCGAAACACCCTTACTGGCTGTTTATCCGCAGAAACTGGTGTACAAGGTGGTCAAAGACGACCCGATTGTAGAAAATATGCTGCGCACGGAAGAACTCGATATTGTCACGGGTATGGACGCAACGAGGTTTTTACAACTGAAATCGGACCCTGCGCTGGCAGCCAAATACGATTTTATCACACCGGGTTCCATTCAATACGCGCGCTGGATGTTCAATATGCGCAACCCGAAATTGTCGGATGTTCGAGTACGGCGTGCGCTCGCGCAGGTGATCGATTACGACTATGCCCTGAAAACCATTTTGCAGGGCCTCGCACAACCCATCGTAGGGCCGGTGAATCCTGCCAAATCGTATTATGCACAGAATATCAAGCCCTATACGATGAATATCGCTGCGGCAAGGCAATTGCTTGCAGAAGCCGGTTGGGCCGATTCCAACAATGATGCCGTGTTGGATAAAATGGTGAACAATGTCAGAACTGACCTTAGCATCGATGTATTGGTGCCGGTAAGCAATAAAATAAACAATGCGCTGGCCGCCAGCCTTGCAGAGACGGCCTTGCAGGCAGGTGTGAAAATCAATGTGATCGGCGCCGACATCAACAAGATCACCCTGGATACCAAAAGTGGCAACTATGAATCGGCTTTTCTGGGAGCGCAATTGTTTCCGGGGCATGTAGAACTGTATTCCCGTTTTCACTCCGCCAGCCTCATTCCTGCCGGCGACAATCGCTCGTCTTTTGCCAATCCGGTGGCCGACAGCCTGATTTCAGCGATCAGAACTACGCCCGATGAAGCCGTGCGCAAGCAATTGTATTTGCAGGCTCAACAAATTTTACACGATGAATTGCCCGAAGTGCCTTTATTCGCACCTTTGCAGCGCATTATCGTTGCCAAAAAATTCGATTATGTGCTGACGGCCAATCGCCCCGGCTATTACGAACAGATGTTCAAACTCAAATAACCCGAACTCACTACTCACCACTCACTACTCACTACTCACCACTCACTATAATGGCTTTCGAAGTAGAAGGGAAACTGCACCGTTTATTCCCCACAGAACAAAAATCTGCCAGTTTTCAAACCCGTGAATTTGTACTGGAAATACCCGATGGTAACTACCCTCAACTGGTAAAATTCCAGGCCGTACAGGATCGTTGTACCATGCTGGACAACTATAAGGAAGGAGAACGTATCAAGGTGTCGTTCGACTTGCGCGGGCGTGAATGGAATGGTAAATACCTGACGAACCTCAATGCCTGGCGCATCGAACGCGCCGGAGAAGGTGGCGGCAGCAACAACCAGGCCGGCAATGCGGAAGAAAACTTCCCGACGGACCCGTTTCCAAATTACAATGAAGCGCCACCCGCTACCGGCAATTTTGACGACCTGCCTTTTTAACTACTCCTGTCACCTGCGTACCAACGACTCAGGACTCAGGACTTACGACCCAGGACTTCAACCATGCGTATCTGTCTCTTTTTTGTACTCCTGTCGTGCAGCCTGCCTGCTCAAACCATCTCGGGCATCAGCAGCCGCTGGAGCGACTCTTTTGTGGAATGGGAGATATATATGCAGCCTGAAAAAGCGCGCGATGAGGAAGAAGCGCCTCAAGAAGAGGTGTTTGGTGAAATGAAGTTGCGCTGGCTCAACGTGCGTGACGACTGGTCGGAATGGGATTTTGAAATGGGTGGCCAGCGAGGCACCATCAAACGCCGCTGGAAAGATGATCCAAGCCAATGGGAACTGCGTACCTATGAAGGCGATGTCGTGACCATGCGCATTGCCTGGGCTGGTGATTTCACAGAATGGCGTGTGACCGATAATTCCGTTACGCTCACCCTGAAAAGCCGCTGGACGAACCAGTTCGACGAATGGCTGGTGCAAGACTCCAACCGCGGACAATTTTATATGTATACCATGCGCCGAATGGATCCGCGTGACTGGACAATTGAAGATGATCTGGATGAAACGGTCTCCTACCCCATGCGGCTGGCATTAATTTTTTTGACAGTGTATCAATCGACACCGAAACAATAGTTGATGAGGTTGATGAGGTTGAGAGTTGAGGGGTTGAGGGGTTGAGAAGTTGAGATCAGCCACTCAGCATAACAGTGATTTTGCTTCACATGACTGACTGAATATCAACCCCTCAACTCTCAACCCCTCAACTCTCAACCTCATCAACCTCATCAACCCTCATCAACCCTCATCAACCACCCTCACAAACATGCGCTCCAAAATCTTCAATGATCCTGTCTACGGTTTTATGTCCATTCCTTACGGTTTGATACTCGACCTGATCGACCATCCGTATTTTCAGCGGTTGCGGAGGATACGGCAACTTGGATTGGCCTCCTATGTATATCCCGGTGCGCTGCATACACGTTTTCACCATGCCCTGGGCGCATTGCACCTGATGCAGCAAAGCATAGAGGTATTGCGTTCCAAAGGCGTCGATATCAGTGACGAAGAAGCGGAGGGTGCTGCCGTTGCGATATTATTGCACGATGTGGGCCACGGCCCGTTTTCGCATGCACTCGAACACACGCTGGTGGAAATGCACCACGAGGATCTTTCGAGCCTCCTGATGGAAGACTTGAACCGCCATTTTAAAGGCCGATTGTCGTTGGCACTCGACATTTTTACAGACCGATATCCGCAGAAGTTTTTGCATCAGTTGGTTTCTGGCCAACTGGACATGGATCGCATGGATTACCTGAATCGCGATAGTTTTTTCACGGGCGTGAGCGAAGGCGTAATCGGCTATGATCGCATTATCAAAATGCTGGCCGTACACGATGGCGAACTGGTGGTGGAAGAAAAGGGCATTTACAGCATCGAAAAATTCCTGATTGCTCGCCGCCTGATGTATTGGCAGGTGTATTTGCATAAAACCGGTGTAACGGCCGAACAAATGCTCATTCACACCCTGCGCCGCGCGCGCGAACTGGCCCTGCAGGGCGTACAACTGGAAGTGCCACGTCACCTGGGCTGGTTTTTATACCGTAAAAACGGGCATACCCACGACCCCGAAGAACTGATGCGCCATTTTACCCTGCTCGACGACAACGATGTAACGGCAGCCATCAAATACTGGTCGGAAGCAGAGGACTTTACACTTTCCTATCTTTCACGCGGCCTGCTCGATCGCCGCTTGATGCGACTTGAATGGCACGATCATCCTGTAAGTCCGAAAAGGATCGAACAGATACGGCATGCAGTACAAGAACAATTTGGAGAACAGGCGCTCGTGGAGCATTTTGTTTACCACGGCGCTGTGAGCAATCGCTCCTACGATGAAAGCACGGAACAGATCAAAATCCTGTTTAAAAACAACCGCGTCTGTCCCATCAGCGAATGCTCCGATGTGCCCTTATTCACCAAATTGGTCACCAAGCATTATCTCTGCTACCCCAAACAACTGGAACTGATTTGAGGTGCTGCCAGGCACATTATCTCGAACAACTTCTAAATTTTATCCGATCTTGTGCCGCACTGCACAGCGGCCAAAGTAGCCGTGTCGGCGCCGGTTTTTACAAACACCACATCATCGTAGCCATGAAAAAATGGAAGGTTTTGCTCTTGTTCGTCACGGGATTTACCTCGACAATTTCAGCACAAACAGGTGATAACCCACCCAATGCACAACCCGGGAAGTGTTATGCCAAGTGTTATATGCCCGATATTTTTGAAACCACCACAGAACAGGTAGCCATTAAAGCGGCCATGATCAAGGCCATCGCCGTTCCTGCTGTTGTGGAAACAAAAAACGCGTACCAATTGGTGAAAGAGGAATCCAGGCGTTTTCTAGTTACACCTGCCAAATTTACCAGCACCACGCTGAAAGTGGACCTTCCGCTGGCTGCCCAGCGGTTTGGTAACACGGCAGCAGAAAGCACCACAGAATATGTACTGGTAAAAGAAGAAAGCAAACGATACGTGGTGACACCTGCTGTCTACGAAACCGTCAGCGAATCCTACGTCGTCGAGCCCGCCACCATACGGATAGAATACATGCCTCCCGCGTATGAAACAGTCACGGATCGCATCGAAACAAAACCTGCGGTTATGAAATGGACGCGGAAAACCACCGATGCTAATTGCCTGAATGCCAACCCGGATGATTGTATGATCTGGTGCATGGTGGAAGTGCCCGCTGAATACCAGACACTTACACGCCGGGTCAATAAAGGCTGCGACGGCTCCGGCAAGCCCGATGCAGGATGCAACAAAACCGTCGAAGTGCCCGCCGTGATGGGCACCCGCAGCATGCAGCGCCTGAAAAGGCCTGCGAGCATTCGGGAGGAAATTGTACCGGCCGAATACAAGGCCGTCACAGTTCGCCGCACCGACCCGCTGAGCACTACAGTGACACGTCAGATACAGCAAACGCCAGCGTCTTATCGCGAAGAAATTATACCGGCCGAATACAAAGCCACCCCTACCAAGGTAGTTATCACACCCGCTACCACCCGCTCGGAAACTACGCCGCCGGAATACGTGACCGTCACCAAACGCAAACTCGTGCGCGCTGGCGGTTTTTCAGAATGGAAAGAAGTACTCTGTGGAGAAAAGGTAACCGGATACACTGTACGGCAAATACAGGATGCGCTGCGCAAAGCGGGTTACTACAAAGGCATTTCGGATAATACCATGGGCGCTAGCACCAAAGCCGCGCTCATAAAATTCCAGCAGGATAAGGGATTGCCTGTGGGGAATGTGGATTTGGAAACGTTGAGGGCGTTGGGAGTTAATTATTAGTCCAGAGTCGTAAGTCCTGAGTCCTGAGTCCTGAGTCTGGAGAGTACACCTATGTACCCTTGGTATCTATCATAATAAATGTCAAGGGTACATAGGTGTACTCTACAGACTCAGGACTCAGGACTTACGACTCAGGACTAATTTATGACTTCGGCGTATAATCCATCGAATTCAACGCCATCAACTCCTTCAGCGTTTTTTGCATGCCATCTACCGACCCATCGAGGAAGATGATGTTGCCTTTGCCGTGTTCGGTAAAGTTTTTCACCGCTTCCGTCCACATGGAAAAGAGAATGACGGAGGTGTCGAGGTTGGCATTTTGCATTTCCTTGGCGGCCTGGCTCATACCTTTGGCGACTTCTTCGCGGAACTGGGCAACGGCCTGACCACGCATACGGGCGGCTTCGCGCTCGGCTTCTGCCGAAATTTTGATGGCATTACCTTCCGCTTCGGCGGCTTTTGTTTTGGTAATGAGGAGCGCCTGGCCTTCGTTTTCAGCAGCGGCTTTCAGGTTGTTGGAAGCCACTACTTTCGACATGGAGCGCAGCACTTCTTCATCGAAGGTAATGTCGTTGATTTGCAGGTCGATCAGGTGGAAACCCCATTCTTCCAGCATGTGGTCGACATTGGTTTTTACCGCTTCCGTAATTTCGCGGCGCAGGCTCAGAATTTCCTGCTGGCGTTTGGTGGCCACAAATGCGCGAATGCTACCCTCTACGGTGCGGGAAAGTGTGGCCATAAAATCGCGGTCGCTCACAAACTTGAACGCTACTTTTTTTACGGTTTCCTCGTTGTTGTCCAGCACGGAAAACAGCAGCAGGGAGGTGAAATGCACATTCGCCTGGTCGACGGTGACGGCCTGGAATGTGAGTTCGACCGCCCGGTTTTGAATGGAAATCCTTTTGAAAATGGACTCGATGATGGGGATTCGGAAGTTCAAGCCCGGGTAAAGCGTCCGGTTGTATTTTCCAAAAATGGTGGTAATGGCTACAGTGCCCTGTTGAACGGTCACAAGACTCATGATGATCAACACAAGCAGAACAGGTAATAGGAAAGTCATGATGAAAATTCGGATTTGATTTGACGGACAAATTTTTACAGCGAATTGGGGTTTTTACAAGTCTTATCTTCGCAGCAGCGGAGTTGTACGACTAAATGGTGTTGTTTCAGGCATGAATGTAAACATCTTTCAGACGACCGCTCCTGGTTTTTTTGTTTACGAGCCGTTTATTCAATGTCTGACGTATGTCTACCTCTTTATTACCGTCCTTGATTTACCGATTTATT
Source organism: Bacteroidota bacterium (assembly GCA_020160935.1). Lineage (GTDB taxonomy): Bacteria > Bacteroidota > Bacteroidia > Chitinophagales > Saprospiraceae > M3007. Next base: position 38,262 of record JAIUPL010000038.1, on the reverse strand, counting down.
TTTGCCGCCCTTGCTCTTGTGTTCACCGGATTGTTGCAAGCGCAAACCTTGCGCGGCGTAGTACGCAATGTTGATAATGGCCGACCTGTGGCCGGTGCTACGGTCATCCTTCGAAACAACATTGCTCCATTTTCGCAGACATCGGATGCCGACGGCGCCTTTATTTTTGAAAACCTTCGTCCCGGATATTACGCTTGCGAAGTGACCATGCCGGGTTTTGAAAGCCAGACGATTTCCGAAATCAACCTCGTCGCCGGAAAAGAGCAGGTGCTGACGCTGGCTTTGCAGCATTCCGTCAGCCAATTGCCCGAACTGCTGATTACGGCCAACCAGCCCGGCCGAAGAACCCAACAACCACTGGCTGAAATTCCGCTCAGCCGCGACCAGACGCTGCGGTTCCCGGCCACCTTTTTCGACCCTGCCCGCCTGGCCATGGCATATCCGGGCGTTTCGGGCAACGACGACCAGGCCAATGGGCTCAGTATCAGGGGCAATAATCCTGCTTCCGTACGATGGAAAATGGAAGGCCTGGATGTGGTCAATCCGAACCACCTGCCCAACGCGGGCACCTTCAGCGACCGGCCGGCGGCGGCCAGCGGCGGTGTGCTGATGTTTTCGGCACAAATGCTCGACAACTCCGCGCTGCTCACCGGCAATTACCCGGCTGGCTATGCCGATGCCCTGGGCGGCGTGATGGATATGAACCTGCGCCGGGGCAATACCCACCAGCATGAGTTTACTGCACAGGCTGGCCTGATTGGACTGGATATGGCCGCAGAAGGCCCCCTGTTCGGACAAGGCAAAAACTCCTACCTCGTCAACTACCGATACTCTACAGTCGGGCTGCTGAACCAGTTGGGCATTCCGCTGGGCGACGAGCAGATTCATTTTCAGGACCTGTCTTTTAAACTCCATTTTTCCGGAAAAAAAGGTGGCGAATGGAGCGTATTCGGCATGGGCGGCCTCAACGACAATATTTTCAAACGCAAGGACTCGTCCGATGTAGCACACTACAAAGACCTGTTCAACATCAATTTTGACTCGAAAACTTTTATCGCAGGCGCTTCGTACTGGAAACCGCTGGGAGCGCGTACCTGGATGAAAATTGCTTACCTGAGCAGCGGGCAAATCAGCAAGCGCGATGCGGCTTCCAATAACAGGCGGGAACTGGACAGGCAGGAAGAAGGGCGCTCCGGGCTAAGTCTCACGCTCCAGCGCCGTTTCAACGACCAATGGCGGCTGTCGGGCGGCGGCAATATCCAGTCTGTTTTTTTTGAAGGCAATTCTTATATCACCAATGTTACGCGCTTCACAGGCGCTATTCAGGGGATACTGTGGCAGCCCTGGGTCAATGCGGAATGGAGTGCGCCCAATCGGAACTGGACGGCTCAGTTAGGCTTGCAATCCAACTTGTACAACAGTTCCTGGCATGATGACGACCGCCAGGCAAGTATCGAGCCGCGCGCTTCGCTCACATGGCGCCCTGGGAGCAGCCACCGCTTTACCCTGGCTTACGGCTGGTATAGCCAGTTGAACCCCTTGTGGCTGAAAGCCGATTACCGGGGCGAATTGCCCCCTCCAGAGCAGACTTCACCTAACCGTTTGGCAGGGCTGGTGAAAAGCCGCCAACTCGGGCTGCGCCATACCTGGCAATGGGGTGAAGCCTGGGCCCTCAAATCGGAATTGTTCCTGCACCGGATGTCCGACATCCAGGTTTCAACCCTCGACGGGGCATTCTCCATGTTCAATATCACGGAAATAGCACAATACGATTCACTCACACCACGCGGCATTGCCGAAAACAAAGGGCTGGAAATCAACCTCGAACGTTACATTACCGGGGGCTGGTTTATGGCTGCCAATGCTACCTTGTTTGATTCGCGTTACCAGGGCAGCGACGGCGCCTGGCGCGCCTCCCGCTGGGATCTGGGGCATATTTTCAACGTAACAGCCGGCCGCGAATGGCAACGTACGCCCCGCAGCGATGAAAAAATAAAAGTTTTTGGTGTGAATGGTCGCCTCACTTATACCGGCGGATACCGCGTCATGCCCGTCGACCTCGATGCTTCGCGTGCAGCAGGCGAAACGCGCTTTATCACGACCAATGGCTGGAGCCAACAACTGCCCGGCTATTTCCGACTCGACCTGCGGGTGTACTGGAAACGCAACCTCGGCAATCGCCGCAACAGCACCTTCGCGATGGACTTCCAGAATGCGACCATGCAAAAAAATGTGGCTTACAATTTCTACGATCCGTATACCGATCAGGTGGAAAAGAAATTGCAGTTGGGGCTGATCCCGAACGCGAGTTGGAGGCTTGAGTTTTAGAGGGTGAGAGGGTGAGAGAGTGAGAGATGTGAGAGGGTGAGAGATGTGAGAGATCGTAGAGTGTACCGCTTCGTCCTGCACTATTGTATTCCAAGAGCAAAGCGGTACACTCTACGATCTCTCACCCTCTCACATCTCTCACTCTCTCACCCTCTCACATCTCTCACCCTCTCACATCTCTCACTCTCTCACTCTCTCACCCTCTCACATCTCTCACCCTCTCACCCTCTCACCCTCTCACATCTCTTGTAAAGCCTACACTTCCCAGATGTTCCCAAAAACTCCCGTACGATTTCCTAACCACCAGAGGGTCTTCAATCCGGATAGGAGCGAGCAAGGCCAGCGGCGCAAATGCCATAGCCATACGGTGGTCGCCATAGGTAGCGAATTGGGGCGTATCCTGCCAGTGGGCTTTGCCATCTACGTGGTAAAAGGTTTGTCCGGGCAGTTTTTTATTGAAATGCGGAGGGAGTTTGCTGAATGAAACACCCACCTTGGCCAGTTCATTGCGGATGGCGGCAATGCGGTCTGTTTCCTTGATCGACAGGGTTTCCAGCCCGCTGAAGATGCCCTGTATGCCGAGCCCTGCACACACCACGGCCAGCGTTTGGGCAATGTCGGGGCATTCCAGGAAATTCCATTCAAAAACAGGCTTGGGCGCCTTGCCGGAGGATGTCAGATGGATTCCTTTTTCATCAAAATCTGTTTGAATACCAAAGGATTGCATCATGTCTGACAGTACTGCATCGCCTTGCCAACTGTCGGCAAACAATCCGTTGAGCCGCAAATCCGGCGCATCGGCCAGGGCAGCCAGCGCATACCAATAAGATGCGGCCGACCAGTCGGCTTCCACAACAAATTTTTTGGGAGTATAAACGCCCGGCGCCACCACGATCCGATCGCCTTGCCATTCTGCCTGGGCACCGAAATAGCGCATGAGTTGAAGCGTCATTTCGAGGTACGGGCGCGACACCAGGTCGCCCTCCGGCACGAGTTCGAGGCCATGCGGCAGGCAAGGTCCGATCATGAGCAAGGCCGACAAAAACTGGCTGCTGGTGCCGCCATGGATGCGCACTTCGCGCGAATGAGCGCCCAGATGGGCAGGCGGCCCGATACGCAGCGGCGGATAACCTTCCTGCCCCAGGTATTCAATATCGGCGCCCAGGCTGCGCAGGGCTGTCACCAGCGCTCCGATGGGCCGCTCGAGCATGCGGGCAGAACCCGTGAGGGTTTGGGTGCCTGCTTGCAGGCAGAGTCGGGCTGTCATGAACCGGAAAGTAGTACCTGCATCGCCTGCATCGTACACGTCGCTGTCTTTTTGTGTGAGCAGCCGCTGGAGTGTGACGGTATCTTTGGAAGCCGATAACCTTTCGAGCCATTCGGCAGGATCAGCGCCAGCCAGGGCCAGCACGATCAATGCCCGGTTACTGATACTTTTGGAACCTTCGAGGGTGATTTCAGCGCGGAGCGAGCGCTCGGGTTTGGACAGTTCTAATACTTGCATAGGGCAAATAACGGACGATCTGCACAAGTATCAGAGTGAGCAGGGTACTTAAAGTGCGCGTTTTAAGAAATTCAAGAGGCTCGGGTACAAGAGAAGAGGGGCATTGGGATTTATTTGGGCAGGATTTTCAGCATGTACAGCGCTTTTTCACGGTAGGTTTTTCCATCCTTGTCCTTCACATACGCTTCTAAAACCTGCCGGGCTTCCGCATACTGCGTGTTGCCGCTATATGCCAGTCCGAGGAAAAAAAGCGCCGGTGTATGGTATTTGGTACTGGAATTGGCAACTGGCCGGAGAACGGATGCTGCTTCAGCATATTTTTTGATACCGACCAGTGAGACACCCTGGTACAAGGCATATTCCGGATGTTCGGGGTATTTGGCGGCAATGGCGCCGAGCGCTTCTGCGGCCTGGGCTAACTGAGCCGGATCGTCGTACATCTGGAAGGCGCGTATGACTTCGGCGGGGTATTCTGCTGCTGCGGCAGGGTCGAGCGCCCGGAAGGGCATATTGTTGCGGTGGGGCTCAAATTGCTGGGCCACAGCCTCCTGAATATCAGGCTGCCGGTTGATGAAATAAAATACGAGCCCGGCGGCGGCGACCACAAACACCAGTCCGGCGGCCAGCCGGGAAAATGACCTCCAAACGGGCATTTGCACAACCGTAGCGGTAGGAGCGGCGGATGCCTCAAGTTTCATTTGCCGGGTTGTCTGGGCTATTTGTTGCCGCCATTTCCATTCGGCAGCGGCTTCGGGGTCGTTGTGCAGCAGGCCTTTTAGTTCAGAGGCTTCTTTTTCCGAAATCTCGTTGGAAAAATATAAGTCAAGCAGGTTGTCAGTACGATTGTCCATGATGGCATAAATTGAATGGGTTGCATGTTTTACAATTGGGTTTAGGTAAGTATTGTGGGATTACTGTTTTATCAATGGAACGACACCGTCGAGATGATCTGTTCCATACACTCCATACGGCGTTTTTGCACGGCTTCCGGCCCGGAAAGGCCTAGTTTTTGTGCTATTTCATGGTCTTTCATGTCTTTTTTCAAAGACAGAAAGAGGATTTCATAGGAGGCTTTATCCAGCACTTTCCGCGCTTTGAGCAGCAACAGGTCGCGGCGGGCGCGTTTGTGCAACTGACGCACCACTTCTGCGCTGGCATATCCCATCACATCGGCGATTTCCTGTGCGCTCAATCCTTCCCTGTAAGTCAGGATGAGGATGCTGCGCCCCGGATCGCCCAGCGCATCTACTTCCTGCCAGAGGGTATCGCTGGTTTGTTGCCACATCATACCCGCTTCGGCGGTATACATCTGTGCGCCGGAAGTGGTATCCGGCAGCGGGTCATCGCCCAGCCAGTTGGTACGCTTGTGTCGGCGTAAAAAAGCCCTGATCAGGTTTTTGCCCACCCCGAACAGATACGTACACAGTGTGCCGGTCAGTTGGATCAGTCGACCCGCCTGAATATTCTGCATCATCAGAATAAAAGCATTCTGGAAAATATCTTCGAGGTCCGCCCCATTGATGGAGTGGTTTTCGAGGCCCCAGCGGATAAATTTCGGCCGGCAGGTAGCATTGATCGTTTTGCTGCCTTCGTCGGGATCGCGCCGGAAAAGTGCAAGTTCGTCGTGTGGTCCGTTCATTTTTTGTTTCCTGCCATAGTGCCGCCGGTGGGTGTGTCGGATTAAAAATGGTTCGAAGGCGGTTGGCGGCTGTAAAAATAGAGCCGGTTTTGGATATTAATGCGGCTGAGGCGGGAAATGTGAACAGCCTGGGAACTTTTTTTATTCTGCCAATTATTTTGTCGCTTTAACAAAAAAATGAATACTTTTCGAGCCACAAAACGATCTATTCACCAAAAAAATCCACCGCACCTATGAAAACCTGGAAACAATTTGCAGCATGGACCGCCTTTGCGGCTTTGCCATTTTTCCTTTTCGCTCAAACCTGCCCGCCTGCGACTTCTGAAAACGACGGGCAAAAAATCGTTGTCAAACAAGGCAATAACACACTTGGTGAAGGCGGAAAAGACGGGCTGGCGACACCTCTTGTATCCTCCAATCGCTCTTTCACATTCGAACACCGCGATTCGAAGTACACTATCCCGAATTATGACTGCAAGGATAATAAAAACTGCTCTGTGTGCGGTTGGTACAAGGGTTTCTGGATTTTTGGAGATGGCAATTACAAAAAGTATGCAAACGACGTTTCCCGCATGGACGTCGATTCCCGAAAAACAACTTACACTTACGCCAGAAGAGGTATCTACGAGCCGGTGGTGTATCTGACCGAACGGTATCACAACAGCACCAGGCCCGACGCCGCCCGTGCCAAAGTTGATTTGAATAGCAGTACTGCTCCTGCAACACCAGCGACTGACAGCCCGGTTTTGATTGATCCGGCCACCAAACGTGCAGCAATCGACTACAATCACAATATGCGAACGGATTATCCTACTGTGTTTGTGTTGTCGGGTATGCAGGATGGAAATAATGTTGGGCTACTTTTCTTTTACAATTCGCTGCAAAGCAGCACAGGCCGACATGCATCTTCTGTGATGACCCACGAAAAAACCGAAATGCCGAACTATTTTGAACGGCCGTTGGCTACTGTACCTAATTACAATAATAACAACAACATAAACGACCCTCAATCTTATCTCTCTTTTCTCCATGGAGGTATATTTGACAGATTGCAGGGGCAGTTCGGGAATTGCCTGACCTATTTTTTTGAGGAAAACAGTTTTAATTCCGCTACTGCAGAAGGTTTGAATGAAGTACGCACTTTCCCTGTAATGAAAACCAATGCCTTCGGTACGGGAGCCATCCCGGCTGAACCTACCGTTGTTTTGTCTCTGCTGATAAGCCTTAAACCCGCCCCGGATGAAACCATTTCCGCACTCCGCGAACAGATGATTGAATTCTTTGGCGATGACGACATCCTGTCAACATTGGGCGACAATCTCAGCATTTCTACAGGGTTTGGCAATGAATTGGCAACCAGGTATATTGTGGGAATGGCTACCCAAAGTATTGCCGTTTCTGCCAGCCATGATCCCAACAACCTCTTTGTAAAAGACATCGATACCCTGCAAAACGACCGATACAACGTAACATTCTCCCTCAGGATTTGCAATCAGGGCGAAATGGACGAAACCATGCCGAGTATATCCATTCAGGATCTCACCATGGGGCATTATGCAGCACAGCCTGTATTGCTTACCCCTATGACAAATGTTACAGTGTCCTGGAGAATGGAACCAAACGTAAAAACGGTAACGCTGGATGGATTCGTTATTCCCATGCTGCCGCCGGATCACCAGCCACGTTGTAAATTCGTGGACTTTTCAATTGAAACCGATGCTGCTGGCGTAGCGCAACTGTATCAGGATTCCCCCAGAGCCCTTCGTGCATGTGTTACTTTTGCTGGTGCAGTAGTGGGCACAGAACCCGATTGCAGCGAGAACGACGTATTGATGGATGCCCCCCCTCACCCCGGTCCCCATCCAGATCCGAACTCCGACTGCTGGCTCCTTCTTTTCCTCGCGCTTTTGATTCTCATCCTGCTCATTTATGCCTGGTACAACAATCAGCAACCTAGTTAAGTAGCAGCCCCGATGATAAAATATTTCTGGATAGTCGCTTTGCTGTTGATAACGTTCAACAGCAAAGCGCAAACGAATATGCAGCAGGCCCGTGGCTTGTTGGAGAGTGCTCTTGATTCCCTGAGCGATAAAAAAATTGACAAGGCCGTGAGGCTTCATCAACAGGCGCTCCAAATTTATCGCAATAACGACTCGCTAAAACTCTGGCTTAAAAGTTATTCCTCGATGGGATACCAATGGGTTGACTATCTGGATCGCCCGTTTGATGCCACTGACTTCATCCAAAAGGGAATTGATTCCAGATGGCGCGATCCGGTGGACTCCATTGAATGGGAACAACTGGTAATGTTATATCTCGCCGCCGGACATATTCGGGAAGATAATGCGTCTGATTTTGCCGGCGCACAGGCATTCTACGCACAGGCGTACAGCATTTTTGAAGATCGGCTAAAAACAAAAAGCAACAAGATCGCCCCGCACCTTTTTCATAAGTTGGGAAATGTTTATACCCGGTTTGGCGACTATCCCCGCGCCGAAAATTTGCTCCGGCAAGGCATTGCATACGGGCATGCGCACCCCGATCTCGGAATGGCCGATGAGGGAGATATGGGCCTGCTTTTGATTGAAATAGGTAAATATGAAGATGCGCTTCGCATCCTTAACCAGGGCCTCGCCTTAAAAGGTACACGTACGACTGCCATTATTAACATGCTGGAAAACAAGGCTGCCGTGCTGCACAAACTGGGACGTTCAACAGAAGCGCTGGGTATTCTGAAAAAAGAGCGGGCATTGATAGGCAAACTTTCCATTGATGAAGATTCCTTGTACTACTCTGTATCCTGTCATTCCAATGAGGCAGAAATCCGCACCGACCTGAAAATGTATGCCGAAGCAGAACGGCTGCGCAAGCAAGCCATTGCAGCGGGCATAAAACAATGGGGATCGCCAAACCGAAGAGAAATTGCCAAGGAATATTGTGCCTTAGGCCATTTGTATCTGGTGCAACAACGCGCAAAAGAAGCATTGACCTTTTTCCATATCGCGCTGAAGTGTGTGCTGCCCGATTTTCAATCTGACGACCCGAGTCGTCAGCCAGATCCCGGCCTGTTTATCAGCGAAAATACAATTCTGGAGGCGCTGGAAGGCAAGGCACTTTGTTTTGAAGTCATGGGTTCGCTGGAAAAAGCGCTGGAATGTTACGAACTACTCCCAAGAGCCGGGGCGCTGCTGATGGCTACCTATGCTTATGAATCTTCTTCCTTGCTGTCCCTGGAAGAAGGACGTGCACGATACGACAAGGCCCTGGAAATTGCATGGCAATTGTACCAAAAAACAGGGCAGGTCTCTTACGCCGAACGGGCTTTTGCACTCACCGAGCAGGCTCGTGCCATCCTTTTGTTGCAGGGTATCGCTAAAGCCCGGCATGATTTTTCTCTCCCGCCCGAACTGCGGAAGGAAGAACAGGAATTGTCTGCCAAAATTGCCTGGTATGAACAACAGATAGCGGAAAAAACTTTTCATAAAGCGAATGCTGACATACTGGCCAAACTGCATACAGAACTGGCCCGACTCAAAGAAGAAGAACAACGCTTAAGACAAAAATTGCGCAGTAAATACCCTGATTATGCAGAACTTACCGATCAACTGGAGTTTATTTCAGCCAGGACATTGTCGGGACTGCTTCACGATCATCAGGCGCTGTTTGCCTATTACCTTACAGATGCTGCAGCATATATCTTCTATTTTAATAACAAAGGAGATTTTTCATTTCGAAAGGCAATATTGCCTGCATTGTTTCGCGAACAGGTGTTTCGATATTTCACATTCCTGTCATCCAACCAGGAGGCCATGGCAGAACAACAATGGTTTCAGGTACGCTCTTTCGAATGGTACCAACTCTTGATGCAGCCGGAACTCGAAAAAGATGCCAATGCTATTAACAGCCTTTTGATTATTCCTGATGATGCGCTGACATTTATTCCCTTCGATGTGTTGTTTTATCGATCGGAAAACGCCGAAGTAAGTTGGCGCGATATGCCTTTTTTGCTGGGAAAATACGCCGTAGGTTATGCCTATTCCGCTACCCTGCTCGATATGCAGCAAAAAATCAGCGCCGAACACCGAAGCAAGGCGGCTCCGAAATTCCGCTTTGCCGGTTTCGCACCTTCCTACGGACCAGCCCCGGCAGGCAACACCCGCAGCGTACAGATTCCGGATTCATTGATTTATGATATCAATAGCACACAGATCGAACTCGAAAAGGTGCACACGCTCATGGGCGGACGAGCCTTTCCCCGCGAACAATCCAGCGAGCAGACTTTCAAAAATGTAGCGCCCGACTGTGGCATTTTGCTGCTGGCCATGCACGGACTGGCCAACGATGAATACCCGGAATTATCGTGCCTGCTTTTTGGCCGCCCAAAGGGAGATTCGGTGAACAACAATGTGCTGTTTGCCAATGAATTGCAGGTCATGCGCCTGCAGGCGGATCTGGCTGTACTCAGCGCCTGTCACACCGGTTTTGGAAAACTGCACAAGGGAGAAGGCATTTATAGTCTCGCTCGAGCATTTGCCATTGCCGGCGTTCCCAGTACTGTTATGAGCATGTGGCGGCTGCATGAAATTACAGCGCCGGAACTGACCGAGTCATTTTTTAAATACCTGAAGGAAGGGAAAAGCAAGGATGAGGCACTACGCCTGGCCAAACTGGATTTTTTGAAAAATGACAGAAACTACGATAATACGCATCCCTTCTACTGGGCGGGCGTCACAGTAAGCGGCGATATGTGTCCGCTCGAATTGCCCAGCAAAAAATGGTACTGGGTGTTGGGCATTCTCCTTGTACTCCTCGGCGGGTGGTACTTTTGGAAAAAGAGATGAGTGGGGAGTTATGAGTTATGAGTTATGAGTTATGAGTTATGATGCTGTACTCTTGGCTTTATTAATAGAGTGGCCAAAAGCAGCGCGAGAAAAACTCATAACTCATAACTCATAACTCATAACTCCCCATAAACGCTCTATACCGCTCATCCATCTGCAAAACACTCGCATTGCCCAAAACAATCAGGTGTTCGCGGGCGCGGGTGAGGGCAACGTTGAATTTTCGGTCGATGCCGCCATCACCTATGCTCACCAAACTGGACAGTTGGTGTTCGGAATGCACGCAAGTGGAAACAATGATAATCTCCCTGGCGCCCCCCTGATACCGTTCTACCGTATCGACCGTAACACTGTCTGGATCGATACCTGCTTCACTCAGGCTGGCGCGAATTTGTGCGATCTGTGCACGCCAGGGCGTGATGATGCCCAGGGTTTGCACAGGTTCCCAGGGTTTGTTGTTGAGTTCGTACAATCGCTTGAAAAACAACACGATGCGTGCCGCCATTGCCGCTTCCGCACGGCTGGTCTTGGCATTGGAAGATATTTCTTCCGATTCGACTGGGAAAAAGACTACGCGTTTTTCAGCACAGGTTTTTTCCAGCATGGCATCCGCTCCGGGCAGGTCGTACCATAAAGGCCTGTGCTGGCGGTGTTCGCTGTCGGTGGCGTGTGTGAGTGTTTGCAACAGGCCGTCGTAAAAAAAACGATTCGGAAAATCCATGATGTCTGCATGCATCCGTCCTTGCCGGTTCAGTTGTCCGTAGGCCCAGTGCCAGCCTTGTTCGCGGCAGCGGCGATAGAGGCGCTCGAAGTACGATTCGCGCAAATCCTGAATGCCGACTGACCGCAGGTCGGCGTCTTCTACAAGGGTATTTTCAGGGCGCTGCACGGTAATGGCGGGCAATTGCCGGTGGTCGCCTATGAGCACCGTGTGTTCGAAGCGTGTCAGCAAGCCGATCAATTGGGGCTCCAGAATTTGAGAGGCTTCGTCGACGATCAGGCGCTGAAATTTCTTGAGGCGTAGCAGGCCGTCGTTTTGCCCGAAAGAAGCCACTGTGCTCACAAAAATGCGCCGTTTTTCGAGGATGGCGCGCAGTTCGGCCCGCGTGGTAGCGGGTGCAATGCGCACGCTCAACAATTGTTCGCGGAAGCGCTCTGCGGTGGCATGGCGGCTCCCGATGCGGATGTACTGGTCGCGGATGTCGCCACCTATGGCATCCAGCGCGTCGCAAATTTCATCTACGGCACGATTGGTGTAGGCCAGCAGCAAGAGGTTGTCGGATGTGTCGCGGAGTACCCAGGCCGCCAGGTCGCGCAGCATGACGCTGGTTTTGCCCGTTCCGGGCGGTCCCCACAGCAGGAAATAATCGCGGGAATGTTGTATCGCTTCCAGGATGGAATTGTTTGTGTCCGGCGCTGCTTCCGACATACGTGGCGGTGTGAGGCCCATCAGCAAAGCCCGGCGTTCTGCGCCGGAGGTAGCCCACTCCAGCAGTCCCCGGTACTGTGCAGCGAAGCCCGTGTCCATCAGATCGGGTTCGAGGCACCAGTATCCCTCCGTGTCAAAGGAGATGAGGTTGAACTGCCGGTAGCGCAATTGTACGGTCACGTGCGTACTGCTGAGTTCGCTGATGGTGCATTTGATCACCTGGTGGTGCAGTACGGTATCCGTGTCGTCGAGGGCTGGATACAGCACGGCGATGTCGCCTACCCGGAAATTGGCGAGCGGGTTGGTAAGTTCCGTTTTTTGGAAAATAATACACGGATCAGGTTGGTCTGCCCGGTTCTCCATAATTTCCAGGTGGCTGAGAATGCCGAACTGCTGCTGTTTTTCACCAAAACTGCTGCGCCACAGGGCGGCATGGCCGTATGCATTGTCGGAACCTTCATCGCCGGTTTTGGCGAGCCAGTGTTCGCGGGCAATAAACCCGGTAAAAGCGTTGAAATATTTTCTTTCCGGCAAGGTTAAGGGGTGGTATGCCGATTCGAACATTCCATAATCGCGCTCTGTAAATCCTTTACCGTTGGCGGCTTTTAGTTTTCCAAATACGGGCACATGGGCATCGCCGGGCTGTATTTTGGTCAGCAAACGTTCGAGTGCCACCAGTTGATTGCGCACCTGCAAAGCCTCCCACTGCTCGGGCACCACGGTCGGCGCAAAGCGCAGGTGGTTCAGGTCAACGCCCGAATACAGGATATACTTGGCCGGGTCGGTGTGTTGTCCGAATACCGACCGCACCAGCAAATCGTACAGCAGTGTCTGGGTAAAATGGCTGCGCGCAATGCCATAACTGTTGGGCTTGAACGGCGTGCCGCTTTTCAATTCGATAATGGCGGCCCGGTCATCAGTTTTGTAAAAAAGGTCGAGGCGGCCCTGAATGCCGTATTGCTCGCTGAAAAAAGAAGGTTCTAGAAAACAATGTGCAGGCTCGATACCCTGTCGCTCAAATCCGCCCAGGGCCATGCTTTTCAAGGTGAGAAAATGCTTTTGCGCCTTGCCTGACACGGATTTTACCTCACTGTCGCTCATGGGCGCATACACGAAGGGATAGAGTTGGAAGGTTTCCCTGAATACATCACTCCAGGCTGCGTTGGGCTCGCTCAGCAGGCGATCGAGGAAGAAGTTGGCAATATTTCCCAGCAATAATGCAACGGTGTTTTCATACGGCAAAAACTTGCGCACCAGAAAACTGTACGGGTCGGCGCCGGTATCGCGGAAACACTCCGAAATGGCCGACACATCTACCAGGTAATCGGGTTCGATGACAATAGCCCGGGGGCAGTATCGGCCATTTTGGTCAATATCGACATCGATGAGTTGCAGCGTTACCGGAAAACCGAACACCTTCCGGATCACCTGAATGGTAGCATTAAAATTTTCATTGCGATCGGGTATTCCATATCGCATGCGAACGGGGCGTTCGGCATGCTCTTCATCTATGACAACCAGGCTGTTATGATCGGGATCATCGTCGATGGCCACTACGCGGGCCGTTTTCACCCAATGGGCGGCAGGTTCCGCTTCCTGCGCCTGACGCAGCATCTCTTCCTGATCGAAATGCGCCAGAACGGCTGCCGGAATGGCCGCGCCGGTGAGTACCAGCACCGTTTCTGCGATAGCCTGCACGCCAAGTTGTACCGATTTTTCGGTGGCTTCGCGACCATTTCGCACGTGTTTGGCCAGCAGTCGGAAACGGTGGATGCGTTGCAGAATATCGGGCTGAAAATGAAATAAATGCCCGGCGTAACTGATCCGGGCAAACAAACTGCTGAACACGATTTGCTCCCTGCGCGTAGCCTCATAAAATATACGCTCCATCAACGATGCCAGGGCCAGCACCCGTTCGGCGGCAGGCCGTTCGGTGAGGGCGGCTATTCTGGTTAATTCCTGATACAGCAACGGGGCAGATTCGGGCGGAAACATGCCTGCAAAGTTCGGCCAAAACGTCGGCTTATGTATGCCTTACGCCAAATCTGTACACTTGTTTTCGACCACACACGATGTGCTGTTGCCATAACACCATTACCTTGCCATGCTTTTACTCCTTGAAGTACCATGAACGATCGTATGCCGACCATTACCGAATGCCATATAGAGCGTACTATTCTGCGTACCCTGTATTATTTCGAGTTGTTTTCATACCCCCTTACAGAGCAGGAAATACTTCGTTTTGCCCACAATCTGAAGGGGGATGCTGAATCTATTCCTTCGGAAGCGGTGCTTCAGGAGAAATTACGATCGCTTGAAGAGGAGGGTAAACTTTTCCGGTTTGGCGAATATTTCCAGACCCGGAACACACCGGAATGGGTGGGTCAACGACAGGACAACAACAGCAGGGCAGATGCCATGTTGCCCATTGCTCGTCGGATAGCAGGCCTGATCGACGCTTTCCCTTTCGTTCGGGCAGTGTTTGTATCGGGTTCGTTGTCGAAACACAGCATGCGCCCCGACAGCGACATCGATTTTTTTATCATCACAGAGCCAGAAAGGCTTTGGCTGGCGCGCACGCTGCTGGTGGCGTTCAAAAAACTGTTTCTGTTCAATTCTCACAAATACTTCTGTGTCAACTATTTCATTGACACGGAACACTTGGAAATTGAAGAGAAAAATCTGTTCACAGCCACAGAAGTGGTCACGCTGCTGCCCATGTACGGCAAGGAATGGTGTCAGGCTTTTCTGGGCGCCAATGCCTGGGCTTTTCATCAGTTTCCCCAGATGCCCCGCCGTTCGATGAAGGACGTTCCGCCGCAAAAGCAAGGCGTGCTGAAACGAACCCTGGAATATCTGTTAAGCGGTCGCTTCGGCAATTGGCTCGATCAACTCACCCTGCGCATCACTGTTGGCTTCTGGAAACGAAAATTCCGCCATTTCGACGACCCTACGTTCAATATAGCCCTGAAATCACGCCGCTATGTGTCCAAACACCACCCAATGTATTTTCAGGATAAGGTGTTGAGGCACATGGAAAGCAAGGTGTAGAGGTAGGAGTTAGGAGTTATGAGTTATGAGTTATACTCACGTTGCTATCGGCTACTTTATAAATGATGCCAAAAGCAACGTGAGTATAACTCATAACTCATAACTCCTAACTCATAACTTTTTTCCTGCCTTCTGCATCGGATTCCCCTGGTTGTTGCCGCCGCGCGGGCCGTTGCTTCTGGATTTATACAATTCAAAACGACTCAGTGGTTGAGAGGCAGGCCACGACTGGTTAGTGGCATTGATGTCGGCTGTTTCCTTGAACGGGTCGAGTTCGATGGAGGCAACAGGTTTGGTTTTCAGGAATGTTTTTTTGACGGTGAATTCGTTTTTGCGCCAGATGTAGGCGTTGATGTATTCCGTTTCGCTGCTGCCATCGGCGTAGTTCCACTGAATAATAATGGGCATGACGAGCCCGCCTTTGTTGCTGAAGGTGAGTTCGTAGTAATAATTGCCGGCGTATTTTTTCAAGTCCTCTTCCGATGCTTTTTCCACGTCGGAGCCTCTTCTTGTGCCGGCGCCGGCATTTCCGGTTCTTTTTTCGGGTTTGTAGTAATAGTAAAAATCGCGCAGGGTGGTGTCCTGATCTACCAGGAATTGCATGCCGCTCTTGCGGTTGCGTTGCTGATAAATAGCGTCGTTCACGACAATACGTTCCGGGCGTTCCTCGCGCGGATCTACAAATTCCGGCGCTACCAGATCGACAGCGCCTTTGCCGCCTACCTGAAAGGCGCGTACGCTGTCGAGCGAAATATCAACCGGTTCGATGTCGTAAAACCAGCCGCGCCAGAACCAGTCGAGATCGACCCCCGAAGCGTCTTCCATGGTGCGGAAAAAATCGGCTGGTGCCGGGTGTTTGAAGGCCCAGCGGCGGGCGTACTCCCGGAAGGCATAATCGAACAGGTCGCGCCCCATGACCGTTTCGCGCAGAATATTGAGGGCGGTAGCGGGCTTGGCGTAGGCATTGCTGCCAAACTGCACCAGGTTTTCGCTGTTGGTCATGATGGGTTCGAGTTGGTTGGGCGGCATGCTCATGTAATCGATAATCTTGTGGGCAGGCCCGCGCACGGAAGGGTAGTTGTTGTCGAATTCCTGCTCGGCCAGAAACTGCACGAAGGTATTCAGGCCTTCATCCATCCAGGTCCACTGGCGTTCGTCGCTGTTGACGATCATCGGGAAAAAATTGTGGCCCACTTCGTGGATCACCACCGAAATCATGCCGTGCTTGGTGCGCGAACTGTACGTGCCATCAGGCTCCGTGCGGCCATAATTGAATGCAATCATCGGGTATTCCATGCCGCTACTGGCTTCCACACTGATGGCTACGGGGTACGGGTACGGAATGGTGTGTTTGGAATACACCCGCAGCGTGTGCGCCACGACTTTGGTGGAATAGCGGCTGTACAAGGCATATGCTTCCTTGGGGTAGTAACTCATGCACATAACGGGTTTGCCTTCAATGGGCTGCGACATGGCATCCCACACAAACTTGCGCGAAGCACCCCAGGCGAAATCGCGTACGTTGTCGGCCTTGAACCGCCAGGTAGCCGTGCGTTGCTGTTCCGGATTTTTTTCACGCGCCTGGGCTTCGTCGAGGGTGACAACTTCCACAGGCGTATCCGATGCCTGGGCTTTTTTCCAGCGGCTCAGTTGCACCGGCGTGAGCACATCCTGTACGTTTTGGCAAGTGCCGGTAGCGGCAATCACATAATCGGCAGGTACCTGCATGCTGACCTCGAAATTGCCGAAAGTGAGGGCAAATTCTGCCCGTCCGGTGAATTGTTTGTTGTTCCAGCCCTGGTAGTCGCTGTACACACACATCCGCGGATACCATTGAGAAATAATGAACACGCTGTTGCCGTCGGCCTCAAACAATTCATATCCGCCGCGGCCTCCGACCGTATTGCGCGGAACGATTTTATAATTCCATTTTATGTGAAATACGAACTTTTTGCCTGGTGCGAGCGCCTGGGGCAGGTCGATGCGCATCATGGTCTGATTAATGGTATATGGCAGCGGCTTGCCGGCTTTATCGGTCACACTTTCAATATTGACGCCATACTCGGACAATTTACTTCTAAAATTCAGGCGATCGAGTTGGCCATCGGTGAGCGGCGTTTCGAGTGGATTTTCACTGAAATTTTGGTCGTCTTCGGTAGGGCGATGCTCGTTTTCATCGAGTTGTAGCCACAGGTAAGTGAGTGCATCCGGAGAATTGTTGAAATACGTGATTTCCTCCTGTCCGTGCAGGCGGAAATCTTTCTCGTCGAGTCGTGCATCAATTTTGTAATCGGCGCGCTGTTGCCAGTAGTCGTGGCCGGGCGCCCCCGAGCCGCTGCGATAACTGTTGGCGTCGGGCAGGATGGTGCCGAGTTGTTCGAATTTGTTGCCATGGTTCGAAGCGGGGTTGTTCCGAATGTTTTGCGCCTGCGCAGCAAGAGTCGCAAACATCAACAGCAAGAGAGTGGCGGTACGCATTTGTAGTTAAAATTAATCTGTCAAAAAGGAAGGCGTTGCAGCAGCAGCATAAAAGCAATGCCGAACACGGCCGAAGAAAGGAAGAAATTTTTATCTGTTTCCTTAATATGGATGAATGTTGTTGCTACTGCCGACAATAACAAAACAAGGGCTACAATCAGCAACTGCCCTGCTTCCAGGCCGATATTAAATGCAAATAATGGCGGAATGAGATTTTCTTCTGCTCCCAGTAACGATTTGAGCAGGAAGGAAAACCCCAGCCCGTGAATCAGTCCGAAAAACAACGCGGCCGAATAACGCCACCGCGGCTGCATCGGCGATTGTTGTTTCAGCCCGGCCAGGTTCATTGCACAGGTCAAAACGATGGTTACCGGAATCAAAAATTCAATCCAGCGCGTATTCACATGCACAACATTGAACACACTTAATGCCAGGGTCAGGCTATGCCCCAGCGTGAATGCCGTCACCAATACAAGCAACTGCCGCCAGTCCTGCAAGCGATAAACGCCACACAGCGCCAGCAAAAATAGGATGTGGTCGTACCCCTTCCAGTCGGCAATGTGTTCGAGCCCGGTAGAAAACCAGAGGTGGAACTCGTTCATGGTAGTGTATTTTTGTGGGGTTGATGAGGTTGATGGGGTTGATAGAGTTGATGAGGTTGATAAATGTTGATGAGGGTTGATATTCATCGGCTCGATGAAGTAAAAAATGTTCCCTTCCCCGAGCCGATGAATATCAACCCTATCAACCTCATCAACCCTATCAACCCTCATCAACCCTCATCAACCCTCATCAACATTTATCAACCCCCTCACAAATACACCACCTTTTTTCAACTTTGAAACACTACGCACTTCTTTTTTTATTGTTCGTTTTAGGCAGTTCATCTAAAACAGCGCATCCGTACTACATCAGCGTAACGGAAATACGCTCGGATACGCAGCAACAAACCTTCAATGTGAGTTGCCGGATGTTTACCGATGATTTGCAAAATGCCTTGTATCAATTGTACAGGTATCAGGCCGATCTTGAAAAAACGGATTCGAAGCACGATCCCTGGCTCCAGAAATATATAGGCGAGCATTTGCAAATCAGTATCGGCGGAAAACCGGTGGCTTTTCGTTTCGTTGGCTATGAAATAGAAGAAGAGGCCACCTGGTGTTACCTCGAGGCGACCTCTTTTCCCGGCGAAGGCCCTGCGGACATCCGCAATCGGCTGCTGTACGACTTCCTGCCGGAACAAACCAATATGATCCATTTCTATCGCAACGGCCAGCGCAGCAGTTATAAACTGGTGAATCCGGATGCGAGCGCAAAACTCTAGGGTTAGTTATTAAGTTATTGGTTATTAAGTTATTAGGGGTAGGTAAGGGTTTGCTTACACATATTTTTGGCTTCACTGGATGTGTGGCCGGGAATTCGTGTAAATAGACACTTACCTACCCCTAATAACTTAATAACTAATAAGCAATAACTAATTCATCGGCACTTCCATCAGCAAAAACTCCGCTTTGCTGTCGGCAGCAATATGGAGGGTGTCGGTATCCCAGATGCCGAGGCCATCGCGCCGATTGAGTTGCTGGCCGTTCACGCTCAGGTCGCCGTTCAGTACAAACACATACACGCCATTGCCGGGGGCTTTGATCTGGTAATCGCTGCTCACACCAGCATCGAAATCGCCGAGGTGGAACCAGGCATTCTGGTGAATCCATACACCTGCATCATCGGGGTTGGGCGAGAGGATTTGCTGGAGTTTGTTTTTGCGGTCTTCCGGTTTCAGGGTAATCTGGTCGTAGCGCGGGGCGACGTTGCGTTTGTTGGGGAACACCCAGATTTGCAGGAATTTGACCGTTTTTTCTGTGTTTTTATTGTATTCGCTGTGGGTGATACCCGTTCCGGCGCTCATGACCTGCACATCTCCGTTGCGGATGACCGTCACGTTGCCCATGCTGTCCTTGTGTTCCAGATCGCCTTCGAGCGGAATGGAGATGATCTCCATGTTGTCGTGCGGGTGTTTGCCGAAGCCCATGCCGCCCTGTACGGTATCGTCGTTGAGTACCCGCAACACACCGAAGTGCATGCGCTCAGGGTTATAGTAGTTGGCGAAACTGAAGGTATGATAACTTTGAAGCCAGCCGTGGTTGGCCATGCCGCGCGTGTCGGCTTTGTGCAAGACGGTATTTGCCATGACATTGGATTTGGTAAGTGGAAGGTGGTTGAAGCCGATGATGTCCAGGTCTTTCAGTTCGTCGTTGTTGTTTTTTACAACATTGCCGAGTGCAGCAGAAGCGGCGAACATGCCGGTACCCATCAAGCCTTTTTTGAGAAAATCTTTGCGTTCCATGTGGTAATGATTTTGACACAAAGTTGGGGACGGGCCGGGTGGCTGACCAATAATCCAGGTTAAGATTTTTGTGTTTTTGTGTTTGGGTGTTTTTGTGTTTTTGTGTTTTTGTGGGCTTCGCGCATGGCATTTTTGGGAATGCTCCCAAAAATTATTAATTGCCTTTGTAATTTTTGCTCTCCGACGCCATGCACGAAGCCCACAAAAACACCAAAACACCAAAACACAAAAACACCAAAACACCTACTCCCACACAAAACTTACCACCGAATACGCCGGAATATCCAGCGTAGCCATGCCTTCCGGGCTTTTTACATTAAAGGAGCGGGCGGCCTCCTGGTTGTTCATTACCACCAGCACTTTTGAACCATCGGGGTTTTTGAACGCCACATTGTCGAGATTTTGAGCAGACAGGTCGGTGGAGGCGATGCGCACAGCGCCTTTCCGCACAAAACGGCTGAGGTGTCCAAGCGAGTAATAATCGATGGTAGGCTCGTAAGTGCCATTGGAGCGCACTGTTACCACGCCACGGCAATCCATGCAACCGCCGTTGGTAGGGCCATTGTTTTCATCGAGTGCGAGGTTCCAGAGCAGGACGCAGGTGGCCCAGTTGCGCATATTTCCGATGAACAGGTTTTTGAATTTCCACATCAAATCATCGCGCCAGGGCCCGCTCCAGCCGCCGCTGGAACATTCGGTGAAATAGATGTTTTTATCCGGATGGGCTTCGTGTACCTTGCTTTGATTGGCCACATCGCCGCCATAACAATGGAAAGCCGAGCCGTCCACATATTTTCGGGCAATAGAGTCGTCGAGAATACTGATGGGGTAATTCGGATGATCCCAGTTGTGATCATACACCACCACTTTGGTGTCGATCTCGGCTTCGGCAAATTTGGGGCCCAGGTAATGTTTGATAAAGTCACGTTGCTCTTCGGCCGTCATGAGCATGCCCGGATACCCTTTTGGCTCGAATTCAGGCTCATTTTGAATGGTAATGGCCGAAATCTTTACACCTTCTGCGCCAAAACCCCGGACATACTGAATAAAGTAGTTGGCAAAAGCGGGCTGTACATTGGGTTTGAGTTTGCCGCCAATCATACTTCCGCTGGTTTTCCAGGCGGCAGGTGCGCTCCAGGGCGATCCCATCACTTCGATGTCGGGATTGATGGCCATGGCTTCTTTGAGCCTCGGAATGAGCCTTTGACGATCAGGGTCGATAGAAAAATACCTTAGTTTGGTATCTATCATGCCTTCCGGCGGGTCATTGTAGGAAAATGTGTGGGTAGAAAAATCGCTCGCGCCAATGGTCATACGCAGGTATGAAATACCGATGCCGTGTTCGTGGCTGAAGAGTGAATCCATCAACTCCTTCCGGCGCTGGTCGTTGAGGTGATGATCGAGGATATAAGCCGACGAACCGGTCATAGTGGCCCCGAATCCCAGGATTTTCTGGTATTCGACAGAGGGGTTCACTTCGATCGTAAGCGCTTTGGAATCACCCTTTTTTTTGAAAGGTACCGTAGCCGTGGGCTGCAGGCGAACGGAGCCGTCGCCGGTAGTGAGCCAAACCTTGCCGGTGTGGTGTTCGGGCGGGTCGACAGGGCCAGGCATAAAGGCGCTCAGCAGCACGAAGGTCAGCAGGCAAGTCAGGGTCTTACTCAACGAAAAATATGGCATAAGTAAAAACAAGCGGTTAGCAGTACTTGTATTTTGAAGGGCCAAAATACGGCTACCCGAACAAGATTCTTCCATTCCACTACTTCTTTAGCCAATTGCTGTAGCCATGGCAGCATTTTTCATACACTCCCTAGAAACAGTAACCAACACCCAGACTTGCTCCTGCAAAAAGAGCGCTCCTATCGGATTCGCCAAACTGGAGATGGGTTTTATCAGGTGTGTAACCGCCTATCAGCACTTCGGGGTTGAAGAAAAATCCTTTCGGGCCGGTATAACAATAGCCCACTCCCAATGTCACCACTTTTTCAAAAGCGGTATACGGCTTTGACTTGCCATTTGATACATAATGGGCTGTGCTCAACAAACCCCAGTATTGAATATCGGCACAAAACCAGGAAGTCGGGCCGCCTTTGTATATTTTAGGACCCAAATGGAAGGCAAAATCTATGTCATCCGCCAGCGGAGGCGTGATCCCCCCTGCTACTCCGATTCGCAAGCGCCTGGAAGGAAAGGAAATGAAACTGCGTTCATAATTGAGCGAGACAAGTCCAATGGTATTCAGTTTATCCTTCGGTGAGGTCAAGACTATGCCCGACAGGGAAACAGCCTGGTTGCGTGGGCGAGGAGCATATGTATTTTGGGCAGAGAGGGACAAGCCGCCCCAAAGCAGAAATGAGGCAATTAGCATTGGTCGCATAGGAACATTTTTTACAGGTGAATACAAGAAGTAAAATTTCTCCTAAAATCTCCTGTAAAGGAACAGCCTGTGTTCTACGCGTTTTCAGCGACTTGCGCTTGTTTCGGATATGAATTTATTGAATATCAATACCTTATTTCGCCCCAATCAGCCCCTTGTTTTCCTGCGCCGCCAGTTGCTGGAAAGTTTCATAACCGCAATCCAGAAAAGCCTTGTACACTTTCGGATCGTGGCCTTCACGGTAGTCGGTGGGTTTGTTGAGCAGGGTTTTACCGTCGTTGTGCATCAGTACGTAGTAGGGTTGTGCGCTCACGTCGAAGTTGTTGACCTGGAAAGAACTCCATTTACTGCCTACGGTGCGCAGTTTCTCGCCTGTTTTGGGGTCGAGCAGGTAGGCAAAGTCATTTTCCGGGAACAGGCGCACTTTTTCATCCACATACAGCGACACCACTACATAGTCGTTGCGCAGGCGGTCGATAATGCCAGGCAGAGGCCATACATTTTCTTCCATTTTACGGCAGTTGACGCAGCCGTGGCCGGTAAAGTCTACAAACAGGGGTTTGTTCTGGCGCTTGGCTTCCGCCAGCGCCTCATCGAAGTCGTGGAAACAATCCAGGCCCTGCGGGCACCCCGGTCCATCGTGGTGTTTTTGTTTGTCGTTGGCGTATTTGTAACTGTAGTGTACCGGTGGTGCAAGGCCGCTCAGCAGCGACAGCGACTGGTATTGTACACCACCCCAGGCCACGTAAATGGCAAAAGCCAGCGAGGCCAGGCCGATAGAGAGGCGCCCGGGGCCAGGGCGACCGCTGTTACCTTTCCAGGGAATAATACCAAACTGGTACAGGGCCAGCACCAGGGCGATGATAAACCACAGCGCCAGAAAAGTTTCAAAACGCAGCAATCCCCACTGCTCCACCATGTCGGCAGTACTCAGGAATTTGAATGCCAGGGCCAGTTCGATCAGGCCCAGCGTGATTTTTACATTGTCCATCCAGCCGCCCGACTTGGGCAGCGTGTTGAGCCAGCCGGGAAACATGGCAAACAGGCCGAAGGGCAGCGCCAGTCCCAGCCCGAAGCCGAACATACCAATGGCAGGTTTCATGGGTATAAATCCCAGCAGGGATGCACCCGCATTGCTGCGCGCGGCCTCCACCAGCAGGGTGCCCACAATCGGGCCTGTGCAGGAAAATGACACCAGCACCAGCGTAAAGGCCATGAAAAAGGTGCCGATCAGGCCGCCGCGATCGGCCATTTTATCACTTTTATTTACCCAGGAAGAAGGCAGGGTAATTTCATAAAAACCAAAAAAGGAGAAGGCAAATACCACCAGCAGCACAAACACCACCAGGTTGAAGTACTTGTTGGTGCTCATGTCATTCAGCGCCGTAGGGCCCAGCGCTGCTGTAACGGCCGAACCCAACGCTACAAATATCAACACGATGCTGGCTGCATAGATAAAGGCGTTGCGCAGGCCCGTTTTGCGGTCTTTCGAACGTTTGACGAAGAAACTCACCGTCATCGGGATCATTGGAAATACACAGGGCGTAAGCAGCGCAATCAGACCACCCAGAAAACAAAACAGAAACAGGGACACCAGTGAAGCGCCGTCGCTGCTGCCTTCCGACACTTCTGCATTGCAGTTGCCTACAAACTGAGCGGCATTGATATCCGGGCGTTTGGAGTGGAAAACTCCTTTAAAATTGGGGTCTTCAGACTCCACAATCCGATCTTCCTGGGTTGCCGGTGTGGCCTCAGATGGCGCAGCCGAAGGCGTGGATGCCTGATCCGAAGTGCCATTTTCTTTTGTGGCAGGTGGTGTTGTCGGTACCGCCCCTGATTTGCCATCGGCGCAATTAGCAAGCGTCGGAAGTTTGAATGAAAAATCGACATCCTTCGGAGGTAGGCACATTTCATCGTTGCACACCATGAAATTCAGGTAGCCTGTGATGGGTTTCGAGGGGTCGGTTACTGCCACACGCTGCGTCAGCACGGCTTTGTGTTTGAACTTGGTCAGTTCCATATCAAACACTTTGTCGTGTACCTTGATAATGTCGCCGCCTTCCTTGGCTTTTCCGACGAGTTTGTAGCCGGGACCGGGGCTGAAAGTAATCTGGGTGGGTACGGGGCCGTCTTCACTCTCCAGAAATTGCGAATAGGTAAACCAGCCGTCGTCGATGGTACCTGTGAAAATCAGGTCGACCTGGCAATTGCCGGCGTCTTTGGCGGAAAACGACCATTTTACGGGGTTTTGGGCCGAAATGGAAAAAGCCGACAACAAGAGCGGCAGCAGCAGCAAGGAATACAGTTTTGTGCGCAACATCGATCTAAAATTTTTGGACTACAAAGGAACAGCGATTTCGCCGCTTGTTTCGCCATTCCGAGGGTTTTAAAAGAATATTAACCGTGGGTTTTGTCCGTCGGAAGCCAAAAACGCGGATTTTGGAAGAAGGAGTGGTGTTTTTGTGTTTTAGTGTTTTGGTGTTTTGGAGGTGCTTCGCTCTTGGTATTTCTAATAAACCCAAGAGCGAAGCACCTCCAAAACACTAAAACACTAAAACACAACAATAAAATTGTTCCCTATGCTTTGTTTTCCAAAAAACAGGGTTACCTTTGCGCTCCATTTTTGAAACGCAGTACCTAATTATTGATCAGCGATGAAACGCACATTCCAACCATCCCGCCGCGCCCGCAAGAACAAACATGGCTTCCGTGAGCGTATGGCTTCCAAGAATGGCCGCAAACTCCTCTCGCGCCGCCGCAAACAAGGCCGCTGGAAACTGACTGTTTCCGACGAGAAGCGCCTGAAATAATAAAGCGGGTGAGCGCATACTGCCGTATGCAGCACCTTCTTTCCATGATGATTAATAAGACTTCCGGGGTTCAGGCAACGCCGGAAGTCTTATTTTTGTATTTCCGCACATCGATCATCACCTTGTGAATACTCCCAGGCACACATTCAACCGATCGGAACGCCTGAAAAGCCAGACGCTTATCGGCAGGCTTTTCAAGGACAGCCAGTCGTTTATTGCCTACCCGCTGCGTGTGGCCTGGATAGAACTGTCGCATTCGGATGCCCAGGCGCAGGTGGTCATCTCCGTCCCCAAACGGGTGTTCAAAACGGCCGTATCCCGCAACCGGCTCAAACGCCAGATCCGCGAAGCCTGGCGTTTGCACAAACACCTTTTCTACGAAAAACGCGCTGTACAGCCTCCTGTAGCCCTGCTGCTCATGTACATCGCCAAGGAACCACTTCCATATTCCGAAATAGAGGCCGGTATCAAGAAATTGGTACGGAAAATGCCGTAATTTGTTCTACCAAAAACAGGGTATTATGAATGAGCAGGGTGGTTGCCTGTATGCCTTCGGAAAGGGTAGTTTTATTGCGCTGGCCGTGGTGGTTTTACCCGGTTTGCTGGTGTATTGGTACTACGACGACCTCAAGGCGCGTATAGACGGCATCTCCGATTTGCCTGTTTTTCATGAAATGAAGCACGATTTCCGCACGGGCGCCGAACTGGCCGGTGCTACATTCAAACGGGAATTGCAACAGTTTTATGCCGATACACTTCTCCCGGCCACTCAAACGCCGGTGACTGCCCCCAAAGGTACGTTTTGGCACAGGCCCATGCTCGAAGAGGAACTCAACCTCAAACTTTCGCGCAGAAACCGCAGCAGCGCTCATGCTTACCTCGATTATATCGAACAACACCGAGATATGGCGCTGGTCGAAATGAAACGAACCAAAATTCCTGCGTCTATTACCCTGGCACAGGGCCTGCTCGAAACCAATGCAGGCCGCAGCGTGCTGGCTACCCGTGGCAACAACCACTTTGGGATCAAATGCAGGGCGCGTTCGGGTTTTCGGCGCGACGGCCGGATCAATGATGCCGACTTCAATTTCCATTCCCTGGCGGTCGACTGTATGCAAATGGCCGACGATTATTCCTGGGATCGCTTCGAGGTGTATCAAACGGCACAGGATAGTTATCGGCGGCATAGCCAGTTGCTGCAAGACAGGCGCTATGGCTGGATGCTGCACCGCTATGAAGTGGGCGGCGTGTACCATATCGACAAAGCCATTTACGGCCAAACGGAAGTGCCGTATTATGCGGCCTGGAGCGTGGGCCTCAAACAGTCGGGGTACGCTACTGCGCGTACCTACGCAGAAAAACTGACGCTCATTATCGAGACGTATCAGTTGTGGCGGATAGATTATGAGGCAGTGGTGAGTGGTGAGTAGTGAGTAGTGAGTGGTGAGTAGTGGATAATGGAGCGTTTGTGTGGGGCTTTGCCTCATTTGAAATATTGACATAGTTTGCCGGCCCATTGCAGGGTGCATGCCATCGTTTTTGCAAACCTGCCATTGGGCCAACATTCTTGCAAATCTGGTATGCTGGCAATCATTGTTTCAAATCCGCATGAGGCCATCCCTCACGCAAACCCTCCATTATTCATCACTCACTACTCACCACTCACTACTCACCACTCACTACTCACCATGAAAAATTTCTTCGAATTCTTTGGTTTTCTTTCCGCAGCAGGCATGTCTGCCGTTGTAATTTTCCTTTTTATCGGTAAAAAAGAAGGGCTCCGGAGCGCCGATAAAGACACACGCGTATCGGAATACAACATTTCCAGCGAGGCAGACATGCCCGATAGGCCACGTGCTATTGCCCTGCATCCTTCTAAAAGCAGCAAATCGGCTTCCAGAAAAGAAAAAGCCGTGCAGCAGGAAGAAGAACGCAGCCAGTCTGCTTCCGAGCAGTTGAAAAACCTCTACGACGATGCCGAATTTGTATCCTCCACCGCTAAACAATGGAAATCGACGGTAAGAGACATTGCCGAAGACTACAACGTGCGGCCGCAGGTGCTGCTGGCCCACGTATTGGTACAGTCCTACATAGGCAATTACTCGAAAAGCCAGTTGAAACGCGACGCCGGCCAGCATGCCGGCGAGCAAATCAAATCCGTGAGTGCTGCGCTGAAATCATACCCTTATGGCTGGAGTATGCAAAAATTGATGCAGCAATACGACCTGATGCGCTATTTCCCGGAAGAAGTACCGGTCGCATCGGCATCGCTGCATATGATGCCCGAGAAAAAAATGACGCCTAAAACCGTTTCAAAAGGTACAAGCAAACCGACCGCACAACCTGCTGCTTCGGCTGTTTCACCTGCTGAAGATGGATTCCGGAATATGGTAGCCAAAGAATACGGCTTCTCCTCCTGGACGGGCCTGCAACGTCTGGCCGATCCGGAAACAAAAACAGAAGCACAAAAACGGGTAAAAAGGCTGATGCTGGCGGCGAGAATCAAGTAGATTGATGATATCTGATTACATGATGTACGATGTACGATTGGATTGAAGATTTTTTAATTTATAATTGATTGAGATGTACTCAATCAAAAATCTCAAATCTTCTATCCAATCGGAGATCGTACATCATGTAATCAGATATCTTAAATTCTCACGGCTGCACCTCGTCGGCGCGCTGCATCAGCACGGGGTGGTCGCCATCGGGGCGATGGCTGACGTGGTACCATTGGTTTTCACCAAAACGCGTCCATGTAAACGGCAGTTTGCCCGGGCGAACCGGGTCGAAACGCACGTCTTTTTCGCCAATCCAGGTCACTACCCAGTCGCGGTTTTCTCCGAGGTAAAAATGACCTTCGTACCAGGACAGCATGGTGGATGCCGGCTCGCCCTGTTCGCTGATGTCATTGATTTCAAGTTGGAAATCATCCGTAATATGAAAACTCTGGCGCACAGGCTTGCCAGGCTGGGTACTTTCCCAGGCGCCTTCGATCCAGCGCAGTTTGCGAATGTCATTTTGCGTATATCTGACATCCGGAATGGTTACAGTCGACTGAATTTCAGCAGCAGCAACGGGCAAATCTGCCGACTGGCGGCATGCAAAGGAAGCAGTTAGCAGCAGGGATAGGAGGAGTATTTTCATGGTAATGCGTATTGCTTTGGATGTTTCCTGTCAGTTTTTCGGGCAATTTTGCTGCCAACTTGTAACTTATTGACAATCAAATTGTTGTAAACACTTTTTTCAATAAAAATGCCCGAAATTGAACAAAGGTGTTCATTTTCGGACATTTGGGAACGTTGTTTTACTGTACGGGTTCCACCTTGTAAACGATGTAATCGGTATCGCCCTGCCAGGGGAACGCATCGATCAATTCCCGGTAATACACCTTGATATTTTTTCCGTCGAATTGCTGCGCTTGCTGATATACCGCTTCGTTTTTTACCGAAAAATTCCAGGTACTCTGCGGGGTCAGGATGGTACTGCCGCCAAGGTGCAATTGCCCCTCATAAGTCTTGAACATGACCCCTTTTTTGGAAATTTTGAACAACACTCCAGTGCGTGTACCTTCACTGATGGTATAAGTTCTGTAGAAATAATAGCCGATAGAAAACAGCAGACCTACGGCCAGAATCAGCCACAAGGTGCGGCGTGCAATTTTGCCTGCTTTTTGTTTGACCTGATCGAATTGAACAGACATGGTTGGTTTGAGTTGAGTTGGATGTGTGGTTATGGGACTATAGAGACGGTATAAGCAGTAAAAATGTTAACTTCTTTAGCCCTGACAAATGTAAAAAACACTTCCCATAAGTAAAGCGGCAAAATTTCTCACCTCTCACTCTCTCACTCTCTCACCTCTCACTCTCTCACCCTCTCACCCTCTCACTCTCTCTACACTCCCTTCTTGCTCCCCCAAATCTGCACATGCAGGCGATCGGAATAACGGAAGCCGAATTGTTTGCAGATTTCTACCAGCCATTGTCGTTTTTCCTGCAAAACCTCGCGTTCGGTTGCTTCTGGCATCAACCAGGTTTTTTCGGGGTCGATGTGGTAGGTTTCCATCAACTGAATCACTTCTGCCAGGTCATTTTCTGCTGCGAGCACAAATTTGAAATTGGCTTTCGGGCTTTGTGCAAAAAAGCGCAGCGCAGCCGGCCGCTCGCGCAGTTTGCGGCTGTTGTTGCTGTTTTCGAGTTTGGGCGATACGTTGTATTGATCGATGATGGCATCGAAGGCTGCATCGGGCCGGAGGGTGCCATTGGTTTCCACTTCAAATCGGTAACGCGCTGATAACGTACGCAGGGTATGCATCAGTTCCGTGAGGGCGGGCTGTTGCAGCATCGGTTCGCCACCGGTCAGGATGACATTGTAGCAGGGAAAGGAAGCCACGGAGTCGGCAATTTCTTCCATGGAGCACTCGGCCACCCAGTCTTTTTTCTGAAATTTTTGATACCCCGGCAGGGCATCATGCACGTGCGGGAAGCGGGTATTGGTCCAGTTCCAGGTATAGTCGGTGTCGCACCAGATACAGTGCAGGTTGCACAGGGAAGTGCGCACAAATATGGAAGGAATACCAAGGCTTTTCCCTTCTCCCTGTATGGAATGGAAAATTTCTGGTCGGCCGTTTAGCCGGGCCATTTTAAGCAGTCTGGTAAGTGTCTGGGTTTCGGACATTAAATTTCTATGGTAAAAACAGTGCCTGTCGGTTTATTGTCCGTTACGGAAATACTGCCGCCATGCGCTTTTACAATTTGCTGAACAATGTACAGCCCCAGGCCGGTTCCCGTTGTCTGGCGGGTTTCTTCACTGCCCAGGCGGTAAAATTTTTCAAAAACGGCCTGTTTTTCCGAATCCGGAATTCCGTGTCCCTGATCGGCAATGCGAATCCGCACTTTTTCAGGCATCTGTTCTACGCTGCATTCCACCGGCGCACCAGCGGGAGAGTATTTCAGGGCGTTTTCCAGCAGGTTTTGCAGCACCGAGTTCAGGCCGGGTTTATCGGCCTGTACGGCTGGAAAATGATCGGCAACGTGTATGCGAATATCGGCCTTTGGAAACCGCACCTGCAAACGCCCGACGATGTCGTGCAGCATGGATTGCAGGTCGACTGGCTCGGGCATCGGGCGCCAGTTGTCTTCCAGGCGGGCAGCGAGCAGCAGGTCTTCCACGAGGTTTTGCAGGCGGGCGACGTCTTTCAGGCCGTTGGACAGCAATTGATCGCGATTTTCGGGGGGCAGGTTCGGGCGGCGCAGCGTTTCGAGTTCGAGGCGCAGGGCAGCGATGGGCGATTTCAGTTCGTGGGTGATGCTCAGCAGAAAATTCCGGCGCTGGCGGGCCAGTTTTACCTCGCGGTTGGCGCTGCGGTGTACGATCCACAAGCCGAAAACGAGGCAGGCCATAAAAAACAGCCCTTCTGACACGATCATACGCCGGCTTTTGCGCCAGTTTTTTTCTGCCCGTTTGTACTCGGTGGTCTCGTACAAACGCGTCAGGTTGACGCCGCTATGTCCTGCGTCGGAAAAGCGGGCTTCGAGAGCCATTTTTTCCACTTCAAACAAGCGGTCGTTTTTCGACCACAAATGGCACGACCACCAGCCAAACGCCAGAACCATGTAGCCGATAACGAGGCTGGACGCCAGTTTGACGGGTATTTTTTCGAGCAGCATAAATCGGTGTCCCATTTTATGGAAACAATCTTCTTCCAAAAAGTTCTTTCAAATTCCATACAAACAGCCCGAAAGCCAGTGCCAGCCACAGGTACATCCACACGCGGTACGGGAAAATGCCTACCACTTGTTCGTACATGGCCAGGTCGCTTTTGGGGCCTACATCAAAATCCTGGATGATGTAGAGAACGGTAGCAAGCCCGAGAAACATAAGTGCATCCTGATCCCAGGTGGTGCGGCGGGCCACAAAAAACAGGGTAGCAGCAAATGCAAACAGAAGTCCCGTGCTGGTAAACGACTCGAACCAGATGATGCCGGCCAGCGCCATCATAAAAGCCAGTACCAGCAAGGCGGCCTGCGCCTGGGTGCGGTGTTTAACACCGATGCGAAACAATAAATTGCCCAGTAGTGCGCTGCCCAGATAGCCGCCGATCAGAATGACACCTGCGCTGCCTCCCCGGGTAACGGTGTAGCCGCTGCCGTCGGGGTTTATTTGAAGTCCGTCGACCGACCCGCCTGTCAGGATAGCGCCCGTAGCATGCCCCAGTTCGTGCAAAAATGCCACCAGCATGGTCACCGGGTACAACACCAGGCTTCCAAACGAGCCGCCAAAAAATTTGAGTATCACATATACCATTACCATCGCCAGCAGGCGTGCAAGCAGGTTTTTATTCATAGAGCAAAGTAAATTTGGACGTACAAATGAACGGTTTTTCCACGAACCGGAAAGATTTCCACCTGATTATGCAGTCTTTTCGGGTGAAATTTCAAATTTTTGTCCCCGCAAACCCGGAACATGTCAACCAGCACCAAACAGATCCGCGAACTGATCGGCGAGAATGAAATAGAACAGGCGATTCGCCTGTTGCTCGACTATTTGTATAACAGCAAGGAATATGATCTGACAGATTCTGCCGTGTTGCAAAAGAGCCGCTGGGCCGAATACAAACGCAGGAATGTGAGCGGCCTGGCCGAAAACCGCGAAATCGACGAAATCCGCGACTCCCTGTTGCGTATCGTGCGTGAGATTGATAACCGTGCTGTTTCCAGCAACAACGACCCGGGCAACAACTACGAACCGCCCCGCAAGCCGGAATACAACCCGCCACCGCCACCACCTGTGAAAGCCTATGTGGCGCAGTGTATTTTCAACGGCGACCCGAATGCATACTATGTGACACCCGGCAATCAAATTGTGGTGGTCAATCCGATGAACAATTTCCCTGTCGTGGTAGCCACACGGGTGGCCTCCATGAACCCTGCTTTTGCATGGGTGTATCAGTTCCCCAATGGCTTTTATTACAGCATCGACCACAACGGCGCTATCTGGGGCGTCAATGCTTTTGGGATGCCGATGCAAATGGGATACGTGCAGTATCTCTGATAGCCGCCAGTCACGTCCTTTTGTCGGCTGGCGAACGTTTTCCTGTCATTTTCTACTTATTTCTGATGGCTGAAAGCCGAAAGAGCGTTGGGATACGTAAATGGGGTTGATGGGGTTGATGGGGTTGATGGGGTTGATGGGGTTGATGGGGTTGATGGGGTTGATAGGGTTGATGAGGTTGATAGGGTTGATGAGGTTGATAAGTGTTGATGAGGGTTGATAGGGTTGATAAGTGTTGATGAGGGTTGATGAGGGTTGATATTCATCGGCTCGATGAAGAAAAAATGGCCCTTGCCCGAGCCGGTGAATATCAACCCTCATCAACCCTCATCAACACTTATCAACCCTATCAACCCTATCAACCCCCATCAACCCTCATCATCAAAAACATTCCACACAATGAAACTCCTCAGTATTTTTTTTCTTTTCCTTTCCTGCAACGCTCCGGCCTTGCCTTCCGACCAGCACACATCCGCTGCCGTTCAGCCTGCGCTGCCTGCCACGGCTGTATCAGACAGCATTGTACCGCCGGAATACGATGCCGACGGCCATGTGGTTAAAATCAGCAAAACCAAAGCCGAATGGAAAAAACAACTCACGCCGCAGGCTTTTACAGTGCTGCGCGAAGAAGGCACCGAACGCGCCTACACTGGCAACTTGTGGGACAATCATGCGCACGGCACGTATGTATGTGCAGGTTGCGGATTGCCCCTGTTTTCTTCCGACACGAAATTCGACAGCGGAACAGGCTGGCCGTCTTTTTACCAGCCGCTCAATGAAAACTGTATCGCTGAAAAGGAGGATAACACCTATGGCATGACCCGTGTAGAAGTAGAATGCGCCCGCTGTGGCGGCCACCAGGGCCATGTGTTTACCGACGGCCCCAAACCGACGGGATTGCGGTATTGTATTAATTCGGTGTCGCTGCGGTTCGTACCGAATTAGCGGGGGGCGTTATTAAGTTATTGGTTATTAAGTTATTAGGGGGGGTAAGGGGCCATCATTGCATTTATTTGGCCACACAAAAATGGACGCCCAACAAATGTAATAATGGTCCACTACCACCCCTAATAACTTAATAACCAATAACTTAATAACTCTGGCACAGCTCCACCAACACCCCGTTACTCGTCTTCGGGTGCAGAAAAACGACCAATTTGTTGTCGGCGCCACGTTTGGGCTCACGGTTGAGTGCGATAAATCCTTCCGACTCGAGGCGAGCAGTTTCTGCGTGGATATCGGCTACTTCAAATGCGATATGGTGGATGCCTTCGCCGCGTTTTTCGATAAACTTGGCGATCGGGCTTTCCGGATCGGTGGCCACCAGCAGTTCGATTTTGCTTTCTCCAATTTGAAAAAAAGAGGTGGTGACGTGTTCGCTGGCTACAGATTCTGTTTTGTAGTGTTCGGAGCCCAGTAGTTTGCGGAACAACTCGTTACTGGCCTCCAGGTCGCGTACGGCAATGCCGATGTGTTCGATGCGCAGCATGACAATTATTTCTTTTTGATCCAGATTTGCTCTTCTCCGGTGAGTTTGGTCAGGATATTGATGGTTTCCTGAATTTCGCTCACCTTGTTGTATTTAAACCGAACGCCTACCTGGTAACCATTTTTTTCGAGGAAATACACCTCATGGCCGTCATTGCGCAGCAATTGAACGAGCCGGTCGGCATTTTGCCTTTCACGCAAAGTGGCAATTACGAGGATACATTCCCGGCCTTCAGCGTTTTTGGCCACCTGCTCGCGGGCGGCAGCCATTTTTTCTTCGGCCGATTCTGTGGCGCTTTGTTCCTGCGTTTTTGTTTCGGAGGCTTCCTGTTTTGGGCGAGCCGGCTCTGTGGCAGGTTTTTTTGTTACGGGGGTGTCGTTTTGTTCGGTTTGGTCGCGTTCGGCGATCAGGGCCTGTTTTTTGCGTTGCTGCCAGTACCAGATGCCGATAGACAGCGATGCGAAGAGGAAAATAATGCCCAGGGCAAGTCCCATACGCGAGCGGCGCGGTCGGCCGACGGGTTCCAGGGTTTCTGCCGGCGGGATGTAAGGTGTGGCTGGTGTCGTCGCTGCCGGCTCGGTTTCTGGTTTTTCCACTACTTCCCGTGAGCGGGCAATAGGTGAAAACTGCAAGGGCGGCAAACCATAGGAGCCTGCATTAAAATTGGTGGAATCAGGCAAAAACTGTATTTTCTGGACGTAATTCCGGTACAAACGACCCACGCCAGGCAGCGTAACAATTTCACGCTGATTGAGCAGTACCTGAATTTTTTCTACAAATTCAGCGATGGCTTTTCGGGCGTCATCCAGTGAAATGCTGTGGGTCTGGGCAACGTCGCCCACCAGAATACCGTCGTCCACGGTAAGGTTCTCGCTGAATGTCAGCGTTTTAGCCGGCGGCGCTACAGAGCCACCTGCGTAATCGGTTGTTGCCGGCGTTCTGGTAGCCGTGAATCCGCCAAAACCGGGGATAATCAGGGCATCGTGCAGAAAGAGCAATTTTTCAATGTGCGCCGGTATATCAATTTGCATAAAGAATGGGATGGAACGATCTTAAACGAGGTGACTTTAGGCAACTGTAAACGGGATTATGACTGAATTGAAAACATGGGATAATGCCTGAAAATGCCGGGAAAAGTCTCTGAAAGACCAGATTTCCGTAAAGCCAGACGTACATAAGAATTGTCAGAGCAATTTGCTTGCCAAAACATCCGCAAAAATAGGATATTTACCGTATCCAAGCCGATTTGCTGTAATGTTGAGCCGGAAAAAAAATCCATTGCCGGCTTTGGTGTAAAAACAACAATAAGCCCGTATTTTTGGCCTCCATTACAAACTTGTGAAAATATGAGCGAAGTCGAAAGTTTTTTTAAATCGGCTTTTTCTGTTGATAACGTCATTTTTGGTTTTGACGGCGGCGAACTGAAAGTGTTGTTGATTCAGCGTGGTGCGGCCCCTTTCCGCGGGAAATGGGCTCTGCCGGGCGATCTGGTGTATCCGAATGAAGACCTGGATACGGCTGCCGAGCGCGTGCTCGAACAACTGACTGGCTTGCGCGGGGTGTACCTCGAGCAGGTGCGTACTTTTGGCGCCGTGAATCGCCATCCGCTCGGGCGTGTCATCACTGTGGCCTATTTCTCGCTGATAAAAATCAGCGATTTTACCCTCACGCCCGCTTCTTTTGCTCAATCGGCGCGCTGGCACACTATTTCAGAAGTAGGCGAACTGGCGTTCGACCACAATGAAATCCTCGATATTTGCCTGCAACGCCTCCAGCGCAAAGTGCGCAATGCACCCGTCGGGTTCGAATTGTTGCCCGAAAAATTCACGCTCACCGAACTGCAACAATTGTACGAATCCGTGCTGAACCTTCCCAAAAACAAGGGCCTGGACAAACGCAATTTCCGCAAAAAAATCCTCTCGATGAATGTACTCGTCGAGTGCGCCGAAATGCAGGAAGGTGTGGCGCACCGCCCCGCCAAACTGTATCAGTTCGACCGCGAACGATACGACCAGTTTGTGGCGGAAGGGTATAGTTTTGATATTTGATTTTGGGGTTTTAGTGTTTTGGTGTTTTAGTGTTTTTGTGTTTTTGTGGGCTTCGCTCTTGGCGTTGGGTCGTGATTTCCCGGCCAAATTATCTGCCAATGCCAAGAGCGAAGCCCCACCAAAACACAAAAACACAAAAACACCAAAACACAAAAACACAAAAACCCATCTCTCAAATAACCACCACTTTCCGAACAACCCTGCTTCCTCCTGCCTCTATCTGTAGAAAATAAACGCCTGATTCCCAATTGTTTGTCTCTACAACTGTTTTGCCTCCGCTCGTTTTGCCGGCGGCCATGCTATGCCCGGTCGCACTGAACACCTGCCAGCGATAAGGTATCAGGGCGGGTAGTTCGATCTGGAAACGATCGTGTGCGGGGCTGGGACTAATGCGTATGGATGGTTCATCCGACGCGGGCTGTATGGTATTTACAGTACTGCAATCTACCAGCGTGGTGCGAAACATCCCGAGCCCGCCGCGCAGATTACCCACCACCATTTCCAGGATACCATCGTTGTCGAGGTCGGCAAATGCAGGGTGGGTGCGCCCGCCTTCATCTACATTTCCCCAAACAGGGTCTACCAGGTCAAACGTGTCGCCCAGTGTGAAATTCTGATAGGCTTTCAGTTGGCCGCTATTGGAGCCGCATACGAGGAGCAGGCCGTTGGGCGTGGGAATAAAATTGGGCGTGCTGAACCCAACTGCTTCGCCAAATAGCCGGGTATCCACGAATCCCAGTTTCTGGATGGTTGGCGTCAGCGGGAATAGTGGGTTATTGATGGTGCCGATATTGGTGAACAGGTTGACATTGCCATTGCGTTCTCCCGCAATGATGTCGAGAAGACCATCGCCTGTCAGGTCGTACAGCGTAGGCGCCGACACGAGCCCTACCACATCCATATCGAGCCACATGGAATCGAACACCCGCGACAGAATCATGGGCGCCCCCGGGCCGGCGGAGTTGCGGTAGTAAAAAAAACCGCCATCGTTGTGGCCTACCAGCAGATCGAGATCCCCATCGCCATCCAGGTCGCCAAAAGCAGGCGAAAAGTCATAATTTTCAGGTGTGAATTCTGAAAAATTCAACCAGTCGTTGTTTACCAGTTCGAAACGGGGTTCGGTAGCAGTACCGGTGTTCAAAAACAGGTACAAACGTGCATTGGTGCTGGATTGGGTGGTGAAAAAGCCGTACGTCCCCACAATCATGTCTTTGAGCCCATCAGCATTCACATCCGCAAAAGTCGGGTGCGTACCAGAACCCAGGTCGAGCATATCGCCAATAAACAGGGATTTTCCTTGCAGTTCGAAATGGTGGCCGGTTGCGGCTGTATTGCGGTAAAACCATACGTTTTTCTGGTCTTCGCCGATGTTGCGGTTGTTGGGGGCTACCACCATATCCCGTTTGCCATCGTTGTCGACATCCAGGTAAAAAGCGGCAGGGAAAGTAAAAAGCGACAGGGGTGTATTGTAGGAAGGAAAACTTTCATCCTGTGAAGTCATCCAGGCTGACGCAGCAGAGCCGCCATTGTTCAAAAGATTGAGACATTCAAAAGAAACATCGCCGAGCACAATTTCCTTGTCGCCATCGCCTTCCTGATCGAAAGTCATCAGCGTAGAGCCCGGGTGGCGCTCGTTGCGTTCTTCGAGGCTGCCGTCTGTGAGGCCATTGGAACAGTTAGAGGCATTGTCCGACAGATCGCAATGGCAGGCGACGAGTCCGCTTTCGTAAAAACGACCCCAACATTTATCCACGACGTGGTATTTGAGGCTGTCGATCCCAAAACCCATTTCCACCGATCTGTTTTGTGCATACCACACATGGCCTCCGGCGGGGTCGAAAGTCAGTATGTCGAGGTCGCCATCGCCGTCGATGTCATCCACTGCCGGAATATCGGTGGGGGCAATGAGCAGGTTGTTCCAATCGCCGGGCTGATCCTGATCCGGGTACCACACCTGGGTAGGGTTGCAGTAGGTGCAATTGGGATAATTGAAGTAGTAGGGGGTGAACTTGAGGGTATTGTTTTCGTAATATCCCCTGAAAACGGACATCTCCTGCGCTCCGGCCGACAAGGAGGCGCAAAAAATATCCGCTGCTCCATCCTGATTGTAGTCGCGCATCATGGCATAATCGGTCAGTTTCGGGAAATTGCAGGCGTAGTCCGGCGCAAAAGTGTAACTGTTGGTGCCTGGCGCGCCGGAATTGAGATACGTGAGTACAACATCGCCTGCCCGATCAAAAATGACCATATCCTGTATCCCATCCTGGTTCAGGTCGGCGGCCGAAAACTGTGGGTTGTTCAAGCCGCCGGCAAAACCCGCCGGGAGTTCTATTCCATTCTGAATGAGCGGAATGGGAAGGCGCTCAAAGGATTGCATTTGAGCGGTAAGGGTTTGATTTACAAGTAGTAAGACCAGCGTCAGTGTACAAATCGACCGCATGTGGAACATTTTTTTGAAATTTTTAAAGCCACCAGGCTCCAACGATAAAAACGGGGTAGCAAATTTACATACATCCTGTTTACAAGAAGACGCGGATGTGGTCTGCGGCTGGCAATTCGGGATTTCGTTATCGGTTTTTAGGGCTTTGAATCAGGATTTTGGGGATTTAAAGGATTAGAAGTATTCCCAACAGGATGTCTAAATTTAAAAAATAAAATGACTATCCGCATATTGTACCCCATTCATAAATTGGGTCCGATACAAGCACCACTAAGCGCTGTTCAGGTGGTGGTATGGGCTTTAGCCCAATGTCGTTGACTTAAGGGAAAAAGCGAGTGTAATTATCTATTTTTGGATAGTCTAACATTCAAAAATAACATCACACTCGCTATGAGTACAAAAGTAAAAAAGATATTGACAGGGCTTGTTTC
>JAIUPL010000037.1 GCA_020160935.1 Bacteroidota bacterium | reverse complement strand
GCGACTTCCCATTCCCTGGTGTGCAACTAAAGTTGCCGCTCTTTGAATCCTAAAAAGTACTACGACTTTTTGAAACTCATGATACTATGACTTAATGAAACTCGGCATAACTCATAACTCATAACTTATAACTCATAACTCCCTAACTCATAACTCTTTTCTCGCTTCTAAATAATAGTGCCAAAGCATCCTCGTTCCCACGCTTCGCCAGGGGCGCCAGTGTTCTGTGCCAGCCAGAAACACATCGTGGATAGGGCGAGCGGGCAATTTTTTCAGCACTTTAAACGCCTCCAGCATAGCGATATCGCCTTTGGGCAGGATGTCCGGATAAAGCAGGCATTCAGACAGGTAAATATCTACCGTCCAGTCGCCGATGCCTTTTAGTTGTTTAAGCGTGTAGCGAATCTCTTCTTCATTCTGTTCAGACAAGGCCGGCAGGTGCAGGTGCCCGTTTACAATTGTTTGGGCTAAGTGGCGGCAATAGAGCATTTTTTGCCTGCTGAAACCGGCCTGGCGCAGGGCATCGTCGCCGAGGGCAAGAAAAGGTTCCGGTTCGACCAGGCCGCCGAGCAGCGTCTTCAATTTTTGAAAAGCTGCATTGGCAGAAGCCAGCGACACCTGTTGTTCCAAAATAATATGCACCAGCGTGGAAAAGCCCGGCTCTCGTGCCCATAGCGGGGGCGGTCCGTAGCGTTGCAGCACAAAAGCCAGCGCTTCATCGCGTTCGGCAAGCCAGGCGCAGGCTTCGAGCAAAGAGGATTCGTTCAATTTGAGTATCATTGCGACCGAAAGAAACGCAAAAGCAAGTAATCCCTATGAAAATTGTCACCCTTACCCTGAATCCGGCGCTTGACAAGAGTTCGACTACCGAAAAACTGGTGCCCGAGCAAAAACTGCGTTGCACGCCCATGCGCATCGACGCAGGTGGCGGCGGCATCAATGTTTCCAAAGGCATTCAAAAACTGGGCGGCAGTAGCCTGTCCGTTTTTCCGTCCGGCGGGCACAATGGCCGCCAGATTCAGTCCCTGCTGCACGAAGCAGGCATTGAAACGGCTGTGCTGGAACTGAGCGGCGAAACCAGGGAGAATATTTCCATCACCGAAACCAGTTCCAACCAGCAGTATCGTTTCACCTTACCCGGCACAGAACTCACTGAAAACCAGGCAAATGCGTGTCTTGATCTGGTAAAAAAAGCAGAACCGGCGTACCTTGTTGCCAGTGGCAGTTTGCCGCCCGGTCTTCCGGGCGATTACTTTGAAAAAGTGGCCCATTTTGCCAAAAAGATCGGCGCGCGTTTTATCCTCGACACTTCCGGAAAAGCCTTGCAGGCCGCTGCCGATGAAGGTGTTTTTTTGCTCAAACCCAATCTGGGCGAATTAAGCGCCCTCGTAGGGGTGGAAAAACTGGAAATGAACCAGGTCGACGATGCTGCACTGGAATTGATCGGCCAGGGCAAATGTGAAGTCGTAGTGGTGTCGCTCGGCCCCCAGGGGTGTCTGTTGGTCAGCAAAGATGGTTTCGAGCACATTCCGGCGCCAACAGTACACAAACAAAGCACCGTCGGGGCTGGCGACAGCATGGTGGCAGGCATGGTGTGGGCGCTCAATGAAGGCCGTACATTTCAGGATATGGCACGCATCGGCGTCGCTTGCGGCAGTGCGGCCACCATGAATACTGGTACCGAACTTTTTCACGCGGAGGACGTCTGGAAATTGCTGCACTGGATTGAAAAGTATGGAGAACGGTATCGGTTTAAGGATTTTTAGCACCCAAATTTATGAAATGACTGGGAATAATGGGGGTGATGGTATCATGGGCTTTAGCCCGTCGGGACAGTGTGTACACCTGAAACAGTTCATTATTTTAAAAAAATACAATTTTTCCGGTTTTAAATTTTTCAAAGCAACCGATTTCATACAAAAACACTTGTTTCAAATTCCAAAATGAAAATTAGGCAGATGTTCCTGCCCTTTCTAACTTTGCCCTTCCTACTATCGTGACACATTCAAACAAAATGATCAACCTGATACTTTTTGGGCCTCCCGGTTCGGGAAAAGGCACCCAGGCAGCCAAACTCGTAGAAAAATATAACCTGGTTCATATCAGTACCGGCGACCTCTTTCGCTATGAAATGGGCAACAACACCCCGCTTGGCCTACAGGCGAAGGCCTACATGGCCAAGGGTGAACTGGTGCCCGACAGCGTGACCATCGGTATGCTGCTCAATAAGGTGGAGTCGCACCCGGATGCTGCCGGCTTCATTTTCGACGGTTTTCCACGCACTATTCCACAAGCCGGTGCGCTGGACGAAATGCTCGCCGCCAAAAACACCCAGGTGGCCGGTCTGCTGGCCTTGCATGTGCCCGACGAGGAAATCGTTCAACGCATCAAACTGCGTGGCAATACTTCCGGCCGTGCCGACGACAACGACGAAAGCATCATTCGCAACCGGATCAACGTGTACAAAAACGAAACCAGCCCGGTATACGACCATTATGCAAAGAGCAATAAAAGCCAGACAATCAATGGTATAGGAACCATTGATGAAATTTTTGGCCGACTGTGCGACGCCATCGATCAATTGATCGGATAAAAGTTCATATGGTTTTATTGCCCAAGTATTGCAATAAACAGCCTACTTTTGAGCGATTAAGTTACCGTCGACTACCGACTCAGGACTATCGACTCAGGACTTAGGACTATTTTTATATGGCTATTCCACAGAATCCTTGGCAGGCACTCTGGAGCCGATTACCCGCTCCTTTGCAAAACAGGTATTACCTTACGTTGCTGGTTTTCTTCTTTATCCTGATTTTTCTGGATAAACACAGTTTGTGGACCCAGTGGCGACTGTACAGGGCACAGCAACGCCTGGAAAATGACCGCGCTTTTTACGAGGAAAAAATCAAGGAAGCACAGGAAGAAGCGGAAGATTTCGAATTGACCAAGGAAAAGTTTGCCCGGGAACATTACTTCATGAAACGCCGCGATGAGGACGTTTTTATCATAAAAGAAGATAAATAAAGCCTGATTCGGCCGACAACCAGTCCGTCTAACCAACACAACATCATACCTAACCACTCATACATGTCCATTTTAGTAAATAAACATTCCCGTATCATCGTACAGGGATTTACAGGTAAAGAAGGCACTTTTCACGCTGAACAAATGATCGCCTACGGCACCAACGTAGTAGGCGGTGTGACGCCCGGCAAAGGCGGGCAAATGCACCTCGACCGTCCGGTTTTTAATACCGTGGAAGACGCTGTCGTCAAGGCAGGCGCCGATACCAGCATCATTTTTGTTCCACCCGCCTACGCCGGCGATGCGATCATCGAAGCGGCGTCTGCTGGCATTAAAGTCATTGTAGCCATCACGGAAGGCATTCCCGTGCAGGACATGGTGCGCGCCAAAGCCTATGTCGATTTGAAAGGCGTTACCCTGATCGGGCCAAACTGTCCGGGTATCATCACACCAGATGAAGCAAAAGTGGGTATCATGCCTGGCTTTGTTTTCAAACGCGGTCCCATCGGCCTGGTTTCCAAATCAGGCACATTGACCTACGAAGCAGCCGACCAGATTGCCAAAGCCGGCCTCGGTATAAGCACGGCCATCGGTATCGGAGGCGACCCAATCATCGGCACCACTACACGCCAGGCGGTCGAACTGTTTATGAACGACCCCGAAACAGAGGGCATCGTGATGATCGGTGAAATCGGCGGCGGCCTCGAAGCAGAAGCAGCCCGCTGGATCAGCGCCAATGGCAACCGCAAACCCGTTGTAGGTTTTATCGCCGGCCAAACGGCGCCCAAAGGCCGCAAAATGGGCCACGCCGGTGCCATCGTAGGCGGCGCCGACGACACAGCAGCGGCTAAAATGCGCATTCTTTCCGAAAACGGTATAGAGGTAGTAGAATCTCCAGCACAGATCGGTGCAACGATCGCGCGACTGATGAAGTGATTTGACAACTTTTGAAAAGTTGTCAAATCTTGGTCACTGCCTGCATTAGATTTGACAACTTTTGAAAAGTTGTCAAATCTTGGTCACTGCCTGCATTAGATTTGACAACTTTCGAAAAGTTGTCAAATCTTGGTTACTATGCCTGCATTAGATTTGACAACTTTCGAAAAGTTGTCAAATCTTGGTCACTATGCCTGTATTAGATTTGACAACTTTCGAAAAGTTGTCAAATCATTCTCAATGGAAACATCCCGAATTTTGGTAAAAGCCAGGGTTCGGGATGTCTTTTTTTAAATCAGTTTCTTAGAAGTGGTTTGAACATTCTGCCCTAAAATGACTTCTTGAATAAATCTTTTTTCCAATCCTAACTATCTGCGAGCATGAAGAATCGCCTATTATTTTCCTTTCTTCCGATGCTATCGTTGCTGTTTTTTGACAGCGCAGGCTTCTCTCAATCGCTCCCCCCTCATTACAATCTGTTCCCGATCGGCCATTTGTCGTATGCGCCATTGAACCTGGCAGGTTGCACGCATTACGTCGACCACACTGGTGGCGAATGGGCACTCGTAGGCACCAGTGGCGGCGTGAGTATTGTCGATTTGGACATTCCTTCTCATCCTACCGAACGATTCAATGTGCCCGGATTGCCCAGCAACTGGCGGGAATTGCGCATCTGGAATGGCTACCTCTATGTAGGCTCGGAAGCCGATAGCAGCGGCATTACCATCATTAATTTGAATACGCTGCCCGACAGCATTTCCTGGAAAGTATGGCGCGGCGACGGGCAATACGCCAACCAACTCAGGCGCAGCCACACCGTGCAAACCAAGGACGGTTATCTGTATGTTTTCGGTGGCGGCATCACCAATGGCTGCACCATTGCGAGCCTGGCCGACCCTTGGAATCCAACGATCGTTGGCTTGTATACCGCGAATTATGTACACGACGGCTTTATTAGAAACGATACCCTCTGGACCAGTGAAATTTACCAGGG
The DNA here is from genome assembly GCA_020160935.1 of Bacteroidota bacterium. Classification (GTDB taxonomy): domain Bacteria; phylum Bacteroidota; class Bacteroidia; order Chitinophagales; family Saprospiraceae; genus M3007. Next base: position 43,883 of record JAIUPL010000037.1, on the reverse strand, counting down.
CTGGTTCGGCGTAGTCGATATTTCCAATAAAAGCAATCCCGTCCTGCTGGCCACCCACCCTACCCCGACAGCATTCAACCACAACAGCGAACTCAGCCCCGACGGGAGAACATTGTACACTACCGATGAAAAGCCCAGTGCCCCGCTGGCAGCCTTCGATGTATCGGACCTGGAAAACATCACGCTGATCGATACCTATAGCCCCGGTCGTTTGCCCATTGGCGAGGTACACAATGTACGCGTAAAAGGAAATTTCCTCATAAACCCATCCTACCGGGGACAACTGACCATCGTAGATGCCTCGCACCCCGACAACCTGATCGAAACGGCCTGGGATTCGCTGGGCAACTCGCTCGTGTGGGATGCCGACCCTTATCTTCCATCCGGCCTGCTGTTTGCCACCGCCAAACAGGAAGGCTTGTTCGTATATCAACCCATCTACTACTCGGCAGCCCGCCTGGAAGGTACGGTACGCGATGCTGTGACAGGGCTGCCCCTGAACAACGCCTCCGTGTATCTGGCAGCCACTCCCAACTGGGATCAAAGCGATCTGCAAGGCGCTTACAAAACCGGAACCGCTGCGCCTGGCGCCTATCAGGTAAACGCATACAGGGAAGATTATGAACCCGTCTTTTTATCAGACATCTCGCTGTTTTCAGGACAGACTACACAGTTGGACATTTATATGAACCCGGTTGTCACGTCGACACAATCTGCTGAAAAAGAATTATTTATACAGGTTTACCCCACACTCTTTTCCGATTTTCTGGAAATCAGCATTCCCGCACACAGCCCCTGGGCAACGCCGGGCGTCCGGCTTAGCATGACGGATGCAAAAGGCATCGTAGTGTTGGAACAAAACCTGACAGGAAATGCCCTTACCTTGCAGCAGGTTGCGCAATTTCCGGCAGGCGCCTACTACCTTACCCTGTCGAACGGCAAAATGCGGAGCGCTGCTGTACAAGTCATCAAACAACCCTGACACATGAGTTCCAGTACAACGGAATCGTACTATATTTTTTCAAAAAACCAGCCTTTTCCCGATCCATTTCCGGCAGGCGGACTGTTTCTGATCGACAAGCCTTTGGCATGGACGTCTTTTGATGTCGTGAAAAAAGTGCGGGGCGCGCTGGTCAGAAAAACCGGTCAGAAAAAACTCAAGGTAGGCCATGCAGGTACCCTCGACCCCCTGGCAACCGGCTTGCTGATCGTTTGTGTTGGACAGTACACGCGCCTGATCGACACCTTGCAGGCCATGCCTAAAACATATACCGGCACGGTTACCTTCGGCGCCACTACGCCCAGTTTCGATCTGGAAAAGGCAGTAGAAACAACGTTTCCCGTCGATCACCTGACGGATAGCCTGTTGCAGGAAAAATTGCCGGCATTTACAGGCGATATTTTGCAGGTTCCTCCCATTTTCTCTGCGGTAAAAGTGGATGGAAAACGGCTCTATAAAAACGCCCGTACTGGCGAAGAAGTCGAACTGCCGCACCGCCCTGTTCATATCGAATCTTTGGAAATCGGTCCGCTTCGGAAAGTTGTACCCGAACGGCACGAAGCCGTTGTGGCAGGTGACCGTGGCGCACGTATCATGCTGCACCCGGATTATGCAGAAGGCCTTCAAGCCGATTTCAGGGTTGTTTGCAGCAAAGGCACTTACATACGTTCGCTGGCCCACGACCTGGGGCAAGCCGTCGACAGTGGCGCGTACCTGAGCAGCCTGCGCCGTACAGGGTCGGGTGGCTTTCAGGTCGATAATGCCTGGCAGGTGGAAGAACTGGAAGCGTGGATGAAAGGAGAGGTGAGAAGTGAGAGGTGAGAAGTGAGAGATGTCACGGGTTGTCGAAATGCCCTATTTAAAATGCTGAAGTAAAGGAAGGGTTGTATTTTCGTCCTCTATACTTCACCAGCATGAGAAGTTTCTTTTACATACTGCTTCTATTGTGTTTCCAAACAGGTACTTCACAAACCTTTAGTGCATGGCCGGCCCAGGTGCTCGATCAGGAACTTGCCTGGAATGAGGCCAACGAATGCTATATCTATTTCGACCATCCTGCCGACGATACCCTGCACCTGAAATGGCGGCAGGTGGAAATGAGTCTTCCGGAAGGCTGGACGGCCGATTTGTGCGATTACGGTCTGTGCTACACCGGTATTCCTGCCAATGGCACCATGAATCCTGCCTACGATACCGTGCGTCCCTATCTGAAACTCATTGTACAGCCCGGCACACTGGCCGGAAGCGGCTGGCTGTGGTTTCGGGCCATCGATGTTCAGCAAACAAGCAATTTTCTGGATGTATATTTCAACCTGCACACACCCGGCACGGTAGGTACAAACACACCGGAAAGCAGCACCTTTCAGGTGTTTCCCAACCCCGCTACCGACGTGCTTTTTGTAAAAAACGACTATGCCACAAACGCGTTCATGCAAATTCTGGATGTTTCCGGCACTGTAAAATGGCAAGGATCGCTGGCCGCCCAAACAACTTTATCGCTCGATATTGCACCTTTTCCTGCTGGCGTTTATTTCCTGAAAACGGGTAAAAAAACAGAACGATTTTTCATCTGGAAATAAGCAACATTCTTTTCAAAACACTGAATATCAAACAAATACCTCTTCCTCGCCTGTAAACTTTCTGTACATCGGATGAAAAATTTACTTACCCTTTTGTTTTACAGCCTTTCGGTCAGCGTACTGATCGGTCAGGTAGTCAATAAAACCCGCTTTTCTGTGCTCGACAAAACGCCGGGGCATACCATCGTGCGCCTCGACCTGACAGGTATCGACCAGCGCACTGTGCAAACGCCGCAGGGCGAAGCGGTGGTTGTTTCGATGCCCGAGGGTACACCTTTGTTGCAGGCGGGCGCTCCCGATGTGCCGAAATTTGCCGCCAACCTGCTGATACCCAACGCCGGCGGTATGACGTACAGCATCCTGCAAAGCGAGTACCAGGACTTCCCAAATGTGTATGTAGCGCCTTCCAAAGGCGATTTAAAACGCAAAGTCGACCCCGCTTCGGTGCCCTATTCCTACGGAACGGCGTACGAACACAACGCCTTTTTCCCGGGCCAACTGGCTGACTTGCAAAAACCTTTTGTGCTGCGCGAGCGCCGCGGGCAGGGTATCTGGATTTATCCGGTGCAATACAATCCCGTTTCGCGGGTGCTGCGAGTGTACACATCCATCACCCTGCTGGCTAGCAGCACTGCTGAAAATGGCATTAATGAAAACACCAGTACAACAACGCGTTCAGGCAGCCGCACTTTCCGGCAGTTGTACCAGCAAACCTTCCCCAATTACGACAACGCCGATTTCACACGCAACGGTGAAACGCCCGAAAAAATGCTGGTGATTGCCAAAGATGAATTCGTGGAAACCTTGCAACCCCTGGTTACCTGGAAACGCCAGATGGGTATTCACACCACTGTGGTGCCTGCTTCCGAAGTGGGTAGTTCTTCCACCGACATCTACAATTTTGTCAAAAACTACTACGAAGAACACGACATCACTTACCTGCTGCTCGTAGGCGGCGCCGATGTGCTGGAACCGCAAATGCGGCAGGATGGCGGCGATTATTCCTGCGACAACTGCTTCGGATATTTGGAAGGCGACGACAATGCGCCGGAAGTGTTCGTGGGCCGCTTTCATGCCGACAATATCCAGCAACTGGAAATTATGGTGCATCGCAACCTCGATTATGAAAAAACGCCGCTGACCGACCCTGCACAAAACTGGTGCGCCCAGGGTATGTGGTCGGCTTCCAATGAAGGCCAGGGCATCGGCGACGACAATCAGGCCGACTACGAACAGGCAAATGCCTGGAAAACCGAACAACTGGCTGATGGCTACGAAAAATTCTGGGAATTCTACGACGGCAACCACGGCGACATCTCCCCTACCCCGGGCGACGAAACGGCCGACCAGAACGGCAATCCGGTAAACACACAATTGGTGAATATCATCAACAACCGTGGGATCGGCGTATACAACTACACCGGCCACGGCTGGGAACAAGGCCTCGTGAGCGGCAATTTCAATGTAGATGCGGTGGCGATGCTGCGCAATGTACACCGCTACCCCGTTTGTATTGCGGTGGCTTGCTGCGCGGGCAACTACACCAACAACGACAACGGCGACTGCCTGGGCGAAGCATTCCAGCGCGCCGGCGACCTGGCCAGCGGAGAAGCCTGGGGTGGCATTGCGGGCTATTTTTCCAGCGATTTCCAGAGTTGGGCGCCGCCCATGGAAGGCCAGGATGGTATGAACCAGTTCCTGATCGATGCGGACGGTGTTTCGATCGTGCCTTCAGTAGGCAGCACACTGGCCATTGGCAATGTAAAAATGATCGAGGCTTATGCGGAAGGCGGCGAATTGATGGCTGGTTTCTGGAATACCTTCGGCGAACCATCCACGGTGCTGCGCACCCGACTGCCCCAAACACTCACGGTGACACACCCGCAAGGGCTGTTTATCGGCGCCAATTCGCTGAGTGTTGAATGCCCCGTGGAAGGCGCGCTCGTGAGCCTGTACTGGCAAGGACAAACGCTGGCTACGGCTGTAGTTACGGGCGGCGTGGCGGTATTTACCTTTCCTTCGCTGACAAATGTGGGTGAAATGACGATCACAGGCACCCAGTTCAACTACACACCCTACCAGGGCAGTTTGCAGGTGACGCCATCGGCAGGCGCATTTGTCATCAACCAACTGGTCACCCTCGACGACAGCGCGGGAAACAACAACCAGAAGGCTGACTATGGTGAATCGGTGGCCATGAACGTCACCCTCAGCAACGTAGGCGTGGAAATCGCCAACGTGACAAGTGCTACCCTGAGCACCCAGGACGACCAGGTGTATATCACCGATTTCAATGAAACATTTGGCGATCTGGAAGCAGGTCAGGCTGTTGAAAAACCGGCGGCCTTTGCGTTCACCGTGGTCGACGATGTGACGGATGGTCATATTGCCTTGTTTACGCTGGATATCCAATTTAATGATAATCAAACATTTACAACGCAAATTCCCGTCGTGTTGCAAGCACCGAAATTAGCCGTGAGCAATTTCCTCATCAATGATGTCACCGGCGGTAACGGCGATGGCTACCTGCAAAGCGGCGAAACGGCCATCATTTCCGTATTCAACCTGAACAACGGACACAGTGCCAGTCCGCTGGCTACCGGCCAACTCATCAGCGATTCTCCCTGGCTGACGATCAGTCCGGCACAGGAAATAGGCGTGCTGGGTGTAGCCGGCGTTGAAAACACCGCGTTTGTTGTCACCGTGTCGCCCGATGCACCGCAGGTAGTTCCCGTCAATTTCGAATACACCCTCACCGCAGGTGTGTACGGAGCTTCGCTGCAAGTTGGGCCGCGACTGATCAATCCGATCATCGAAACCTTCGAGCAGCACAATTTCACCACCTTCCCCTGGCAAATGGACGGCAACAAACCCTGGGTGATCGCATCCAACAACACCTGGTCGGGTTTCTATTGCGCACGTTCGGGCACCATCACCCACAACCAGTATTCGGAAATGAAAATGAGCCTGTTTATTTCTGCCGCTGGTAAGGTGTCGTTTGCGCGGCGCGTGAGTTCCGAGCAGGACTACGATTTCCTGCGTTTCTACATCGACGATGTGGAAATGGATGCCTGGTCGGGCGAAGTGCCCTGGGGAGAGGTGAGTTACGAAGTAGAAACGGGTCTGCACGAATTTCGCTGGGTGTACTCCAAAGATGAAATTGCCACGCAAGGCACGGACAGGGCCTGGGTAGATGAAATTTTCCTGCCACCTTACGAAATCGTGGTGGCGACACATGCCCCCGATCTGGCCGGATTCCATATGCAGGTGTCGCCGAATCCGCTCACGGATCATACCTTTGTCCTGCTCGATTTACCCAAGGCGCAGGAAGTAGGCATCCGCATTGTCGATTATCTGGGACGCCTGGTGCGCACCGCACAAGCGCCCGAGCAGATGCCTGCAGGTCAGTACCAGTTGCCCCTCGACATGAGCCGCCTGGCTGCCGGGGTTTACCTCATCGAGGTAAAAACGCCGACGGGCGTACAAGTGAAAAAGGTGGTAAAAACATGATGCATAAAATAGACCTGCACACCCATATTTTGCCCGAAAAACTGCCGGATTTTGCCAAAAAATTCGGCTATGGCGACTTTATTCACCTCGAGCACCACCGCGATGGTTTTGCGCGAATGATGAAAGGCGGGGTGTTTTTCAGGGAAATTGCACGCAATTGCTGGGACCCGAAAATTCGCATCGACGAATACATGCTGTATCGGGCGCCTGTGCAGGTGGTATGCACCATTCCGGTGATGTTTTCCTACTGGGCAAAACCGGCCGACTGCCTCGAACTGTCGATGTTCCTGAATGATCACCTGGCAGGCATCGTCGAGGATTATCCGGAGCATTACATGGCGCTGGGCACCATCCCGATGCAGGATACCGACCTGGCTATCAAGGAATTGGAGCGGCTCAAACGCCTGGGGTTTCCCGGCATTCAGATCGGCTCCAACGTCAATCAGATGAACCTGGGTGAGCCGCAGTTTTTCCCCATTTTCGAGGCTTGTCAGCGCCTCGATATGGCCATTCTGGTGCATCCATGGGAAATGATGGGCGAGGCCGATATGAAAAAATACTGGTTGCCCTGGCTGGTGGGTATGCCTGCCGAAACGAGCCGTGCCATTTGTTCGCTGATGTTTGGCGGCGTTATGGAACGCCTGCCCGACCTGCGGTTCTGTTTTGCCCATGCGGGCGGCTCTTTTATTCCGACGATTGGCCGCATTCAGCATGGCTTTGACTGCCGCCCCGACTTGGTAGCCATCGACAATCCGGTGCCGCCCCGCTCCTACCTGGGCCATTTCTGGGTCGACTCCGCCACCCACGACCCGCAGTTGCTGCGCTATATCATCGATGTGATCGGCGACGATAAAGTGTGCCTGGGCACCGACTACCCTTTCCCGCTCGGCGACCTGGAAATCGGGCGTTTTATCGAGGAAATGGGGCTGGAACAGGAAACGCTGGAGAAGATTTTTTACCGGAATACGCTGGATTTCTTAAAGTCCTGAGTCGTAAGTCCTGAGTCCTGAGTCCGTAGAGTACACATTATTACCCTTGGCAATAATTTTCATGAACCTCAAGGGTAACAACGTGTACTCTACGGACTCAGGACTCAGGACTTACGACTCAGGACTTTATTCGGTACTTCCCGCTTTCCAGCCGCTCTTTCGCAAAACCATAATACTCGGGCACGATTTCAAAGCCCACATACTGCCGGCCTTCCAGATGGCTAACAACAGCCGTTTGGCCGGAGCCGAGGAATGGATCGAGTACCACATCGCCAGGTAAACTACTGTATGCCAGTATTTTACGAATGATTTCGGAGGGGAGTTTGGTGGGTGTTTTTACATCGCCGTTCCAGTATTCGCGTGGGATGGTCCACACATCTTCCTTGTCTTTGTAATGCGCGCTGCCGCCTTCGGGGTGTTTGTCGTCTTTTTCAAAACGGGCATACGGGTAAAAGCGGCGCTTTTTTTCATCGATCCCGGCGAACAGGACATGATAATGCGAGGTCACGTATTTACGGGTCGTGACCAGCCCGAACTGGTATTTCCAGATCAGGTGATTGACCAGAGGCATCTGCAGTTCGTCGAGTACGATCAGGATTTCCTTGAGGTAATTCCAGCCGGAAAAAATGTAGAGACTACCGTCGGGTTTGAGCACCCGTTTTACCTGTGTGAGCCAGTCGCGGGTAAAGATGAGGTAATCGCCACCGGGAATTTCATTGTACCCTTTCAGGACATGCTGCTCTTTACGGTTGTAATTGGCCTTGGCAGCCTGAAAATCGATGCCAAAAGGCGGGTCGGTTATCACCAGATCAATGCATCGATCCGGCAAATGCCGCGCCATACCGGCAATACAGTCTTCATTGTAAATTCGGTTGAACATAGATGAAAGCGAAGGAACGGATTTTCCGTAAAAATACTGCTTTCATCGTCGATTTGACAACTTTTGAAAAGTTGTCAAATCTCTCACACGGACTCAGATTTGACAACTTTTGGAAAGTTGTCAAATCTTGATCTCGCATGAACTCAGATTTGACAACTTTCCAAAAGTTGTCAAATCTTGCTCCTTTGAAAGCCCGTTTTGTAAATCAGCCATCCCGCCAGCAACCCCATCAGCACATGCCAGAGTGAATCGCCGGCAACCAATGCCAGAGGCCAGGAAACGAAACTTGCCATATTGGCCAGATTCCAGGTCATGGCAGTAGAGAAGTGAAACAAAGCGCCGATGCTGAGGGCTTCTTTCAGAGTTGGCCCATTGGCGCCCACCCGGAACAGTATCCAGCGGCGCTTCCGAGTGCAGCGTTGTTTCTATCGAAGAAATCAGCAGCCAAAAGCCCGTGGAAAAGGCCATTGAAAACGAATGTGCCCACAGCAGCAGCCAGCCAGGAGAGGAAGAATTTTTTATAATCATTTGACAGTGAATATTTTGTGTAGGAATCAATAGAGGCTATCTCGCCTCTCACTTCTCACCTCTCACTTCTCGCCTCTCACTTCTCACCTCTATTTAAACGCTGCTTCCAGGCTGCTGACATCGCCTTTTGTACTCCATTCCGACACTTTGCCTGTGGCATCAAAACCGAAGGTTTGTTGAACGGTGCTGGTAAATGTTTTTCCGGTAGACAGCACAGACCCTTTGATCAACACGGTACAGGATACTTCCCGGTCGCTGGCGTGATAGTTTCCCGGTTCGAATTGGGTGACTTGCAGGGATTTTCCAACGTTTTCAAAAAAACGCCCCACATCGGCTTTGCCGACAAACGTGCCAGCAAAAGGTACCACTGCCGGATCGCCTGCATGAGTCCAGTTACAATTATCGCTGAGGGAAGCCTGAATCGTGGCGATATCGCCTCTTCCAAAAGCCGCATAGTCGCTCAGCACTATATCCACATTCCGGTCGGCCTGGGTAGGAATACGAATGGCGTGTGCGCCATAAATCATAGGTTGTGGCGGCGTCAGGCCGGTCGACATGATGATGGGGACGAGTGTTTGGCCGGCGGCCTGAAATGTTTCAGCATCGGACCACACATCGATAACTTTAAGGCCTTCCGGCGTTTTGAAAGCCACATGATACAGGCGTCCCGGATGGTCGATTTGCCCGGCTTTTTTCAGCCCGTCCAGAGTCTGCTCGTACTGTGCCTCGGTCATGCCTTTTACATCGAAGTACACGATGATGGTTTTGTCGGTGCGCATGCCGGCATTTTTACCCGGAATGAGGTTATACACTACATACGGAACGGGTTGCACATTGCCGAGCAAGGGCCGAAGAGTCGCCAGGCGTGCATCGAGTTGTGCTTTGGAACGGAAGGTGGTAAAGCCGAGAAAACCGCCAGCCATGCCCGGGCCGGCAGCGTGGTACTCGGAAAAACAATTACTGAGTCCGGCAGCGCCGATTTTTGCAAACAGGGCGTCATCGCCATCCACTGTCATTTGAGCAGGCATGGTAACGGTGATGTACTATTTGTCCTGAGCGGTGAGGGTGCAGGAAAGAAAAAGACACAAAAAAGAATCTGTAACGTTTTCATTGTAGTTGAAAATTTGGAAAAATGAATGTTTGAATTCGTTCTGGAGGCTATACGGGAAAACACGGTTTTCAGATCGCGGCAGGCAAAAAAAATCCCGAATTTTTTCGAATGAAAAAATTCGGGAAGAGTGGAAAATGCATATGGCAACAGGCTGTAACACAATGGTTATCAGCCACTTGCAAATATTAGCGTATTCAATCCTTGTCTGAAAGAAATTTATTCGTCACCCGCAGGCATTTTTTTCCTTCAAAAGGGTGGGTTTCCCAGATCAACGCCGAAGCGCCCAGTACCCGCACCGGCACGCCCATAGAGGTTTGTTGCCAGGGCTCCAGGCCTTCCTGCTCAAAATTGGCATTGACAAGCGGAATAATCTGCCAATTTCCGGGTTCCGTTTCTACGGACAACTGAAAATCATCAAAGTAAAATGTTCCATTGCCGTATCCCAACACTCCCCAACCCATGTATGGCGCGCTCCGGTCGAACATCCCTTCCAGCACATACGTTTTCCAGACAGTGTCGCGCACAGGGCGGTCGAACATGTTATCCATCCACACCCAGTTGCGGGCTTTTTGTTCGGGATATTCATTCCTGACAAAAGCGACCGCGAAGGATTCCGAATCGGCCGGTTCGGCACGGATTGCTGCGCTAAGCCGGAAATGTTTATCCGCCCATTTGCTCATGTCCTGGCGTTGCGACCAGACGGAAAAGGGGGCTGGAATCAGTGGGGTTTCATTAGCCGCTGGTGTTTGAGCAGCCATCCGGGAGTACAAAGCGCAGGCAAATAGCGCAAGGAAAAGATTCATTTTCATTGCTTTACAATTTTACGAGTCAGAAAACCTTTTTCACTACTCACCGTAAGCGTGTACATGCCTGCGGGCAGGCGATGCACGTCAAAATCTGTTTGAATATCAGCCGATGGTTCAAGTGTTTTTCTTTCCATCAGTTTTCCCTGTGCATCATTGAGTAGCAGGGTAAATGAAGCCGGTTCAGCCACCTGAACCCGTACCTGTAGGTGCTCAGACACCGGATTGGGCGCAAGTGTAACGTCTGCATTCAGCGCAACGCCGGAAAAGAGGCCCACCAATGGGTTGCCGTTATACTTGTACATGCGGGTGGTCATGGCATAAGGCTGCCATCCGCCGGCGTACCCAAGGGTTGGGCTGGCAAATTTGGCATTTCCTGGTACTCCTTCCGAAGTACCAAGTTCCATCCATGATGCGCCCTGGTCGGTACTGAGAATAGTGCGTGCCTCATCTGCCAGCACATCATCGATGACAACAGCCAGCAAAAAATAGGACTCCGGAATCAGCGCGATGGAAGCCACGTTGTTCACTTTGAGTTCGGGAATGTTTGACCAGGTATTGCCTCCATCTTCCGTGTAACGTATCGGAAAAGCGCCATTGTTGTATGCGCGCCCGATGCCATGCAGCGAATCGGCAAATGAGAGCACGCCGCAATAGGCGGTCACAGCCGACCAACTCAAACCGCGGTCGTCAGATTTGTAAATACGTGTCCACGAGTTTGTAACATAATCGAATGCCGGGAACCAGATATGATCGCCAGACACAAAAAAATCACCTGCATAACCTACTTCATATTCTGTAGGCGCCGGAATTTGGTCGCTGCTCACCCGAGTCCAGTTTTGGCCGCCATCCGAAGTCTTGTAAACTTCCCAGAATTTGTCGGGGTTGGTATCTGAAGAAGCCGGATCGCCGATAACAATGCCGTTTTGGGCATCCCAGAAATGAATAAAGTCTACATAAGAAGTAGGACTGGAAAATCCGTTTTCCAGTTGGCGTGTCCAGGTAAGCCCGCCGTCTTCGGTTTTCACAATTTGGCTGGCATAATTGCTATCGATGGCGGCTGCCCACGCTGTGTTAGCGTCTACACCGCTGATGCTGCTCGGATAAGGCGCATCACCTGCGGGCACGGCGCCTTCGCTCCAGGTTTGGCCGCCGTCAGTGGTTTTGGCAAACCGAAGCGTTTCCATCGGCAGCCAGTTATAAAAGCCGTCTTCGTCGATAAAGTACTTGGTCATCAATGACCAGGCTATCTGCGGGTTGCTGGAAGAGATGCGAAGGTCATAAGCGTCCACGGTGTCGGCAAATGCAGGGTCGTAACCTTGCCACTGGGCTTGCAGCCTGGTAGCGGTCAGGATAGACAGGAGCAGAAAAGCGGTAATTGTTGATTTCATCGTAAAAAGTTTATTGAGTGAACTATGGATGTTATTGTTTTATCATTGGTACACTTTGAATGGACGTATCTGTCTGTAAATGAAACAGATATACCCCCGTGGGAATGTCATTGACCTGTACCTGCAGTTGTTGAAGACCGGCTTCCAGCAGATTGCCTGGCGCCTGATAAACCGGCCGTCCTTGCAGATCGGTAATGCTGACATTTACAGTTGACTTTCGGGGCAGATCGGCCAGTATGGTAACCACATCTACAGCCGGATTGGGGCTGAGAGTGGCAGAAAAAGAGACACGGCCCGTCACCTTGCGAATGATGCTGTATGAAATGGCGCCATCGTTGTCTTCCTGCCGAAGCCGGTAATACACGTTGGGGGCAGAGGGGAGAGTGGCATCTTCAAAGGTGTAGGAAACAGGCGTATCTGTATCGCCCCTGCTTGCCACAAAAGCAATGTTTTCAAAATTGTGGCCGTCTATGGAGCGTTCTATGCAAAAGCCGCGGTTGTTGCGTTCAGTGGCGGCATACCAGTTCAGAAGTGCCACAACCCCTTCTCTTTTCACTTGAAAATCAACCAATTGTACAGGCAAAGACGATGCTACGGTGAGCGTTACATTTGTGGCATTATAGGTCACCGTCCAGCGCGTATTGTCGACAGGCAACTGTAAGGTGCCGAATGTGCCGGTTCGTGAAGTGCCTGTCGCAATGACAAAGGATGTACCTACATCTGGAAGATAACCGTTGAGCAGGGTAACGGAAAGAATGCCGCCATTCAGATTGAGGGCTCCGCTCGTATTGTTGAGTTGGTCGTAGCCACCGACGCCGGGCGTTGGGCCTTCCAGTTCGATGGCCAGGTTTTGCACGGGGATTCCAGCGCTGGTTTTGTTCAGGTTGAGTATGCCTGGCGAAGCGCCAGGGGAGATCAGCCCGGTATTGTTGAAAGTGCCACTGAATGTAACTGTTCCCGTTCCTGTGATAGTGCCACTGTTGTCGAATGCGAACGAGATATTGAGTGAACCTGTACCTTGTTTCTCAAATATTCCGGCGTTATTCCAGGTGCCGCCACCGATAAAAGCCGTCCACGACACATTACCTGTCACATCGGCCGAAAACACCTGCCCGCCAGGTACATTCAACACGCCGCCATAGCCCAGCGAAAGGGCGCCAATGCCCGAGTATGAAGCGCCGCTGTTCAGGTTCAATGTCTTGGCAAACAAGCGTTTCAGCGAGCCGGAAGTAAAGGTTGCAGCCCCTGCCACCGTGATCGTGCCGGTAGCCATGCCGTCGGTGCTACCCAGTGTGCCGCCAGCCCAGGAGCATGTGCCTGATACTGCCACGTTGCCCGTATTGCCTAGTACGCCTGCACTGAGGCTCAGGTTGCCGGCAATCGTAATGGAGCAAGCGCCTGCCACGGTGCCGTTGGTCATGGTCAGGCTTTGAACGACCAGGCTTCCCGACAGATTCAGGGTGCCGCCGCTCACCATCAAGTCGTCCATCGAGTTGTTTCCTGATAAATGGGCTGTACCGCCGCTCAGTGTCACATCCGTATGAGTGCTGTTATTGGGCATTGTGGCCGTGCCACCCGACACAATCAAAGAACCCGTGCTGCTCAAAGTACTGGTGCTAAGGTCGTGTGTGCCGCCCCCGAATTCCAGGGTGGCTGCCGGGGCAATACTGAAAGAGCCGTTGTGGGCGCCTCCGTTCGACAGGTCCAGCGCGCCGCTGTTCACCTGTACCGCAGCAGAATTATTGAACACAAAACCGATGGAAAGTGCGCCATTACCCTGTTTGTCGAACGTTCCGGCATTGTTCCAGGTGCCGCCGCCGGTAAAAGCCGTCCACGACACATTACCTGTTACATCGGCCGAAAACACCTGTCCGGCAGGTACATTCAATACGCCGCCATAGCCCAGCGAAAGGGCGCCGATGCCCGAGTATGAAGCGCCGCTGTTTAGTTGTAACGTTTTGCCAAACAGGCGTTTAAGTGTGCCCGTTGAAAGCGTGGCAGCCCCTGTGATTGTGATTGTGCCGGTAGCCGTGCCGTCGGTGCTGCCCAGTGTGCCGCCCGACCAGGAGCATGTGCCTGATACTGCCACGTTGCCGGTGTTGCCCAGCACGCCTGCACTCAGGATTAAATCATTGTTGACATTCAAATCGTACGCGCCAGTGATAGTGCCATTGGACATGGTAAAACTGGCCACCGTGGGCGATACATCCAGCGTTACGGTACCGGCATTGATCACCACGTTTTCAGCAGGTAAAGGAGCGTGTCCACAACTCCATTTGGAACCGTCGGACCAGTTGCCCGTGGTACCGTTCCAGGTACACTGCGAGGTTGCACTAAAAGGCAAGGATAGTATCTGGAGTAAAAAAAGGCAGGTGAAAGGGATTGAACTTTTCATAATTGAAAGGGATTTGTGCGCCACAAAAGTCAGCCTGCATCATTTCCCTTCCTTGTAATATGGTATCAAAATATTGGAATCTGGTAACCTGCCCTGCCTGCATCCTCATTTCGGGTAGAAACGCGGGGCGTTGCAATTCAAGTATTACCCTTGCGCCATTCGGAGGGGCTGGCACCGAACGTATCTTTAAAACAGTTGGAAAAATAAGCCGGGTCATTAAAGCCGGTTTGATATGCTATTTGAGCCACTGTATCATCACTTGATTTCAACATCATTTTAGCGCGTGAAAGCCGGTATGCACGAATGAACAAGGAAGGTGGCGGTTCTCCCAATGATTTCAATTTTCGGTGCAACTGTACCCGGCTCATGGCCATGTCGCGGCTCAACTTTGGCACATCATAATCCGGATCGCCCAGATGCGCTTCAATACAGTCATTCAAACGTTTCAAAAAAACCTTTTCTTTTTCTACCCAGGGCAACATCTCTGTTTGGATATCCAAATTACCGGTTTCGAACAATGCCCGCAAACGCCGCCGGCTATCCAGCAAGGCTATCAGTGTAGACAGCATTTCTTCCTTGTGGAAAGGTTTGGTAAGCCAGGCATCTACACCTGCTTTCAAGCCGTTTATTTTATCTTCCACACTGGCGCGGGCAGTAAGCATCACGATCGGGATATGGCTGGTACGGTGATCGTTTTTTAATTTTCTGCAAAGGCCCAATCCATCCAGCACAGGCATCATAAGGTCGCTGAGTACTACATCAGGCAGGTGTTGAATAGCCTCTTCAAAACCTTCATCTCCATTCGCAGCATGTAGTATTTGATATTCTGCTTGTAGGATCGTCGACAGGTATTTAACCATTTCCTGGTTGTCTTCCACCAGTAACAATACGGGTAATTCTTCCGAAGATTGTGGCAATACGGACTGCGAAAGATGCTGCCTCTCGCTCCAATCGATCCCTTGCGCTGTGTTTTCTGTATGCATATAGGTATCTCGTACCGGAATTAATACCCTGAACAAACTTCCCTTTCCTACCACACTTTCTACTTGAATTGTACCTTCCATATAGTTTACCAGTTCTTTTACAAGCGCCAAACCCAATCCGATGCCGTCCTGAAGGGGTATTTTATTTTCTCCCTGACGAAAGCGGTCAAAAATATATGGCAACTCATTTTCGGAAATTCCCTGTCCTGTATCTTGCACTTCAATGACCAATGTAGAGGGCTCCATATACCCCTTTACTCGAATCATTCCTTCGACGCCAGTGTATTTCACTGCATTTCCGATGAGGTTCGACAAAATTTGCTGCAGAAAGTCGGCATCAAAATCCATAAAGTAGTGCTCAGGCACTACTGTTACTTCCAGGTGTTGACTTTTGAGACTTGCCAGCGACTCGAATGTTTGGCTGGTTATTTTTACAAATTGCATGACATCTGCATTTTTAACATGCAATTGAAGCATTCCAGATTCCACCTTGCTTAGTCGCAGCAACTGATTGACAAGGTTTAAGAGGTTGTGGCTGCTGCGCAATAGAGTTTCGATAATGTGTCTCACCCGGAGGTCGGCATGTGATTTCAATGTATCTGCCATACCGATAATAATGGTCAGAGGCGTACGAAACTCGTGGGTGATATTGGCGTAAAACCTGTTTTTAAAAGATTCGATTTCTTCGCGCCGCTCTATTACACTTAATCGTGCATTTTCTTCCAATTGCCGGATATGTCGAATTTGCAGGCGTTGGTATTCCTTTTGAAATTCATATGAGCGATAAGCCAATGCAACGGATAATAGAGCAATTTGTAATAAAATACCCATACCACTGACGATGCTGGAGGTTGGTTGTTTCAAAAGCAGGGAGGTGAATTCGCCCGTTAGGGCCAAAAAAGTTGCAACCAAAACGATGCGGGTAAACTTGTCTTTCCAGTTACGCCAGAGTTTCCACAAAAACCAAAGGGAAAATACCGTCAGCAACAAACGATTGGCATAATACAACAACCAACTTTCATACAAAGCATCGAAAAGCAGCAGCACAAAATCCAGCACAACAGCGAGCAAACACGCCCCCCATATCCTGCGCAGCGTCTGAGGAGTGAATATGGCACTATTGCCATCCTGTTGCAGGAATCGGTATACAAAAAGGGTATAAAAGCAAAAATGAGCAGATGAAAAAAGGGTTTTCGTCCAGAACCAGGGCGCCAAGTAAAATGTACTGTAAAGCCAAGGATTTTCGGTTTCAATATTGCGCCAGGTTACCAGTAACAATGATATCTGGTACAAGGAAAACCATAGAAATATAGCGTTGTGCTGATGGAAATACTGTGCGATACAGTACAAAAAAACGGTAAATAGCACCCCGAAAAACAAAAAATAGAACGCGCTGGAATACTGATTGGAATAAATACGCACCTGTTCGTAGACAGCAGGTTCGTACAAAACAGGCAGGAAAGAACGCATGGGTCGATAATGCCTGATTTTTACCAGAAGGGTATCCCGATCTAATGGGGAAAACTGCAAACAACTCAATGTCCTGACATGGTATGGCAACAGGGGCCGAGCAAGCGAAACGGGAAACAGTTTTGGGACATATGCCACCGGCGTAAGTACGCCATGCCGAACCTTCCAGATGGTGTCGCGGTAGTGATCAATCTGTACCAGCAGATCCAGCAAACTGTCTGTTCTGTTTTCCAGGGCAAACACCGCCCAGAATGTGTATCGTTCATATTCGAACTTGCCGGGTAGCAGGCTATCGGTGAAGGCTTTGAACTGACCTGCTTCAAACATGGCCCAGGCCTGCTGCGGGGTTAACAGGTTGCCTGTGTCTGAACGGATGAGCACTTTCGGCACTTCGCTGCCGTGCCATTTGTTGTCGTCCCAAACGGTTACGGGTAAGACGGGTTGTGCCAACAGCGCCATATCGGCCATGCACAGCAAACAAACCGACAGCAGAAGGATGCTGCCGGAACAGCGTTGAAAGAAAGACATCCGTGGTCGTGGTATCATTCCCGGAGTGTATCAGGCTTGAGTGTAATTGGCATAAAGCGCGCCTGAATCGGATCGTACATTGACAATGATCCGAGGATTCACTTCGTAAACATAACAACAGAAAAATAATTGATGCGACTTTCTGTCTCTCTATTTCAAATTCACCAATCCGTTTTGCAGCGCATACACCACAAGCCCTGCCGTATTTCGGCAGCCGAGTTTGCTCAGCAGGTTGTTGCGGTGCCCGTCGACCGTGCGGACGCTGATAAAGAGGCGATCTGCAATTTCCTGGGTAGTACATTCTTCGCAGATCAATTGAAGCACTTCCTTTTCCCGGTTGGTAATGTCAATGATTTGCTCGCGGTTGGCCCTGGTCTGCATGGGCGACATGATATTTTCCCTGATAATACCCATCACTTCCGTGTTGTAGTAAAACCCTTTTTCGCGCACCATCCGGATGGTTTCCACCACTTCATCCGGGGCGGTATTTTTCCCGAGATAGGCCGAGGCGCCTATTTCTATCATATTGATAATGAATGCCTTGCTAAAATGCGATGAGATCACCACGATGAGAATCGAAGGGAATTCCCGCCGAATAATTTCTGCGGCTTCGATGCCACCCATCAGGGGCATTTTCAGGTCGAGCAGCAGCACATCCGGTAGTTCGTCGGAGGCGCGAATGCAGTCGAGCAGGTGTTGTCCGTTCTCGGCTTCGATGATGACTTTCAGGCCAGAGTAGTCTTCCAGAATCAGGCGCATACCCCTGCGGAACAGGGCTTCGTCGTCGGCTATAGCAATGAGGATATCCATTTTTTCAAGAGAGAGATGTTATGAACGGGACAAAGGCAAGGTGATATTCATTTCAAAACCCTGTCCGGGAGCGGTGCGCACCTGAAACTCTGCTCCGATCATTTTGGTGCGGTTTTGCAGGTTTCTGAAACCCAGTCCTTTGGATATCATGGTCTCCTGATCGAAGCCATTTCCATCGTCGCGGTAATGCAGTTGGATTGCATTGTCATCGGCTTTTGTGAGATGAACCGAAATATTGTGTGCCGATGCGTATTTCAGCGAATTGCTGGTGAGTTCCTGTACAATCCTGAAGAGATGCAGTTCGGTAGCGGGATTGGGAAAATCGGAGCGTGCTACATTGTGATCAAAGTGTACCGATACGGCGCCTGTTTTCCGTACGCTTTCAAAAAACTCTGACAAGGCTTCCAACAGGCCAAAGTCTTCCAGCGTGGGAGGCAGCAATTCGTGCGAAATACGGCGGGTAGTTTCCAGGGCATTGGATATCAGCGTATTGATTTCTTCATACATGGGTTCCGTACTCTTTTCTGTCCGATCGGCGCGACGCAGGCGGTGGAATGCCAGGTGCAGCACCCCGAGTTTGGAGCCGATGTCGTCGTGCAGTTGCGCTGCAATACGCTGGCGTTCTTCTTCCTGCACCAGCAGGTTGCGCTGGAGGAGTTCCTGCTGGTGGCGCAATTCGGCGGCCTGATTTTCCATACGTTGTGTCAGTATCCGGCGTTGTGCACGACTGCTGTAGGAAATCATCACCAGTGCAAGTGCAATCATGATGAGGATGCCTGCTCCGAAGAAGAGGATAATTTCTGTGGTGGAAAGGTTATTATCCATAAAGCGTAGAATACGATGATGTGAAAGATTAAATTAAGTACCGTATTGATATGCCATAATATACGCAATGCGCCCTGGGTTTTGATTTCAAACTGGCTGGACATGAATACAAATAAACTTCCACAATAGTAAACCAGTATGGCCGCATTTATCAGTCGGAGCATTCTGTTCAGGACAGTGTCGGACAGGCTTTGCTCCGAAAATCGGAAGGCGTAGTCGAGGGCATACAGAATGATCAGTATCTGCACCAGCGTTTTTGCATACGAATTGAATTCGGTCAGTTTTTGCAGGAAAACAGTATTTAAGACGACCAGCAAGAAAACTCCGCCGACAATCCATCGAAAATATCTGCGAAAAACGGACTCTCTATCCAGTATCTGCCAGTAAAAAGCAGATAGCAACAAATATTCACCAAGGGTATATAGGTGTAGCAAGGGAAGATTTTGCCGCCAAACATGGCTGGCTATACGCGCTGCTATTTCAATAAACAAATTGAAAAACAGGAATATAGCCAGCACTTGCATCGGATTCGGCAATCGTTTCCAATAACAGGCAGCCAGTACGCAAGAGCAGAATAAACAAATGACCGGCAGGGTCGTACTATCGTACAATTCATTCCAGATAATGTGCCACATAAATTTGTATGAGGCTGAAAATCAATAATCAGCCGGCCAAAGTTGATCTTTTTTATCCAAAGCCTGCATCGTTCGATGCCTGTATCTGCAGCATTACCCTAATCCGGACAGTTCGTTGGGCAAGGCTTGGTAAAATCGTAGTACCGGATGGTTCGTTCTTTGGTCGTATCCGGCGCCTGGAAAATAAGTGAAAACTGGGGTTTGCCCAACTTGTCGGTTTCAACAGCCAGCATGGCAAACACTTGTTCATCATCGCCCACATTGTCCATCAACGAACGAATATCCTTGAATGGCACATGAAATCCTTTGACAACATACATGCTATCTCCAGCACGCCCCATGCTGTCGAGGGCAATAATGACTTGTGTGCGGGTACTATCCCACTTTTCAATGGCTTTTTGAGCTTTCTCAGGGTCCATTTGTAACAGAGGAGCCCCGGCAGAAACCTGTGGCTTGCTTTCCGAGCCACAGGCAAATTGAGACGTTACAAACAATCCTGCTGCGAACAAAAAGAGGAGATTTTTCATCATAAAAACATATGGTTGATAAATTCAAAACATAAAAATACCGAGCGTCTTTTTACCTGTGCGCATTTTCAGGCAGGACTTGAAAAAACAGGTAAAAATACCTGTATGCTTCCCCCGGGGAGTACCTGTGTTTTTCCGTAAAAATGCCCGTTTTGAGAAATCGCGTATTTCTACGCTACCACAGCAACGGGCAGTTCGGCACCTTTGCATCGTCCCAAATGAACCCAGTTAAACAGGAAGAATTATGTAGTATCTGTGGAGTAAGAGAACTAAACCAATTGAAAACGCGGCCGGTCGAAAACGTACAACAAACTGCGCAGCCGCACCCGATCCACATGCAGTAACGGGGGGTATTGCATCAGGAAACCGGGGTCGAAAACGCAGGGTACGTTTTCCGACCGGCACTTTTACAGAAAAAAACAAACACTAGATAGGTACGGGAATCAGAACACCTTCTTCAGATAGTATGTAGGATGTGCGTCATGCAGAATGTTGTCGTAACATTAGGCATGGCGCTTATTTTTTTGGCGACTACGCTTACCTTGTCCGATCGTATCAAATTGCATCCGACATGTCGCATCTTCAGCAGAAACTTACCCTGTATGGCCTTACCATGATTGCCGTGGGAGGCTGCATCGGCTCCGGTATTTTTGTAACACCGGCCCAGATTGCCAATGCCCTGCCCCTGCCGGCTTTGTTTCTGGGCGTTTGGGTGCTGGGCGGGCTGATTGCCTTGACAGGCGCGCTCACATTCAGCGAACTGGGCGGTATGTTTCCCGGCGCCGGTGGCGTATATGTGTACCTGAAAGAAGCATATGGCGAAATGGCAGGGTTCCTGTATGGCTGGGCCATTCTGCTGGTCATCAACACCGGCGCATTGGCCGGTCTGTGCGTGGCTTTTGCCGAGTACATGAAGATTTTCTTCCCCGACATGGCCGAACACAGCAAAACAGCGCTCGCCGCGGGTACCATGCTGGCACTCACCGGCATCAATATCCTGGGCGTCCATATCAGTCAGGGCTTGTCCAATTTTTTTACCGGACTCAAACTGCTGGCCATCGGCGGTATTGTTTTCGCCGGATTCTGGTACGGCCAGCCCCAGGTATCGGCTGCCGACTTCAGTGCAGGCAATCACCTGCCCACACAACTATCCACAGCACTGCTTACAGGACTAATCGGTGTGCTGTTCTCCGTAGGAGGCTGGCACCATGCCTCGTACATGGCCGGAGAAGCCGTAGATGCGCCGCGCACAGTGCCCAAAGCCATGTTTTTGGGTGTTTTGATCGTAATTTCGATGTATTTGCTGGTCAATTTAGCATTTCTGCGACTGCTGCCCATCGACGTTATCGCCCGCTCTACACGTGTTGCCGGTGATGCTATGGCTGTTGTAGCGCCCTGGGGCGGACAGGCGGTAGCCATCGCCATTGCACTGTCCATTTTCGGAACGATCAGCATTTACACCATGTCGGCGCCGCGTATCTACTTTGCCATGGCGCAAGACGGCATTTTTTTCCGCCAACTGGCATGGGTGCATCCACGCTGGCGAACACCCGTAGTGGCTATGTTGGTACAGGTGGTATGGGCATTGGCGGTGTTGTTTTATTTCAGGGGTTTGTTCGATCGTATTATCACATTTGTCACTTTTTTAGACATCGCTTATATGGGCCTGGCCGGGGCGGCGGTGTTTTTATTGCGCAAGCGTCGGCCGGAAGCGCTGAGGCCGGTAAAAGCCTGGGGATATCCCATTATTCCGGCATTTTTTGTGCTGGTTTCGGCCGCATTCGCTGTAAACACGCTGCTGGAGCGGCCTGCACAGGCGCTACCTGGCGTGGGATTGCTGGTAGTGGGATGGGGCGTGTTCAGGTTTTTCAGGAAACCGAATTAATATAAAATAAATCTACATATAAATCAGGGATAAAACGCTGAAAGGAGGCAATAAGCGCCCTGCACTTTTGCAGTATCATACTTCATCATTCAAAGCGTTTTATCATGAAAAAGGTAGCATTAGCCCTCGTACTCGTAGCAAGCGGCGCGCTGGCGTTTGGTCAAACACAAAAAGGCAATTTTTCCTTAAGCCTGCACAATTTCTCGCCGCATTTATCAGAATCCAGCAGCCTGTTGGCTCCCACCAATTCATTCGGTATTTCTTTTGGCAATATAGAGTCTGAAACCGGCTCCACGAAAACCAAATCTTCCTACACTTCACTGGGGTTCAATTGCAGCGCACAGTACTTTCTCATCAATAATCTTTCGATCGGTCCTAACGTCAACCTTCTTTTTCAAAGCCTGAATGAAAAAGGAACGGGTGGAGATACTTACAAAAACAATATTTCCATCGGAGGGCTGGAAATGCGTTACTATATCAATGGCGGGGCCAAATCCAAATTCTGGATCAGCGGAAGCGGCGCATGGGGAACGGCACAAACCAAAATAAACGGAGCAAACATTGGCAACGCCTCCAAAATCTTCCGCAGTTCCATTTCTGCCGGCATCTCCTATTTTCTCCTGGAGCGCTTTTCGCTCGATCTGGGCGCAGGGTATGGCATTTTCAAGGTGAAAGACAGTTATGTCAACTTCCAGGGTGATACCATTGAAAGTACAGATACCAATAAGGGTGTTTCAGCGGATGTAGGTTTTTCGGTGTTTTTCTGATAACCAACATTGGCAGGGTTTAAAACCCTGCCTACGTTAAAAAAAACGCCCCGGCTCATGAAGGAGAGCCGGGGCGTAGACAAACTTTATTCAATCAAATACATTCATTCCATTAGTGTTTAAAGCACGTGGCTTTCTTGCCGTCTATCTGTACGGTGTAGCAGCCTTTTGGCAGTTGCTCGATGTACAGCGACCAGTCGGTGGTTTTGGAGGAAAAGTTCTTTTCCAGCACGGTTTTGCCGTTTTGGTCCATGACCTGTACACTCATGCTTTTTACCGAAATCTCATCGGTAACCAGCCAGATGCGTTTGGCGCTGACCACCACTTTTACAGCCGGATCAGACGCTGGGGAAGCAGCCCATACAGGTTGCAACATATTGAAAAAGAAACAGATGAGTGCGAAAGCAAAAATTCGGGTTTTCATATTTAAGGTTGGTAGTGTCAAGTGAAATTTGAACCAATAGACGACCTGGATTGCAGAAAGGTTGCAGCATGTGAACAAGTAACGATCAATTTAGGGAATGTATCGACGAAATGGAGAAATCAGCAGATAACCCCGGCAGGTAAAAATGGTAGGAAAACCAGTAATCCGTATAAAAATGGTGTGGGTTTTCGTATTCTACATTTGTGCCAAGTTTTTCACGCACAAATTGTTAGAAATGCCAACTTTAAAATCTGCACTTGCAGCGCTCCTGTTTTGTGCTTTGTACCAACATGTCAGTGCCCAACAAGCGGACAGCACCCGCGTAGCCAGCACTTTTTCGGGCAATGTCGGTCTTACCACAAACGGATTCTCCATCGTACCTACCTTCTCGCTCAATGCGCCTGCCGCTGTGATGCAATTATCGTGGAGAAAAAAGAAATTCAGTTTCGACCCTGACTTCCGTTTCACCCTCGACGCAAAAAAAGGCAGCATGCTTTTCTGGTTTCGCTACCATGCCATCGAAAAAAAGCGCTTCCACCTGCGTGTGGGTATTCACCCGGCATATAACCTTGCTCTTCGAACCATTACTGAAAACGGTATCGCTTCCGATGTCACCCAGGCGCGGCGATTTATTGCGGAAGAACTGGCGCCTTCCTTCCGGATTTTACCCAACTGGAGTGTGGGCATGTACTACCTACAAGGGAACGGCCTGCAAAAAGATGGTCCGCAGGTAACGCATTTCGTAACCCTGAATACGTCTATTTCCAATTTAAAACTCGGCGGAGGTTTTCAATTTCAGTTCAATCCGGCTTTCTATTATCTGTACCTCGACGGACAGGATGGCTGGTATTTTACAGAAACCGCCACCATCTCCCGGAAAAACTGGCCTGTTATGCTGCAATCGAGCATCAACAAAGTACTGAAAACGGGTATTACCGGTAGCAAGGATTTTTTGTGGAACGTTTCGCTGAGTTATTTTTTCAACAGGAAATACCTGGCTGAAAAGATTTGACAACTTTTTGAAAGTTGTCAAATCTAAAAACAGCCACCCATCCTACAAAAAATTCAACTGGTGCCGCAGCGCCGAACTGAACAACAAATACACTTTCCGCTTGTCTGACACGCGGAAACGGGTGCGGGAAACGCAATGCACCGAGGCCCTGCGTATTTTCATAAATAACTGTGTGTAGTATTTGTATGCAAGATACACACCCAGCCGCGCGCCACGCGGCAAGGCACGAATGCCCTCCAGAGCAGCCTGAAAATCAGCATCAATATCGGCTTCGATCCGGTGCTTGTCCTCCTGGGTGAAATGCCTGAAATCCACACCCGGGAAGTACACCCGCCCGCGCTCATCAAAGTCGCTTTGAATATCGCGCAGGAAGTTGATTTTCTGGAAAGCAGCACCCAGGCGCCGCGCCGAAGCCTTGAGCGACTGGTAGCGCGCATCGTCGTTTTCACAAAAAACGCGCAGGCACATCAGTCCTACCACTTCTGCCGAGCCATATATATACTCGTCGTACCCGGCCCAGTCGTACTCGGTACGCGTCAGATCCATTTCCATGCTGTGCAAAAAGGCGTCGATCAGTTCCATTTCGATGCCATACGCATGCACTACCTGCTGAAACGATTGCAGTACGGGGTTCAGGCTGATACGTTCTTCGATCGCCTTGTATGTATCCAGTCTGAACTGACGGAGCAATTCTTCTTTCGGATAATCGTGAAAAGTATCCACGATTTCGTCTGCAAAACGTACAAATCCGTAAATCCCGCAGATGGGCGCCCGAAAGCGGTGGTCAAACAGACGAATACCCAATGAAAAAGACGTGGAGTAACGTCGCGTAATCAATTTGCTGCACTCGAAGCAGGTGTCTTTGAACAACTGAAAGTGATTCATTGATCAGAGGTGAGAGGTGAGAAGTGAGAGGTGAGAGGGTTAGCCGAAGCGGCGGGCGACTTCGGAGGCCACCACTTGTCCGCTGATGAGTGAAGGTGGTACACCGGGCCCCGGAACCGTGAGTTGCCCGGTGTAATAGAGGTTGTCCACCTTCCGATTTCTCATTTTGGGTTTTAAAAAAGCAGTTTGCAAAAGCGTATTAGCCAGTCCGTAGGCATTGCCTTTGAAAGCATGGTAGTCTTGAACAAAGTCGGCATGAGCATAGGATCGCTGGTACACCACAGCATCGCGAACAGACTCGCCCACATACTTTTCCAGCCTTTCCATAACCATATTGTAGTAGCGTTCGCGCACCTCTGGCGTGTCGTCCAGCCCGGGTGCTACCGGAATCAGAACAAACAGGTTTTCACAGCCTTCCGGCGCAACGGATGGGTCGGTCACAGAGGGCGCACTGACGTAAAACAAGGGGCGACTTGGCCACTTGGGGTCTTCATAAATCTCCTGTGCATGCAAGCCAAAATCTTCGTCGAAGAACAGGTTGTGGTGATGGAGCCGCTCGAGGCGTTTGCCGACACCCAGGTACCACAACAGGCAGGAAGGCGCCATGGTGCGTTTTTCCCAGTAGTTTTTCGAATAATTTCGGGCAGGCGCATCCAGCAAACTGCTTTCGATATGGTGGTAATCGGCCCCGCCGATCACGACGTCGGTCGTGTAACTATATCCCTGTTTGGTCAAAACACGGGTAGCGCGCCCCTCGGAAGTGTGTATCCGCACCACTTCTTCGTTCATTTTTAATTCCACACCCAGCTCTTCAGCGAGCGACACCATGGCCTCGATGATCTTGTACATGCCCCCCATGGGATACCAGGTGCCGAGCGCCATGTCGGCATAGTTCATCAGGCTGTAGAGCGCAGGTGTTTTTTCGGGCGTGGCGCCCAGAAACAGAACGGGGAATTCGAGCAGGTCGACCAGTTTTTTGTTGCGAAACAGGCTTCTTACCTGTTTGGAAACCGGCGAAAACATTTGCAAGCGAAACATGCTGGACAGTATGCGCAGGTCGGCAAATTCCAGGATGCTGTTGCTGGGCTTGTGTACAAACTCGGTCATGCCTACCCGGTATTTGTAGGCCGCTTCTTTCAGGAAATGGCGCAATTTGGCAGCACTGCCTGGTTCGTAGCGCTCAAACATGGCTTCCAGTTCCGGCATGGCCGCCGGCACTTTCATTGTATCGCCATCGCCGAAAATGACAGCGTAGGAAGGATCCAGGCGCTTCAATTCGTAGTAATCGGATACTTTTTTACCAAATCGTGCAAAGAATTGTTCAAAAACGTCGGGCATCCAGTACCACGAAGGTCCCATATCGAATGTAAAACCTTCTGCTCGGAACTGGCGTGCCCGACCGCCGGGGGAGTCATTTTTTTCTAATATCGTAACCTTGAAACCTGCCGCAGCCAGGTTGCAGGCGGCAGAAAGCCCTGCAAATCCTGACCCTATGACTATCACGTTTTTTCCCATGTACAAGCGAATTTACAGGCAAACATACGGTTTTGATTTTTTGTTTAACTTTTACCATTAAAAAGATAAACAAATTTTCAAAAAAGTGTAAATAATTGGCACTTCATCTTGTATTCTGTTGAAAAAAACAGAAGTAAAGCAGGATATTTTCTGTACAATTTCAACAATGGGTTAATATTCCTTCGTACGGGGAGTGCGTTTTTATTTCAGCCACAAGGCTGCAAGTCATACGTTTTGATGCAAGCTGCTTTGCCAAACAAATGAAAGCGTACATTTGCTACATATTTGCACGATATGGACCTATACACCCGCAAATCGTACTTGAAATGGTACCTCGCTGCCGGCGCAGTGTTCATTATTATCATTTCGATGTTTTACACCAGGTACCTGGCCGATCAACTTACCGAACGGGAAGAACAGCAGGCCAAACTGTGGGCAGAGGCGCAACGTGCCCTCAACAAGGTGGAACTGGATACTTTCCAGTTTTTTCACTGCGACCTGACCATGCCGGTAAAGGTGCTGGAATTAAACAATACCATCCCGGTCGTGCTGGTCAACAGTTCCGGCCAGATAGAAGATGCGCTGAATGTACCCGGAAGTGAAGGAAAAACCGTCGATACGGCTCGTGTGCGGCAGGAACTCAATCGCATGTTTCGGGAAGGAGTCGACTCGGTCGATGCCTCCATTCCACCGGAGATTTACAAAAAAGTGTATTACTCCCGTTCCAAACTGCTGGGCCAGTTGTGGTGGTATCCATTTGTACAACTGGGCCTGATCGCGGCGTTCATCGCTTTCGGCTATATCGGTTTCAGTACTGCAAGGCGCGCCGAACAAAACAAGGTATGGCTGGGTATGGCCAAGGAAACCGCCCACCAACTCGGCACTCCTATCACGGCCATTCTCGGCTGGATCGAAACACTCAAGGCCGTCAACGAAGAACGCGCCGACACCCTGGAAATGCTCGATGAACTCCGCAATGATGTGACGCGCCTGGAACTGGTAGCCGACCGTTTTTCAAAAATCGGCGCCACACCCGAATTGCGTACGGTCAATTTCTACGAAGAACTGGAATCCTGCAGGGCCTATATGCAACGGCGCAGTCCGCGAAAAGTAGAATTCGACTTCCCTACGCCCGGCGACAACCCGCCCCTGATGGCCGATCTGAACGGCCCGCTGTTCGATTGGGTCATCGAAAACCTGCTGCGCAACGCCATCGACGCCATGGAAGGTGGCGTCGGAAAAATAACCGCCACCGTGTACGAAGAAGGACGTTACGCCTGTGTCGATGTGAGCGATACCGGAAAGGGAATTCCGCCCGGAAAGTTCAAAACCATTTTTAAACCCGGCTTTTCTACCAAAACACGGGGCTGGGGCCTGGGCCTTTCACTGGCCAAACGCATTATCGAGGAATACCACGGCGGCCGTATTTATGTAAAAAGATCGGAGCCAGGAAAAGGAACCACCTTCACAGTGAAGGTACCCAAAATGCGGTAGTGGCGCAATTTTTGTACAGATAGTAATAATCCCGATACGGCTCTTCGGAAGGACATACCGTAATTTTGATTTAATCCCCACACATGAAAATATCCCAATATGAGAAAATTGACTTACACGTCAGTGCTTTTGGCATACGTGTGGGGTTTGGCAGTTGTAGGCAATGCACAAAATTGCCCCGCCATACTCCAATGCCCCGCTTCGCTTCAAACCATTTGCGACCCTTCCGAAAACGATTCCACTTTATGGAATGAACCGCTGTACACCTGGAGCCCGCTCCTGGAATCGGCCGACCTGCATGAAGTCATTGCTGATTTAAACATGCGTGCAGTGGTTTGCCACAATGGCGGCGCAGTAGCCGTTTCTTACAAACTGTTGCTCGATCTCGACAGCGATTTTTTCAGCGAAACTGTGGTAAACAGCAATGAACTGCCACCACCAGGTATCATTTTTGCCAACAACGGGCAAAGCCCGGGCAATACTGATGATACCCTGCGGTTTGACAAACGAAATGTGCCGAGTACTGCCAAATTCAAATTTGTACTGGACCTGAACACCAGTAATGACACCGTCTATGCGCGCCTGCGGTGGAATACGGAGGAAACACCTTTGCAATACCTTTTGCCGCGGCTTCCGGAAGGCAGGCACGGGATTTTGTGGACAGTAACCCAGGATGGCGTTACCCGCACCTGTCAATATAGTTTCCAGATAACCGACTGTGCGCCGCCAGTGCTGGTTTGCAAGGGCAGCATGGCAGATGACATCGGCCCTGATCATATTTTGTCCGTTGCTGCACAGGACTTGATCGAATATGTCGGTGACAATATTACCCCGTTTGCCGACCTGGAAATTTCGATGCGGGAGTCAGGAACCGGTAGCGGGTTTCCGCTTGAAAACGGTCAACCCGTATCGGCTTTGACACTTGATTGCAACCACCTGGGTGACAACCTTTTGCAAGTCTGGGCACGCGATCGTCATGGCAATACGGCCAATTGTGCCGTAAATGTGGCGCTGGCCGATAGCGTTTTCAGTTGCAGCGAATTGCCCATGATCTGTGCACACGCTTTTTGGGACAGCAGTCTCGTCATCGAAAATGTGGAGACAAGGCTTACCTGGCAAGATCAGATGGGAACCGAATGGACCTATACACTCGATTCCACCCTGCAAGGCTGCAATGTGCTGGATACCTTCCCACCTTACCCTTTTTCTATTACCGAATTCTGCCAGGCCGATCCGCTGAATGGTGTAACGACCTTCGACTTGTTGCTTATTTCCCGCCACGTGCTTGCGATTGAACCCCTCAATGCTCCCTGGAAAATCATTGCTGCCGATGCCAATTTGAGCGGCAGTGTTACGACCAATGATATTGTGCAACTCCGGCGCCTGATATTGGGTATCATTCCTGTATTGCCTGGGAGCAATGGCACCTGGCGTTTTTTTGCCGACAATTGTCAGTTTCCGCCGAATCCTTTCGAGGTGACCATTTGCAGTAATTCGTACGAGTTTGCTTCAATGCCTTTTTGGGCCTACCCGGAAGAAATTCGTTTTTACGGGCTCAAAGTGGGGGATGTCAACAATTCTGCGATGGTTAACAACCTGCAACAAACAGCAGAACGCTCCACTACCCTGCTGGAAATGCCGGAATTGTTTTTGCAAAAAAATGAAACAATCGATATTCCCGTTCGCCTGCAACAGGCTGGCAAATGGTCGGGGTTTCAATGCAACCTGCCTTTCGACCCCCAAAAAGTGGAGGTGTTGGGCATCCGGGCAGGCACTGCTATCAATTCGCAGGAATTTGCCGCAGCACAGGCTGTTCCAGGTGATGTTCGCATCAGTTGGTTCGATACCAAACCGGGTGTGATTTTGCGGGACGAAGCCTTGTTTTATGTGCAGATCAGGGCGCTGCAGTCGGGCCCACTTCAAGCGGCTTTTTTACCTGAAAAACATTCCTTTGCTTCTGAAATTTATACGCCAGGAGGCGAAACCACAAAACTGGAGTATTCATTCCGATCTTCTTCCGATGCATATCCTGGAACACAGGTATTTCCACCTTCGCCCAATCCTGGTTCGATCAATGTACGTTTTCCGCTACGACTCAGGCAAGCATCTACCCTGCGGGTGGAAATTGGCGCCTTGAACGGGAATAAAGTTTTTGCCGAGCAAATGCAACTGCCTGAAGGCGCTCATTTACTGGAAGTACCTGCGAGTGTATTTCCAACCAGCGGCGTGTACACCTGGCAGGTAGACATTGACGGGCAGTCGTTCAGGGGAAAACTAGTGCGCATTTAGTCGCCAGCCCAGCAGCGTCAGCCATGCAAATCCGAGGGTATTTAGTGTGCCATGCCAGATTTTCATATTTGGAATATTTATCCACTGCATGGGCGCCTCAAAGCGTAATGCATACAGGCAAGCCAATACCATGCCTGCCAGCAAACACCCTGCCCCGGCAATCCACAGTCGCCTGCTCGCCCCTGAAAACCGCTGATCCTGTGCCCTTGCTACATGCCAGACAACTATACTCATGGCAAAAAGGACAAAAAACAGGGCAGATACCACTTCAAAAACCGGGGCATAACCCAGGCGTGTCAATACAATGCCAGTAGCCACTGTAGGCATACCTGCGATCGACGCTTTGCCTAAAATCCGCGCGTATGGTCCGGGCGACGCGTCCAGTATGCAAAATACCACACTCGTCAGTACCAAACCCGCCACATGAAAATGGGCAGCCGTCAGGGCAACAATGGTCGGGTCAAAACCCAGCGGTTGCCATGCTGCGAGGGAAAACAAGGCAAACAAGGCTCCTGTGGCCCAGTACGCCAGGGCCGCCACGCGAACCATATCGGCAGTTCTGATTTCGACAAGTTCCAGCAAGCCTGCAGCCTCACGTATTGTAAGCCAAAAAGCAAAAAAAACATAAGGAACAGCCGCCCAGGCCCGAAAAGGCTGGTCGTAGAGGTAGGAAAAAACCAGCAAGAATACGGTAGCGAAATAGTACAGCGGTGTCTGTATTTTCAACAATGCTAGGGTTTCCGGAACCAGCACCCATGCTGCAAACAGGATCAAGGCTGTCTCCCAGTGTGCCCAAAAATAATCCGTCCCACCCAGCAGCAAGGAGATAAGCCAGGCCAGTATCAAAAGTGCTCGTTTCATACTTGTTGCTGTTGAATGTATTGCAACATGGCTGCTTTCGAATCGCGTACAAACCTGCGCTGGTACCATCTCGCCAGCGGGTATGCCATACGTGCCATCCAGAAACGGGGTCTTGAAAAGGCTTTGATGACGTAGCGCACCATTCCGTCCGGCAGGCGCTCTACCATGAATATTTCCTCTCCCATTTCCACATGCCCGGGCAAGGTGCCATATGCAAAACCGAAACGATCCGGTTCGTCAAAGGTGTACACAATTCTGCAGGCATTGATCCACCAGACGCCGCAGACACGTGCCGACATGGCAACGACGGTTCCGGGATGAATAGGCGCCTGTTGCGGACGAATAAATGCCCAGGAGGCCGGAAACATAATCCATTGCCGTATGGCATTTTTTGCTGTTTGCCAGGTGGCCTCTCCTTTACCTAATTCAATGAAATTCAGGTCGTTGTCATAACCTTTTACCTTTTCATCGCGTTGTGTAAAACCCGTTTCTGTGTAACTGTATGGAAGATGCTGCTGCCGGAAAATGTGTGCCTGCGTTTGGGCTGCGGAGGGGCGTGTGAAAGAGAACATGGTTTCGCTGTTTGATACGCAGATGAAACAGGAAGAGATTACCAATGTTCACAACTTTCAAAAATTATTGAAAATAGATGTGGTTCGGCTTCGCTTCTTATATATTGTTGTTCGGCTTCGCCTCACTTGGGGATTTGGGATTTTGCGGATCAAGCGGATGTTTAGGATTTTTAATGGCCTGTCGGCCATTTTTTATTGATTTTTATAGTGTAAAACCGCCGAAGGCGGAAAAATCTCAAAAATCCGCTTGATCCGCAAAATCCCAAATCCCCCCTGTGAGGCGAAGCCGAACAATATCTACAAATCTCACCCGATCGCCGAAATAGGAATCTCCACAAAGAAATCCGTTCCCTCATTTTCCCTTGTTTCGAAGCGGATATCGCCGTCGTGGGCTTCAATGATTTTTTTGCAAATAGCCAGTCCCAGGCCACTGCCGGAAGTTTTGGTGGTGAAATTGGGCTCAAATACCCGTTCTGCAATTTCCTCGGGAATCCCGCCTCCATTATCGCTGATTTGAATGACCACGCTGTTATCACGGCGTATCAGCGACACACGGATGTGCCCGCGACGGTCGGAAGGAATAGCCTGTATGGCATTGATAACCAGGTTATTAAACACCCGAATCAGGTGGTTTTTATCGCCCAGAATATGGAAACGCTGTTCCGGAAGTGTCAATTGCAGGTCTACATTTTTCTGCTCGCTGAACAGGTCGTGAACACTTTCCACCACTTCATTGATGATCACATCGTTCTTGGCCTGGATATCGAGGTTGGCGAACATGGAGAATTCCGAAGCAATTTGTGCCAGTGAGTCGATTTGTTCAATCAGGCGAGTGATAGCCTTGCGCAGGTATGCTGCAGCCTGTTCGGGGTTGTTGGACACCCGTTCGAGTTGCTGCATCGACAGTTTCATGGTTGTCAGCGGGTTTTTGATGTCGTGCGCCACCTGGCGAGCCATTTCGCGCCAGGCGCCTTCGCGTTCGAGGCGGACAAGTTGGACCTTCGAGGTTTCGAGTTTGTCTACCATGCGGTTGTACTGACCGATGAGTTCACTCACCTCATCCTGCGCGTCGCCGGCGTATTCCAGCGGCATGTTTTTATCGGTCAGTTGCACAGCGCGCACCTTGTCCGAGAGCAGGCTGATCGGCCGAACAATCGAACGGGCCAGCAAAAGTGTGACGGCATACGCGATCAGCAACAGGAAAACATACAGGCTGGCAAGCATGCCGAGAAAATCGGACACTTCTACTCCCACTTTGCGCTGGCTGAGTTGGTATGGTACGCCAAGGTAGCCCAGCACCTTGTGTACGTCACTGTACACGGTCAGGTATTTCGAATTATAGGCGACACCGGCCACTTGCTCGCCTACAACTTCTTCGGGTTGTTCTCCTGACTTCAACGTTTGCAAAGCCTCCGCATTCATACGCGAAGGAATAATACCCAGGGCAGCCAGGTCTTCCTGCGTAGTGAACAGTAATTTGCCATCGGCGCCGTACAGATTCGCGTCCATTCCCATGCTGGCCGACATACTGCGCAGGGTCTGTGGCAGTGTACTTCGAATGCTGTCATCTGAAAGCCGGGCATTCAGCAACTGGCTTTTCAGGCCGTTGAGCAGTGTCTCGGCCCTGTAATCAAGGTCGCTGCGTTCATTGTCACGGGCCGCCTGCGTAAAATGTCTGTACGTTAGAAAACCGGTTACAAAAAATGCCGCTGCCAGCAGGGTCACATACCACATGTGGATGCGACGCGCCAGCGATCCACGGGTACTCAGGCGGAAATCATAGGCTTCCGGTAAAAAGCCGAACAGAGAATTGGCCACCGCCATCAAGATCATAAAGATGGATGCCAGCGTAAACAGGATGGAAAACAGGTAAATCGGTTTCAGCCAGCCGCCGGAAACCCTGCCTACTGTGGCGATCGTTGAACCATCGGCACTTTTGGCCACTGCATCCAGTCGGCCACCGGCATCTATTTCCACGCTAGTGCCGTTTTCCAGCCGGGTATTCAGCACTGAAGCATTTGTCATGCCCTGTTCTACCAGCAATCGGCCGTTTTTCTCCACCGAAAAGTCGTAAAACGACAACCTGTCAAGGTTTTTATACGGCGTCTGGTAAAATATCTGGGCGTACACCTGAGTCGGCGCAGGGAATATGTGATCGAAGAATACAAAAAGGCGCGTAGGTTGTGTCGGGTCGCCCATGCGATTCACACTCAACAGCAGCATATAACGCGTTTTGCCTTCTTCGTCGAGGCCGATACGAATATTGGGGTTGGAAAATGCAGAAGCCGATTGCTGACTCCATTTTTGCATAACCTGCTCATAACCAAGCGATTGATCGAGCAGGAGCGGCTGATTTTCCCGGTCGAACGCAAAAGCGCGCAAGCGGTAATGCTGGAACAGATAGGCTTGCCCGAAAATTTGCTCACTCAGGTGCGCGGCCATTGTCACAGCGCCTGCCTTGAATGGCCAGGGTTTCATCAACAGGCCAGTTGCCTGCGAGTCTTTCTGCAAGGTATTCCACACATCCGGCAAAATATTTTCCACCAGCGTATCCCGATCGGTAGCCAATGCCCCGGCATATTGGAAACGCAGTTCCTTGTCCTTGGATGCGCTGTAATGGTATAATTGTGTGGAGGCAAAACAGGAAAATACCAGCAACCAGGCAATCAGCCAGCCGAAACCCGAACCTTTCCAATAGACAAATGCATCAAAAAGAGCGGCATACAGCAATGCAAAAACAGCCACAAATAAAGGTTCGAGGCCCAGCGGGAATGCCAGTCCGGTAGCCATGAGCGTTGCAACACCAATCGCGATGGCCCGTTGTTGCAAGGGCAAGGCCAGTTGCTGAACGGTGAGCAGCATGCGGTGGCTAAACAAAAACAGCCCCAACATCAAAACAATCACGCCAGCCAGCGCCAACACGCCTTGTGTACCCAGGTGCAGAATATTTTCAAAATCAAACCCCAGTCGGCTGTGCAACACCAGTTCGCGCATAGCCTGTACACTGAAAGGAATGCTCAGCATGGCCAGAAAATAACAAAAAACGGCCAGGACAGATTTTAGTCCCGATTTTTCCTGTGGGACTTCTGTAGTTTCCTGATCATCTGCCTGGTTTTGTCCGGAACGATCAAAATACCGGTGGAAAAATATCATGACATACACCAGCAGGCTGGCATGCAACAACCAGTCGCCCACCGAATTTCCGATCAGTGCAGCATTTTCGAATGCAGGCGCAAACAATGGTAGTGCGCTAAATTGTTGTTGGGTGAAGCCCGTTGCAGCATTCCAGGCCAGCAAGGCCGTTACCGTGAGCAAAAGCAAGCCCGTACCTGCAAGGGCCCCGGCTTTTTTGTTGAGCCACACGGCTGCCTGATTCAGCAGCCCCAGAAATACGATCAGAAACAACAGATATGCGATCAACTGAACCCACTGCAACCAACCCGATGCTACTGCTTTGGAAGCATCGAGCCAGGCCAAAGGGCGGCCTTCTATCTGAATCGGATACGGAGTTTCGGTATGTGTTATCTCGATGTGGTCGTCTATGTTTCTGCCTGCCGGAAACAGGGTTCCACGATCCAACACATTGAAATCCAGCGTGTAACGCACTGGAATAAGTACCGTCAAGGTATTGTTGCCACGTGTTTCGCTGTTGCTCAGAAACCAGCCCAGCGGCAATTGTTGCAAGGAACGTCCAGGCGTAGCGGCTATTTTTCTCAGTACCGGCCCCGTTGGAATGGCGTGCGTATTCGACCAGGCCAGCATCGAATCCTGCCGGTGCAGCAAAACGGTGTAGGCCTCGTCCGACTGGTTTTGCCAAAAGTCGGGCTGATCGGCATGCGCACGCCCCCAGGCCAGGCCTTCCGATTCCCGGGCGGCCAGCCACTCCGATATTTCTTCGGCATGCTGTTGCAGGAGCGTTGTATCTTTGTCCCACTGTCCGGCACTGAGTGCCAGCGCCAGCAAGAGAAACATCGCTACGATATATAGAAGCAAACGCTTTATCATGTCGGGATTCAGGAATGGTTTTTTCGGCGGCGTCTGTTATTAAGTTTCTGATAGTATGTCACGGTAGTTTGGTCGTGCAAAAGTATCCAAACAAAGTTTAAGCCAATACTGAATTTTACTACTAAAAAATAGCCGCAGATCGCTCTGTCGCCTTTCGGGGAGGAAAGTCCGGACAACACAGAGCACCGCACCGTCTAACCGACGGGATTCCGCTTTTGGGCGGGGTACAGAAAGTGTCGCAGAAAATTACCGCCGCATGCCGGTTTTCCGCTTGCGGTAAGGGTGAAAACGTGTGGTAAGAGCGCACGACCGGAGCAGGCAACTGCCTCGGGGGATAAACCTTGCGGGTTGAAATGCCATGTACACCTTGTTAATGTGCGGCTCGCACAGCCTTTTTCGCTTCGGCGAAGGAGGGCAAGGGGGGTAGGCAGCGCAGATTCCGTTTCGCACGGAACCAGATAAATGACAGAGACTTTGTGAAAACGAAGTACAGAATCCGGCTTATAGATCTGCGGTTTTTTTAGAGGTGAGAGACGTGAGAGAAGTGAGAGGGTGAGAAGTCAGAGAGTGAGAGGGTGAGAAAGTGAGAGGGTGAGAGACCGTAGAGTTGACCACTCCTCCCAAAAAATGTTTAGGCGGAGCGGTCAACTCTACGGTCTCTCACCCTCTCACTTTCTCACCCTCTCACTTTCTGACTTCTCACTCTCTCACTCTCTGAATTCTCACTCTCTCATAACACCAACTCCTCAAACAACCTTGCTACCGTTCCTTCCAGGTCTTCCGTCAGGCCGGGATGCGGGCGGGATGTTTGGATAGCCGAACTCCGTACAGCGGTGAGCCAGCGGAAACGGGAAGGTACATCGAGTCGTGCGACGGGGCCGCAGTTTTCGGCGCCAAGCGCGATTTTTTCAAAGGCTTCGAGGTTCTTGTAGGCTTGTTCGAGGTCCAGTTCGCTGCAAAAAATCTCCAGGCGCTCTTCGTCGATGGCATATAAAACCTTGATATAATCGGCTTTTTTACAAAAAAGGATGATGCCCACGTTGAGAAATTCTTCGCGTTCTACCACTGGAACCAGCCGGATCACAGCGTATTCATACAAGTGCTTCGCGTTCATCCTGGGCTTTTTTTGTAAAAATATCGGAGTGTTGCAGGCGCGTCAGCAGGAACTGGCAGTACACCTCGCGCAAGGCATCGGGTGTCTGATCGGTATTGTCCCACTGCAGCCACGCGTCGGGAATGAGCGCTACCACCGTCCGAATCTTGTCTTCCGTCAGCAAAGTACGGCATTCTGCATCGGTGTCGGCCAACATAGTTGCTTTTGATAGCAGAACATGGTCTTTAATGAGGCTGAAAGGGCTTTTCGCCTGCGCCTCCCAGTTGTCCCAGGAGTGGTGAAAATACAGTGCTGCGCCATGGTCAATGAGCCACAAATCGCGGTGCCAGGCCAGCAGATTTACGTTTTTAAATGTCCGATCAACATTGGTGATAAAAGCATCTAGCCAGACGATGCGCGAGGCCTCTTCCGGTTTTACCTCGGTGGCTGCCGGGTCGAAGGTGATGGCGCCGGAGAGGAAATGCAGGGCAAGGTTGAGTCCGCGACTGGCTTTGAGCAAATCCTGGATTTCTTCGTCGGGTTCAGTTTGTCCGTAGGCTTCATCGAGTTGGGCAAATACCAGTTCTGGTACTTTCAGGCCCAGGATACGGGCTATTTCACCACCAATCAGTTCGGCGATCAGGGCTTTAGGGCCCTGGCCCGAGCCACGAAATTTCAGCACATACTTGAAATCGTCGTCGGCTTCCGTGAGCGCCGGCAAGGAACCGCCTTCGCGCAGCGGAGCGATGTAGCGCGTGACCTGAACGGTTCGAATTTCTGGTGGATAGTAGGCCATAAAGTGCTTTTGATTTCGTGGAGGTGTGTTTCTGGTAGGGTGTTTTTCTGTAGAGTAGTTTACCGTAGAGTGGTTTCCCGCAGAATTCGCAGATTTTCCCGCAGAACTCGCAGAACGTAGAGTATGCGTAGAGTACACATTTTGATCGCATGGAAGAAATAGGTGAACGCTACGTTCTGCGAGTTCTGCGGGAAAATCTGCGAATTCTGCGGGAAACCACTCTACGGAAAATACTCCACAAGAAAATTACTTCATCGACGACAACCAGTTCGCGATTTTCGTCAGGTCGGCTTTTGGCACTTTCTGGGCGGCCATAGGCGGGTAACCCGGCCAGTTGGCAGGTTCGGGTTTGGCAACAAGTTGCATGATACGTTTAGCGGAGTATTTTTTGGCGCCCACATCCGTCCACATCGGACCAACTAATTTGCGGTTAAGGGCATGACAGGCTACACAGCCGTATTTTTCGAGCAGCGGTTTTACATCAGCAGGAATTTCGGGGTCTGCCGGTTTGGAAGCCGGTGTGAAGGCTGCCAACAGCAACAAGAGGGGCAGAAATGCTAAAGTTTTTTTCATGTTTGAATCGGTGATGAAAGATTTTATTGCAAAATTGTGGAAGTCCGACCTGAATTGGCCCTATAAATTTCTCTTTTTCAATTCTTTAACAGCAAAATCGACAGCCCGGGCTGTGAGCGCCATGTAGGTGATGGACGGGTTTTGCGCAGCACCGGAAGTCATGCAGGAGCCATCCGTCACGAACACATTGGGTACTGCATGCAACTGGTTTTGCCCATTCAGCATGGAAGTTTTCGGATCGCGGCCCATACGGGCGGTGCCCATTTCGTGAATGCCGCGGCCGGGCGGTTCGTGCGAGTCATTGGACCAGATATTGGTGAAGCCAGCGGCTTCGAGCATTTCCTGACCCGTTTGCAGCATATCTTTCACCATGGCATCTTCATTTTCACGCCACTGGCAGTCAATATTCAAGGTAGGTAGTCCCCAGGCGTCGCGTTTTTCCTTGTTCAGCGTCACTTTGTTATCGAAATGTGGCAGGCATTCGCCCATGCCAAAGAGGCTGAGGCTCCATTTGCCGGGTTTGGTCAGGGCGGTTTTGAAATCGGCGCCAAAGCCTTCGCCGCCATCATAAAATGCGGGCCCACGTTCGCCGCCGCCGCCAAAAGCGTATCCACGTACAAATGCCGTTTGTTTGTCGTTGCCGAAATTGCGGAAGCGCGGAACATAAAATCCTACCGGACGCCGCCCTTTGTGGTAATGATCCTGAAAACCTTCGTATTCGCCGCCCATGCGCGCCCGGTAGTTGTGGTCCATCAGGTAATGGCCCAATACACCCGAGTCGTTGCCCAGGCCGTGTGGGAAGCGATTTCCTGTGCTGTTGAGCAGGATTTGCGTGGTAGGCAGGGTGCCGGCATTCAGGAAAATGATTTTTGCCTCAAATTCGATCACTTCTTTCGTTTGCGCATCGATCACCCGAACACCGCGGGCACGGCCTTTCTTTTCGTCGTACAGCACCGACTCGACGATGCTGTACGGCCGCAGGGTCATTTTTCCGGTTTTGGCGGCAGCGGGCAGGGTCACGCCGTTGCTGCTGAAATACGCGCCAAACGGGCACCCGCGGTGGCACAGACTGCGGTACTGGCAGGGCGTGCGACCATTAATGCTTTGTGTGATATTGGCGCTGCGGCCATTGACCAGGGTTCGGCCCGGAAAATTGCGGTGTATCGAATCGCGCAGGTGTTTTTCCAGAATCGTCAGTTCCATGGGTGGCAAAAACTCGCCATCGGGTATCTGCGGCAGCCCGTCTTTGTTGCCGTTGATGCCGGCAAATTTTTCTACATAACTGTACCACGGCGCAATGTCCTGGTATCGAATCGGCCAGTCGACCCCGTGCCCGTCTTTCAGGTTGCTTTCAAAATCAAATTCGGCCCAGCGATAGGTCTGGCGGGCCCACATCAGCGATTTCCCCCCCACATGATACCCTTTGATCCACTCAAATGGCTTGACTTGCGTGTACGGGTGCTCGCTGTCTTTAGCCCACATATGCCGGGTACCTTCATTGAAAGCATAACATACCGACTGTATCGGGTAATCTTTCTTCACATCCTCCTGCGTTGGCCAGTTGTGGTGCGGAAACTCCCACACATTGGTCATGGCTGTTGTGTAATCGGTGATGTGCTCCAGCGGGCGCCCGCGTTCGAGTACAAGGGTTTTGAGCCCTTTCTCGCAGAGTTCCTTGGCCGCCCAGCCTCCGCTGATTCCGGAACCGACCACTATTGCATCGTATTTGCGCTTCATAAATAGAGAGTGAGAGGGTGAGAGGGTGAGAGAAGTGAGAGGGTGAGAGAAGTGAGAGGGTGAGAGAAGTGAGAGAGTGAGAGAGTGAGAGAACGTAGAGTGTACCGTTTTGCTCTTAGTCTCTTAAGAACCGTTTCAATGAGTAAAGCGGTCGACTATATGGTCTCTCACTTCTCTCACTCTCTCACCCTCTCACCCTCTCACCCTCTCACCCTCTCACTCTCTCACCCTCTAAAACATAGGCGTCCACGCCTTCGTCTTTTCATCAATAATCATATCCGGTATCCAGCCGCCGGGAATAGGGTCGTAGGCGAGGGCCTGTGTAGCCCCGATTTCCGAACTGAAATAACCGCCGATGGTCAGGTTTTTCAAGTGATAAAAAAACGGGCGGCTGGAAGGGTCTGCCGCTTGCGCCTTTTTGGCATCGAATTGCAGTTGAGTGAAAAATGCAACCCGCTGTGCAGGCGTACATTCCACAAAGCCGGTGCCGTGTGTGGCCTTGCACAAGTCATTGGTAGCATCGAGTTCAGTCCAGAACTGGGCTGCATCTTCCTGCGGCATACAGTCCTGTACCACCACGGCAATAAATTCGTGCACTTTGGCCGCTTTGGCGCCAGGCGTATCGGTATCTGGCAAAATGGTATCTGCCATTTCTGCCAGCAATGCCAGCCGATCGGCAGGAAATTGTGCCAGCGTGGCCGGAGCATTGGCCAGCGCCTTCGCCAACAGTTCCGGCGCTATGGAAAGCCCTCCCAAGAGCAGGGATATTTTTTTGAGTGCGTCGCGACGTAGCATATTTAGAGAGTGAGAGGGTGAGAGGGTGAGAGGTGTGAGAGGGTGAGAGGTGTGAGAGAGTGAGAGGTGTGAGAGAGTGAGAGGTGTGAGAGGTGTGAGAGAGTGAGAGAACGTAGAGTGTACTGCTTTGCTCTTAATCTGTTAAGAACCGTTTCAATGAGCAGAGCGGTCGACTATACGGTCTCTCACCCTCTCACTCTCTCACCCTCTCACCCTCTCACCCTCTCACATCTCTCACCCTCTCGTTAGTCTAGGGCAAATGTACTTCGCGTATAATTTACACCAAGCATTTTATTGCTTTTCTTTTTTTAAACTGGCCGATATTAATTTTACAAGACCCTGAACAGTGCTTATTTTATCGGGTGACGGAAAGAGTATTGACATCAGAGCAGTGCAGGGCTTCGAGCAAAAAACTTTTCACCACATCGCGGCGCGCCCAGTACATATTATGCCGGGTCGAATCGAGCGGCATGTAGGTAACGGTGGTGTGCGGCGACAATTGCTGGTAGGCATATTCAGCATTGGATGGGTAAATCAGGTCGTCCATGGCGCCATGCAAAATCCATACAGGACATTGAATACGCTGCCAGCCCTCCTGAATGGCTTCGAGGGCCTGGGAATGCGCGTACTTTTCGCGGGTTGCCACACGCGCCCATTTCGGGAAAACAAATCCCAGCGGAGAGTGTATCCAGCGGGCAATTTTAGGCGTGCGTTCGGCGTAGGGCTGCACCGAAGCAGATTGAAGTACAAGTGCCCGTAACTGATCGGAGTGATCCATGGCTAGTTTGGTGGCGACCGAACCGCCATAAGAAGAGCCGCAGAGCACGACAGGGCCGTTTTCCGACAATTTTTTCAGCAATGGTTCCATGATTTTTGCCTGATCGACGATGGAAACGACGGCTTTGCCATAATGCGATTTCCCGTAACCCGGCCGATCAACCGCCACCAGCCGGGTGTGGTTGTACACCGAGGAATCGCGAAACAGGGCGCGGTATTTTACCATCGAACTCGGCGCGCCATGCAGCAGCAGGGTGACTGGCAGGGAATCTGCGCCGATCGTCCAGCCCCGTAAGGTATATTCACCCGAGCGGAAGTAAAAAATAGTGGGTTGTAGGGCCGCATCGGCAAATGATTCCCATATTTGGCTGTCGGAACTGGTGAGTTTCCAGGCGCTGAAATGTGGAGGCACCCGGCGGCTACAGGCCGACAGCAGGAGGCCCGCCAAAACAAAGACTATGCAAGATTTCATAACGTCAACAACAGGAAAACAGAACGCTGGTTGCGCCGAACTATTGCCGAAAAGCAGTGTTTGAGCCTTCGTTAACAAGATGAATTACCTGAACATCCATACCCATTTTCCTACAGGCAATCCGAACCTGCCGGAAATAGAAAACCTGTATTTCGGGCAGTCGGCTTCCGGCAAAACACCTTATCTGTCGGCGGGTTTGCATCCGTGGTTTTTGCAGCCTGACAATATGGACGCCGCCCAAGCCTGGCTTGAAAAACAGTTGGCCCAGCCCGGTGTAGTGGCTGTTGGCGAGGCTGGGCTGGATAAAGTGTGTGATACGCCATGGGAATTGCAGGAGCAAGCCTTTCGATTTTGCATTGGCCTGTCGGAAAAGTTGAACAAACCGCTGGTGATCCATTGTGTTCGGGCGCACAATGAAGTTGTTCAAATCAAAAAAGAAATCAGGCCCACACAATCCTGGATTTTTCACGGTTTTAATAAAAACACCGACATCGCTGCCATGCTCCTGCGCGAAGGCTGCTACCTGTCGTTCGGCGCTTCCATTCTGCGCGATGGCAACCACAGTGCCGAAGCCTTGCGCCAAACGCCGGCCGAACTTTTTTTTCTGGAAACCGATGACGAGCAGGACATCAGTATCAGGCAGATATATCAAAAAGCGGCCGACATTCGCGGCATTTCATCGGGCGAACTGGCGGCTATTCAGGCTGCCAACTGGTCGCGCTGCTTTGCTATCAAACCCTGACAAGGACCCTCATCATGACACAACAACTTGACATTCTGATTATTGGCGGTGGCCCTATCGGCCTTGCCTGTGCCCTGGAAGCGCAAAAGGCAAATCTGGCATACATCGTTCTTGAAAAAGGCGCTTTGGTCAATTCCCTGTATCACTACCCTGCCAATATGACTTTTTTTTCCACGTCCGAGCGACTGGAAATCGGCGGCATTCCCTTCGTGTCCAACAATGCCAAACCTACGAGATCGGAAGCGCTGGAATATTATCGTCGGGTGGCCGAATCAGGCAAACTACGCCTGAACCTGTATGAAGAAGTGACAGATGTAATCCGGCAAGAGACTGGTTTTCAGGTCATTACAAACAAGAACACTTACTTTGCCCGCAACGTCGTGCTGGCTACCGGCTTTTATGATATTCCGGTTCAACTGAACATCGAAGGTGAAGACCTGCCCAAAGTGACGCATTATTACCAGGAGCCGCACGCCTATTACCGGCAAAAAGTAGTGGTGGTGGGCGCCAACAACTCCGCCGTAGACGCCGCCCTCGAAACCTGGCGCAAAGGCGCTGAAGTAACCATGGTGGTACGCCAGGAAGAAATCGGCTCCCGTGTCAAATACTGGGCGCGCCCCGATATTGTCAACCGCATAGAAGAAGGCTCTATACATGCTTTTTTCAACTCTTCGCTCCACGCCATTCGCAAAAACGAAGTGGATATT
The DNA here is from genome assembly GCA_020160935.1 of Bacteroidota bacterium. Taxonomy (GTDB): domain Bacteria; phylum Bacteroidota; class Bacteroidia; order Chitinophagales; family Saprospiraceae; genus M3007. The sequence goes on along the minus strand of JAIUPL010000037.1, from coordinate 517 downwards.
CTTACTCCGGAGGGACTCATTACCATCGCAAATGACTACGTGATTGCCGCCACCGGCTATCAACCCAACCTCGATTTTCTACGAAAACTGGGCGTGGAACTCAGCGACGATGAATTTTGCCGCCCTGCTTATCATCCCGATACACAGGAATCCAATGTTCCCGGGCTGTTTCTTGCCGGCGTAGTGTGCGGCGGCATGGAAACGCATGTGTGGTTTATTGAGAATTCGAGGGTGCATGCGGAGAAAATCATTGAAATGGTGAAAAAAATTAAAGGCAAGGGGCAAAGGGGTAAATCTTTCAACCTGTGAATATCGGGGCGGGAGATTCATTCACCACGCATACTGCCCGCTTCACACCTGAAAATGCCTGTTTTGTACATTTGATGAAAAGTTAACGCTATATGTGGCGCATGTCTGGTATATTAGCAGGGTAAATCTTTATTAATTCACTAAATATTTTTAACGATGAAATTGAAATTATGGCCAAACCTTCGTAAGGGGGGGGGGGGGGGGAAAA
>JAIUPL010000036.1 GCA_020160935.1 Bacteroidota bacterium | reverse complement strand
TTTGTACCGTTTTTGACGATCTGATTTGACCCGCATTTGTGACAACATTTTTGCTCCGTAACCATAAGAAAATCCTTTTTATCACAAAAATACAAATCACTCACATATTTACACTACCGAATTTTTCTGCGAGGTATTTTTTCATGACAGGTAAAGATTACCCTTTTGTCTTCTTTTTGTCTTCCTGAAACTTGATTACCTGATCCATCACCTTGTTCAGTTCTTCGGCGCTGATGCGTTTCATCAGGATTTCGTGTTTGCGGTCGAGGATGAAAATTTGCGGTGTGGTTTGCACGTCGTACAGGGTTTTGTAACGGCTGCGCAGGTACTGATCCTGCATATTCATAAAGAGGTCGTCGGTAAACCCTTTTTCTTCCACTCCTTTCCAGCATTCGCCTACTTTGTCGCCTGTAGCGGTACAAACTGCGAATACTTTCACCCCGCGGTTCTGGTATGCCTTGGCAAAATCGACCATAAACGGCGCCGCTTTTTTGCAGTGTCCGCAGTCGGGGGCCCAGAAGAACAGTACAGTGTAATCGGAATCCACGTCCCAGAGTGCATGGGGCTGGTTGTTGCGGTCGAATACGGTGATGTTGGGCGCTATTTTGCCAATCAGAATAGGTTCGAGTCGATTGGCATTGTCAATGATTTTTTCCAGGTCTTCCTGTTTAGTCCAGGGCGCCAGGTTGTTGGCATAATATTTTTTTACGATATGCACATAGCAGCCATCCATGCCCACGATGTTCGATTTGGCGTAGAAATTCAGGAAATGGATCAGGTAGTACTTGAAGTTCTCGCTGTTGGGTTTCATACGGCCCAGCACCTGATCGATAGCGATATTCAGGCTGTCGGGGTGTTGAGGGGTTACTTTATTGACAAACTGGTCAATTTTATTGTGCAACACGGGACCGTGCAACATGCAGGGATCGTCGACGTCGATATTGTCGAAATAATGCGCTTTGTACCAGTAGTAGCGCTTGAAATTGACATCCTTTTCGTCGCCGGTAAATGTAGGCGGTTCGGGTTCAATGGATGATTTGACGATTTTGGCCGTCATGCTGCCCGGGTATTTGGTGGTAAGGTCGGTTTGCAGTTTTTTCACCTGCTTGTCCAGGTCGGCCAGTTTATTGGTGATACGCAGTGAGTCGGCGGGGTTGCTTTTCACGCGGTTGAGTTGGGCGCGCAGAGAATCGGCTTCCGGGCGCATTTTTCCCAAAAACTGGAGGTAGTCGTAAAAACGCTGGTTGTCGTCAGAGCCTTTAAACTTCATTTTATTCACCGAATCCTTCACATCGGTGTGGATAGTAAAGCGTTGTTCGGTGGACGACAGAAGGAACTGGATGAAATTGTTGTCGGGTTTGGTCACCAGCAGGTACACTCCGCAAGGCAGCAGGGTATCGGCAGTGAAAGTAAAATAGCCATCGGGGCCGAGGTCGGCCGTATCTTTCACGTATGTTTTTTCACCATAGTAAAAACCCAGAACCAACTGTGTTTCCGCGTAGTTGTCCATTTTTACACGGATATTGTAACCTGGGTCGCCATTGTTGGCAAGTGCAGCGGAAATGGAAATCAATACAGCAAGGAGAAAGAGTGGAATGCGTTTCATCCGAAATGACTTTTTGAATCGTTTTGGTGCATAAAAAATGGAGCCGTTTGAAGACGGGCGCCATTAGGACGTGCAAATATCCATGATCGCGGTATGGGGCTGCCGGGTTTTTGTATTCGTTAACAGCCTGCTGCTACAGGTCGTACTGTTTGATTTTTCGATACAAGGTCCGTTCGCTGATTTTCAATTCCTCCGCAGCCTCTTTACGGCGGCCGTTGTATTTTTTCAAGGCACGACGAATGGCTTCTTTTTCAATTTCATCCATGGCCAGGGGAGAATCGGCTTCTTCGCTTTTGTCAAATCCGACGCCCGTTTTTCCTGGTTCGATGATGATGGGTTTGATACGCTCCGGCTCGACGGGTGTGTAGTACGGTTCCCGCTCATGCTGAAAATCCTTGTTTTCGAAGGTCGGCGTATGCGAAGGATACGCGCTGGCAGGGTAGGAGGGCGCCAGTTGCCGCACCGAATTAATATCGGGCATGTGCAGGTCGTTGCTGCGCACGAGTTCGTAAATGAGCGCCTTGAGGTCGTTGAGGTCGTTCTTCATATCGAACAAGACCTTGTACAAGATGTCGCGTTCCTGAAAATTATCGGCGCTGCTTCCACCGTTTCTACCCGAAAGCACCGGCAAATTACGGTTGAACAACTGCGGCATGGAATGTTGCAGTTGTTCGGCCGTGAGATGGCGGTCTTCTGACAGCACGCTGAGTTGCTCGGCTACGTTTTTGAGTTCGCGGATGTTGCCGGGCCAGTTGTAGTTTTCCAGCACCAGTTCAGCGCGGTCGTCGAGGCGGATGGGCTGCATGCGGTATTTCTCGGCAAAGTCATAGGCAAATTTGCGGAACAACACCGGAATATCTTCCCTGCGCTCCTTAAGGGAGGGCACGCGAATAGGCACGGTACTGAGTCGGTAAAACAGGTCTTCGCGGAATTTGCCCTTGCGGACGGCTTCTTCCAGGTTGACATTGGTGGCGGCAATGACGCGCACATCGGTTTTCAGGGTTTTGCTGGCGCCGACTCGGATGAACTCACCCGATTCCAGCACGCGCAGGAGATAAGCCTGTGTGTCGAGCGGCATTTCGCCGATTTCATCGAGGAAAATGGTGCCCCCGTTGACGGTTTCGAAATAGCCTTTGCGGTCGCCTACGGCGCCGGTAAACGAACCCTTTTCGTGTCCGAACAACTCCGAATTGATGGTGCCTTCGGGGATGGCGCCGCAGTTGATGGCAATAAAATCGTTGTGCTTTCGGCTGCTCAGGGCGTGTATGACCTTGGAAAAGGCTTCCTTGCCCACACCGCTCTCTCCTGTGATGAGCACAGTGAGGTCGGTGGCAGCCACGCGCACGGCCGTGTCGAGCGCGGCATCCAGCATGGCAGAGTTGCCGATGATCCCGAAACGGGCTTTTATGGATTGTAATTGGTTGTTAGCCACTGATTTAAATTATAAACACTGATTGAAAAACGTAGGCTTAAAACAGGATTTATTGTTTTTATTCTTTGGAAAAAAGAGTCCAGCCAATACCCGCTCTAAACCAGCAACGATTCAAAATACCACCATCCAAAACCGTATTTTCCTGTTGTCTTTTCGAAAGCGCAGGATTTCGGATCGCTGTAAAATCCAACTGACGATTAATAACAAAAAAACTGGCACTCAGATCCAAAAACAGTTTTTTAGTAATATTTCGTTGCAAATGAGGTGTAAAGCCCACAGATAATTCATTTTTAGACCGCTCCAATGGGTACACGTTTTCATAAACAGGATTAAATTTCATAGAAGCGAAAGAATAATTAAGAAAAACTCCTATGTATCTTCTCCATTTCAAATCAGGCACATTTTTCAGCAGTTTTATATGATATCCGAACTGTATGTCAAAACCTTTTGTCTCAGTGGTGCCATAAGCCCTGCTAATAATTTCATAAGGAACCTGGGTAGAATCGAATTGGGTGAAAAGTTCTAACACACCATGATTGAATTGAAACGATCCACTTAATTCAAAAATGTTTCCTTTTACATCGGTATGGGCAATGCCTGCCATTCCAAAAGCCGATTCTCTCCGTATTCGATCAATATAAATATTCCGTCCATTTGGTTCATCAGGTACATAGAAACGAAATTCTTTTTCTCTGAACCAGAACTCATCCTCTGAACGTATTCCTCCATAGAGAATTGGAGCAAAAGATTGAGATTTACCGTAAATAGAAACAAGTAATAAACATGGTAGAACGAGGCTTTTCATGTAGATTATGAGGTTGAGAAGTTTAGGAAGTTTTTTGAAATCTGTACAAAATCAAAAGTGAAAGTAGCAGCCCTATCGCAATGAGCAAATCAGCAGACAGACTTAACCCTTTCTTGTATCCAATTGTCTCTTCACCGATATATGTCTCGTTGACAATCAGGCTTGGTACTCTAATTAAAACATACGCCAAAGTGCAAATGATGGCAATAACAAGTTTGATCCGAGGGGTTGTGTTGTTCATTTAGGCTTCGTGCAGTTAAATAAATCGATGACAATAAAAGACAGCCGTGCAATGCCAGATATAAGAATTGGTGGATTGTTTAGGATACGGGTACGATTTCCCCCAGCAACGTTGCACTCGTCGCTTCTTTCACCCGCACCATCGCATAATCGCCCGGCTTGTATCCTTCCACTTTCGGGAAAACCACCATCTTGTTCTGTGTATTGCGGCCGCTGAAATCCTGTTCCGATTTGCGGGAGTTGCCTTCGATCAGCACCTTGAACATTTTACCAATGTCGGCCTGGTTGTGGCGGTGGCTGACAGCGTTTTGCAGGCGAATGACCTCATTGAGGCGGCGTTTTTTGATGTCTTCCGGAATGTCGTCGGCGTATTTGCGGGCAGCCAGCGTACCGGGGCGTTCGGAGTAATAAAACATGTAAGACATGGAGTAGTTCGCCCACTCGACGATGCTGAGCGTGTCCTGGTGTTCTTCTTCCGTTTCGGTGCAAAAGCCGGTAATAATGTCGCTCGATACAGCGCAGTCGGGCATAATGCGCCGAATGGCTTCGATGCGGTTTTCGTACCAGGCGCGGTCGTAGGTGCGGTTCATCAGTTCGAGGATGCGGCTGTTGCCCGATTGTACCGGCAGGTGGATGTACTTGCAGATATTTTCATGGGCGGCCATCACGTGCAGCACATCGTCGGTCATGTCTTTCGGGTGGCTGGTGCTGAAGCGCACGCGCAGGTCGGGATGCACGCCGGCGGTCATTTCCAGCAGATTGGCAAAATTGACCAGTTGGCCGTTGTCCGGGTTTTCCCATTTGTATGAATCCACATTCTGGCCCAGCAGCGTCACCTCGCGGTAGCCGCGCTGAAACAGGTCGGTGGCTTCGGCCAGGATGCTGAACGGGTCGCGCGAGCGCTCGCGGCCACGCGTGAACGGCACTACGCAGAAGGAACACATATTGTCGCAGCCACGCATGATGGAAATAAAGGCCGTGATGCCGTTGCTTTCGAGGCGCACGGGGCTGATGTCGGCATAGGTTTCTTCGCGGCTGAGCAGCACATTCACCATGCGGTTGCCTTCTTCGGCGCCTCCGATGAGGTTGGGCAGGTCGCGGTAGGCATCAGGGCCGACGACGAGGTCGACAAGTTTTTCTTCTTCCAGCCACTGTTTTTTCAGGCGTTCGGCCATGCAGCCAAGTACGCCAACTTTCATGTCGGGGCGTTGTTTTTTCAGCATTTCGAAGATACGGAGGCGTTTGCGCACCGTTTCTTCGGCTTTTTCCCGAATGGAGCAGGTATTGATCAGGATGAGGTCGCTTTCTTCTATATTGCGGGTAGGCGCATAACCGGCATCCCCGAGGATGCTGGCCACGATTTCAGAATCGCTGAAATTCATCTGGCAGCCGTAACTCTCGATATAGAATTTTTTGATGCCCGGCGTATCGCTCTCCTGCCAGTGTTCCTTGAATAACACGGCGCCCTGGCGGGCTTCATCTATCGTTTTGATCCCCTCAATGGTCGGGTTGTTATCGTACATATCTTGTGGCATTGACTTTAAGCGCCGCAAAGATAGTGGATAGTTTGGAAAGAAGGTGACAAAATGGCATATTGGGGGTTGATGAGGGTTGATAAAGGTTGATGAGGGTTGATGAGAGTTGATGAGGGTTGATAAGTTGCGGCTCGGGGTAAGGTGAGATTTCTTCACTAGTCGAGTGGTTGAATATCAACCCTCATCAACCTTCATCAACCCTCATCAACCTTCATCAACCCTCATCAACCTTCATCAACCTCATCAAATCACCACCAACAACGTCTTAAACGTCAGTTTCAATATCTCCATGGCGATGTCTTCAAACTTGGCCTTGGAAACCGATAATTCCGACAGCAGTTCAATTTTTACCTGTGTCATACGGCCTTGAACCAGCATTTCGAAATCTTCCTGGTTGATCTTTTTATCAGCAAGCATTTCGCCATAGCGACGCACATCTTTTTTCAGGCTGTTGTGCAAGCGCTGGGCGGCCTCTTCGTAGTGTTTACGGCGGCGGCGTACAAAGTCGGATACCATGGCGGTGATCTGGTTGTCCAGCCCGTCCAGCGCATCCTGTATTTCCTGACCTTTTCCTGGCATGTTTCGTTGGTTTTATAGTGTGTTTAAAAGATTGATTTTCAATTATTTATTTCTTTTTGGCTGCTTCAGCACGTTTGATAGCATCCAGGCTTTTCGTGACCTGCATGGTGGCTTCCTTGATAAAATCCTTGTCGAGTTTTCCCTTGTCTTTCCAGCGGGCGATAAACGGCGCTACGAGGTCTGTTTGCAAGAGTCTCCAGGATTCGGCTACTTCCTTGTTTTTTTTCATCGATGCGGCATGGGCCACCACTTTGTCGAGTTCGCTGTTCAGGCTGCTAACTTCTGTTTCATGTTTGCTGTAAGCTTCGGTGGCTTTGTTCATCAGGGCAGGCAGTTTGGTGGAAATACTGTTGACGTATTCCGTGCCCATCGCGTCGTACGGCGCCATACAGGCGGGAAGCAGGGCCGCAGATGCTGCGATGGACAGGCCCACCAACAGGCTGAAGGTGTTGATTTTCAGGGATAAAAAGAGTGATTTCATAATGGTAGAGTTTGTTGAAAAACGGTTTTTGATAACGCAGGTGAAAGTAGTGGATTATACTTAAATTCCATGTGAAATTTTCTCCATGACTGTTTTGATCAAGTGTTTGACGCTGCGCGCCGGATTCTGGCTGAATTGCCCGAGCGCCCGGTTGGCAAGAATGGCGCTGATGGAAATGGCCCGGTGCCCCAGCATTTGCGAAAGTCCGTACATAGCCGCCGTTTCCATTTCCAGATTCACAATTTTTCTGCCTTGGTAATCAAAGGATTGCAATAAATCCAGGTATTGGGGCTGCGCAACCGTTGCGCGCAACTGCCGACCTTGCGGGCCATAAAAACCCGGATTGGTGGCGGTGATGCCCTGATGGAAATCGGCAAACTTCGACAACAGTTCCGGGGCTGTTTCCACAAAATAAGGTGCTACGGGGAAGGTCCACTTTTCGGCTGTATGACGGCGCAATGCATCGAGCAGCGGATGCTGCTGTTGCTCCGGCGCCCGATAAAATTGCAGCAGCCCGTCCATACCAATGGCGCCATTGCTGGCCACCAAAGCATCTACGGGCACTTCCGCTTGCAAGCAGCCCGCTGTGCCAAGTCGAATGAAGGTCAGTTGTCGTAGCCGTGGTTTTACCTGTCGCGTTGTCAGGTCTATGTTGAACAGCGCATCCAGTTCGTTGAGCACGATGTCCACATTATCGGGCCCGATGCCGGTAGAAATGACGGTAATACGTTGTTTTCCCAGCCAGCCTGTATGGGTTACAAACTCCCGTTTGCGCACACGGTGCTCTATCCGGTCGAAGTAGCGGCTTACTTTGGCTACCCGATCCTGGTCGCCTACAGTGATAATGAGCGGCGATACCTGTTCGGGATGCAGGTGCAGGTGGTAAATGCTGCCGTCGGCATTGAGAATTAGTTCGGAAGAATTCATAGAAGTCCTGAGTCCTGAGTCTTAAGTCCTGAGTCGTTGCAAAGTAGGGCATTTGAAGGGCAGGATGGAAAAAATGAAGGAAGAAAAAACAAATTATGCTTTTCCTCCACTGACTCAGGACTCAGGACTTAGGACTTAGGACACTTTTATACGTTTCCAAACATCGTTCCCTCGCAAATACATGCTCCACCATAGGCTTCGGATATTTGGGGGTGCCAAACTCCGGCACCCAACGGCGGATGTATTTGAATTCCGGGTCAAATTTTTTGGCTTGTTCTGTGGGGTTGAAAATCCGGAAATAGGGTGCAGCGTCCGTGCCGCAACCGGCTGCCCATTGCCAGCCACCGGAGTTGCTGGCGAGGTCGAAGTCGAGCAGTTTTTCTGCAAAATAAGCCTCTCCGAGACGCCAGTCGAGCAGCAGGTGTTTGGTCAGAAAACTCGCCACAATCATTCGCACGCGGTTGTGCATATAGCCGGTGGTATTCAGTTGGCGCATACCCGCGTCGACGATGGGGTAGCCTGTTCGACCAGCGCACCATTTTTCAAAATCTTCTGGTTCGTTTCGCCAGGCGATTTGATCGTATTGGGCCCGAAAAGCATGCCCTGCCACGTGCGGGAAATGGGCCAGAATCTGGCTGTAAAAATCGCGCCAGATGAGTTCGTTGAGAAAGGTGCCGTTCAGTTCGCGGGCAGCACGCGCTTTTTCCCGGATACTGATGGTGCCGAAGCGGAAATGAATACCGAGCCGGGAGGTGCCATCGATGGCCGGAAAGTCGCGGGTTTTGTCGTAGTTGCGGATCAACCCGCGTGCCACAGAAGCTGGCGGAATACTGATGGATGTGGGTTCAAAACCGATGTCGGCCAGGGAAGGCATGGACAAAGGGTTGGTTTTGAGCAAATTGTGAAAATACTTTTCAACAGGGTAGGAGTGGAGGTAAAAACTGGTTTCCTGGCCTTCAACGGTTTTTACAATCCTGGTGTCGAGTTTTTCCAGCCAGCGCCGGCTGTATGGGGTAAACACCGTGTACGGGGTTCCATCCGATTTCAGCACCTCGTTTTTTTCAAAAATCACATGATCTTTGAAGGTATGGAGCGGGATGTTTTGCTCGGCAAGCAATTCTTTTACCTGTGCATCCCGTTGAATGGCATAGGGCTCAAAATCGTGGTTGGTGTATACGGCGCCAACGTTGTATTGCTGCAACAATTCCGGCCAAATCTGCTCAGGTTGTCCATTCAGCACAAGCAGGCTGCTCCCGAGTTGTTCCAGTTCCGTTTTCAGGCTTTCCAGACTTTGGTAGATAAAAGAAACACGTGCATCTGACCGGTCACTCAGGTCGTCCAGGATGTTGTGGTCAAAAATAAACAGCGGCAACACCGGAAAAGTGCTTTTTAATGCGCGGTACAGGCCAGCGTTGTCGTGCAGGCGAAGGTCGCGCCGAAACCAGAAAATAGAAACAGGTATGTTCATGACAGCACCAAACAAGCGCATTTTGTGAAAGTTTTCTTCATTTGTGATTTATTATGATCTTCACGCCATGTTTACCATTCAATATGACAATCGCTGGGCAAAACTCGTCTGGCTGCTGGTAGTCGTCGTGTTTATTGGCGACATGCTGCTGCCGAAGGAGTTCAACATCGTTTTTGCCTACCTGCTGGCCCATTTTATGGCCATTTTTTTCAAAGAAAAAGGGGATGTTTTTTTGCTGGCAGTTGTAACGACTGCGCTTACTGTACTGGCTGTTTTTTTTAAACCGCAAGAAGCGCCCTTGCAGGAAATTTTGTTGGAAAGGGTTCCTCCGGTCATCAGTTTTTGGGCCGCTGCTTTCTTTGTTGTGCGGTATATTTCCCTGCGGGAAACGGAGCAGCAGCAGGAAGGCCGATTCAAGGCCTTGTTCGAATATGCCACCAACGGCATTTTGATGACAACCCGCAAAGGCCAGATCGTGATGGCTAATCCGGCACTGGAAAAACTGTTCGGGTATGATAACGGCGAATTGAGTAACGTGCCCATTGAAAAACTTATCCCGCAAAGGTTTGCCACCCGACATGCAGAACACCGGGCCTCTTTTCACCAGAATCCACATCCGCGAAATATGGGTACCGGGCAGAATCTCAGCGGCTTGCGAAAAGATGGTACCGAATTTCCGGTAGAGGTAAGCCTGAGCCCGTTTAAAAGCAACGAAGGAGAATTTGTAGTGGCATTTATTGTGGACAACACCTACCGGAAAAATTATGAGGATTCCATTCTCGAGCAAAAAAGAGAATTGGCGGCCTTGTCGGAAGCCTTGAAAGATGCGAACGAAGGCCTCGAAAACAAAGTGGCCGACCGTACCCGAGAACTGGAATTAGCCAAAAATGAACTGGGCATAGCGCTCGACAGGGAACGCGAACTGGGCGAACTCAAAAGCCGGTTTGTTAGCATGGCCTCCCACGAATTCAGGACACCTCTTACTTCCGTTCTCTCGTCTGCCGGGCTGGTGCAACAATATGCCGATCGGCAGGATTTGGCGAATGTAAAAAAACATGCAGATCGGATCAAAAATGCCGTCAACGGACTGAACACCATTCTGACCGAATTTTTGTCCCTCGGCCGCCTGGAAGAAGGTCATGTGCAAGCCAGTATGGAGGAAATCGACCTGCCGGCACTGATTGAAGACCTGCATCAGGAAATGAAAAACCTGTTCAAACCCGGTCAGCAACTGGAGTATACCCATGAAGGCGATCGAAATGCCCAACTTGATGGTCGTTTGCTCAAAAATATCCTGATCAATCTGGTATCCAATGCCATTAAATATTCGCCGGAACAATCCATCATACAGGTCAATAGTCATATCGGCCCCGCCAGCATACAAATCAGCGTCCGCGACCATGGCGTTGGTATCCCGGAGCCGGATCAGAAACACCTGTTCGGCCGCTTTTTCAGGGCCAGCAATGCCACCAATATTCAGGGAACGGGCCTCGGCCTTTACATCGTGCAGCGATATGCGGAGATGATGAACGGTGAAGTCGGGTTTAGCAGCGCTGTAGAGGAAGGGAGTGAGTTTTGGGTGAAATTTAAAAAGTCCTGAGTCGACAGTCCTGAGTCCTGAGTCCGTAGAGTTGACCTATTTGCTTTTGACTTTTTCAAAAAAGAATGCCGAAAGCATATAGGTCAACTCTACGGACTCAGGACTCAGGACTGTCGACTCAGGACTAAAAAAAATACCCCGCCAGAAAGATAACTCTCAGCGGGGTGAACAAAACCCTCTTGCATAGTACTTACAGGTGCAAACGGAGGCAGTTGTCTACACCTTTATATCTTTAGATTAAATCACTGTCAGAATGAATCACCAGGACGGGTAAACCACTGCTGGACAACACTTCCCGGGTGATACTTTTGTGCAAAAAACTTTCCCACAGACTCCGATGGTGCGTCACAAACACCAGCAATTCGATGCGGTGATAAAATGCATATTCATAAATCGGATCAACGACGTCATCGCTGACCATTTTGGTAAAAATGAACGGTTTGTCGGGGTGCGATTCCTGGTAGTTGATTTCAAATAACTTGCGTTCCAGGGCAACACCTTTTTCTCCGGCGGGGCCGATGTGCACGAAATGGATCTGACTGTCAAATCGCCGTGCAAAGGACACCGCTTGTTGTATGCGCAAAGGATCGAGCGACTCGAAATTGCTGGCATACAGCATGTTGGAGAAGCCTTTATAAGTCATGCCAGGTGGAACAAACATGACCGGCGCCATGGCATTTTTGGATACTTCCATGCTGACCGAACCGAACAATTTGTGTGTCAGCGTTCCTCCTCCTGTTGTTCCCATCACGATCAGATCACACTTTTCCGAATAAGTCTGGATAGCCATATCCGGGAAGCCATACACCACTTTTGAAGAAATGTACGGGCGAGTGGCGGTGCTCATGCCCGGTGCGCCGGGTTGTGAGCCGATCGGCTCGTATTGATACGATTCTGCTGCAAGCGTCTGCTGAATGAAAGTATCCAGTTCCGTTTGCATGGTTTTGTTATAGCCCGACAGAAACCCCGTAGCCGAAGGCTTAGTACCTTCGAAGATGCTGTCCATGGCATAAATTACTTCCAGATGCGCCTGTGTTTTTTCGGCAATTTGCCAGGCAAAACGCAGTGCATTCGCCGACACTTCGCTTATATCTACCGGCACAACAATGTGCTGCAACCGATGTAGTTTACTCTTGTACAAATACCGGTTTCTAAAAGCCTCCACCAGTTCATCAGCGGTAGGTATCACCCCCTGATTCACCACCAGCCCATCCAGAGAAAGTGCCGGCAAAACAGAAATACCATCTGCTGCGATTGTGCCGGGTTCAAATACCTCAATCACTTTGTTGGGCATTGGAAAAATAGCCAATGCCTCCTGTATCACATCCAGCAACTGTTGCCCTTGTTGATCGTGGTAACTGTATACTTTGATATGAGCCTTGCCACACCCCCGGCATACACCGGAACATGTCGTTTTGGTAAGTACTAAGTCGGCTTCTTTCATTGTTGCTATTTTTTGAGTTTTTCGGGCTTTTAAGGCCCTCAAATCAGGTGTCATTACCCTTCAAGAACGACATCCATGCCACCTGTTACTACTTATACAAGCCCCTGCAACTCACTTGGGTGTATTTGAAAAATCATATACACTCGTAGGGTCAGCCGGTTTTTCCTCTGCAAGCGCTCTCATAATGTCGAAAGGAGTAATAATGCCAACCAAATCCCCATCCTCTACTACAGGCAATGCGTGGAATCGATTGATGATAAAAATCTCCAGAGCAACATTAATTCTGTCGTCGGGTGCAATTTTTCCCAGACGAGTCGTCATGATTTCTTCTACTTTTGTGCGCTGCAAACGCAGTTCATTTACAAACTTCTCCTCATCAAACTTGGAAGCCCCGCCTACGAAATGATCGAAATCGGTACGGCTTACCATCCCTACAATTTCCCGGAATCGAACAACCGGAATATGATGAAATTTGTGTGTGTCAAATATTTCCTTGACTTTAGCAAGGGATTCTTCGGGACTGACCGTGACTAAATGTTTATAGTCGGTCATGAGGCTGGAAATCGGTGCAAAAAGATTCATAATGTAAGAGGTTTGTTCAATCATCAGGTATGGTACAAAGGTGACCCGATGCCGCCCCGGTTTTCAATGACCATCGTTATTGAAATAAATGATAAAAATCACTTTGCTATCCTAACATCAGATATACATTTGCGCCTTATGAAGAAAATCCTCATCATTGAAGACAACACAGACGTTAGGGAAAACCTGCAGGAAATTTTGGGCTTGAGCGGATATGAAGCGGTCGTGGCTGAAAACGGCAAAGTCGGAGTCGAGAAGGCCCAGTCTTTTCTTCCCGATCTAATTTTATGCGACATTATGATGCCCGAACTAGACGGGTACGGGGTGTTACATATCCTAAGCAGAAATGCTAAAACGGCTGATATTCCTTTTATTTTCCTGACTGCCAAAGCGGAAAAAGAAGACTTCCGAAAAGGTATGTCGCTGGGCGCCGATGATTATATCATCAAGCCTTTCGATGATATGGCGCTGTTGCAAACCATCGAGTCGCGCCTGCAAAAAAGCGAGCGTCTGCGCGCTGCTTCAGCCCAGCAAACCGGCTCGCTCGACCGTTTTATCGATGAAGCCCGTGCCCTGGAAGCCATCAAACACCTGTCTGAAAACCGTGAGGTGCGGCATTTCCGCAAAAAAGACCTGATTTTCCGCGAAGGTGAAAACCCACGCTGGCTGTACTTCGTGGAAAGTGGCAAGGTGAAGGTGTACAAAACCAGCGACGACGGCCGCGAACTAATCGTGAAAATGGCACAAGCCGGCGACTTTCTCGGGTTCCTGGCGCTCTTTAGCGAAAACACTTACCCCGAAAGCGCTGCGGCACTGGAAGATTGTGTGATCCGGCTGGTACCCCGACAGGATTTTGTCGCGCTGGTATTCGGCAATCGCGATGTCAATGCCCGTTTTATCAAAATGCTTGCAGGACATATTGCCGAACGCGAACAACAACTCATCGAACTTGCCTACAATTCCGTACGCAAACGCGTGGCTACCGCCCTTTCAAGCCTGTGCGAACAAACTGGCACCACTGAATTGCACCTGCTGCGTGAAGACCTGGCTGCCCTGGCCGGTACCGCCAAGGAAACACTTATCCGTACACTCACCGATTTCAAAAATGAAGGCCTGATCGATATCCGGGAAGGCGTGGTGCATGTGCTAAAGGTGGATAAACTGAAGCACCTGCTGAATTAGTTATGAGTTTTGGAGTTATGAGTTATGAGTTTTACTCACGTTGCTTTTGGCCACACTACCAAAGATGCCAAAAGCAACGTGAGTAAAACTCATAACTCATAACTCCAAAACTCATAACTCTTTTTACATTCCTCTTCCTTTCTCATGCAGCCTGCTATTCACATATCTGTAAATATCAGGCACCGTCTCTTTGGTCTCCTCCAGAAACTCTCCGAGTAAGGGTATTTTTTCGGAATCGGGCGACAGCATCAGGATGTACTGGAGCATATTGTTGGCGATCGCCTGCAAACCTTTGCCGGATTCCTTGTAGTTGGCCAGATCATAGTACCACGGAATGACTGGCAGATACGTCGTCTTCTTGCGATACTCCACATCGCGTTCCAGCAGCCGGTATTGCTGTGCAATACTGATGAGTTTGCCAAATTTCCCCTGCCGGAACAGCACTTCGAAATAAGCAGAAAAAAAGAGGTGCCACCGGTATTCAAACACTTCGCGCGCATAGGCTTTCAAAAAAGTGGCAGCATAACTTTCCGCATTTTTGTATTGTCGGTTGGCATACAGGCATTTGATGTAAAATGCCACATATCCGATCTTGTTGTGGAAATTGCGGATATTTTTGACATCTGGATAGGCCGCTTTCATCACTTCCAGTGCTGCAGCGTAGCGTTTGCCACGCAGCAAAACGGCGGCCAGGTTGTTCACATAAAAGATATAATCGGAATTTTTGCCGCGTACTGACAGGTAGCCGTAATAGGCTGCTTTTTCATAATCCTTGAATTTGGAGTGCAGCAGCAAGCGCTGGCTGTAATAATTGAGCAAGACCCTGCGCGAATAGTATTGCCCACGGCCCAGCACAGTATCCCAGTATTCAAATTTCTCCAACAGCGGAGCGTATTGTCCATAGTTCAGGTGTACAAAAATCAGCCTGATCAGCGCATAATAGCGATTGAGCCCATCGAGCGATTCGTCATAAAAAACCTCCGCCAGCCATTGCTGCCATTGAATGGATTCGCCCGATCCGGTAGCATATTGCTCTACGATATCGAGGGTGGCTTCATGCAGTTGCTCATAGGTCTGTTTGGATCGTGCGTATTGTTCCTTGTGCTTTGTTACAAAGTCATTGGCCAATCGGTGGTCATCGCGGCGAAGCCGAATCAGCAGGAAATGCCGGAAGGCTTGTACCAGTTCATAAAACTTGATGAAGAAAAAATGCGTAGACTGAAAATGCCGGATCGTACGGAACAACAATCGCTCTTCCTCCGGCACGATGGAATCCGTAAGTATCTTGCGTTCCATGTCATTCATCCACTCAAACTGAATATCGACGTCATTCTCTTCCAGGCGTTCCTTGATCCAGTTCTTCAGACTGGAATATTTCCGCTTGTCTATCGCTTCGTCATATGCAATAAAAGTGTCGATGCTTTTGCAGTTTTCATGCAAACGCTCCAGAATGGAACACTTTATCGGGTCTGCAAACTTTTGCACCGACAATAGATAGGCTGTCTCCTGCGGGAGGAGCGTGGCAGCGAAGTCGGTGAAAGCACGTAAACGCATGAAGTGGAGTTATGAGTTGTGAGTTATGAGTTATGAGTTATGAGTTTTACTCACTTTGCTTGTGGCTACTTTATTAGCAAAGCCAAAAGCAAAGTGAGTAAAACTCATAACTCATAACTCATAACTCATAACTTTAAATAGTAGCGCCCCCATCCACGCTAATCGTAGCGCCATTGATAAATGCTGCTTCTTCGGAGGCAAGAAAAGCATAAGCGCTGGCGATTTCTTCGGGACGGCCGAGGCGTTGCAGGGGTGTTTTTTCGCGGATACCGGCCAATACCGTTTCCGGAATGGTATCCATCATTTCTGTGTGGATAAAACCGGGTGCGACAGCATTGGCAGTGATACCACGGCGGCCGAATTCGCGGGCCCACACTTTGGTCATTCCAATCACAGCAGCCTTGGTGGCCACGTAATTAGTCTGCCCGAAATTGCCGTACAAACCTACGACAGAAGCAGCAGAAATGATGCGTCCCCAGCCACCAGATTCGAGATAAGGATACACTGCCTTGGTGCAGTTGAACACACCCGTCAGGTTGACAGCAATGACTTGATCCCATTGCTCGGGCGTCATTTTTTTGAGCGATGCATCGCGTGTGATGCCGGCGTTGTTGACAAGGATATGGATGGCGCCAAAGTCGGTTTGCACCCGGGCCGCGGCTTCTTCCACTGCTTTCAGGCTGGTAGTGTCCACCTGATAGAAGCGGAATCTACCCTCGTATTGTGGCCATTCCGACTGTAAGGACGCTCCGCGACGCGTATCGATATCCCAAATGGCAACTTGCGCGCCTTCCTCCATAAATTTTAATACAGTGGCTTTTCCAATGCCGCTGGCGCCGCCGGTTACGATGGCTATTTTGTTTTCTAAACGTTTCATAATCAATGTATTGGGTGCTAGAGTTTGACTCGGTGAAAGAGAAGAATATTCATGTGACAAAAGTAGAGGCCACTCAAACGCTGTACAAAGCCCGGCGTTTTTTTTTGAAAAGACAGTCAACCCTTCCTGATTTTTTGCAAATAATTGATAAACAAATGTTTAGAGGTAGCAACAACTGTTTTTGCTGAAATAGTCCATAGCGGGAAAGAAGTTTGCCCTGTTTTCATCTGACGGCTGCTATTATTCCTTTGTCTTTGGAAAATGTCCTGAATGGCCTAATAAAATTAGGTGAACACAAGACTTATCCAAAAATGAACCTGTTATGGAAAATGGACATTGGTTTTGGCCGACGATGGGCCTGATTGCAGCATACGCCGGAATTATTCTGGCCTTGGTGATCCGGGGCGCTCGACGTACGCGTTCGCTGAGCGATTATGCGGTTGGCACTTCGGGATTTTCTCCTACGGTAGTGGGTTTATCGCTGGCTGCCTCCATCACGAGTGCCGCCACGTTTATTATTAACCCCGGATTTATTGCCGTATATGGATTGAGTGCTTTGTTGGCATTTGCCGTAGTGTTGCCACTGGGGCTGGGCATTTCGCTGGTTATCCTGACCAAAAGTTTCAGGCGATACGGCGCCAGTGTAAAAGCCCTTACCCTGTCGCAATGGATTGGGCAGCGATACCAAAGCAAGGGATTTGCACTGTTTTTTGCTGTTCTTTCTCTCTTGCTCATCACGTTTATCGTACTCATTTGTGTAGGAATGACCAAAGTACTGGCACAGGCACTGGGTGTAGAAGAGTGGATCGTATTGAGTGGCCTTGTAGTGTTTGTGTTCGGCTATATGATGTTTGGCGGCGCCAATTCGATGGTTTACACCAATACCATTCAGGCGCTTATTATGCTGGTTGTAGCATTTTTAATGCTGGGTTCGGGTTATGAACATTTTAGCGCCGGGGTACATGGTTTTTGGGAAAAACTGGCTGCCATTGATCCGCAACTGACCACGATTACCAATCCATCGAGTCCGCTCTCCCGCGATTTTTTCGAGATATTCATCTGCAATTTTGTGGTGGGAATAGCGGTAGTTTGCCAGCCTCACATTATTACACGTTCGTTGATGCTGCGCAATGACAGCGATGTGAATCGGTATTTGTTGGTTGGCCTGAGCACCGAGGCTGTATTTTTTGCAGTGGTTATCACCGGATTTTATGCACGCCTGATGTTCCCTGACTTACAGGTCGATGGACATGTTTTGCGGCTGGATGGAATCGTTTCAGCGTATGTAGTGCGCGAATTCCCCGTGTGGATGGGGCTCGTTGTGGTGCTCGGGCTGCTTTCGGCCGGGCTTTCCACCCTCGAAGGGCTGGTTCAATCGGTATCGACAACCCTTACATCCGATTTGATTCGTCCCTTGTTTGGCCGATTTATTGGCAGCGATGAACAGTATGTTACCATCAACCGGCTGGTGATAGTGGCGCTGGCTGTGATATCTTTTTTCCTTTCACGCTATCAACTTCTGCATCCTAATCTCAGCGTCGGCATTTTTGCCCAAAACGGAGTGTATGCCTATTTCTCGGCTGCGTTTATCCCGGTTTTGTTCGGGATTTACATGAAAAGCACGCCACCTGTCGCGGTCATTGGCGCTTCGGTAATAGCCATACTGGTACACTTCGGCGCTTATTACGGCGGCATCACCGAATACCTGCAAGGGCCCGTGCGCAACCCGGCCGTAGCGGCCACGTACGCCATCCTGGCATCGGCATGTGCGGGCTTGTTGCTGCATTTTTCATTGAAAAAAACGGCTGCTTCATGAAAAAAATGCTTTCCCATTCAGTGGCCATACTGGCTGCTCACTTGCTTTTTCTGATTCCCTGCAAGGGAAATGAGATTAAAAATCAACCCGTTATGACGTCGACCGATAGCCTTCATTACATCCAACTACCCTCCGGAATCAGGCTGGCTTACAGCGATGAAGGCGCCGGTACGACCACCTTGATTTTTCTGCACGGACTGGGTAGCAACCACAAAGCGTGGCAGAAAAACATCTCCGCGCTGGCTTCAAAATATCGGTGCATTGCGCCCGATTTACCCGGGTATGGCGCTTCCCAACAGGGTGATTACGCATATGACATGACTTTTTTTGCCAATACGGTACGTGAACTGGCAGATGCCCTACACCTGAAAAATGTTGTGCTGGCAGGCCACTCCATGGGCAGTCAGATTGCCCTGCACTGTGTGTTGCAGGCCCCGCAACGCTGGCAAAAACTGGTGCTGCTGGCCCCTGCCGGCTTTGAAACATTTACGGATCAGGAGCGCGCCTGGTTTCAGTTTGTCTACACACCGGACGTGCTGAAAGCCACGCCGCCGGAGCAGATTCGCAAGAATTTTGAAATCAATTTTTTCCACTTCCCGGAAGATGCGGAATTCATGATTGCCGATCGTATGGCGCTTCGGTCTTCTGAAAGTTATGATGCTTATTGCCACATGATTCCCAAATGCGTACAGGGCATGTTACGAGAGCCGGTATTTGAACGGCTCCGGGAGATCCGCTGCCCGACGCTGGTCATGTATGGTGAAAACGATTACCTCATCCCGAATCAAATTTTGCATAAATCGTTGACTACCAAACAGGTGGCTGAATCTGGCAAAGCGCAAATGTCCGATTGTACGCTGAAAATGCTGCCCCGGGCAGGCCATTTTGTGCAATGGGAAGCCGCTGAAGCAGCCAACACGGAAATACTGAATTTTCTACAATAAACCACCCTCATTACTCCCGTTTTGAACTCATTTCCTTTACAACAAAACTGACTCATCACCATGAAGCAACTTGTTACTTTCTTATTGCTGCTCCTGGTTTCGGCCACTGCGTTTGCCCAGCGCGGTACTGTAACCGGTAAAATTACGGATGCCGATACCGGCGATCCGCTGCTCCGCGCCAGCGTGGTGCTGGAAGGCGCTGCTACTGGCGCATTCACAGACGCTTCCGGCATGTATTCCTTTGAAATTCCTGCCGGCGAACGCACGATCATCGTTTCCTATCTGGGCTACAAAACTGCTACCAGCAAAGTAACGGTGGTGGCTGGCCAGGCAGTTTCCCTCGATGTTGCCCTGGAAACCACGGCTTTCCAGGGAGAAGAAGTGGTCGTAACTGCTTCCCGTCGGGCTGAAAAACTGACGAATGCACCGGCCACTATTTCGGTGGTAAATGCACAAGCCATCAGCGAACTTCCTTCGTTCAATGTTGCCGAACTGCTGGGCCGCCAGCGCGGCGTCGACTATGTACGCTCCGGCGTTTTGGGTATTGGCATCAATGCGCGTGGTTTCAACAGCGCTTTCAACCCCAAAAACCTGCAAATCAACG
This sequence comes from Bacteroidota bacterium, assembly GCA_020160935.1. Classification (GTDB taxonomy): domain Bacteria; phylum Bacteroidota; class Bacteroidia; order Chitinophagales; family Saprospiraceae; genus M3007. Next base: position 32,890 of record JAIUPL010000036.1, on the reverse strand, counting down.
ACGGCCGCCTGTCATCGCTGGTGGCAACAGGCCTGCCACTCGGCGCCCTGAGCACCACTGTAAAAGAAGACATCGAGCGCATCGAGGTGATTCTGGGCCCGTCTTCGGCCTTGTATGGCCCGAACGCGCACAACGGACTGCTGAATACCATCACAAAAGATCCGCGTACGTACCAGGGCACCACGGTGGCACTGGGCGCCGGCAATCAGAAGGTATTTACCGCACGCCTTCGCCATGCAACCAAGGTGAACGACTGGTTTGCGTTCAAACTCAGCGGTGAATACACCAAAGGAGAGGAATTTGATTACACAGATACCGTGTACAGCGTAGCCGGCGGCGTGGAATTTGCCAAATACCCGGAATACCTGCTCAACCGTGAGTTCAATTCGGCCCGCGGCGAAGCCGGACTCTATTTCAAAGTGGCCCCCAAATCCGACATCATCGTAGGCTATGGCGCCAGCAACAGCAACAACATCGGCAATACCAACGCGGGCCGCAACCAGATTCGCGACTGGCGCGTGAGTTGGGGACAGGTGCGCTATGTGTCGCCGCACGTATATGCCAACCTGTACCACACCTGGAGCCATACCGACTCTACGTATGCCATGAATCGCCGCACGCTTAATTACTGGTCGTATAAAAATGCCGGTGTAGACGAGGCGACTGCGCGCGCCAAATCCATTTCCACGTTCAATTTTTACAACGCTGGCACACAGTCGTTCATCGACCTGCCACGTGGCGCCTTGTTTCAGGATGATTCGCGCCGCCTGAACGGCGAATTGCAGTACAACAATTCGGTCGGCAAACTTTTCGATCTGATCGTAGGCGCTCAGTATCAGCAGGATGTGGCGCGCAGCAACAACACGTATCTGCTGGATAAAGGCGGCGACATCACCATAGGCCAGTTTGGCGGATATGCTCAACTGGAACGTAAATTCGGAAAAATGCGCGCTGTGGTAGCCGCCCGTGCCGACAACCACGACCTGTATGGCTTCAACTTTATTCCGAAAGCGGCCCTTGTGTACACCACGGACAAAGGTTCGGCCCGTATCACTTATGGAAAAGGTATTGCTGCGCCAACCATTCTCAATCTGTCGGCCAATATCTTCGGCGGCCTGTTACTGGGCAATGGCGAAGGTTTCACCGTTACAGAAGTAGATCAGGCCACCCAATCCGTAGTTGGTACTTATGAAGTAGCGCCGTTGAAAGTTGAAAAAATCCAGACGGTGGAACTCGGCTACAAAGGCCTTTTTGGCAGCAAGTTCTTCCTCGACGCCAATGTGTACTACAACGCTTCCCAGGATTTCCTCAGCCCTTCCGTCAATATTGCACCGGAGCGTGGTTCTTTCGACCACGACAATAATCCGGCAACGCCGAATATTCCACAAATCCGCGGGTACGCCACCAAACGTGGCGACCAAGCCATTTCCGAACTGACAGCCACCACCACGCTACCCAATGGCGACAAAGGTGCTGATATCGTTCTTACATACGTCAACTTCGGTCAGGTAAATACCTACGGCTTCGATGCTTCGCTCAGTTATGCTTTCAGCAAAAAAATGAGCGCTACTGTGAATTACTCCTGGTTTGGGTACGACATAGACGACACCGACCTCGCCAACGATGGTAACAAGGATGGCAAAGTGAATGAAAACGACCTTCCGATCAATACGCCTGCCAACAAACTTGGCGTCGGCCTGAATTATTCGAGTAAACGTCTGTTTGGTTCAGTGTTTGGCCGTTATGTGCAAACTTATGATTTCTTCTCGGGCATCAATGTGGCTGCTGCTACCAATACCGACCTTATTTACGGTGGCAACCCGGTAGTGGAAGGAAAACGGGTGGGAACATCGTTCAACTACGGTCCGCTGGGCGGGTTCTTCAATGTTGACCTGTCGCTGGGTTATAAATTTGGCAAACATTTCACCCTGGCAGGCCAGGTAGTCAACCTGTTTGGATCGGAAGTGCGCGAATTTGTGGCATCGCCAGCCATTTCCCGCCTGTACTCAGTAGAACTGAAAGTTGACCTGCCTGCACTGGGCGGTAAAAAATAACACTTCATACAATTGTTGCAAACAGGAGCCGGCTGTGGTTTTTGATGGCTGATGTGGCCGCTAAAAATCACAGCCCGGTTCCTGCCGTTCCATTTTTCTTTTATGCAAAACGCCCAAATCTTGTCTGTCGGGGCTTATGCGCCAGACCTCGTACTAGACAATCAATATTTCAACGACCTGCTGGGTGAAGATGTAGGCACCTGGTTGAGTGAAAATGTTCACATTCACAGGCGGCACTGGTGTTCGGAAGAGGAGAGTACAGCCGATCTGGCTGAAAAAGCCGCCTTGAAAGCGCTCGAACGTGCAGGTTTACAGGCTTCCGATCTCGATTTGATTATTGTGGCCACCGACACGCCGGAGTTTGTTTCTCCTTCTACTGCTGCCGTATTACAACATCGCCTCGGCGCTTCCCGTGCCGGCACTTTCGACCTCAATACGGCTTGTGCGGGGTTTGTAACTGCCCTCGATACGGCTTCCAAGTTTATTCAGGCCGACGCGCAATACCAGCGTGTGCTCGTGGTAGGCGCCTACGCCATGAGCAAATACCTGAATAAAACCGACAAAAAAACCGTTACACTGTTTGCAGATGGCGCCGGCGCTGTGGTGCTGGGCGCTGCGCCCAAAGAGGATGGAAAAGGTTTTTTGGCCAGCCGCCTGCTCACACGTGGAGAATTCAACGAATGGATGGGTATTTATGCAGGTGGTACGCGCTATCCGATCAATGCACAAGTGCTGCAAAACAAGGAACATCAGTTGCAGTTTGTTCGCAAATTTCCCAAAGAACTGAATCCTGAAATCTGGTCGGCAATGGCACTAGAACTCAGCGCACGCAGCGGGATCGACCTTTCCGAGGTGACACAATTTTTTATCACTCAAATCAATATCAACGCGATTTGGGAAACGCTCGATCGGCTTAATTTGCCGCATGAAAAAGGCCATACCATTATGCAGGAATATGGATATACGGGATCGGCCTGCATTCCCATGGCGTTTAATGATGCATGGGAAAAAGGAATGGTGAAACCCGGGGATGTGGTGTTTTTTATTGGTTCGGGTGGGGGACTTGCTTTTGCGGCGGCGGCATTTCGATTGTGAACACGGAATGGGGACATAATGTGTGCATAGTTCACAGGGCGTTGCCCTGTGCTATTGAAGACGCCCCTTCAGGGCTATTTTTTACACCTCTCTCACCTCTCTCACGCTCTCACTCTCTCACTCTCTCACCTCTCTCACGCTCTCACTCTCTACCATGGACTGGTCTTCCAAATGGGCGCTGTATAGCCCCGACAAAATCGCTTTTAAGGAATACGAAACCGGGCGCACCCTGACCTTCGGTGAACTCAATCGCCTGGGTAATCGCCTGGCGCACCACCTGGTTTCGGTGTTCAAGGTGAAAAGGGGAGACCGGGTGGCAGTATTGGGTGAAAATTGTCTGGAGTACCTGATTCTATTTGCAGCAGCGCAAAAAACAGGCTGCATCCTGGTGCCGCTCAACTACCGGCTCTCCGGTGCGGAAATTGACTATTTGTTGCTGGATGCGCAACCTAGACTGGTCATCGGAGAGTCCAAATTCCAACACTTGCTCGATGCGGCGCCGTATTATTCCAAATTGCGTCGACGCTGGTCGCTGGAAGACCTGGCTGCTTTTTGCGACAAGGCCATCTCAACCGATTTCGATGGCTTCTTTCCGGAAGCGATCATCCGGGAAAATGACCCCGTTTTTATCCTGTACACCTCCGGTACGACGGGCTTCCCCAAAGGCGCTCTGTACACGCATAAAATGATGTTTTGGAACAGCATCAACACTGCAATGTCACTGATTGTCAACACAGAAAGCAGGACAGTGAATGTGATGCCGCCTTTTCATACGGGAGGCTGGAATGTGCTGACAACGCCGTTTTTTCACCATGGCGGATACACCTGCCTGATGAAAAAATTTGAACCTGCTGCGGTGTTGCAGCTGCTGCAAAGCGAACAATGTACCCTGTTTATGGGCGTGCCAACCATGCTCAAAATGCTGGCTGACGAACCCGGTTTCGAGCAGGCGGATTTTTCGTCATTGCTGTATATCATCGTTGGCGGAGAGCCCATGCCGGTGCCACTGATCGAGAAATGGCATGAAAAAGGTGTACTGATCCGACAGGGGTATGGCATGACCGAAGTGGGCCCCAACCTCACTTCACTCCACCAAAGCGATGCAGTGCGGAAACGGGGATCTATCGGACGCCCGAATTATTATGTAGATATCCGAATTGTCGATGAAAACGGTCAGGATTGCCCTCCCAACGAGCCTGGCGAACTGCTGTTGCGCGGGCCTATGGTGACGCCTGGTTACTGGCGCAATCGCGAAGCAACTCGCAAGGCCCTGGATGGCGGCTGGTTTCATACGGGCGACCTGGTTCGGCAGGATGAGGAGCAATACATATACGTAGTCGATCGGATTAAAAACATGTTTATCTCGGGCGGCGAAAACGTATATCCTGCTGAAATAGAACGTGTTATGATAACACACCCTGCTGTGGCTGAAGCATCTGTGATTCCCGCGCCCGATGAAAAATGGGGAGAAGTGGGTAAGGCATTTGTCGTGCTGCGTCCCGGGCAATCCCTTTCAGAACAGGCTTTGCTGGAGTATTGCAGTACCCGGCTTGCCCGCTTCAAAATCCCCAAAAGTGTGGCATTCATTTCCGGGTTACCCAAAAATGATACGGGAAAAATCAATCGGCAAGCGCTAAAAGCAATGGGGTAGAAGTGGTATGTAATCTGTGCACATTTTGGAACAAAAGAGTCATCCTGTTCGTACAGGGTGACTTTTTTTTTGCACACAACTGAATGGCGATTAAGGAGTTATCTTGGTTTTGTTTAATTTTTACAAATAAATTTCCGCCGAATGTTAAACAAAAAATGCACTTAAGGCGTTGTAGTAATACTTTGATAAAATGAGTATTACTTTCATTAACACAAATTCACTACTTTCAAAACCATTCCAATCATGAAAAAACTACTTTTTGGCGCCCTGCTGGCTATGAGTGCAGTATTTACTGTAACCGCTTGCAAAGACGATGAAGAGCAACCCAAAAACATCGTAGAACTCGCACAAAGCAACTCCAATCTCAGTATCCTGGTAGAAGCTGTTGTGTACGCCGACCTGGCTGCTACTTTGAGCGGAGACACGGAATACACGGTTTTTGCGCCAACCAACGCTGCGTTTACATCGTTGCTGCAATCGCTGGGCGTATCAAAAATTACAGATGTGGACAAAGCAACGGTGAAAGCGATTCTGCTCAACCACGTTGTGGCAGGTGAAGTTAAATCTGGCGCAATCACCACTGGATATGTAAAATCTGCGTCGCCATTTGGTACCACTACCAGCACCCTGAGCCTGTACCTCACCAAAAGCGGCGCGGGTGTTACTGTCAACAAAGACGTGAATGTGACTACCGCCGATCTTGATGCCAGCAATGGTGTTGTGCATGTGGTAGACAAGGTAATTGCGCTGCCTACTATCGTTAACCATGCGCTGAACAACCCGAATTTCAGCACGTTGGTAGCCGCTCTCACTCGCTCCGATCTAGGCGTTGACTACGTAACGCTGCTGTCCGGCGCCGGCCCATTCACTGTATTTGCTCCCACGAATGATGCATTCGCTGCGCTGCTGACAGAACTGGGTGCTCCAAACCTCGCTGCCATCGACGCTGCTACGCTCAACAAAGTGCTGCAATACCACGTGGTAAGCGGCGCCAATGTACTGGCAGCATCGCTGACAGAAGGCCAGCAGGTTACTACTTTCCAGGGCGGAAAATTCACCATCAACCTGGCTGGCGGCGCTAAAATTAAAGATGCAAACAACCGTACCTCCAATATCATTATCACCGACGTACAGGGTACCAATGGTGTGGTACACGCCATCGACAAGGTTATTCTGCCTACCCTGTAATGTAGGTACTTCTAATTTGAATCTGGCTATTATGAATAAGAGGCTTCCGGAAACGTCCGCAAGCCTCTTTTCTTTCTGCACCAGTGAGTGACAACCAAATCCACGAAGACCTTGATGTTTCGCTCATGAAAACCTTTCAGGAGTTGTCGAAGTCGGCCATGTCGCCAAATCCTTTCATGATATTCTGGTAGTCGCTGATGTCGTAGCCATTGTCCTTGTTGGGAGAAGTATATACGGGATTCAACCAAACCATATCTACGCCCAGGCTTTTTACGATGTAATGCACACAATAGCGGTGCTAAAGTATGTTTTTTTGAATCTCAAACACGCTTTAAGCGTATTCTACGCTTTTTTGTGGATGCTATTTGACGTATTGCTGCAATTTCGCCCGATTTTTTACCAACCTCTTCTGTTCACCCTTAAGTATAATCTTCTTTTTTTTAAAACCGATTGCGGCGCCAAGTAATGTTCCTACTGTAAAGCCTCCCAAGATTCTAACCAAAAGTACGGGCGCGGATTCCGTTTCCGGATGTTTTGCCGTCTTGATACCGGCCATTGCACCGAGCCCCGCAAGCCCTAGAACAATACCGATACCTATCCCGTATGAATTTTTACGCCGAAACGAGATGCTTTCAATGTTGGAAACAGGTACTACCAGCCATCCTTGGTATTTATTCCATGCATCATACTTTCTTTCAGTTTCCAAAAACACAATCGAATCGCTTACTCCACGTAAATTGCCCAAAAGTGTTGCTTTGGGGATGCTGCTATGGAGCCAGGCGTCATAAGTGTGTTTTTTGCCATACGGTACCGAGTCACAGGATAAAACTGTTGTAGCACTTGATATTTGTGTGAATATCAGTGCCAGGCAGATGTAAATAATGCGGTGCTTTTCATTTATGCTTATGTCTGGCAGCATATCGATTGTTCAAGTCAATCTTTCTTGAACAAGTTTAGCACTTCGTCCAATAATGTAAGTCCGCCTTTCAAAAAAGGGGTGTTTTCAGCCAATATATCCTTCACGCTCACAGTAACGGTGGAAGCCTGACCAAAAAGCCGGTTCCACCAATTTTTCTTTTCCTTTCGTTTTTGCGTAAAGTGAACCACTTCAAGTGCACGTGGGAATGCCTGCAATTCCAGCAACAAGGCTTGTTTTATATCCTCAGCAATGGGGTAATTGGAACCTGTACCATTATCATATGCTGTTTGTAGAGCGGCCAGGAATGCCTCACTTTGGATAATGCTATAAACTTTATCTCTTAATTCGAGGTATTGATCAAGAGGTCTGTTATCTTTCTGCGGAACGAGCAGTTGTTTAATGCTTTCTACAAAAGCGAGCCATGCGTTTCTGATAGGAGAATCCTGTGGAGCTTCAATTTTACTAATGGTTGCCATGGTGAGTTTATTTAGTGAAATAAAAAAAATTACGGCTGCATTTGCAGCATTGTATTCTGTTTCAAAAAAGTTACTAGGTCAAAGGCAAACTATAAAACCATTTCCCAAATCCTTGTCACCAATTAAAATGCCATCCAAAAATTATCACAGCATGAACGAGCATATACAATCCCAGTATGAGAGGAAAAAACCATCGCCCGCATCGCAAATTCACTTTTTTGTATCAATATCGGTTGCACAATCAGCATAACTACCTAAATACCCACCATTGTAGCATTAAAATGAAAGTAGGCTGTAAAATCAGCCGTACCGTTCAGTAATTTCGAAAAATAAGTGCGCCAAAAACCTGCCAGAACGAGGAAAATCAGGCCGATGAAATAGTAGCCCGACCGGTAAAAAGGTAATTTTGATTGGGTCGTTTCCACTTGGTTATGAGTTTAATATTCGAGTAACCTTACAAATATAGGATAATTTTTGTATCAACCAAGACTTCACCATATACGCACCCTATTCCACGAGCGAACCGGATGCCCGTTTTTATACGCGGGCTTCCAGAAACCCATGGTATTGACAATAACCAGCGCTTTTTTGTCGAGCAAGGTATCGATGCCCTGTATCACTTTTGCATCGAGCACTGCGCCGTCTTTTTCAATCCGCGCATATGTACACTTTTATTTTTGGTAATTTACATGTGCTCTTATTGCAAGCGGGTAAAGGTGACCAATTTTGATACCCCGAAATTTCACGAATGATTCTTCAAGGTTTTCATCTGAATCACATCCACTAAAAATGCGAACGCCATTGAGAAGTAGATATATCCCTTAGGTATTACAACATGGAATCCTTCTGCTATGAGCGACACCCCGATCATCATCAGGAAGCACAGTGCCAGAATTTTGAAAGACGGGTGTTTTCTGATAAATTCGCTGATCGGTTTAGATGCAAACAACATGATGATAACAGTAGTAATGACGGCCGTGTACATGACCCATATTTCACTGACCATACCTACTGCGGTAATGATGGAGTCAATGGAAAACACCAGGTCTAGAATAATTACTTCCGAAAGCAGTTTCTGAAAACTGCTTTTACGAGGCATATGTGGCTTATCACTCGCATGGGTTTCCGTTTTGAGGTAAATTTCCTTGGTGCTTTTGTAAATCAAAAAGAGGCCGCCTGCAATCAGAATCAACCCTTTACCGGTAAAATCTATTCCGAACAACTGGAAAAGGGTCTGGTCTAGTTTCAATATCCATGCAATAAACGCCAGCAATGCCAGCCGCATGACCATAGCCAGGCCTATGCCCCAGTAACGGAGTTTATTTCTCTGGTTTTCAGGTAATTTGTCTGCAAGTATGGAAATGAAAATGATATTGTCGATACCCAGAATTACTTCCAAAAGGATAAGTGAAAGGAGAGGGACGATGGCTTCGATCATATTTGCTGTTTTCGTTTGTTTTATTAATCAGTCTTGAACACGCTCTAATCTGGAACGCAGCAAGGAGGCATATTGTTCTTTCCTGATATTGAAGACCTGAGACATAAAGCAAAAAGGGGCAAGACTATCCTGTTGCAGGCTTCTTGTTCAATCCTTTCAGGAGGGCAATAAAAATCTACCTCTTCCACACCAATTTCTCCCATGCTTACCGATCTTGCCGCTTAAATTTTGCTCCTATGCACCCAAATCAACAACTGATACAAACTTTTTACGAGGCATTTTCCAAAAAGGACTACGTCACCATGGGCGCCTGCTACCACCCTGATGCCACCTTCCGCGATGAAGCATTCGACCTCCGTGGCCCGGAAGTACCCGCCATGTGGCACATGCTGTGCGAACGTGGCAAAGACCTGCGCATTGTTTTTTCCGAGGTAGCGGCCGACGAACATAGGGGTTCGGCCAATTGGGAGGCCTGGTACACGTTTTCGAAATCGGGCCGGAAAGTGCACAATGTGATTCATGCCGAATTTACATTCAAAGACGGCAAAATCCTCACCCACCACGATACTTTTCCGTTTCATCGCTGGGCACGGCAAGCGCTGGGACTTCCGGGATTGCTGCTGGGCTGGACGGGTTTTTTCCGGAAAAAAGTACAGGCCACCGCAATGGATGGCCTGCGAAAATTCATGCAATAACCGACTGTCGACTGATGACTGTCGACTGTCAACTGTCTACTTTTCCGTAGTCGGGCAGGTCGACAGGCCTACAATGGCATACAGCGGGCAGAAACTGACCAGGCTGGTGAGTACAAATACGGCGCCCAATACCAACAGGATGGTACCGGCCAGTCCGGTTACGGTGCCGGTGAAATACAGTGCAGCAAAAACGATGGCAAGCACGATGCGTACGATTCTGTCGGTGGAACCCATGTTCTTTTTCATGGCGATTGAAATTTAGGTGTGAAACAGTCGAATCAGCAAGGCTGCCAGCGCCACTATGCCGAGGCACAAGAGACAGACAACAGCCAGTTTGATCCATTTTGATTGGTGCATCTTTTGAAGTCGTTTGATGCTACAAATTTCCCCTGATCGCCGCAGGAGTTTTGTTACCTGGGTCACACAAGTGATAAAATGCGTAATCGGCCACGCAATAATTGAATCATGCCGCGCCGCTCCATCTGTTTCAGCAACCGCGAGGCCACTGCACGCGCTGTGCCGAGGTCGTCGGCAATTTCCTGGTGCGAGAGGTGCAGCACCAGAGTGTTGAGCAATTCCGATTTTTCCCTGAGGTATTTTACCAGGCGCTGGTCGAGGCTGGAAAAACTGATCTCGTCGACCATGTTCAGCAATTCCTGGAAACGAGCAGAATAAGAATCCAGCACAAAGTCATACCAGCCCGGAAATCGCCTTCCCAGCAAATAGGCCAGTTCGCTGGGCACCCCAATCACTTCCGTTTCCTGCTGGGTAATGGCTTTGATGCGGCTTTTTTCCTGTTTCAGGGCGGAAGAAAGGGTAAGCGCACAACTTTCACCCGGTTGAATATAGTACAGCAGCACTTCATGGCCCGATTCGTCGACCCGCAACACCTTGATAGAGCCGCGTACCACCAATGGAATGACATGAATGGTATCGCCTGCCTGCAGCAGGGTTTTCCCGACCGGAATTTTTAAATAAACGGCGCGTTCGACGATCTGCTCATGCAGTTCCGGATGGTTAAATGCCGGAAAATGGCGGCGCAGGAGCATACCGATATCTTCAGTGTTCATGTACTGTATGGATCAATTTGTACACCGAATCGTTCTTTGAAACCCTCCCAGCCTTGTAGTCCGCCGGTGTGTACGGCTACGATGACAGCCATATCGGGGAAAAATCCCTGTTTCAGTAAATCGTACAAGCCCCACATCATTTTAGAAGTGTAAATAGGATCGAGCAGGATTTCGGTTGTATGGCGAAATTCCTGCACAAAACGCATCAGTTCGGGATCAAAAACTGCAAATTTCCCAAATGTATAGTCAGAAACGACTTCAAATGGAGGCCCCGAATGCCCAAAGGCATCCAGTATGTATTGTTGGATGCGGTGCTCGTCGACTCCGTAGGGCGCTGCCGGGAATACCAGCGTTTTGCCAAGTGTGCCCATCCCTTCTATTAGCCCGGCGGCCGTTGAGCCGGTACCTGCGGGTATGGCGACGAACCGGTTTTCTGCTGCAACGCCGGTCGTTTGTTCCAGTATTTCCTTTGCAATACCCACACAATTGCGCACGGCTGATGTACCCGCTCCACCTTCTGGCAGGTGCAGGTAGTGTTGGTATGCGTTCAAGATATGTTGTACTGCCGGGCTGCTGAGTGCGGCATCGTAGTCTTTTTTTAGAACCGGAATCAATTCCATTCCGCATTGCTGTGCAAAAGATAGGGTGGGGTTGGTGGTATCAACCGCTGTGCCGCGAATGATGGCTGCTGTTGGAAAACCAAAATGTCGACCTGCCGATGCTACTGCATGCAGGTGGTTGGAAAACGGGCCACCGAAAGTAATGATGCCTTCAAACTGCTTGTTAGCAATGGCTTTAATAGCAGGCTCCATTTTGCGCCATTTGTTGCCTTGCACCACAGGATGCAGCAGATCATCGCGCTTCATGTAAAGCGAAATGCCCCGGGAATGCCCAGGATGATCAGTGATTAGTGTAAGAGGAGAGGGCATATTAATGGCACTCATATCCTGCCTTGGGCACTGCCGATTCGAACAACGACAAATCGAGGTGCAGGCCCCGTTGCAGGAGTAGTATGCCAGCCAAGGTAAGCAGAATGGGCTGTACCATTTTCATTTTTGCACGCCACTTGAAACCCATTGACCTGCCAGCCAGATTTACGGTCAGCAAAAGGGGTAAAGTACCTATACCAAACAGTGCCATAAAAATGCCGCCATCAACACTGTTCGTAGTAGAAATAGCGCCAGCCAGTGCCGCATACACCATGCCGCAAGGCAGCAGGCCATTGAGCATTCCAACGGCAATACTGCCACTGGTACTGTGCTTTCGCATCATTTTACCCAATTGTTGCTGGATGGCGCGGGTGAAAGCACCGAAACCGGGCAATGCCGTTACCAGTCGTTCAAAACGCCAGGCCATGATAGCCATGGCAATGATAAATACACCCGAGAACAAAGAAAGTATTTGTTGGAATCCGGCGATGGCGATTCCTTTTCCAAGCAACCCGAATAATACGCCCAATGCACTGTAACTCAATATCCTGCCGGACTGGTACAGCAGTATTTGTACCACTACCGCGCGCCTTGCCGAATCGGGCAAAGGCAATGCCAGCATCAACGGGCCGCACATGCCAACGCAATGCAAACTACCCGCTAGTCCGAGTAAAAGAGGCGTAAACATAGTGGACAGGCCTGTTCAGGCATTGGGTACTATGAACGTGTTTTCGTAGAAATAGCCTTTGCCATTCGACTCCCAGTCGAGTTCGATGTGCCAGCGACCGGGCGTCAGCGTTGTGGCAGGGATGCTTAGGGCTCGGGTGTTTTGAATGTCGGTCGTAAAATCTTCCTGGATTGTTGCCGAACGGTAGCATTTGGCCGTACCGCTGGGCGCTGGCATGGATGCCGGAAATAGCACCTGTACGGTCCGCGTTGCCACATCAAAATGAATCACAGGAAGGCTGTCGAGGCTTGCGGTGTTCTGTTTTTTTACCAGGCGTTCCTGATAGTTCAGGTCGAGGTTGTAATAGTCTTTTTGCATCAGTCCCGGATCATATTTCCGGGAACGAATGACTGCGCTCACCATGACGGTCGCGAAAATGGCATACACCAGTATGATACCGGTTCCCCAATTGAATTTCATATGCAATGAGTTATTTTGTTATGTTATCTGAACGAATATCCGGGAGGTCGGCCGGAAAATGTACGATAGAATATCCGGGGCGTTGCCCGAACAAATAAATGGGTGATCGGATACCCAGGGCGTTGCCCTGGGCTATTGTATACGCCCTTTCAGGGCTATATTAGGTGAAAATGAGTGGTCTCACCCTCTCACCTCTCACCTCTCACTCTCTCACCTCTCACCTCTCTCTACTTAGCCGGTCCCATAAAATTCGTTTCCACATCGTCGATTTTTTTGCCATTCGAAACAATGTCGATATGCAATGGAGTTTTGCGCCCAACCAATTGATCCATAGGCATTTCAATAAAGAATGCGCCTTCTGCTTTACCTCCTTTCGGGATATTTCCAGGGGCTTTGCCTACCAAAGTGATTTTGCCGCTCTTGTTTTCAAGAATCATTTCAACCGGCAAATCTTTGTTGGTTTTATTGATTAAAATGTAGGTGTACAAATTAGTCAGATGCGTTTCATCTTTTTGCTGGTACAGCTGCCCTGGCGAGCGCAAAATGATCGATTCAATATCACCCCGGCGGGCCAGCAGGAACACGTCGAGGGCCAGCAGCGCGACCAGCACAGCCGTGTAGGCGTAGACACGCGTGGTGAAAATTTTGCGGCGTCCTGATTCAATACCAGTCATAGAATCATATCGAATCAGGCCTTTGGGCTTGTGTACCTTTACCATTACCTCATCGCAGGCGTCGATACAAGCCGTGCAGTTGGTACATTCCAGTTGGGTACCGTTGCGGATGTCGATGCCTGTTGGGCACACAGCGATGCACAAACCACAATCAATGCAATCGCCCAGTGCAGGTTGCGGGTTTTTTAGATCGGTGGAGGCACCTGCCACAGCGGTGCGGATAGATTCGGCAGGGTCTGCGGCAGCAACCGGTACGTAGGATGCCTCAACGGGGCGGGGAGCGGCTGCTTTTTTCAATTTGCCCCGTGGTTCACCTCGTACAAAATCGTAGGCGACAACGATCGATTCCTTGACGAGCAGTACACTTTGAAGGCGACCATATGGACAAATCGTGGTGCAAACCTGTTCACGCAGGCGGGCAAATACGCCGTAGAACAAACCGGAAAATACAAGCATTGCAATAAAGCCGCCAATGTGTTGGCCTACGGGCTCGCGTATGATAGCCAATACTTTTTCCGTTCCAATGATATAGGCAAGAAAGTAGTTGGAAACGACTACAGAAATGGTGAAGAACACCAAGTGCTTCAATCCTTTTTTTCTGATCTTTTCAGCAGTCCAGGGGCTTTTATCAAGTTTGCGCTGTTCGCTGACAGTGCCTTCGATCCAGTATTCGATTTTTCGGAAAAACATTTCCATAAAAACCGTTTGAGGGCAAACCCAGCCACAAAAAAGCCTGCCATACACTACTGTAAACAGGATAATAAACACCAGAAATGTGAGCATCGCCAACACAAACAGGTGGAAATCCTGCGGGGTAAACACCAGCCCGAACAGGACAAATTTCCTTTCCAGTACATTGAACAAAAGGAATTGCTCTCCGCCCACCCGAATGAAAGGTACCGTCAGAAAAATGACCAGAAATATAAAACTCACCCACGTCCGAGCATTATAAAACTTGCCTGAGGGCTTCTTCGGGTACAGCCAAATGCGCTTGCCCGTCTGGTCTACAGTCGCGATGTGGTCGCGATATTCTTCAGTATCTTCCCATTGGGGCTGTGTGAATTCGGATGACATAATGAATCAAATTGAATGATGCAGGAGTTATTTTGTCTGTCCGCCGGCTTAAGCAGCAGGAGTTATTGGTTGTAATACAGGATACTACACGGTTGCCGGCTGGATTTAGGGTGCAAGTTCCGGCGAAATGGAGGGACGACAGAATGACCTGTGTCATACTGCTCAGTGACTTTATACAAAAAATGGCCGAGCGAGAATACGCCCGGCCATTGAAACCATTTAATTGCATCAGGCGATGGAGGCAGCCTGAACACAAATCACATAATGCACACACACAGTGTTTTTATTTGCCGGCAGGTGTGGCGCTAACAGCAGTTGTGTCTGTTGCTGCACCTTCTTCTTTCCAAATTTCCCCTTGAGGCTCTTTCGGATTGGCCGGGTTGGTGCCATGCAGGGTCAGAATATAACTGGAAACTTTCTGCATATCGGACGGTTTGAGTTGTGACTGCCACGAAATCATACCTTTTTCCGGAACACCGTATTTGATCGTTTTGAATATATTTTTGATGCCGCCACCGTGCAACCAGTAGTCGTCGGTCATGTTTGGGCCTACACCGCCTTCGCCAGCCTGTCCGTGACATGCTGCGCAGGTGTTTTTGAAAATCAGTTCGCCCTCGCTCAAAGCAGCAGCATCTGTTATGGCCGTTACATTGGATTCGTCTACCGCATTGGCCTTGCCTGCCAGCGCCATAGCGACTTGTTTTTTGGCTACTTCAACTTCCTGCTGGTATTCTTCTTTCTGCGAAGGGCCATTACCTCCGAAGTGGTAGTAATACATATAACCCACTGCCCAGATAATGGTGAGGTAGAACATGTTCAGCCACCAGGGTGGAAGACGGTTGTCGAGTTCGAAAATGCCGTCGTGCGGGTGCGTCAGCAGGATATCGCCTTCCCGTTCGATCGGAACAGCATCTTTCCAGTATTTTTTGCGCAGACGCGTCCAGAAGTCGTCGCCGGCAGGAACTGCGCTGGCGCTGGTACCGGGTACAAAGGCACCACTTTTTTCAGCCTCCAGATTTACAACGCGCCTGTAAAGGAACTGATTGACCTTGATGATGTAAATCATGGCGACGATAAACAATACGCCACAAGCGATGCCCAACACCCAGGTCATGATATTGGGTAATTGTTGGGTCGACGTTTCAGGTGTTGCAGCAGGTGCCGCCTGGCTGAAACCTTCTACCGCTGTAAGGAGCGCCAGAAGCAGGGTCAGGTATTTTTTAGATTTCATTTTTCAAATTATTGATTGTCATGAAATGTGTCTTCCAGCGGCAGGTGCGCCATGTGATCCATCTCTTCTTTGCGAGATATGAACGCCCGGATGGATGCGATACAGAAAGTGCCGAAAAACAACACCAAAGTGCTGATACCGAACCACTGAATGCCATCGACGGACTGTAGAAGATATTTGTACATGTTGATTGAAATTGAATGTTGAGTTGGTTGAGGGGTGGAGTTGGTTGAGGAGTTGAGAGGGTTGAGGGGTTGAGTGGTTGAGGAGTTGAGGAGTTGAGTGGGTTGAAGGAGAGAGTAAAGGGAGTAATGAGGATTTTGCCTCTCAACTCCTCAACCCACTCAACCTCTCAACCAACTCCACCTCTCAACCAACTCAACAACCTAATCACTTCTCTTCTGCTGGTTGCACCTTGATATCTGTGCCGAGCCGTTGCAGGTATGCAATCACGGCAGCAATTTTTTTGCTTTCGATGCCCTGATCCTTGATACCTTGGGAAGCCAGGTTGGCTGCCACTTTTTTGGCTTGTTCTTCTGCATTGGACACAGCATATTTCTCAAAATCGCGCGGATAAGGCGTGCCGAGTGTGCGCAGGGCCGTAATCTTGGCTGGCAGGGTCGACAGATCCAGCGGTTCTTCCAGCAGGTGTGGATAAGCAGGCATAATTGATCCGGGCGACATAGTAGTCGGGTCCATCATGTGGTTATAGTGCCAACTATCCGGATATTTTCCGCCTTCGCGCATCAGATCCGGACCGGTGCGTTTGCTACCCCAGAGGAATGGGCGGTCATAGATGTACTCGCCCGATTTGGAGTATTCGCCGTAGCGCTCGGTTTCACTTCTGAACGGACGAATCATTTGTGAGTGACAGCCCACGCAACCTTCGCTGATATAAATATCGCGACCTGCAAGTTCCAGCGGTGTATATGGTTTCACCGTTGATATTTTTGGTACCTGATTTTCGATGAAAACCATCGGAATGATCTGAACAATACCACCGATTGCGATCAGGATGGTGCTGAACAGCAACATTTGAATCGGGCGGCTTTCAATCCAGCGGTGCCAGTATTGACCTGCTGCAGACGGCTGGCGTTCACGAGCGGGTGCTTCTGCATCTTCATTGGCCAGGAAGGAACCCTGTGCTGCTGTTTTGAACAGGTTGTACACACCCAGAATTACACCAACAAAGAATAAGGTGCCACCGATAGCGCGCATGGCATACATCGGGATGATCTGCGTTACTGTATCCAGGAAGTTACCCCAGGCCAGTGTGCCTTCCGGCGTAAATTCTTTCCACATCAGGGCTTGTGTCCAGCCAGCCCAGTACAGCGGAATAGCGTAAACAAGGATACCCAGTGTACCCAGCCAGAAGTGCATATTGGCTAATTTAACGGAATACAGTTGGGTGCGGTACATACGTGGCCAGAGCCAGTACAGCGCGCCAAATGTGAGGAAACCGTTCCATCCCAGCGCGCCAACGTGTACGTGGGCGATCGTCCAGTCAGTAAAGTGGCTGATGGCGTTTACCGATTTGATAGAAAGCATCGGGCCTTCAAACGTGGCCATACCATAAGCGGTAACCGCTACTACCATAAATTTCAGAACAGGATCCTGACGAACGCGGTCCCATGCGCCGCGCAGGGTGAGCAGACCGTTCAGCATACCACCCCACGATGGAGCGATCAGCATGATGGAGAACACCGTACCCAGTGATTGTACCCAGTCGGGCATAGATGAATACAACAAGTGGTGCGGGCCAGCCCAAATATAGATGAATATCAGCGCCCAGAAGTGTACGATAGAAAGTTTGTAAGAGTACACCGGGCGATTGGCTGCTTTTGGCATGAAGTAATACATCATACCCAGATAAGGCGTGGTAAGGAAGAATGCCACCGCATTGTGACCATACCACCACTGCACCAGCGCATCCTGTACTCCGGAGAACAAGGGATAACTTTGCGTGAGCGTGACAGGCAGTTCAAAACTACGAACAATGTGCAGCACAGCAACCGTCACCCAGGTAGCGATGTAAAACCATATGGCTACATACAGGTGGCTTTCCCGACGGGTCAGGATGGTGCCGAACAGGTTAATCCCGAATACAACCCATACCAGCGTAATCAGCAGGTCGATCGGCCAGATCAATTCTGCATACTCACTGCTGGTGGTAATACCCATCGGGAGGGTGTAGGCAGCGCATAAAATGATCACTTGCCAACTCCAGAAGTGTATCCAGGAAAGTTTGTCGCTCCACATCCGCGCTTTAAGCAAACGCTGAAGGGAGTAATAAACGCCCATAAAAATACCATTGCCTACAAAGGCAAAGATGACTGCATTGGTGTGCAGCGGACGCAAGCGTCCGAAGGTAAGCCATGGGCCAAAGTTGAGCGATGGAAAGATAAGTTGCAGGGCAATAATAATCCCTACCAGCATCCCCACCACACCCCAGATAAACGAGGCAGTTCCGAAAGCCCTCGTAATCCGATTGTCGTACTGAAATTGTTGTATGTTGCTCATAAAGAGTGAATTAGGTTCGTCGCTTTATTTTACTTGTGATGTTTCTTCCGATGCAGTGGCTTCCTTGTTTTCTGAAGTTCCAGACAATGGCTCGTCAAACAGAATCCGGACGGCAGGTGTGTATTCATCGTCGAATTGCCCGTTTCGCGCTGCCCACAGATATATCAGCAGAAAACCTGCGGCGAGGGCCAGACTAAACAGGATAAGCAATAACATGATTTTCATCTTACCGGGTGTTGTTGTTAAAAACCGGGTGCAAGATGGTGTGATGATCGTTCCTGTTCGGATGATCCACGTCAGGAGGAAGGATGACTTTCGTCGATGTAGTAAGTGAGGATAAAAAATATATGACTATCCGGAGTCAGGAAACATCTTAAATCTGGTCAGCCATTATTGATGGCGAAGACGTCCACAATGGCATTTGTGCTTGAATTACACCGAAATGCTGCTGCTAGCGTCTGCACCACAAGCAAAAAATGAATTGGTACAATGTGGTTATAAAAATAAAATAAAATGTTTTATATTTTTTTGCTTTTTTAAAACAAAAAGATATTTTTGTGCCCCTTTTAAACCTGTTAGCACACCAATAGCATCATTTTTCACCTAAATACTTAATCTATGAAACAACTGAATGTGTATTTCACCTTTGATGGCAATGCAGAAAAAGCCATGAATTTTTACGCCGCTTGTTTGGGAGGCGTCATCGAGTTTATTCAATACTTTAAAGATGCCCCCATGGAGTCGGAAGCATCGCAGAAGGACAAGGTCATGCATGCCACCTTGCGGGCCGGAGATATTGTGCTCATGGCCAGCGACCAGATGCCGGGAGCACCTGTGGTAAGTGGCAATCAAATCTCATTGTCGCTGAGTTTCGACAACGAAGCAGACCAAACGGATACTTTTAATAAATTACTTGAAGGTGGCGCCGTTACAATGGAATTTCAGGATACGTTCTGGGGCGCCCGATTCGGAATGCTCACCGATCAGTTTGGGGTCAACTGGATGTTTAATTTTGACAAACCTGCTTCTTAGAAGTGAGAAGTGAGAGAGTGAGAGGTGAGAGAGTGAGAGAGTGAGAGAGTGAGAGGTGAGAGAGTGAAAGGTGAGAGAGTGAGAGTCCGTAGAGTGTACCGCTCTACCAGGTAGTGTTCAGATTTCTGTGTCAGGTCTATTTTTTTGACCTTAAAACCGACCATCAAATGTCCAAGCGAGCCGAAGTTTACGGAGGCGTAGCAGGACTTTGATGGTCGGTTTTAAGGTTTATGGTCGAAGGTGTGGTCGTATTCGGTCTCCTTAACAACTACTCACGTGAACTAAAATTTCCATCGCTACCTGGTAGTTAGCGAGGACGCCAACTGCGGCCACCGACCAAGGGCAGTCGAATGAAGTTAGCCTCAGATCATATCTTTTACTGACGCCCGTCATAGCAATCTGCCTTCTTTTTGGTTGATTTTTGCAGTGTTGAAACAACACAGCATTCTTCCAATTACATAAAAAAGGAGGTAATTATGTCACTCGTTAAATGGAATTCGGATAGCGATGTTTTCCCGTCCTTTTCAAGATGGATGGACGATTTTTTTGACCCTCGCGACAACTGGTTTATGCCCATGAAAGGCGCCAACCTTCCTGCGGTGAATGTCAAGGAATTGAAAGATGCTTTCAAACTTGAATTGGCCGTGCCAGGGTTCAAAAAAGAAGATTTTAACCTGGAAATCAACCAGGGATATCTCACCATTTCAGGCGAAACGAAGGTAGAAAAGGAAGACAAAGACGAAAAAATCACGCGGCAGGAATACCGCTTCAGTTCGTTTACCCGCACGTTTACATTGCCTGAAAATGTACACAGCGATCAGATAGCCGCTGAATATGCCGACGGCATTCTGAAAATCACGCTTCCCAAAAAAGTCAATGAAGTAAAACCTGCAAAACAGATAAGCGTAAAGTAAAAGGAGTTTAATAGTTTCATTTTTTTTGGTGGGCCGCTCCAAGTGGGGCGGCCTTTTGATTTAAGATTTAAGATTACATGATTTAAGATTTAAGATTGGATTTTTGATGGAAGATTTTTGATTTAAAAAAATGTACTCGATCAAAAAATCTCCCATCAAAAATCCAATCTTAAATCTTAAATCATGTAATCGGCAATCATAAATCTCAACTCACCCATTCCCGAAAACGCTCCAGATACGCCCGTTCAAGCATTTCCCGGTCATCGGGGTGCGCGATTGCGATCAGGGCCTGAGCGCGCTGGCGCAGGTTTTTGCCAAAGAGGTAGGCAACGCCGAATTCGGTCACCACATAATGCACGTGCGCCCGGGTGCTCACCACGCCTGCGCCGGGTTTGAGTACCGGCACGATGCGCGGCACACCTTTGGCGGTACGGGAAGTGAGGGCAATGATGGGTTTGCCGCCGCGAGAGAGCGCTGCACCGCGCATGAAATCCATCTGGCCGCCCACGCCGGAGTATTGGTACGTACCGATAGAGTCGGCGCATACCTGGCCGGTCAGGTCCACTTCAATGGCGCTGTTGACGGCTACCACGTTGTCGTTGCGGCGAATAATGCCTGCTTCATTGACATAATCGATATCGAGGAATGCAAAAGCCGGATTGTCGTCCACGTAGTCGTACAAGCGGCGGCTTCCCAGGGCAAAAGCAGTCACACTTTTATGCGGGTGAATGGTTTTGTAGCGGTTGGTGACCACGTCTTTTTCCACCAGGTCGATCATGCCATCGGAAAACATCTCTGTGTGTACGCCCAGGTCTTTGTGGTTGTGCAGGCAGCGCAACACAGCGTCCGGAATGGTACCGATACCCAACTGGAGTGTACTGCGATCGTCGATGAGTTCGGCAATGTATCGGCCTATTTCCAGTTCTTCGGGGCGGCCGCCATCGCCGTAATGCACTTCCTGCAGCGGCTCGTCGTGACGGATGATGGCATGAAAACGATCGGTGTGCATGAGGCCGTCGCCGTGGGTGCGCGGCATGAACTTATTCACCTGCGCGATCACGTGGCGGGCGTTGTTAACCGCCGAGCGGGCGATATCCACCGATGGGCCGAGCGAGCAATACCCATGGCGATCGGGTTCTGATACCTGTACCAGTGCAACATCGATCGGGAGGATTTTGCGCCGGAACAAATCCGGAATTTCACTCAAAAAAACAGGAATATAGTCGGCCCTGCCGTCGCGTACGGCCTCACGAATGCTACCCGACACAAACAGGGAATTGATATGGAAATTCGGATGGTATTGAGGCTTGGCTACTTCCACTTCTCCATACATGCTGATGGAAACCAGTTCCACATCCTGGAGCCGATGGGCTTGTTCGCCCAGTTTTTTTAACAGATAAACAGGGGTGCAGGCGCTCCCGTGTACAAACACACGCTGACCGGAACGAATGGTTTGGAGCGCCTCTTCAGAAGAAACATAGGGTATCATGGTTGGATAGAATTTGACCACAAAAATATGGGGGTGTCAAAACGGCCCAATTGACGCGTGTCACCCATAGTGATGATGCCGGTCAACAGGCATCATTAAGGGGCGAAAATTCGGGATAACTGTGTTTATTCCGTCGAGGTAAACGACTTGAGCGTATCCGGCGCTGCATAAGTGTCTTCCACTTTTCGGTGGAATGCCTCGTACGATTCGACGGGTATTTTGTGCCGGATGGACTGCAGGAACTGCTTGAGTTTCAGGTATTCGCTTTCGGTCAGCACATTGTCTTCCATGAAGGCATTGAACAATTCGAGGAAGTTTTCGCTCACATTTCTGGCAAATTCGATGCGTTTTACCTTGTCTTCAATAAAGGCGAGGAAGTACAATCCTTCCGTATAGCCGAGTTTGCGTTTCAGCACCAGTCCGTCTACCTCATTTTTGATTTCTTCCAGTCGGCGGGCGGCGCCTTCCGCGCTTTCGAGTTGTTTTTCAAAACGATCGTACACATCGCGGGCCTGTTCGCCATAATGCCGGATCAATTGTTCGCGGCGGCGGAATACCCACCAGCCTACCAGTGCGGTGAGCAGGGCGGTAGTGGCCACCATGGTAATTTCCACAAAATAGCCGGTATCGTGCAGGTACTGAATTTGGCGGGCCATAAAATTGGTGCCGGGTTGCAGTCCTTCGTCTTGTATCGTCTGGTCGATGTCGTCAAAATCATCGAGTTCGAGCGGATTATCCGGCTTGAGCGCGTTGAGGTGGTTCAGCACAGTTTGTTTGAGTTCCGTACGGTCGCTGTCGCAAAATAACTCGCGAAGCCCGGTTCCCTGCCCCATTTGGTAGCCATCGCCATACCGCGTCCGCAATAACTGATTGATTTTCAGGAAATAATATAAAAATCGGCGCGTCTCGGCCACATCGCGTACCGCTTTGGCCTGTTCGGGACTGAGGTCAGTTTTTTGTTGCATGAGCCGCATCACGGCCAGCAATTCGAGCGGATTGGGGTCGAGCGTGTATTGTTTCCCGAGGCGTTTAAAATGTTCTTCATTGAACTCCACCTGTGAGCCTGGCCCGAGGTGGGTGATGGAAACGAGGTAGAAATTTTTGGGAAAACGATAGGTCTGTCCTCCGATTTCGGCTTCCGGGTTTTTGCTGCTCAGTGCTTCCCACAGCGCAGGGCCCCAGAAGGTTTCGGGATTGATTTTATCAAAATTGTCGATGACGGCGACAAAAGGAAGGTCGGGTTGGGCTGCGCATTTTTTCCACAGTTGCAGCAGTTCGCCGGGTACGAACTGTCCGTTGTCATTGTCTTGCCCGATGTACTTTTTATGGTATTCCAGGTCGAATGCCGGTGCGCAGTCGATCTGCAACACCCGCGCCGCGTCGCCGGCCACCAGAAGCGACGCTCGTTTGGCCTGTTTGGTAGCCCCGGTACCGGTAACGCCCGACACTACGATGCGGCGTTTGTCGGCGCCTGCGATGGCACGGGTCATTTTTTGAAAAGCCGTCCACTCGATATTCGACAGGCTGGGTTGCGATACCAAATGAAGTGCGGTGGTATCGCCCGACTGAAACTGCCGACGGTGCAGTTGGCAATACAGGTTTTGCAGAGAGTCTGGCACGTCGGCAATCAGCACAGAGGGCATACGCATCAGCCTGCCCGATTCGATCCAAACCGGATCGGGTTGATTGCGACATCCAAGCCACAATAAAAAAAGAATGGCAGCAATGGCGGGCGCTGCGAGGATGCGGGAGGTGTGTAAATTCAAAGGATTAGGTTTTAAAGTCCTGAATCGTAAGTCCTGAGTCCTGAGTCTGTAGAGTACACCTGCTTATGTTTGGCGTCAATTAAAATAAATGCCAAACATAAGCAGGTGTACTCTACAGACTCAGGACTCAGGACTTACGACTCAGGACTTATTTTATTGCTTTAATCTGTTCTTCCAGTTCCAGTTCATCTCCCGGACTGTAGCCCACGTGTTCGAACACCACATTGCCCGAAGCGTCGAGCAGGATGGTATGCGGTACGGAGGTGACATTGGCTGTTTGCTGAAACTCCTTGTTGGCGTCGAGCAGGACACGGTATTCCCAGCCTTTTTCTTCAATCATAGCCGGAATTTTGGCGGCGGTGCGGGCATCGTCTACGCTGATGGCCACGAGTTCCACGCCGTAGTCTTTTTGCCAGTCGGCATAGTAGTCCTTGATGGCATCGAGTTCTTTTTTGCAGGGGGAGCACCAGGTAGCCCAGAAACTGATCACGGTGATTTTACCGCTTTTGCCGAGTTCCTGAACGTTCAGGGATTGGCCTTGCAAGGTTTTTACATTGGCAGAAGGCAGGCTTTTCTTTTGGGCGAATACGGAAGTTGCCAGCAGGCAAACAAACACGAAGAGAAATGTTTTTTTCATGATAGTGGTGTGCATCAAAAATTTATTTGGTTCAAAAGTACTGGAAAGCGGCATGGGGTTGCGTCGCTTAACCAGCCTTTAACGATTTTGGTTGATAGGGTTGATGAGGTTGATGAGGTTGATAGGGTTGATAAAGGTTGATGAGGTTGATAAAGGTTGATGAGGGTTGATATTCATCGGCTCGGGTAGGAAGATTTTTCACTTCATCGAGCCGATGAATATCAACACTCATCAACCCTCATCAACACTCATCAACCTTTATCAACCCCCATCAACCCCTACGGTACACATAGCCGCCGCAGCGCCGCGCTATCCCCGTTAAAAACATTAAAATCAACGCGTTCATTGATTCCATTCACGTTGCCGCGGTCGCTGTGTTGCCAGAAATGCCAGTCCTGGTCGCCGGGCATATCGAAGTCGCTCACGTGGTAATGAGCGATCCAGAAACGGTAATTCTCAAAATCTTCCACATCGGAGAAATACTGTTTGTAAAAATCGCGGTTGGTGTACAGAATCGGTCGCACTTTGTAGTATTTCTCCAGGATATTGAGGAAATCCTTGGTGTATCGCTGAATTTGGGCCTTGTTCATGCCGCGTGTTTCTTCTACATCTACCACCGGCGGCAGGTCGCCGCTGCGCAGTTTGACAGCGCGAATGAACTTGGCAGCCTGGTCTTTGGCGCTTACATTGGGCAAAAAATAATGATAGGCGCCGCGAATGATGCCCTGTTCGCGGGCATTGTCCCAGTTTTTGTCAAATTCGGGGTCTTCCAGCCAGGTGCCTTCCGTGGCTTTGATAAAGGCGAAGGTAATTTTTACATTCCCGACTTTCATTTTTTTTACCCGCGTCCAGTCGACCCGCTGCTGCCATTTGCTCACATCGATGCCATGAATGGTGTACCCATCGGGGATGCGAATCCCGAATTGTTTGTATTCCTTGTAATGCAGCGGATACTCGACGAGTGCGCGCAGTTCGTACCGCAATTCCGGACTGATGACCAACGCCGTCAGAAAGAGAAACAGCAACGAAGTGCCGAGTTTTCTGGCATCGCCTTTCCGAACGGCGTAATTGGGTGGAAAAATGCGGAATTTCTGTATCCAGCGCGACACAACGAATTAGTTATCGGTTATTAGTTATTGGTTATCAGGGTGGTAGGGAGGCATGGGTACTTTTTTTGTGCTATGAGGTAGGGCGTGGAATAAATTGGATTATTTGTAGGGCGTTTATTCCTGGGATCACGTTATTGAATCGAATCAGTACCAAGTTGTACCACCCTGATAACTGATAACAGATAACCGATAACAAAACTCATTTGCCCGTAAACACCGGCTTCCGTTTTTCCAGAAATGCCGCTACGCCTTCGCGGTAATCGGAGGTGCTGCCTGCCTGCGACTGGAGTTGGTCTTCCAGCGCCAATTGTTCGGAAAACGAATGGCTGAACGACGCATTCAGTGCTTTTTTTGTCAGTGCCAGGCCTCTGGTCGGCATCTGCGCCAGCGTCTCGGCCAGTTCGATGCTTTCGGTCAGGAACGTTTCGTCATGGAACACCTTGTACACCATGCCCATCGCCTGGGCTTCTTCGGCGCTGATTTTATCCGACAGCATCATCAAAGCCGATGCGCGCTGGAAACCCACCAGGCGCGGGAGTGTCCAGGTGCCGCCCGAGTCGGGGATCAATCCGATTTTGGAAAATGCCTGGGTAAATGTGGCCGACATGGTGGCTACCACCACGTCACCCGCCAGGGCAATATTGGCGCCTGCGCCGGCTGCCACGCCATTGATGGCCATAACAACGGGCTTTTCCAGGTCGCGTATCTTTTGTACGATCGGGTTGTAGCCGGTAGAAATAATCGTCGACAGCGATGGTCCGTTCGGATCGACTACTTCCTGCAAGTCTTCTCCTGCACAAAAGGCGCGTCCGTTGCCGGTGATCAGTACTGCCCGTACCTGATCGTCGGTGGCGCAAACATCGAGGGCTTCCATAATTTCGGCCCTCATGGCCTGGTGCATCGAATTAAATACCTGCGGGCGATTGAAGGTAATTCTGGCTACGTTGTTCTCTATTGAAAATTGGATGTGTTCCATGAATTCAGTTGTGTTGAAAAAGGCAGGCCAAAGGTAAGGGGCAAGAGGCAAGGGGCAAGGGGCAAGGGGCAAAAAAACAAGAGGCAAAGGGCAAGGGGCAAGGGGCAAAAAAACAAGAGGCAAGGGGCAAGGGGCAAGGGGCAAAGGGCAAAGGGCAAAAAACAAGAGGCAAAGGGCAAGGGGTAGTTTTTCAATACTTTAAATAAATTTACACTTTAAATGCCCTTTGCCTTTTGCCCCTTGCCCCTTGCCCTTTGCCCCTTGCCTCTTGTTTTTTTGCCCCTTGCCTTTTGCCCCTTGCCCCTTGCCTACTTCTTCAACCCCTTCACAGCCCGCACCAACTTGTCCAGTTCATCGGTCGTGGTGTACACATTGGGGGTAACGCGCACGCCGTTGATTTTTTGCCAGTCGATGGTGGTGGTGTGAATTTTCCATTTGTCGAACAACTGACCGGCGATTTCCGTGCATTTCCAGCCTTCCAGGCCGAAATTGCCGATGGCGCAACTCCATTTCGGATCAGGGTTGGTGTAAAAACGGATACCGGGCACATCCTGTACGCGTTCCATCCAGTAGTTTTTCAGGAAATGCAGGCGTTCCTGTTTGCGGCGCGGGCCTATAAAGTTGTGTAAATCAAGCGAATAGCCAATCGCCATTTCTGTGGGGAAACTACGGGTGCCGAGTGATTCAAATTTCCGGATATTGTCGCTGTCGGGCTGGTCGTTTGAGAGCAGTGGCCAGATGCGCGAGATTTTTTCCTTGCGAATCCACATCAGCCCGGTACCGAACGGTGCGCACAAAAACTTGTGCAGGCTGGTGCCCCAGTAATCGCAGCCGAGGTCCGGAATTTTGTAGTCGAGCACTGCAAAGGAATGGGCGGCATCTACGAGCACTTCGGCGCCGGCGGCGTGGGCACGGTCGGCAATTTTCCGCACGGGCAGTATTTGCCCACACCAGTTGATGACATGGGTGAGGTGTACCAGTCGGGTTTTTTCCGTTATTTTGGAAACAAAGGCATCCACCAGGTAGTCTTCGTCGCCAGAAGGAAGGTCCAGGTCGACCCACACCAGCCGGATACCGTCGCGGGCTTCGCGTTGTTTCCAGGCGTTCATCATATTGGGGTAGTCGAAGCGCGAAAGCACCACTTCGTCGCCGGCTGTCAGGGGCAGGCCAAAAATGATGGTATTCAGGGCTTCGGTGGTGTTTCGATTGATGGCGATTTCATCGGACGGCACCCCTGCCAGGGCTGCCAGATTTTCGCGCAGCGGCTCGCGGTCCTGGTCGAGAATGCGCCACATGTAGTACGAAGGCGCTTCGGCGCACATGCGGTTGTAGTAATCGAGTGCGTCGAGGGTAGCACGCGGGGTAGGGCACACGCCGCCATTGTTGAGGTTGATGATGGTAGGGCTGGCCGAATATGCCTGTCGCACCTGCCGCCAGAAATCTTCTTCCGGCGTATTTTCGGGCAGTTCGGCAATCGGAAATGCGGCAGCGGGGTTGCGGTGCAAAGCCATTGCGCCCAGCAAAGTGGCGGTCTGGCGGATGAAACTGCGACGGGAAGGGTGCATGTTTAGTTATTGGTTATTAGTTATTGGTTATTGAGGGTTGGTAACGGTTTATTAGTATCAATTTTTGGCTGCTCAATTTGGGGTGCCGGGAAAAATCATGGATGCACCCTTAACACCCTAATAACCAATAACCAATAACCAATAACCAAGTTAAAGTCGGGTTAAAGCCCAAATATCCTCTTTTCCTGAATAAAAAATTAGACACACTTTTGACCCACACAATTTTTCAGCCCTAACATTTCGAATCAATTTCCATGCGAATAATTTACCTGTTTACCCTTTTGCTTTTTCCCTTCTTTGTTTCTTCCCAAGTCAGCGGCACCGTACTCGATGAAAACGGCGAGCCCCTGCCGTTTGCATCCGTGTATGTGCGCAACAGCACCAACGGCACCGTGGCCAACGCCGCCGGTGAATACCGCCTGCAAGTGGAACGCGGCAAACAAGAGATTGTATTTCAATACATTGGCTACAAACAACAGATCGAGCAGGTGACTGTGACCGACAAACCCCTGCGGCTCAATGTGCGCTTGTCGCCGGCCAATCTTGAAATCGGCGAAGTTGTCATTACCACTGAAGACCCCGCTTATCGCATCATGCGCGAGGTGATTGCCAAACGCAAATACTACCGCAACAAAGTGGATGCATCGACCTACGACACCTATATCAAGGGTTTTTATAAATTGGTGGACGCACCCAAAAAAATCTTCGGACAGGACATCGGCAACATGGGCGGTATCCTCGATACCAACCGCACCGGCGTGGTGTATTTGTCGGAATCCGTGTCGAAAGTGTACCAGCAAGCCAGCCCGGAGCGCAAAAAGGAGATCATGATTTCCAGTAAAACCAGCGGCTCCGAAAACGGCTATAGCCTGAATCGCGCCACGCTGACGGAGTTCAACCTGTACGACGAGCGGCTGGAAATAGACCGCGAAATCCTGTCGCCGCTGGCCGACAATGCCTTCAACTACTACCAGTTCAAGTGGATGGGAACGATTCAGGATCAAAACGGCTATGCGATTGAAAAAATCAAGGTGATCCCCAAACGCAGCGCCGACCCCACCTTCAGCGGATTTCTGTACGTGGTGGATGAATGGTGGAACCTCTCCGGCGTCGATCTTTTTATTACCGGTAATACCATCAAACAACCTGTGCTCGATACCATGCGCATCCAGCAAGAATTTGTGCCGGTGGAAAAACCCGATACCTGGGTACTGCTCACACAGGTCACCAGCGTGAAATTCGGGGTGCTTGGGTTTAAATTCGACGGGTTTTTCAACAGCGTATTTTCCAATTACAACCTGCATCCGCGCTTTGAAAAAGGTTTCTTCGACCGCGAAGTGTTCAAAATCGAAAAAGGCGCCAATGAGCAGGATTCAACTTACTGGAAATCGGTGCGGCCCGTGCCGCTCACCACGGAAGAAGCCAGCGATTACGTAAAAAAAGACAGCCTCCAACGCATTTGGAAATCCAAGGAATACCTCGATAGCATTGATCGCAAAAACAATCGCTTCAAACCATTCGACTTGCTTACCGGTTATTCCTGGCAAAACTCCTACAAACGCACGACCCTTTCTTTCCCTGGCGCCATGCAGTGGGTACAGTTCAATACAGTGCAGGGACTTGTGTTCGATGTCAATCCGAAATTTACCCATTACACCGAACGCTCTGAAAAATACTGGCGTGTCGGGGGCAATATCAACTACGGTTTTGTCGAAAAACGCTTGCGCGGCGCCCTCGAACTGGAGCGCAAATTCGAAAGTATCCGATACTCCACCTTTTCGGTGGCAGGCGGCGTAAACCCCGTGCAGTTCAACGACCAGAATCCGATCAGCCCGGTTATCAACTCTTCTTATTCGTTGTTCCGGAAACAGAATTTTATGAAACTGTATGAGAAAACGTTCGTGTCGGCCGAATGGAAGCAGTTTCTCCTGCCCTGGCTTTACATGCGCGCTTCGGCGGAATGGGCGCAACGAAAATGGCTCGACAATAATACCGACTACAATTGGGCCAAACGTTTGGATGACCGGGAATACACGCCCAACTACCCTGTGCAGCCGGAACCGGCCAACAGACTCTTCCCTGACTTGTTTGCACTCCAGGCAGAATTCCGATTCCGATTCGGACAGACCTACAGCAGTTATCCGACATTCCGCTCCTATGACTCTTCCAAATGGCCGAGTATCTACCTGCGCTATCGAAAAGCCATACCAGTGGCCGGCAATATGGCTGATTTTGACATGATTCAGGTGCAGTTGAGCGAAAATGAACTTTCCTGGGGCCTGGCCGGGTATTCCGATATCCGGGTCACGGCAGGTGCATTTTTACGCAATAAAACCCTCGGATTTATGGATTTGTACCACCCCAGGGGCAACCAGACGATTTTTGGCGAGCCGAAAAACTACACCCGTAGTTTTTTCATGCTGCCTTATTACGCCTATGCTACCGACAAACCTTTTGTAGAAGCGCACTGGCAACACCACCTGCAAGGCTGGCTGTTTGATAAAATCCCCGGTATCCGAAAACTCAACCTGAAAGAGGTGATTGGCGCCAATTTCTACTACACCGATCGCCCTTCCGCCGACCCGACATACACTAAAAGCCTGCCTTACTGGGAATTGAATTTTGGTCTCGAAAACCTCGGGTTCGGCCCGGCCCGGCTATTCCGGATAGATGTAATTACGGGTTTTTTCGGTCAGAAATATGAAAAAGTCGGGGTGATGGTGGGGATGGATTTGTAGGGGAATGAGTTATGAGTTTTAAAGTTATGAGTTATGAGTTATACTCACTTTGCTATTGGCCTCTCTTGTTAAAAAGCCAAAAGCAAAGTGAGTATAACTCATAACTCATAACTTTAAAACTCATAACTAAATCTCACAGTCCCGCAAAATGCTGCACCAGTTCGTGTTCCGCTATCAGGGGGCGTTCCTGACGTTGGGCTGGTGCAGGAACCTTTTCTTCCAGAACAAACTGCATAACTGCCTGCGTGATGCCTGCCGTTCCGAGGTGGTGCCCGCCTTCGTCGGGACTGAATAGATGACTGCCTGGCCAGAAATTGTGGTAGCGGACGGCTTCTGCGTACGGCGTCACCGTATCGGAGGGAGAATGTATGAGCAGGCCGTGGATATGTTCGAACGCTGATGTCATGACTGCAAAATCATAGTAATCCAGCGGTTTGCCGACTCTTTTTTCGAACATCCGCACCATGCTCCAGAACAGCGGCCCCCACAGTCCCAGCGTCTTTTTGTATTCCATAAAAACCCGCGGCGCATAACTGAATGAAGCCATTACTACCATGCGCCTGGGATGCAAGGTGCGGGGCAAGTCATGCAAGGCATACACCAGACTGCTGCCGCCAAAAGAGTGCCCCACCAGCGCTTCGGCAGGGCCGTAGGTTTCCAGCAATTCCTTTAAAATGGCCGCATTGGCAGGAATATTCAGGGTGCCAGCAGGCGCCAGTCCATGCCCGGGCGGGTCGTACGCCAGCACCCGATATCCGGCTTGCAGCAGTTCGGGTACAAAATAACGCCAGCGCCCGGCATTGTATCCCCAGCCATAACTGACCACCACCAGCGGTGCTTCATCGGGGCCCCAGTGGTATTCCACGATGTCTTGACCGGCCACTTTTCGGCGCACTTGCCTGGCTGTTTGTAGAAAAGCGCGTTCCTTTTCGCGTACCTGCGGCTTGGGCGGGCGCGAAAATACCTGCACAGCCATTCGGGCGGCTTGTTGAGGCGCTACGAGCGACCACAGGTTGAGCCCCAGGCCGATGACTTTGATGATGAGTTGCTGCATGGAGGGAGATGGGTAAGTGTTGATGAGGGTTGATGAGGTTGATAAAGTTGATGAGGTTGATAGGGTTGATGGGGGTTGATAGGATTGATGGGGGTTGATGAGGGTTGATGAGGGTTGATAAAGGTTGATGAGGGTTGATAAAAAGCGGCTCGAGGTAAGGGTTGTATTTTCCTTCATAGAGTGGCTGAATATCAACCCTCATCAACCTTTATCAACCCTTCCGCCAAATACCTCTACTGCTCTTTTCACAAATTGCTCGAGGTGCTGTTCGTCGTTGCTGATTTTATACATGATAATAGCGCCTTCATATTCGCAAAGGAGGCGATAAGCAGTCTTTTGAGCGGTTTCAAGCGGCATGATACTCGTCAGAATGTCGGCCACAGTGGCTTTCCATTCTTCCCAAATGGCCTGAATGGGTTCGTTGAACAGTTCGTCGCGGCCGGTTTCCAGGGCAGTATTGGCAAAAAAGCAGCCGCGACGTTCGTATTTGGCAAGTCGATTCTGGCGGCGCAACAGTTTTTCGAGCCGCTGTTCGGGCGGCAGGTTTTCTTTCGCTACGGAAAAAACAATCTCGCGCATGGCGTCCTGTGCGTATTCCACCACGGCGCGCATCAGGCTTTCTTTCGACAGGTGGTGGTGCATCAGGCCCGATTTTCCAAGCCCGGTCGCTTCGGCCAGCATGCTCACCGAAGTGCCGTGGTATCCGTGGCGATGAAACACTTCCCAGCAGCGCTGCAGGAGTTCGCGTTTTTCAATTTTTTTAACTGGCATATACCGAACGTTCGTACGGCAAAAGTAAGACGACTTTGGTCAATAAAACAAGCAGGTAGGTAGAAATTTTTAAAACCCGTTCCTGAATGCAGGAATACATTGTCCCAACATTCACCTTACACACCTTTTCTCATGCGTTCAAAAATCTACAATGCACTGCTGCTTGTCACCTCTCTTTTCGGCTATCTCCGCTGGGGTGGGGGCAACAGCACGTTCCTGTTTGAGGCCGAAGCGGAAGTTTTCAAAAAAATGTTCAGCAACTGGAGTGAGGTAATTCATCCATTCACGATCTTGCCCTTGTTGGGCCAGGCGCTCTTGTTGATCACAATTTTCCAGCGCACGCCGGGCAAAATGCTGACGTACATCAGCATCGGCTGCCTCGGTATTTTGCTGTGTTTTATCTGTTTGGTCGGATTGTTGGCAAGGGATGTCAAAGTAGTGCTGTCGACAATACCATTTTTGACAACTGCTGTGCTCACGATCAGAAATTACAGGAATAACGTGAGTTCGGCTATAATTTGATTGGAATGAAACTAAAAAGGAGATTCTGATAGTGGAATCATCGTGCTATACTGTACTTTTTCCTTGATGAAAAAGTACCAAAAAATCAAGGCTGTATTCAAATCCTACGATTTTGCTCTCCTTGGAAGCGGGTTCGCACCCAAACTCGTCCCGCCT
>JAIUPL010000035.1 GCA_020160935.1 Bacteroidota bacterium | reverse complement strand
TGTTTAATCCGCATCATCCGCCCAATCCCAAACCCCATAGCGCCGTAAGGCGCGTTTTATCAGCACCGTAAGGCGTGTCTCATCCAACATCTCAACCCCAAGTGCGAAGCACACAAAAACACCAATCATTATCCAAATCTCCATTCACTTCGTATATGCCTTCACCTGCGATGTTGCAGGATGTTCACCGAAAAAAACCTGTTTACACATGAGAACACTTCTTTTCACATTCCTTTCTTTACTCTGCATTTCTGCGAACGCACAAACAATCATTGCCGACAGCCTGCGGGTGCCGGTGGGGGTCGGCATCGACGTCCAGGGACGTGCGTGGGTAGTAGAATCCGGCTATGGTTTCAACGACGGCGCCGTTTCCCTCGTTCAAGGCAACGGCGACATTTGGCCGGTAGTGGTCGGACTGCCTTCGCTGTTCGACACGGTCAATCAGGAGGGTGTCGGGCCCTGGCATACCCTTGAATTGCCAGGCAACAGACTGGCGATAACAGAGGGCGCAACGGGCCAGGTGCTGATTTTTGACCTGAGCGGCTTCACGCCCGGCATAAGCGCTCCACAGACACTGGTGGAAGCGGTTGCCACCTTGAATATTGCCGAATTTGTTCTTGGACAAGGCATTCCGGAAAGCGACCCCTACTCTATGGCGCTCGATGAGTTTTCCAATTTGTATGTGGCAGATGCAGCGGCCAACGCCATCATAAAAGTAACGCCGGTAGGCCAAATGTCGATTTTCGCTACTTTCCCGTCTACCCCCAACCCTTTGCCGTTCGGTCCGCCAATGGTAGATGCCGTTCCAACCCGGATCATCAGCAAGCCTGGCGGCGGCTTTTATGTGTGCCAACTCACCGGCTTCCCGTTTTTGGACGGCTCTGCGCAAATATTTCTGGTGGATGCAACCGGCACTGTAAGCACCTATGCCTGGGGACTCACAACACTCACCGATATGGCACTGGATGCTGCTACGGGCGACTTGTATGTCTTACAATTCGGGCATTTCGAACTCGACCCCAATTTACCGCCGGGTTTTGCGCCGGGCAGCGCCCGGGTAACCCGTATCAAACCGAATGGAACGCAGGAAGTGGTACTGGAAAACTTTGACCCTTCGGCGGGTCTGGCGCTCGATGCACATGGCAATCTGTATATCACGCAAATTGCGACGGGGGAATTGCTGAAATGGGACAATATCACCACTGCTTCGCACGAGTTGAAGGCTGCTGTAAATGATCTTTCCATTGCGCCCAACCCTGTTGCCACACAGACGCGCATTTCGTTTTCTCTTCCCGATGTTTCGGACGTACAACTGCGCGTCCTCAATGCACAAGGGCAACTGGTGTACACTCAAAACCTGGGCCGCCTGCCCGAAGGCGCGCACCAGACGGAATGGCTGCCAGGCGCATGCCCTTCCGGCGCCTATCAACTGGAAATCATCACGGAGCGTGGCCGGGCTGCGCACATGCTGGTGCGGATGTGAAGGGGTGTGTTTTGGTGTTTTTGTGTTTTGGGGGGCTTCGTTCTTGGGGTTGAGAGGTTGGATAAGACGCGCCTTACGGCGCTATGGGGTTTGGGATTGGGCGGATGATGCGGATTAAATGGATTTTGCTGAATTATTTGTTTTGAGATATTCCATTGAAATATAAATCTATTTAATCCGCATCATCCGCCTAATCCCAAACCCCATAGCGCCGTAAGGCGCGTCTTATCCAACCTCTCAACACCAAGAGCGAAGCCCCCAAAAACACTAAAACACCTATCTCAAGGCTTCACCACCTTCTTGAAATCACCCGCTTTTACCACGATCATTTTCGAATAATCGAGGTGTTTTTTGATGGCTGCGTTCACTTTTTCGGGAGTGAGGGCAGCCACATTTTTTTCCTTGTTGGCATTCCAGGAAAAATCGCGGCCCAGTTCGAGGTAATAATTCAGCGTATTGGCCAGGTAGCCATCGCCGGCACGATTTACCTTTTGCGAACTTAGCCAGCCCGATTTGGCTGCTTCCAGTTCAGTAGCCGTAAACCCTTCTTTCGAAGCGCGTTCGATTTCTTCCTTGAAAGCGGCTTCAAGTTTCGACAGGTTTTCAGGGTTGTAAATCATAAACGACGAGAACGCCGCATTTTGGTCCCAGTCGCTGGCCGAAAAACTGCCGCGTACGGTATAACTCAATCCTTCTTTCTGGCGAATACGGGTAGCGAGGCGCGAATTGAGGAAACCGCCGCCGAGCATGTAGCCGCCGAGTTCGACGGCCGGGTAGTCTGCGTCGTCGGAGCGCATAGAGAAGCCATAGCCTGCTACATAGGCTGCATTGGCCTTGTCAGGCGTATTGATTTCTTCTGTACGGGGCGCCACGGGCTGGTAATCCGTGCTGTAACGTTTGTACCGAACAGGGTTTTTCCAGTCGCCAAATACTTCTTTCAGTACCGCTTCGGCTTCTTTTTGGTCAAAATCGCCCACAATGGCTGCTGTGGCATCGGAAGCGCCGTAGAAATCCTTGTAGAAGGTTTTCACCTGATCGAGCGTGACGGCTTTGATGGATGCAATCTGTTCGTCGAACGTTTCTGAATAGCGCGGGTCGTCTTTAGGATATTCCGGGCGGGAAATACGTCCGAAAACATTGTAGGCAATGGAAGTAGGGTCGGTACGGGTTTCTTCGATCCCAGCCAATTGTTCCTGCTTCATTTTGTCGAATTCATTCTGCGGGAATGCGGGTTTGCGCAGCACTTCTCCAGCCAGCCGAATCACATCGGCAAAGTGTTCGCGGTCGGTTTCGATAGAAATTTCCACGCCATTGGCGCCGCCGAAGAAAGAAGCCCGGGCTTTCAATTTGTCAAAGGCCTCTTTGAGTTGTTCACGGTTTTTGGTCAGCGTGCCTTTATCGAGCATAGAGCCTGTGAAATCGCCGATGGTCGATTTGCCCATAGCCGTTTGCAGGGTACCGAAATTGAGCGAAATGCGCGCAGTTACTACGTCGCCGCGGGTTTCCTTGGGCAACAGCGCGTATTTCATACCATTCGGCAAGGATTTGCGGATAGTGCGTTTTTCAATATTCTCGGGCGAAGGGTCGAAATCTTCGCCTTGCGAAATAGGGGCCCTGCCCTTGTAGTCCTTCAACAATGCAGCCACATCGGGGGCAGCGGGAATTTCGGCACGGTCCGGGTTTTTGTCAGGAATAAAAGTGCCGAGGGTACGGTTGGCCGATTTGAAATATTTGGCTACCACCAGCATGACATCCTCGCGGGTCACTTTTTCGAGGTTATCGCGGTACAAAAACGCCAGTCGCCAGTCACCGGCGCCCACAAAATTGCTCAGGCTGAGTCCAACGCGGCTGCTTTCCTTGAAAAACATTTCCTGGTTTTTTATCAGGCGCGCCTTGGCCTTATCCACTTCTTCCTGGGTAGGCGGGTTGGTTTTAATTTCTTCGAGCACGGCCAGCATGATCTGACTGGCAGAGTCGAGCGAGCCGTCGGCGCGTACTTCGGTGACGAAACGTGTCACACCGGCTTCTGCAAAACCGGACGCGCCGCCGTAGGCCGCCACGGCTTTTTTGCTTTCTACCAGGGCTTTGTAAAGGCGGCCCGTGGGTTCGTCTGTGAGAAGGTTCGACAAAACCGTCAGTGCCGGGTAGTCGGGATGTGTACTCGCGCAACTGCGGTACATGGCTGCAAACACCTGAATATCGCCGCTGCGGCGCAGGGTAACAGAGCGTTCGCCGTCTTGCGTAGGCTCTTCGGTGTAGGTGGGCACGAGTTTGCGTTCCGGGCGCGGAATTGGAGAGAAATACTGATGCACGAGGTCGAGCGTTTTTTGCTCGTCCATTTTTCCGGCAATCAACAGCACGGCATTGTCCGGCTGGTAATATTTGTGATAAAATGCCTGCAGGCGTTCGATGGGCGCTTTTTCAATGTCCGATTTTTCACCGATGGTCAGGTGTCCGTAGTTGTGAAAATTGAAGGCTGTTGCCATCATTCGTTTGTACAATACGGCACCAGGGCTGTTTTCGCCCGATTCATATTCATTGCGCACCACGGTAAATTCACTTTCCAGGTCTTTGCGGGCGATGTAGGAATTCACCATGCGATCGCTTTCCAGGTCGAGCGCCCAGCGCAGGTTCTCATCCGTAGCGTCGAAGGTTTCAAAATAATTGGTACGGTCAAACGAAGTAGTACCATTGGGCCTTGCGCCGTGTTCGGTCAGTTCCTGCGGGATATTAGGGTGTTTAGGCGTGCCTTTAAACACCAGGTGTTCGAGCAAGTGAGCCATACCCGTTTCACCATAGTCTTCGTGGCGGGAACCTACTTTGTAGGTGATATTTACCGTAAGGATTGGCTTGGACTGATCCGGGAACAGCAGCACCTGCAATCCATTGGCCAGGCGATATTCTGTAATACCCTCCACGGAAGTGACGTATTGTACGCCTTCCGGAAGGCGTAGTTTTGTTTGACCTTGTGCAAAATAATATGAAAAAAGGGCAGCAAGGAACAAGGTGAGCCGCCCGACAAATGGAGTTGTCTTCATGTTGATATGTTTAATTGTTAAATGTCCTGAGTTTAAAGTCCTGAGTCCTGAGTCCTGAGTCCTAAGTCTGTAGAGTACACCTTGGTACACTTGGCTTTTGTTTATATAAATACCAGGCGTAACAAGGTGTACTCTACAGACTTAGGACTCAGGACTTAGAACTCAGGACTTATTTTACCACCTAATCAGCGCGCTCGCCCAAGTAAATCCGCTGCCAAAGGCTGCCAGGCACACCAGATCGCCATCTTTGACTTTACCGGCTTCCCAGGCTTCACACAGGGCAATGGGCACCGAAGCCGCAGTGGTATTGCCGTATTTCTGAATATTGTTCCACACCTGGTCGTCGCGCAGGCGGAGCGTTTTTTGTACAAACTGGCTGATGCGCAAATTGGCCTGGTGCGGAATCAGCATATTTATATCGGAAGCCTCCAATCCCTGTTCTTTCAAGGCTTCGTGGATCACTTCGGGGAATTTGCTGACAGCCATTTTAAACACAAACTGCCCCTCCATATTGGGGTAGTAATTGCCTTCGGAGATCATTTTCGGGGTAATAAAAATTTCGCCGTAGGTATCTGTAGGCGGGTATCCAAAATCCACCTGCTCGTCCATGTGTTGTTTGTGGTAACCGCCATGTGCGCCGGGGTTGATAAACGCCAGTTTTTCTGCATAGGTACCATTTGAATGGAGTTTGGTGGTCAAAATTCCACGATTGGGGTCGTCGGAAGGTTGAACGACCACTGCGCCGGCTCCATCGCCGAAAATGACGGTCACATTGCGGCCGCGCGTACTGAAATCGAGGCCCATCGAGTGCATTTCGGAGCCAACTACCAGCACATTTTTATACATGCCGGTTTTCACAAACTGATCGGCAATGCTCAGGGCATACACGAATCCGCTGCACTGGTTGCGAATGTCGAGCGCGCCGGCCTCCTGTGATGTGATGCCCAGTTCGCGCTGGAGCAGAACGCCGCAACCGGGGAAATAATAGTCGGGACTGAGGGTGGCAAAAACGATAAAGTCGATCTCTTGAGGTTGAATGCCCGCCCGTTCGCAAGCGATACGGGCAGCGGCGGCAGCCATGGTGGTGGTGGTTTCTTCATGTTTTTTGCCATAACGGCGTTCCCGGATGCCCGTGCGTTCCTGTATCCACTCGTCAGTGGTGTCCATTACTTTGGTGAGGTCGTCGTTGGTCACCACGCGTTCGGGAACGTAATAGCCGATACCGGCAATTTTGCTGCGATTCATAACTGGAGTCGGATGAAAAGTTGAGACGTTTGTTTCAGAATTTTCTACACAAAAAGGGCTGGATAAACTAATAATGTACAGGCAAAGTTGCCAAAAATATGACAAAAAATTGGTTTTTAATATATCGGCTGCCAGTGCCTGTTCGCTGCCATTCCCGGAAATCTTCCAAACAAATGCCTTCTCCGGGAAAAATTCCCGTTTTTTGCGACAAAATCCTGCTCATACCCTCGCATGCTCTACGATATACTGATCACTTTTTTTCTTGTTGCGCTCAATGGTTTTTTTGTAGCCGCCGAATTTGCCATCGTCAAAGTGCGGTATTCGCAAATTGAACTACGCGCACAAAAAGGCAATCGCCTCGCAGGCGTAGCCAAAGGTATGCTGAATCATCTGGACGCCTACCTGTCGGCTACCCAACTGGGTATTACCCTGGCCAGCCTGGGCCTGGGCTGGATCGGCGAGCCTGTGGTGTCGAAAATACTCATTGCCGGGATGCATGCCGCCGGGATGGATATGGATGAAGAAACGGCCCACAAGATCGCCCTTCCGTTTGCATTTGCCCTCATCACGGTGCTGCATATTGTTTTTGGCGAACTGGCGCCCAAATCGATCGCCATCCGCAAATCGGAAGAAACCACGCTGGCTGTTTCGCTGCCGATGCGCCTGTTTTTTATCCTGTTCCGGCCGTTTATCTGGGTGCTCAATGGCCTGTCTAACAACATCCTGCGCCTGATCGGCATCGAACCTGCCGAAGAACACGAAGCACACAGTTCGGACGAACTCCGCCTGCTCGTCAAACAAAGCCAGGAAAGCGGCGCTATTAAGGAAGACAACTACCAGATCATCCAAAAAGCCTTCGATTTTTCGGAAGTGACAGCACAGCAGATCATGACGCCGCGTAAAAACATATTTGCTCTGGATGTAGACACGCCGCAGGAAGAAATCCTGAAGGAACTGGTGGAAAACGGCTATTCTCGTATTCCTGTGTTCGAAGATGATATCGACAATGTGCTGGGCATTGTGTTTGCCAAAGACATTTTCCAGGCCAACCTGAAAAATGCCGAATGGAGCCTGCGCGAACTGCTGCGCCCGGTTCAGTACGTGTACGGCAACGCCAAACTCAACCGGGTGCTGAAAGATTTCCAGACCAAACACATCCATATCGGTATCGTCATCGACGAGTACGGCGGCACAGAAGGCATGATTTCCATGGAAGATATTCTGGAGGAAATTGTAGGGGAAATTCAGGACGAATACGACGACGAAAAACTGCCCGTCACGAAAAACGATGACGGCTCCTTTACCATTTCCGGCATCGCTCCCCTGCACGATGTGAATAATTATCTGCCCGTGCCATTTCCCGAAAACAGACAGTACAATACTTTCAACGGCATGATCCTCAATCGTTTCGGTCGCATCCCGCCTGGCAATGAAACGTTTACATTCGATAAATACGAAGTGACTATTCTGGCCCGAAAACAAAATATCCTGACCCAACTTCGGGTGAAGTTGCGCCAGGATGACACAGAGGATCTGGATTGAGTTTTTGTGTTTTGGTGTTTTAGTGTTTTAGTGTTTTGGTGTGCTTCGCTCTCGGTATTGGAGGTAATTTGAATGTCGCTATGTTCATTTCATAGCATGACTATTCAACACAAATGCCATGAGCGAAGCACACAAAAACACCAAAACACTAAAACACTAAAACACAAAAACACTCTACATCATATCACTTCCCTGATTGCTCACGCGGTTGTTTTTGCGTGTGAACAGCGAAGTATCCATTTTACCAAAACGATACGAGAAGTTGAGGCGCAGCGTTTGCGGGTTCATGATGCGGCCCGTATCCTGCGTGAAGAAATCGGTCGCCGTGTACGAACCCATTTTCCGCGAAGCAAATACGTCTTGCATGCTCAGCGTGAGGGAAGCCTGGTTTTTCCAGAAATCCTTGCGCAGCGACGCGTCTACAAACCAGTAGGATTTAGTGTAGCCCTGCGCCGTGTTCTGGCTGGGTGGGCCGCCCGGACGGAAAGGGTCGTTGTTCGTCACCGGAACAAAAGACGCCCGGGTGCGGTACTCGCCGTTCAGTTGGAAAGAAAAACCAGCCGGGAGTTTGATCTGCACATTTTCCTTTACAAAAACGCTCATACGGCTTGTTTTCAGGCTGCTTTCCACATTGGTAGCATCCACATCCGACTGGTACGTATTCACATTGGTAGTGAGGTCGAGCCAGTTGAAAAAATTGTCTTTCAGCGTCAGTTCCACTCCATATGCAGCCGCTTTATTGCTGTTAGCATAACTGGAAATGACGACTTCCTTGTTGAGTTCCTCGTTGAATTCGGTAAACTGGTACGAAGCGATCAGATCGGTCGCCTGTTTGTAGTACACCGAAATCAGCAGGTTGTGGCCTTTTGAAAATACCTTTTGGTACGACAGTTCCACCGAATTGGTAAACTCTGGCAGCAGTGTCGGATTGCCGCGACGCAGGTTGAGTGAATCGGAAAAATCGGTGAATGGCATCGTCTGGAAGAAATTCGGCCGATTTACCCGACGGGTATAGGCAAACTGGAACTGGTCGGACTCATTGATTTTCCGCGTCACAAACAAACTCGGGAACAGACTGATCGGGTATGCGATGGTAAACGACGAATCGCGGTCGGTGAGCGCGCCGGTGTAAAAACTGCTTTCTGCCCGCAGGCCGCCCTGAACGCCCCATTTGCCGAAAGTACGGCTGCCTTGCAGGTATGCGGCGTACACGTCGTCGCTGAATTTGTAGTGATCGGACAGTTGTGAGGCTTGCAGCCATACATTTTCAGCCGCATCGAAATACGTGCTTTTGTTGTCGTTGCGGTTGTCGCGCAGGGTAGCCTTGATACCACCTTCTATTTTTCCTTTGTCGCCAATAGGGTTCACAAAATCGGATTGCAGGGTAAAAAATGCGCCGCGTCCGGTACCTTCCTGTTTTTCCAGGCTTTGCAAACCATTGTCGTACAGGGTGTTGTAGTCGCTGCCGCCCTGGAATTTCACGCGGTTGTAATTGACGTCGGCCGTCCATTCAGCGCCTTTTTTCGGGAAAAGGTGTTTGAACTGGGCCGAAGCGCCGAGGTTCCGGAAATTCCTGTCCTGATCCGAACTGCGCAGATAAGAACTGGAAGTAGTGCCGCCGGGAAACAGAAAATCCGTAGTGGTCGTAATAGCATCACCGGGCTGAAATTTACCGCGGGTAAAGTTGCCACTGAACGTGAGGGTGTTGCGGTTGTCGAGGAAAAAGTCGACACCGGCACGGGCATTGGCAAACAGGCCATTCATTTTATTGCTCGTTTCTTGCGTCACGTTGGTCAGCGGTTCGCCATACAGGTTTTGGCGGAAGGTGGTGCCTTCGCCTTGTCCTTGGTTGTGGTTGAGCATGGCAGAGCCGAATATGTTCACCTTTTCGCCGCGTGCATTGAGGTCGCCGCCGAGGTTATAACCGCCCCGGGAGTCGCCGCCTACACGTACGTTGCCGTTGTAGCCTACCCGGCGTTCTTTTTTCAGTACGATATTGACAATGCCTGCAGCGCCCCCGCCGGCGTCGAATTTGGCTGAAGGATTGGTGATAACTTCCACACTTTCAATAGCATCAGCTGCAATCTGGTCGAGCGAGAGGGTCGTTGGTCGGCCGTCGACGAATATCTGTGGCGAGCCATTGCGCAGCGACACATTGCCATCGAGATCGACTGACAGGGAGGGTACGTTTTTCAGGGCATCCTGCGCAGTGCCGCCTGCTGTGGTCAGGTCTTTATCAACCCGATATGTTTTTCGATCCAGCGAAAGCGTTGTTGTAGAAGCCTGGCCGGTCACCGTTATTTCTTTGAGTGCGGTTATCCCTTCGGTGAGTTTGATGTTGCCGAGATCTTTTTCAAAATTGGCTGCACCACCTCCAGGGAATCCACCTGCGGGCATACCACCCTGTGGCGGCGCACCCGCTCCGGGTTTGCTGCCCGGGGCTGGCGGTTTGATGCCGAAACTAACGGTTTGGCGCACTTCGGCGTAT
The DNA here is from genome assembly GCA_020160935.1 of Bacteroidota bacterium. GTDB lineage: Bacteria > Bacteroidota > Bacteroidia > Chitinophagales > Saprospiraceae > M3007. Next base: position 44,117 of record JAIUPL010000035.1, on the reverse strand, counting down.
CCTAAAAATGAAATAACCAGGGTATATTCGCCCACAACCGGCAATTTTTCCAGGCTGAAATCGCCGTTATCGCGGGTGAGTTGCCCGGCCCAGAGCGTGTCTTTCAACGCACGGGTGGCTGGGTCGAATTTTTTGCCCGACAGTTGTACGGTTGCATAGCCGACGCCTTTGCCGGATTCATCGACTACTTTTCCGTAAAAGTGGCCGATGTTCATTTTGGAAGGGTCGAAGCCGCCACCAGGCGGGCCACCCGCGCCGGGCATTTGTGAGAAAGCCGGGGCCGAAGCGCCCAGCAGAATTGTTACAAGAAGGAACAGGAACTTTTGCATAGTGGTTGGTTGGTTGGAGTTGTGAGGGTTGATAGTGTTGATGAAGGTTGATGAGGTTGTGAGGGTTGATAGTGTTGATGAAGGTTGATGAGGTTGATAAAGTTGATGAGGGTTGATGAGGGTTGATAGTTGAGATGTTGAGGTCAACTCTACCCCTCTCACTCTCTCACCCTCTCACTCTCTCACTCTCTCTACCCTCCAGCCACCTGAACTGCATGCTACCGGCTTTAAGCATACCTTCCAAATGTGCCAGAGGGTTTGGAAAGAGATGTGAATCGAATGAATTCGGGGCAAAGATGTTGGTATGAAATACGGAGATGCGGCGAGTGTCGATGAACAGGAGAAATGTGTAGTCCAAACACCGGAAGTGCAGTTGGGTGCTGTTGTAATAGTTGCGACCTTTGTTGCTCGAATATGAAAAATTCAGGTTACGTACTACGGCAATTGATCATTTGGACAGGTATCTGGTCCGTTTTTGCTTTTGCAGGCGACAATTCAGACAAACTCCCGATGTTCTATGTTACGCTGGCATTGCGGGTGCTGGGGTTTGCCGTATTTTTCAATGTGATGTACCTGGTTCTGCTGCCATTGTATTTTACAGGCAGAAAGCGTGCTTTTTATGCATTGTCGCCGGTATTGTTTGCCCTGTATGTAGCCAGTTCCGTGTGGATGGACACCAGCATTGCGCAACCAGAAAAAACGATGAAGCGCATGCCCAGAGAGATGAAAGACCGGTCGGAACGCCCGCTTTCGTTTATTCTGGTTCCGCCGATTTTTCTGGGGCTTATTCTGTTCGGCGCGGCGGCGTCTATTCGTGGGTTTTCTGCATTTGAAAACAAAAAACAAGCGGAGGAAGAAGCCAACCGTCGCCGGCTGGAAGCGGAAATCGCTTTACTTAAATCGCAAATCAACCCGCATTTCCTGCTTAATACCCTCAACAACCTGTATGCCCTCTCGCTGACAGAACCGGCCAAAACGCCCGACGCCCTGCTCAAACTGTCGGAAATGATGGCCTATATTCTGCACGAGTGCGCACAGCCCAAAGTGCCGCTGTCCCACGACCTGGATTTTATACGAAACTACATTGCCCTTCAAAAACTACGTTTGCCGCCCAATGCCAGTCTGCACGTCGATTTGCCATCCAGCCTCGGCAATGACTGCCAGATCGAGCCGATGATTCTCATTCCGTTTATCGAAAACGCTTTCAAACACGGGCTCACCACCAAACAGCCCTGCACGCTGTCGGTGTCGCTGAAGGTAAACGACTGCCAGGTAGTGCTACAGGTTGAAAATCCGGTGCTGCCACCCAAGCCCAACATCGACCCTTCGGGCATAGGGATGGCCAATACGCGACAGCGACTCGAACATTCCTATGCAGGCAGGTATCAATTGGATGTAAGCAATAATGCGACCACCTACCGCGTCGAACTGAAACTAAACCTCCAGCCATGACTTTTATAGCCCTCGACGACGAACCGCTGGCACTTGTGCTGATACGGAAATTTGCACAGGATTTGCCGGAATGGAACCTGCTCGCTACGTTTACAGACGCAGCCGAGGCGTCCGTTTTTTTGCAAAACAACACGGTCGATCTGTTGCTCAGCGACATCAATATGCCGGATGTCAACGGGCTGCAATTTGTGCGCGACCTGCCCGACGAACACCCGATGGTGATTTTTGTAACGGCTTATAAGGAACACGCCCACGAAGGCTTCAACCTCGATGTGGTCGATTATCTGGTAAAACCCGTTTCGCCCGAACGTTTTACCAAAGCCCTGCAAAAAGCCGCCGACCTGCTCGAACTCCGGCGCCGGGCCGAAGCGAATGCCTTAGCGCCTGCGGATGATCACTTTTTTGTTTTTTCGGAGTACCAACAAGTGAAAATCGTCGTCAAAGACATCCTGTACATGGAAAGCATGGGCGATTATGTGAAAATTTTTTTGGCCGCCCAATCCAAGCCGATTATGACACTGGAACGCCTGAAAAACTTTGCCGAACGCCTGCAATCCAAAGGTTTCCGACGCATTCATCGCTCCTACCTCGTCAATGAAAACAGGGTGGAGGCCCGGCAGAAATCGAGGGTGAAAGTGAGTGGCGTGTGGCTGCCGGTGGGGGAAGCGTATGGGTAGCAAAGGGAATAATGCCCCTGCTACTATCGTTCCAGTACTTGTATCCATTCTGATTGTTGGATCGTACCATTGCTAATATGCAGCAGATACATGCCAGATGGCAGGTCGGGTAAATCTATCTGAGCCGAATTCAATGAAAAGGCAGGTATCAGAAATGAGGCCGCTTTTTGACCGTTGGTATGGTAAAGTTCTACACTCATATCTGTGGTATTTTCCTCGCCAGAAAAATGTATTTGCCCTGCTACCGGATTGTTAAAAATGATGCGTTTGTTTTTTCCTTCTTTTTTTAGAAAAATAATAGAAGAATATGTGATGGTACCATTTACATCCTGTTGTTTCAGCCTGAAATACGCATCTGAATAGAAAGTTTTATCGGCAAAAATATAGGATGAATTTTCAGAATAATGTTCTGAAACTGAGGGTACAAATCCAATAGAAGAGAACCAGTTACCGTCGAGGCTTTTTTCAATAAAAAATCCCCGATTATTTACTTCCAGCGCAGTTTGCCAGCGAAGAGAGGCACTACCGTCGTTATTTACCCATCCGTCAAAACGCACAAATTCTATGGGGAGTGCAATACTGGAAAGCACCGTAAAAGGTGAAAATGCGGTAATATTTTGAGCAGATCGACTACACATATCCTGACAGACAGCGCCTCCCAATGTATAGCCTTGCCAGGCGCTGCCATCGTATCGGGCAACTGTACACTCCTGGGAATCAAAACCGGACGTTTCCTCATCGGGTAACCAGGAAAGAGTTAAATTTGTATTTGCTGTGCCTGAAATCAGATCGATCTGCCATATCCTGTCTACATATCCTCCGTTGACCGGTGCATAAGCGTTCATGGGAGCCACTCGTACTCCAAACGATGCACTTCCGCTCACTTGTTGGAGGGTAGCAGGATTGTACGTGCCACCGACGGCTCCTACCGGAAAGATTTGTACACTGGTACTTACAGGCATTACCAGACGTCCAGCGCCAGCGGTTACAAAGAACCGGGTACTGGCTGCGCCATTTAGTGTACTGATATTTACATCGCCATCCATCATTTGTACCAGGCCGTTGATAAAACTGAAGATGTTGATCGTTTGACTACCGGAGATCAGCAATCCTGCAGAATTATTCAAAGAAAGGCTGATAATACTCGTGCCGTTGCCAGTCAGTTCCTGTTGTGCATTCCCAGATAAAACGATCGTACGGCCGTTCGGTACATACAGTGTTCCATTATTAGTAAGTGTAGTGCCTGCCAAAATGGTATTGGAAGTGGTGTTGGTAAATCTTATGGTAGCGCCTGCGCTAACAGAAAAATCACCGTAGTGAGTATTGCTTTGAATAATTGATATTACCCCGGAATTGACCAGTGTATTTCCGTTATTGGTGAATAGAACAGCAATCGTGCAGAGTGTACCACTAAAACTCATCGTGCCACCGGGTTGAATTTCCATACTTCCAGATCCACTGTTGCTAATACCACCGAAGGAACCACCAAAAACCCCTCCGCTGGGCACTGTGATTTTAGCGGTGCCGGATACGTTAATACTTGCTCCACCAGTAAAATTGGCGGCACCTGCTACCAGAAGTACTTTGCTGTCGGCTATATTGCGTGTCGAAGAATTGCAGGTAATGCTGCCTGTTACAGTTATAGTACCACTGCCGGCAAGGGTGCCGCCCGAATTCCAGGCCAAACTGGAGAATGTAGGGCTGCCCGTGCCGCTGTATGTAGCGTTTTGAATACTGACCGCTCCAAAATTCACACCCACGTTGTCAACCAAATTCCCGCTTCCGGAAATAAGCACAGGTGGCATGCCGGAAACGGTGCACCCGACGATGACGGTACCTCCCAGCACATTAAAGCCCCCTGTTACGCTAATCGTATTGCCGCTGTAATAATTGACAGTACCATTGGCGGTCGACAAGGTGCCATTTCCCGAAAAAACGGAATTATTGCTGTTTACCACACAGTTTATGGCGCTTCCCAGGGTAAGGGTACCGTTAATGATAATCGTACCATTCGTAAAGGAATGCGTAGTGCCAGTGCCAAACATATTTAACGTACCACCTACCGTCAGGGTGCCCCCATTCAAGGTAAAATTGCAGTACATGCTGCTGGTGCCCGAAGAAAGCATACATGTTCCGCCCGCCTGTACTTCGATATTATTCGTGGAAGTTCCGTTAATGGTGCCGAATGCGTTGCCAAAAACGCCCCCGTTGAGTACTGTAATTTTAGCCGTTCCGGATAAGTTAAAACCTGCTCCATTGGTAAAATTGGCGGTACCGGCCACTCGAAGTTCTTTGCTGTCGGCCAGATTGCGGGTAGAGGCACTGCCGGTTATGCTGCCCGTTACGGTCACAGTTCCACTTCCGGCAAGGGTACCCGAGCTCCAGGTCAGGCTGGCGAATGTGGGGCTGCCTGTGCCGCTGTATGTAGCATTTTGAATGCTGACCGCACCAAAATTCAATCCGACGTTGTCAACCAAATTCCCACTTCCGGAAATAGCCACAGGCGGTACGCCCGTGACTGAGCACCCGACGATGACGATACCGCCCAGCACATTGAAACCTCCAGTCACAGCAATGGTGTTGCCGCTGTAATAATTGACAGTACCATTGCCATTAGACAAGGTGCCATTTCCCGAAAAAACGGAATTATTGCTGTTTACCACACTATTTGCTGCGCCCCCCAGGGTGAGGGCGCCGTTAATGATAATCGTACCATTCGTAAAGGAATGCGTAGTACCAGTGCCATACATGTTTAATGTACCACCTACCGTCAGGGTGCCCCCATTCAAGGTGAAATTGCAGTACAGGCTGCTTGTACCCGAAGAAAGTATAAATGCTCCGCCCGCCTGTACTTCGATATTATTCGTGGAAGTTCCGTTAATAGTGCCGAATGCGTTGCCAAAAATGCCCCCGTTGAGTACTGTAATTTTGGCCGTTCCGGATAAGTAAAAACCTGCTCCATTGGTAAAATTGGCAACACCGGCCACTCGAAGTTCTTTGCTGTTGGCCATATTGCAGGTAGATGCACTGCCGGTAATGCTGCCCGTTACGGTCACAGTTCCACTTCCGGCAAGAGTACCGCTTGAATTCCAGGCCAGACTGGCGAATGTAGGGCTGCCCGTGCCGCTGTAGGTAGCGTTTTGAATCGTTACTGTATTCGGCGTCAGTCCGCTGTTATCTGTGAATATAGTGGAACTTAAAGATAGATGGGTATTTAAAACGCTGCCTGGATTAAGTGTAACGGAGGTCGACCCTCCTGTCACAATTAAAGTGCCACTGCCTGAAAATCCGCCGTCGATGAATTGTGCGCCCCCGGCAATTGAACATGTGCCGCTCAATGAATACACTTGCGAGTAGTCTAGCAAGCCCGTATTCAGGATATTCAGCGTCCCTGAAATACTCGTAGCACCCGATTGTGACAAATTGCCTCCTGAATTTACAGAAAGAACCCCTTCTACCGTCAAATTCGCGCAAGCCTGGCTACTGCTCAAGGTGACTGTATGAGTCGGCTTAATCACGACATCATCTGTGGCCGAAGGCACTACGCCACCGACCCAGGTAGCGGGTACAGACCAGATGCCGGTAGTAGCGCTTTCGATGGTGGCTGCGCTTGCATGGAAAGAAAATGAAAAAAGGAGGAGTACATGCAACAGACTATTTCGAACGAATATCGACATGTTCTGATAGTGGTTTAATTTTTTATGATTTTTCGAACGGCCATTCCTTCCTTGTATCTGAATCGAAGCAGGTATGCGCCGGCTGGCCATTCCTGAGTGGGTACTGTTATTTCTTTAGTGAAAGGGACAGGGATCATTTGGGAGTACATTAGCCGTCCATGCAGGTTACAAATTTCAATTAATCCGCCTTCTATTGATTGCGAAGGCTGCGGGCGTATCTGTACGTACTCTGAAAAAGGAGAAGGGGAACACGTAATTTCAAAGCCTCCCGAAACAGACGTATTCGTACCCGAAACCTGTGCGCTATAAATATCCATATTGCCGGAAAAGCCCGTCCAGTCGTTGGTAGCCATACCGCCCGGGAAATAGGCTTTGTTGCCGATTACAGGTGCCGTCATAGGGTTCCAAAGAAAGAATTGTCGGGGTGCAGAAAGCAACTGGGTATCTTCCCATCCATCCAATGCCACATTATACACTTCTACGATGGAAGTGGAAGAAGAGGTGACTCCATTTCCTCCTCCTGCGATCAGAACTTTCCCGTCGACATATGCCCCAAGTGCTGAAACGTGCCGATATTGGGTGTTGCGCGTACTCCAGGTGCCATCAGAGATGTTGTACACATCAATCAGATACGGTAGGCCTCCTACAAACCACACTTCCTCCGGCGTCACAATCGTGCACCCATAACGGGTTCGTTCTGTATCAAATTCATGGATGTTCCATGTTTCGGTTGCAGTATCGAAAATCATACAACGTACCCAATCAAATAATAGCAGTTTGGAGCCTGCCGCTGCCGCAAAAGAATAGGAAGCAGCATAAGGCATGGTTGTATTTTGGAATATTCCCGTTTCTGGATGGTAAACAAACATCTGATTGCTTTCGAACCCATTAATATCCTGCCCGCCAGCCATGTACACCTTGTCTCCGATCGCTGCAAGTGCCACCCCTAAACGTGGTGCTGCAAGAGGCAAGGTATCGGTCGTCCAAACATCCGATACGGCATCGTATATATCGATTAAAGGACTTTCAACATAACCGGTACCGGGCGCCCACTTCCCACCTCCTGCAAAAATGGCTTTGTTGCCCACTGTAACGCCTGGAAGTGATTCTCTGGGTGCTGCAAGCGTGGCTTCTGTCCATGTTCCAGTTGTAACATCGTATATAAAAACCCCATCAGAACTACTTTGGTCGGACCTGACGCCACCTGCTATGATGATTTTATTGCCTACGACGGTACCACTGGCTCCGGCAATGGCTTGATCGCCAGGTAAATGCTCGAGCGACCAGTTTTGGGCAGAGAGAGGGAGGGAGAAAAGAGAAATGGCAGTGAGCAGGAGAAAGAATGGGAGTTTCATAGTGTTAAAGTTGCCTGAATTTATTTCTTTGTTGAACTTCCAGCCGTTTTCGGGAGTGGTGATATTACTATCATTCCGCAGTCGGTGCAACCTGCACTTGTTGCACATCTTACAGTATTGTTTTCTGTTACAATACTGCAGCAGCCCTTACATACGATTCCAGCAGTTGTTTTTCTCTTCGCATTTACTAAAATTATTGTACCATTGTTTTTTCCAGAAACTTCCCATCCAGGATTAAGCCGACCATTTGCTGTGTCGGAAAAAATAATTTTTTTAAGCGCTCCTTCATTGTGCTCAGATTTAGTAATATCCTTATACTTTTTATATTTTGCAACAATGATATCCGGCTTGCAATTGCTAAAGTCATATTCTTTGCATCTGCCTTTTTGATCATATCTGACACAGACAGCACATTCTTTACTTGTTGAGGATTGGGATGTAGCCTTTTGTCCAAAAACAAAAAAAGGGAAGGCTAATAGGAATACTAAAAAATTGACTTTCATAAAAAGGGGAATTTAATGATGAACAGTTCGCCTTATAGCATAGGCATTAGATCGTTTTCAACTATTTTGTTTCGATCTGTAAGGGATGCATTTATGTTGTTATTTTTGGGATAGTAAACTCATGTTAATCACAAATTAAAACCTGCTTTCTTTTGAAATTTGGGGCCAGGCTATGCGTACCCAATAAATATCATCTTTCTTGTCAGACCCAAAAGACCCTACAAGGATTCTGTTGTCAGGAAGTACGTGTAAAAAGTCCGAAGTCATTATGGATGCACTATCTGTTAGTCTGTAAACATTTGCAGTCACAGTATTTACATGACTTCTCTCCACTTCTTTGAATACTATCAGGTCATCAAGTAAGTCGCCGTCAAAATCGCCTACGGCCCACTGTTGCGTCGGGGTAATGAGTGAGTTTATAGATATCACTTTTGATTGTTTTTCAAACTTTTCTCCATTTGAAAAGTGGAGCATGGCTCTTGCCATCTTTTTATTTTGTGGAGTAACATTGTGTTCGTAAACATTCACAAGATCGTCTTTGCCGTCACCATTGAAATCACCCACCATCCATCTTTGAGAGTCCCAATACTTGTAAAGTGGAGAAACGCCAGAATTTTGTTCGAACCCAGACCCTGTAGAGAAGTGTAGCATCGCCCTTGCATCACCACTGCTATGCTTGTAAATATTTACTAGGTCGTCTTTGCCGTCACCATTGAAATCACCTACCATCCATCTTTGGGAATCCCAATATTTGTAAAGCGGAGAAACGCCGGAATTTTCTTTGAATTCTATTCCTGTAGAGAAGTGTAGCATCGCCCTTGCATCGCCACTGCTGTGTTCGTAAACATTCACCAGGTCGTCTTTGCCGTCGCCATTGAAATCACCCACCATCCATCTTTGGGAATCCCAATATTTGTAAAGCGGAGAAACGCCGGAATTTGGCTCGAACCCTGACTCTATAGAGAAATGTAGCATTGCCCTTGCATCGCCACTGCTGTGTTTGTAAACATACATCAGGTCGTCTTTGCCGTCACCATTGAAATCACCGACCATCCATTTTTGGGAATCCCAATACTTATAAAGAAATGATTGATGCCTCTCAATAAAATGATTACCCATGTTTTCAAAGACAAATGCTTCTGCATCTTCTGTAGTATCAGAGATATTACTCATTTTCACTTGAAGCGAACAACTGCCCACTCTCATTGCATGTTCCATTGTACATAGATATGCAGAAGCGCCATCAGGCACATTGGGAAGGACATAAGGCTTATTATCTAGACAATCATTATATTCATCCTGAGAATGTTCACAGGGCACCTCTCCTATTGAAATCTGAATATTTTTATTCTTATTGGCATCGTCTTGATCTTTCATTTGCAACAAAACAGTAGGATTGGTTGCCTCTTTCAGTTGTTTTTCCAAATCCTGTAGTTCTGAAAGGGTCATTGATTTTTTTGCTACTAAAATTTCGCAAAGGGCTCGAAGTTTTGTAGCAATGGTATAATCTCTTGCTGAAATAACAGATGCCCCCAGGTCATGCCCACTGGGCAATTTTTTCAAAATTATTTCTCCATAGTTCTTCATGTTTTGCAGAAAATCATTGGGGATATATTTTTTTTGCTCTACTTGAGCATAAGAAAAAATAGTGCTGAAGACTACAATTGTGAAAGTTGTTGCAATTTTTTTCTTCATGATTAAGAATTTAGTGTTTTGTGATAAAATCGGCCGATGCACTTGAAGAGCAATGGTGCCGTGCACAAGTTTTATTATCACTGCTTTCTATAAGTTGATATAGACATGCATGGCTGATGAAAAACCAATTCTACTTTACTAAATATTCACCCTACTCATCCAAAAGGTTAATGCTCCTCTCAAAAAAATTAAAAAAAAATCCCGCCGCACAGTTTCTGCACGGCGGGATTTTCAATACACACCTGATTCGCTTATACGTTCAGCGCCAAAGCGCCTGCATATCTCCGATGGCTACAAATGGCGCCCAGTAATACGGATGTGCTGTCGGATTGTAGTTTTTGATATACTGTCTTTTAGCAGATGCCAGAGCCTTGTCTTTGGTCATACCTTTTTTAAGATTGGTATAGAAGCCCACCATCAGATGTCGGGTACTGGCATCGTTTACGGCCCAAAGGGATGTAACAATACTTTTGGCCCCAGCCATGACAAATGCCCGTGCCAGGCTGATAACGCCTTCGCCACGTCGCATTTCGCCAGCACCCGTCTCACAGGCAGAAAGGGTAACCAAATCTGCTTGCAAGCGCATTTTATACAGATCACGGGCCAGCAGCAGATCGCATTGCGTGGTATCGATAGCGCCAAGGAAGGCCATGTAGGAAAAATCGCCCGAGCGGTCATTGGCTTTTCCGTGTGTTGCCAGATGGATGATGCGGGATCGGGGCGCTACACTGTCGAATCGGGTGACCGTGGCAGCATTGCGAAAAAAGACCTCCCCTCCAATGATTTTTTCAATGCTGTAAACTTCCTCACCGGAATGGGGCAGCGGTTCGAACGTTTGTCTGCGCATAGTATCCAATTCTGGCATATAAACCAATTGGCCGGGATTGCCTTCGTAAAAAGGGGCGAAGGCTGCCAGTGTGCTATAATGCTGCGGTGAAGGTATTTTATGAACCATCTCCTGCCAGATCGTGGCCGAAGGAGCATAAGATATCTGGTGGCTCAAGAGCAGATAAGGGAAAGTATGGTATCGATATACATGCTCCGGTTGCCGGCTTAGTAGTACCTCAAATGGCAAATAATTCAGTAGCCCATCCGGCACCACGATCAGTTCCTCCGTGAGTCGGGAGGCTACGGGGGCTATCAGGTTGTTATACAAACTCCGGGCACTGGTGATCAGGCCATCACTTTCCTTTTTAGGTGTGCGGACTTCCTGCAAGAGTTGGCGGGCGGAAGATTCAAGGGTCATTCGACCGGGAAGTTGTTTTAGAAATACACCTTCCTTTTGAATACCAATCACATACACGTCTTGCTCTCCCCAAAAATAGGACAGCAGGGTTTGTTCCTTTTTAAGCAGATGTTGTTGAAGGTCGTTGAGATCAATCGTTGTTGTATTATAGCGGGCCTGAAAATAAGCAGGGTACTTCTGCTGGATGATGTTTTTCAGGGAATCCGTTTGCTGGTTCAATTCGAACAGGTGGCTATCCAGTTCCAGTATTTCCGGATCATTTAAAGGGGTACCCGTCATGAGCAGTTCATCGCGCTCGGCTTCTACTTCCGCAATAGTGAACATCAGGAAAGATTCCTGATCAGACAAGTTGTTGGGTATCAGATCGGCAAACAGAATGTGCATTTCATTGATACTCAAGCGGAGCAATGTACTCTTTGTTTGCTCCATGTATTTGAACGCAAGGTCGGCCACTGATTTGTCTTGTGTTATTTCGTACAATTTTGTACATATATCAAGCGCTTCTTCTGCAACAGGGTAAAGGAGTGCGGCAGATGTTAGTCTCGAACCACTACGACCAAAGCGCTGTTGTTGTGTGCTTCTCAAGTCGAGTATGGTTTTAAGGGCCGGGATAGCGGCTTGCAAATCGGATAGTTGGCCGGATTTTTTGTAGCGGGCATTGCATATCCTTGCTCGAAGAATAAAAGTGTGTTGACCCCGTTCAAAATCTTCATCTGACGACTTTTTATTGTGCTTCAACGCTTCTTCCGTCAGTTGCCAGGCTTCGTCGATATTGTCGCGCAGGAGTTGAACCTCTGCCAGCATTAACCAGCCATCCAGTCTGGTTGCAGGGTAGATTTCCTCGTAAGATTCATCCCATATTGTTATCGCTTGCCGGGCATACCATGCAGCAGAGTCAAGGTTCCCTGCACTCTTGTATATTTGTGCAAGCAGGACCTGGGCATCGGCTACCCTGCCTATACCCAGCCATTGGCATTGCCGGCGAATATTGATACACTGGTTTTGATATTGGATTGCTTCCGGATAGTTCTTTTTCTTGTTCAGCAGGGACGCTATATTTTCGAAACAAATAGCCAGTTCGGAGGAATCTACGTCGGGTGCATTTGCGGTACAAATACGCAGCGCCTCCCGGTAAGAGGTTTCAGCATTATCCAGATCAAGTTTGTTTTCATAACTGTTGCCAAGCAATGACAGGCAGGTTGCTATTCGGCTATCGTCCTTTTTCATGTTGGCTTTGCGGATGGATAGCGATTTACGATAGAACTCTATTGCGCGATCGTAATCTCCCCATTCATCATATATGTTTGCCATATTAAGATAAACTGTTGCGATAGATTCGCGAGCCTTAAAGTTTTCGGGATATTTCTGGAATATCTCCTCTGCTTTTTGAATGTACCGGGTAGCATCTGAATAATTGCCCATATCATATTCCAGCGCTCCAAGAGCAGACCAGGTTTGCCCGGTTTCTATGGATTCAGGGACATGCCGCATTCGAATCTGTAGTACTTCCTGCAGGTATTCGCGTGATCGTTTAAAATCGTGTTTAAGTTTACATAAGACCCCGTAATTGTAAAGAGGGACAGCCAAATGAATATCGCCCACTGGGTAACTTCTCCTGTACACTTCTATACTTTTTTCAAACAATCCGATAGCCTTCGTTACTTGCCCGTCATAGTAATATGCATATCCCTGATACTCATACCAGTAGGCATACATATTCGTATTGGAATCGGGGTATACTTGCAGTAATTGGCCTGCACGATTCAACAAGGCAAGTGCAGGAGGAAATTCGTGCTGGTTGAGTAGCGTTTTGGCACTATCCATTACTGCTTTAATAGCAAGGCTATCCTTTTCGTAGGAGGATTGCGCACTTGAGGGCGATGAAAAAGAGATAAAAAAAAAGGTCGTTAAAAAAAGTAGAAATATTTTCATTTTATTTTAAAGCGTTGGTAAAGAATGGTTTATAGTGTTTTATTTAACCTTTTCAATTCCGAGATCAATAATTCAGTTTCTTTCAAGTAAGTATGCTGATTGGGGTCCATCATTATTTGTCTGGATAACTTGCCTGCGGTTTGGGTATCAGCAGGCGTTTCTGCCAGGGCACTCAATAACGCATACCATTCGCCGTCATCTTTGTAAATCGGGTATTGTGTGCTCAATTTCTGAAAAGCCAGTTTAGCCTGCTTGTACTTTGTTTCTTCAAATAAATCCGCTGCTTGCTTCAGGGCTTTTTCGGAAACACTCAGCATATGTGTGATATGCTGAGTGGTATCCTGGCCGGATCGCTCATCACTGCTCGTGTACATTCGTTCGGCGGGGTTTCGTCTGTAAAACTGAACCGCCAGTGCCTGCACCCTTTGGTCGACACGGCTCTCGGGACTATGGCTGGCTGTTATTTCTTTTTGTTTGAGCGTATCTTGCCGTTGGACAGTCGGGATGGATGGCTGCTGTGTAGGGGTTTCCTCTTTGAATGAAGGATTCTGCTCGCTTTTTTGCTGGTAACTGGCATGTCGCTTCCACCCGTAAAGAAGCATCGCCAATGCCACCAGGCTTGCAAAGACAACAAAAACAAGGCGTTGCAAGCGTTTTTTGCGTTCGTATGAAGCCATCGCATTTCCCACTTTTTGAGCAATTCCTGCACGTCGGAGCATATGCCATACCGGTTTCAGGCGCGCTACTTCTTCTTGGATTGCCGGATTCTGCTCCAATGCCTGCTGAAACTGTTCAAGCGCCTCGCCTTGCAGTTCTCCGTTTAAATATGATTCTATATCAGAATGTTTCATATTTTTTCTTCCATTTTTCGGCTATAACAACCAGTTTGTCCATACACTTCGAACGTGTGACTTTCAGGGAATTCACGGATGAGTAATCTGTCAGTTTCAGATCAATCTGCTCTTGATCCGAATAATTGTCGAGGTACCTTAACTTGATAAGATTGTTGCAGGGGGCTCCCAGTTCGGCAAGCCAGATTTCGATCACCTCCCGGATATCTTTTTGTTGGAATTCCTCTTCTACATATTCTTGCATAAGATCTTCTGCCAACTCAAGAGAAATAAAACTGGCAGATGAAGCCTTCTTCAATTGCTGCAGTAGCAAAAATTTGCAGATTCCCATAAGATAAGTCTGTGGTGTAGCCAGATTGGGATCATATACTTTGTCGGATATTTTTTCAATCAGTATGATGATGGCATCATTGAGCACATCGGTAGCGACAGGCATTGGCAGGCCATTTTTCCGTGCCAGTTTCTGGATTGTTCCTTCTGTAAGAGAGATAATATGCGTTATCGCTTTATCATCTCGAAGACGTAAACGTTCGGCCAATTCCTCAGAATTGGAGTACTTGTGTTTATTCCCTCTCAACCAGTGTGTAATCTTTTCCAAGTATTATTACAGTAAGTTTGGATGCTCATAATTTCAAATCAAATATAAAGCAGTTCATCAGTTGGATTGTGAAAGCAATCAACTTTTAACCTTATTGAGAGATTTTGCTATATGGGTTTCAATCTCCAAATTAGAGGAAAGAACGCGTTTTGCACATAACAGGAAAAATACTTTAGCGCTATCGCTCATCTTTTGAAGATATTTTTCCGGATGCAGGGTTCATAACCTGCTGATATGCCACATAAAGTGCTTCCGAAACCATACTTACATCCAGCCGATCCAGTTCAAATGTCGTCCAGCCCTTTAGCCCGAATTTATTGGGTACCGGGTAAATAGCATCCGGCGCGTACTGTGCAAAAACACCTTGTTCTTCTACGGGTACCAGAATATTAGCAGAATGTTCAGATTCGAGCAGGCTGGCGAATATTTTTTTGCCGGTCACTTTGAAGGCTGTGCGGTCAAAGTGCGGTTGTTCGATAACGCCGTTAAGCGAAAGGGCAATGTCGCGAAATGTATCGGTCGAAACCATTGGTAAAGAGGTTTTATTTCCACGCCAACAGGAGCGTGCCTGCAATGATCAGAGCAGCGCCGACCCCCGTTTTCCAGGTAAGCGTTTCTCCAAGAAACACCAAAGATAACCCTATAGTAAACGCCAGGCTCAATTTATCGATGGCAGCCACCTGCGACACCGGTCCTGCCTGCAATGCCTTGAAATAGAACACCCAGGACAGACCCGTAGCAATGCCGGAAATTGCCAGAAATATCCAGTTTCTGGTGCCGAGTGCGTGTATGCCTTTTATTTCACCACGAACCAGCACAATTCCCCAGATCATTAGCAAAACCACCACAGTACGTATGGCAGTAGCAAGATTGGAGTTGACATCCTTTACCCCGATTTTGGCAAAGATGGCCGTAAGGGCAGCGAAGATAGCAGAAAGAATAGCGTAAAAAGTCCACATGAGAGAGAGAGGTGAGAGGTGAGAGGTGAGAAGTGAGAGGTGAGACAGTGAGAGGCGTAGAGTTGACCTCACCCCCTCAACTATCAACCCTCATCAACATTTATCAACCCTCATCAACTCTCCTCAACATTTCTCGCCTCATCTTTCTGTGCCCGGCATTTACCATCCACACCCCTACGATCGTAACGGCCATGCCCATCAACGCGCCGGTGGTGAGCGATTCGCCCAGCACGATCCAGCCCAATAAAATTGCGACAACAGGATTGATGTAAGTGTAAAGGGAAGAAACAGCCGCGCTCAGGTGTTTCAGCGCATACATATATAAGGTAAATGCCAGGGCCGAACCAATGCATATCAGGTAAATCATCGCTGCCCATCCATGAATGGTATGGTGTATGTCGTAGTGGGTATCAAACAGGGCACTTAATAAAAACCCGCCCATGCCGCCGGCAGTGATCTGCAACCCCGCGTTCATCAGCGGCGATACATCCGGCGAATTCCAGCGCTTGGCCAGTACCGTCCCCAGCGACCAGGTGCAGCAGGAAGCAAAACAACCCACAATACCCATCGAATATTCGGGTTTCAAAAAATCTTGCCAGCCATTGTTGAAAATGATGCCCAGCCCGCCAAAACCCAGCAAAACACCCAGAATGATCATCAGATTGACGCGTTCCTTGTTGCGCAGTGCCAGTGAAAACAGTACCACCATGACCGGTGTGAGCGAGCCAATGATGGATGCCAGCCCCGATGACACGTATTGCATGCCCCAGGTAATGAATCCATTGCCGCCGGTAATGGTGGCCAGGCCGGTCAGGGCTTGCCGCAAGATGTATTTTCGGTCGGGCACCGAGGTTTTATGGTTGGCCCAGGCCAGCCCCAACAGAATCAGCCCGGCAGAGGTTTGTCGCATGCCTACCAGCAGAAAAGGTGGAAAATCGCGCACCGCCAGTTTGATAGCAGTATAGGTAGTGCCCCAAATGATACAGATGGCAGCGAGGGCGAGGTAGGCACGTGTCATGGTTGGAAAGGCAGTTAGCAAGGAACAAGAGGCAAAAGGCAAAGAGCAAGGGGCAAGAGGCAAGAGGCAAGGAACAAGAGGCAAAAGGCAAAAGGCAAAGAGCAAGGGGCAAACAATGTACCTTGGCGCTGAGGTCCCTTGCCGCAAATTTCTTAATTATTTTATGTTTATCTACAAAATATCCCTTGCTCCTTGCCTTTTGCCCCTTGCCCCTTGCTCTTTGCCCTTTGCCCCTTATCCTTTCCGATATACCATTTGAAAATCATCCATCACATACCCTTCGCCGAACGGCGTGTCCATACAATGGTGGATGACAAAACCGACCTTGAAATAAAAATTGACGCTTTTGAAATTGCGCCGATTGACATTCAGCCGCGCTTCGCGCAGGTCGGGATATTGGTTTAGCAAAGTCTCGAATGCTGCTGCACCGACACCACGGCCGCGCTGGGTATTGTCGAGGTAAAATTTGTGGATAAAATACGCGCCGTCGCCTTTACCGCTGATAGCCAGAAAACCGGCAGCAACACCATCGGCCAGCACCAGCCAGAATGCCAGGGCAGGGTCGGCGAGTTGGGCTGAAAGTGCCGATTCGCTATAACCCTGCTCCAGCATGTAGGCGATCTGTTCGTCGCTGATAATATCCGGGTAATGGGCCCACCAGATGCGGTGCGCCAGATCGCGTATCAAAGGAATATCCGACTCAACAGCGCGTTGTAAGGAAACCATCACTTGCCTTTTTCCTGTGCGTTCAGCAGTTGAAGTACCTGTTTCGTGATGTCGAGGCTGTCGTTGGCCAGCAGAATTTGTCCGCCGCGGGAATACGACAGGATATAGTCGTAGCCAATCTGGCTGGACAAGGTTTTGAGTTGGGTTTCCACATTGGCATACAGGTCGTTGAAGGCTTTTTTCTGGTCTTCAGCGAGCGATTTGCCGAGGCGCGCTTTTTCTTCTTCCAGTCGCTGACTGCGTTGCATCAGGCCGTTCTGCTCTTTTTCTGCTTCCGCCTGGGTCATGTTGCCGCCTTGGAAGCGTTGTTGCAGGGCTGCGGCGTCTTTCATGAGCGCTTGTTCTTTAGCAGCGAGGCTGTTTTCCGCCGATTCCATGCGTTTCTGGATATCCTCTTTTTGTTTTTTCAGCCAGATATACTGTTCGTCGAGCGTATCGCCATTTACATAGGCTATTTTAACGCCGCCCGATTGAGAGGTAGGCGGAACAATGGCCGTATTGGCCGTAGCCGGTTTTTTCAAATTCAGGTAATACAAATGGCCTACCAGGGCAAACAGGACGATATTGAGGATCAATGAAAGGTTTTTCATGCTGTAGGTATGTTGATAAGAAACTTGAGGGTGCAAAAGTCGGAAAAAATCTGTCAAAATTCCTTGGCCGGGTGCTGCACCTGCTCCCATTTGAGGCCGATCATTTCCTCGACGCGGTATTTGGCCAGCAGCACATCGTTTTCAGCGCGGATGCGGGCTTCCTGTGCAGCGAAATAAGCTGCCGACGCCGTGGTGTAGTCTTCCAGGGTTTTTTCGTCGTTTTTGTAAAGTTGCTGCACCAGAATATACGTGGCGTTCATATCCTGCTCCACCAGTGTGCGGGCTTTCAGGATGTCGTGGGCCAGTTTGTAGTTGGCATATCGGGTAAGGGTTTCGGCGCGGATTTCCAGTTTGCGCTTGTTCACTTTTTGTTCGGCAATGTCGATGTCGCGCTTGCTGATTTTGTTTTTTTCCTTCTGGCTGAGGATATTGTACAGGTTGAGGTTGAGCCCCAGGTTGTAGCGTGGGAAAAACACATTGTTGGTAGTGTCGGCCGAGCGCAGGTTGGCTTCGTTCAGGTTGAAGGTGGCCTGTACGTCGCGCATCCACTCTTTTTTGACGTTTTTGTCGGCGCTCAGGGCATTTTTTACTTCTTCAATAGCAATCAGGCCGTCAGGGCCGTTCATCCAGGCCAACTGCACGAGGTATTCTGAAAAATCGCGTGCTTTGGTATCTACCGGCTGCACGATCAGGTTGTAATCTGTTTGCTGGGCAGCCAGTTTTACACAAAAAAGAAAAAAGGTAAAAAGTATGAGAGGGCGCATTGCGTTCGAAAATATTGGTGGAAAAAGGCCAAAACGGGTGCAAGTTTACCGATATCCTGGCTATGTATTGTCCTGCGCCTGAAATGCCGGGTCAAAATTTTTCAGGGTAACCATCAGCGCCAGGAAAACATTGTAAATCACATTCATCGGCAATTGCAAAATGGCCTCCTGTGCATAGCAGGCTACTGCCAGCATAAAACACCAGGTAGTGATACCGGCATACAAGGACTTGATAAACGGATCGGAACATCTGACAAAATAATACAAGCCCGTTCGCAGCACAAAGTAGTGCAGCAGGGTGTACAAAATGAGTCCGATCCAGCCGAGTTCGACGGCCATACGCACAAAACTGGAGTCGTGCGGGAATTTTGAGAGTTCCGAATCGGGGTTGAATCTTTTTCCCCAAACCCCACAACTGCCTAGTCCGCCACCCATCGGATGGCTTTGAATAAAAGGCTGAATTTTTTTCTGGTTGGCCAGGCGCAGGTTCATCGAATCGTCCTGTGCCGGTTTAAAAGCCGATTGTATGCGGTAAATGACCCCGCTCGATGAGGATTTCAGCACAAATCCGGCGCCCAGCACGGCAAAAATGCCTCCGATCAGCAGCACCCGTTTACTCAGAATAAGTCCGCAGAAAAACACCGCTCCCACCGGCACCAGCGCAAAAGCCGTGCGGGTGCCCGTGTATGCCATGACCCAAAGCGCGCAACCGGCCATCAGGCTCAGCAGCGCTTTTCGTGCCATACTCCCCGGGCCAACCAGCAGGGCCACACAAAAAATGCTGAAACACGCCATCAATATCCCGAACGTCGTAGGGTCGAAACAAAACGATGGAATGCGCATCATACCCCACTGGTAATAGAGTTCGAAACGCTCCTTGTCCGACATGATCCAGGCCGTTTCGGCCGCGCTGAAACCCACAAATTGCTGTTTCAATCCGTACAGCGCCGAAGCAAAACAGATGCCGATAATCAGTTTCAATACCAGCATGATGCCGCGGCGGTTGTTGCGAAAAGCATAGGCGCCGATAAAAAACACGATCTGTTGTATCGCCACGCTGCGCACGGTGTACAGCCAGGCCAATTTGGATTCCGCACCCGGATTGAGCACCTGTATCACATTGTAATACAGCCAGATGAGAATCATGTAACTCAGGGGAAATTTGGCAAATGTCCAGTCACGCTCCTTGATTTGCCGTAGTAAAATACCCACGGCACTCACCAGTATCAGCAAGTCGAGCAGCGTGCCAATGGGCGCTGAAGTAAACTTGGCGCCAAAAGGTACCATCAGCGCTATGACGAGCATCAGTCCAATGGAAAAGGCAATATTGAACAGACTGAAAATAATCAGGGGCAGTCCCACCAGCGCCATAAAAAGCACCAGGCTGATTTTCAGATCCAGCACAGACAGCACATACGCTACTGGCAACGTAGCCAGCAACAGCAGGGCCATGCCCAGCGGATTGTTGAGTTTTTGCAACAGCAAACGCTCATTCAACCATTCTTTCGCCTGCTCCAGCCGGGAGCGCCTGCGATCGAACATTTCGCCGTAATTGATCTGCGACATCGAACGGATATTTGGGTGGCAAATTAGCCTTTCGGCGGATTATAAGTGCCAAGACCTAATTAATTTTATCAATTAATTAGGTCTTGGCACTTAAAAAAGGCGCTGTGTCAAATTACCAGCACCTTCAGGAATATTCCCAACAATACCACGATGATAAAGGCGTGCATCAGCACTTCTATAAAACGTTGGTAGCGGGAAAGTCTCATGATAGAGGTGAGAGGGTGAGAGATGTGAGAGATGTGAGAGGGTGAGAGGGTGAGAGGGTGAGAGGGTGAGAGGTGTAGAGTGTACCGCTTCGCTCTTAATAAGTTTGTTGGCCACAAAAATAACCATTTTACGGGTAAATGGTACACTCTACGTCTCTCACCCTCTCACCTCTCTCACTCTCTCACCCTCTGTTACCTGCCTACCATATTCTCCGGCCGCACCCACGCATCAAACTGCTCGGCCGTCATATGTTTAAAATCCAGTCCTTTCAGTTCGTATTCCAGGGCCGATTCTTTCAGCGTAATACCTTTTTTATGCGCATTCTGGGCAATGGCCGCTGCATTGTAGTAGCCGATTTTCGGATTGAGGGCCGTCACCAGCATCAGTGAGTTTTGCACGTGTTTGCGGATATTATCTTCCAGCGGCTCGATAC
The DNA here is from genome assembly GCA_020160935.1 of Bacteroidota bacterium. Lineage (GTDB taxonomy): Bacteria > Bacteroidota > Bacteroidia > Chitinophagales > Saprospiraceae > M3007. Next base: position 23,539 of record JAIUPL010000035.1, on the reverse strand, counting down.
CGACCGCGCATTTATCGTTGAACGACACACAGGCTTCGCCGATGAGGCGGGCGGAGTGCAGGAAGTTGTAGATCATGACGGGTTTGAACACATTCAGTTCAAAATGGCCGTTGGCGCCACCAATACCGATGGCGACGTCATTGCCCATCACCTGCGCAGCCACCATCGTGAGTGCTTCGCATTGGGTCGGGTTCACCTTGCCCGGCATGATAGAAGAACCGGGTTCATTGTCGGGGATGAAAATTTCGCCGATACCCGAGCGTGGGCCGGAAGAGAGCATACGCACGTCGTTGGCAATTTTCATGAGGCTGACCGCCACAGTTTTCAGTGCGCCGTGCGATTCCACGATAGCATCGTGGGCGGCGAGGGCCTCAAACTTGTTGGGTGCGGTCACAAACGGCAGGCCGGTCAGGGCAGCGATGTGGCGCGCCACGTTTTCGGAATATCCCTCAGGCGTATTGATGCCCGTGCCGACGGCCGTGCCGCCCAGCGCCAGTTCGCTCAGGTGGGCCAGCGTGTTGCGGATGGCGCGGATGCCGTGGTCGAGTTGGGCCACATAGCCGCTGAATTCCTGCCCCAGGGTGAGTGGCGTAGCGTCCATAAAGTGCGTACGGCCGATTTTTACCACATGCATAAAGGCCGCCGACTTCGCTTTCAGGGTATCGCGCAGTTTTTCGATGCCAGGGATGGTTGTTTCCACCAGCATTTTAAACGCAGCGATGTGCATGGCCGTCGGGAACGTGTCGTTGCTCGACTGCGATTTGTTCACATCGTCGTTGGGATGCACATATTTTTGCTCGTCGCTGAGTTGGCCACCGTTCAGCACGTGGGCACGGTAGGCAATCACCTCATTGGCGTTCATGTTGCTTTGAGTGCCGGAGCCGGTTTGCCAAACCACCAGCGGAAACTGGTCGTCAAGTTGGCCATCCAGGATTTCGTCGCACACGCGGGCGATGAGGTCGCATTTGTCTTTGGGCAAAATACCTGCTTCCAGATTGGTCAGGGCCGCCGCTTTTTTCAGATAGGCAAACGCGCGGATGATCTCGATGGGCATCCGATTGGTATCGCGTGCAATTTTAAAATTCTCGATGGAGCGTTGCGTTTGAGCGCCCCAGTAAACATGTGCAGGCACCTGTACCTGGCCCATGGTATCTTTTTCAATACGAAAATCCATTTCTGGCTAATGATTTTTGTGAAATAAGATGGTTTTTTTGGGTCTAATGGGTTTCCCGGATAGGTTTTGAGGCCGCAAAGGTATGGCAGGCCCGCTTTATTCCAACTTCCCGGATCGGAAAAGGCAGGACTGATCTTCGTCATCCTGATCTTTTTCTACTTTTGCGCCGATTTTTTACGACCTTGTCTCCCATGTCAACCCGCCTGCATGTTATTGTTCCGTGCTACAACCCTCCTTCGGGTTGGGAGCAGACTTTGGCAGCGCATTTTCAGGGTTTTCAACAGGCGTCGAAGGGCTTGTTTGAAGACCTGAAATTGGTGGTAGTAATGGACGGCACTTCTACACATACCCAATCGGCTAATTTCGATCGTTTGCAAGAACTGCTGCCGAATGTGGCCATTGTAGATTACCCGGCGAACCGCGGCAAAGGATATGCCCTCCGGCAGGGCGTAGCCGGCACGGATGCCGATTTTTATCTGGTGACGGACGCCGATTTCCCCTATACCATCGATAGTATGGTGCAGGTGGCGCAAGTGCTGAAAGCCAGGGGTGGCATTGTGGCCGGCAACCGCGATACGGCGTACTACAATCGGGTACCGCTGCTGCGCAGGTGGCTGTCGAAGTTCCTGCGCTGGATGTTGCGGAATATCTTGCGGCAACCCATCGACGATTCGCAATGCGGGCTCAAGGCATTTGACCAAGCCGGCAAAGCGGTATTTTTGCAAACCTCGATCGATCGATTTTTATTCGATCTGGAGTTTCTGATGCTTGCCAATGGGAAAGTACCGGTAACACCCGTGCCTGTAGAACTGCGTGAAAGCGTAATTTTCAGCGCAGTAAGTTGGAAAATACTGGCCACGGAAGGGCGAAATTTCCTGTGGCTGCTCTTGCGTAATTCAAACGGCAATAGACAACGTACAATTTGAAACATCTCGAATACATCGAACACACCTTGCAACGCCTGGCCTCGCCCAAGCGTGCGCACACGTTTTGGGGCTGGGTGCTGGTCATGATGATCGCGGCTGTTTTTTTGTGGATTCGCAACAGCAGTTGGATCGACAACCCAAATGCGTGGCTGCTACGTGACTCCACGGACTCGTATAAAAATTACATGACCTCCGCCTGGCATGTGAAATACGATGCTGGTTATGTGCACTATTCTGGCATGGATTATCCCTATGGCGAGCATGTGCTGTTTACAGATAATCAGCCGATTATCAGCGGTGTCCTGCGCTGGTGGAGTCTACACGTTTCGGATATTTCGGGCGACACCACCGGCATTCTGAACCTGCTACAGGTGTGGTCGCTTATTTTCGGAGCCGGTATTATTTACCTCTTGTTCCGAAAACTTCACTTCCCGGTGTGGTATGCCACCATGGTATCGCTAGGCGTGTTGTTTTTGTCGCCTCAATGCGCTCGTTTCGATGTACATTTTGGCCTGTCGCACACCTGGGTGTTCCCTTTGCTGCTGCTCCTGTTGTGCCGGTACGAAGAGCGACACAGCCGCCGCTACCAAAGCCTGCAAATCGGGATATTGCTGTGGGTAGCGGCACAAATTCACTTTTATTACTTCGGGTTGTCGGCCCTTTTCCTGCTGCTGTACACGGCGTATCAGTTGTGGATAGATCCTTCCTTGCGCAATTTCAGGGTGCGACTGAGCCATTTGGTGGTGATGATTTTGCTGCCGTTTGCCTTGCTGAATGTATGGATTCACTGGGCTGATTTCCGGCCCGATCGCCCGGCTACACCCTATGGGTTTACAGGATACATCGGTTTTTGGGAAGGCGTTTTTTTGCCGTATGAAAACTTCCCGATGTACCAATGGATTGATGGGCACATCGCACACATTCGGCGGCTCGACAGCGAATCGCAGGCCTATGCGGGCTTGGTGGCTTTCGGGTTTACGCTCTGGCTGATTTTTTCGGGTGTGTTCAGGCGCGCTGTGCGGCGCATACAGGCATTGTTTAAAAAAGATACAACTCCTGCACCAGGATTATTCCCGCACGACTGGGAACTGGCGGCCTACCACCGTGTCCACAAGCGCTACCTGCAGGGCATTCTTGCGGCAGCCCTGGCATTGCTCATTTTTGCCTGCGGATTTCCGTATGCCATTCACGGACTGGAGTGGATAGCCGATTATTTCGGCCCGCTGCGCCAGTTCCGGGGCATGGGTCGCTTTACCTGGGCGTTTTACTACGTCATCAACCTGGTAGCCTTTTACTGGCTTTGGAACTGGAGCATCCACTTCAAAGGTTTTAAAGGCCATACCAATCTTTGGTTTCGTTGGGTGATAGCCCTGCTTCCGCTGGCCGTGTTGGGTTATGAGGCCTGGTATTTCCACCACAGCAGGCCCTTGCAGATTGAAAACAACCCCATGTATCCGCCCGAGCAGGCCACTTTCCAGGATAAATGGCTGGAAAAAGTGGATTACAAACCCTATCAAGCCATGCTTCCGTTGCCTTACTACCATGTAGGTTCCGAAAACCTGTGGCTCGATATGGATTTTGCCCTGTTCCGGAAAGTACAACTCACTGGATTTGTACACGGCCTGCCGGATATGGGCGTCAATATGAGCCGCAGTTCGATCGGGCAAATGCTCAAATCGGTGCAACTAACCCTGCCGCCCGGCGAAGTGCCGCAAATCCTGGCCGACCTGCCTGACAATCGCCCTTTGCTGCTCTTTACCGAACAACGCCTCTGGGATACCGTGCAACGCCAGTATCCTTACCTGCTCGATAAAGCCGTGCCGGTGTACACAGGTACAAAAATCCGCCTGCTCGCTGTGTCGCCCGACAGTATTCAGGCTGCTGCGGCAGAACGAATACGGGCTATGCAGACGGAAGCCGCCAACGAGGGCATTTACCCGGCTGGTCGGTACAAAAGTGACCGGCCGCCCGGATTTTTCCACTTGCAAACGTTTGACTCGCTGACGACTACCGAACACATATTTCAGGGAAAAGGTGCTTTTTCGGGCAATATGCACGATACCACCTGGCTCTGGAATGCGCCCCTGCCTAAAGGGAATTATCACCTCGGCTTCTGGATCGATGTAAAACAGGACATGGGCATGGTGCATGCGCTGCACCTTGTGGAAAATGCCGTTTCCGATGGCCATGAAATACAAGCGCAGGACGTGCAGGCCCGTTTTCACTTAAAAGAAATTGTGGGCGACTGGGCGCTGTTCGACATCCCCGTATCTGTGAAGGAAGACAACAGCAGCATGCGCGTGTACCTGCTCCAAAAAGGCATCAACACTACTTTTTACCTCGACGAGGTGCTGCTCCGGGCCGATGGTTTCAACTTGTACCATACCAGGCCGGGTTGGGTAGCAAAAAATAACTTCTGGTACAAAACCGATCTGGAATAAATACGCTCTGATGAAAATTCTTTTGCAAAAAGTCCGTATTGTCGACGGCTCTTCGGAATCCGAACCACAGGATATCCTGATTCAGGATGGCCGGATTGTTGCCATCGGCTCTTCCCTGGAAGCGGAAAAAGATACGCAGGTGTGGGCATCTCAGCACTTATGCGTGTCTGCCGGCTGGCTGGATGTGGGCGTTCAAACGGGTGACCCCGGTTACGAACACCGCGAAGACCTGCGCACAGTGGCTATGGCCGCAGCGCGGGGCGGATTTACGGCTATTGCACCATTCCCGAATACCGCACCTGCTATACATTCCAAATCGGAAATACTGTATATCCGAAATAATACGAGCGCTTTGGGCGTCCACTTTTACCCTATCGGCGCGGTGTCGGAGGATTGTGCGGGGAAAGACCTCGCCGAACTGTTCGATATGCACGCCGCTGGCGCTGTAGCGTTCAGCGATGGCAAAAAATCGGTGCAGGATGCTGGCCTGCTGCTACGTGCCATGCAATACGTGCGGGCATTCGACGGGCTCATTATCAACGAGCCACACCACAAAACCATCGCTGGCGGCGGCCAGATGCACGAAGGCGCCATAAGCACCTCCCTTGGCTTAAAAGGCGTACCAGCCCTGGCCGAAGAAATGATGGTGCAGCGCGATTTGAGCCTCCTGGAATACGCGGAAGGCCGTTTGCATATACACCTGGTGTCGACAGCCCGGAGCGTTGCGCTCATCCGCGCTGCTAAAAGAGCCGGCCTGCAGGTTACCTGCTCGGCGGCGGTGGCCAACCTGTTTTTTACCGATGCAGAAATGCGCGACTTTGACAGCCACTGGAAGGTGTTGCCACCTTTGCGCACGCAAGCGGACACCGAAGCACTGCTGGAAGGGCTGCGCGATGGTACCATCGACTTTTTGGTGTCCAACCACAGCCCCTGGGACGAAGAAGCCAAAAACCTGGAGTTTCCATACGCCGAATTCGGTATGATCGGGCTGGAAACGGCATTTTCACTGTGTTGCAACTTCGGACAGTTGCCTTTGCCTTTGCTCGTAGAAAAAATGTCGCTGGCGCCACGCCGCATCCTGGGTATTCCGGTTCCAGAGATCAAAGTAGGGGAAAAAGCCGAATTAACAGTCTTTGATCCGACAGTATCCTGGACCGTGACGCCCGACAGCCTGGGCTCCAAATCGCGCAATACACCGTTTATGGGTCGTACCTTGCAGGGTAAAGTCCTGACTACGATCATCTCGGCATAAGAAATAATACCCGAACTATTGACTCAAAAAATTCACCACAGATCATGAAAAAATTCTTTGTGTTTTCCCTGCTCGCCGGTCTGCTGTTTTCCTTCGCTGCCTGCGATGTGCTGAAAGAAGTAGCCAATGATGTGCTGTCGGAACCCTCGATCGAGGAAATCGGCCGAGGCCTGAAAGAAGCCCTGAACAACGGTATTTCCAAAGGGGTAGACCAACTGTCGCAGAAAGACGGGTATTTTAAAAGCGCCTACAAAATCCTGCTCCCCGAAGATGCGCGCAAGGTAGCCGACAAACTCCGCAACATTCCCGGCTTCAACAACCTGGAAAACGAACTGCTCGAAAAAATGAACCGGGGCGCCGAAGATGCTGCCAAAGAAGCCGGCCCGATCTTCGTGAGCGCCATTCGTCAACTCACTTTTCAGGATGCCACCAATATCCTGCTGGGGGCCGACAACGCAGCTACCGATTACCTCAACCGCACGACCAACCAGCAGTTGTACGACAAATTCAATCCAAAAATCGTGGCGTCTCTCGATAAAATCGGGGCCAACCAACTCTGGCGCAAGGCCGCAGATGCGTACAACAAAATTCCGCTCGTCACGAAAGTCAACAACGATTTCGACGATTATGTGACCAAACAGGCGCTCAAAGGACTGTTTGGAAAGATCGAGGAAGAAGAACGCAATATCCGGCGCAACAAAGCCAGCCGCACCACCGACCTGCTGCGCAAGGTATTTGCCAAGCAGGATGCTTCGCGGAAATAAGTTTTTTAACTTCGCACCCCGAATCCCCATTCTTCATTTCAAAAACCACTTGCGTTAAATCTATCAGAACAAAACGGCGATAACTTTTTATGAAGTGGTTGGTAAATAAAGTCCTGAAGCAATACCTGTCGGTTCGCATGAAGCGCATCGAACATTACATCGAGCATCCTGAGGAAGTGCAGGAGCGCTGGCTGCGTAGTTTGATCGATGCGGCGCAAAGCACCGAATTTGGCCGTCGATACGGATTTTCGGAAATCAGGGATGCTGAAGAATTTGCACGGCGTGTGCCAGTACACGACTATGAAAAACTCAAGGGCGACATCAACCGCATGATGCACGGCGAGCAGGATGTGTTGTGGCCCGGCGAAATCAACTGGTATTCGAAAAGCAGCGGCACTACCAGCGATAAAAGCAAATACATCCCGGTACCATACGCCAATATGTATGATTGCCACATCGCGGGTAGTTGGGATTCGCTGGCTATGTTGTACAACAACAAGCCCGATATGGAAATTTTCCGCCGCAAAAACCTGGTAATGTCGGGCAGTTTTGAATCGCTCATCGATTACCCGAAAACGAATTATGGCGACGTGAGCGCTGTGCTCACCTACCACATGCCTGCTATCGCCCGGCCGTTTTATACGCCTGACCTGGAAGTGGTACTGCAATCGAATTTTGAAGACAAAATTGAGCAGGTGGCCGAAATCACCAGCAAGGAAGATGACGTGGTAATGTTTGGCGGCGTCCCCACCTGGATTATCGTACTGTTCAGGTTGATTCTGGAAAAAACCGGCAAGAAAAACATGCTCGAAGTATGGCCTCACCTGCAAGCCTACATGCACGGCGGCGTGGGTTTTGAACCCTACCGGCAAACGTTTCGAGAACTCATACCGAGCGACGATTTTGTGTACCAGGAGATTTACAACGCCTCGGAAGGATACTTCGGCGCCCAACTCGACCTGGATCGAAACGATATGCTTTTGTTTACCGACAACGGCGTGTTCTATGAGTTTGTGCCCATGGAAGAATGGGAAAAGGAACACCCCAAAACAGTCACCCTGTCGGATGTGGAACTGGGCAAGGATTACGCCATTATGATTTCCTGTAACAACGGTTTGTGGCGCTACCAGCCCGGCGACACAGTGGTGTTTACACGAAAATACCCGCATTGTTTCCAGATTTCCGGCCGTACCAAACAATTCATCAACGCGTTTGGAGAAGAGGTTATGGTAGGCGACGCCGACAAGGCGCTGGCGGAAACCTGCCGCCAGATGAACGCCGTGGTATCGGAATACACAGCCGCACCAGTGTACTTTGGTTCCGGAAAAAGCAAGGGCGGTCATGAATGGATTGTGGAATTTGAAAAGGAACCTGCCGACCTCGAACGCTTCAACGACCTGCTCGACCAAACCCTGCAACGCATCAATTCCGACTACGAAGCCAAACGTTTCAAAGGGCTGGCGCTCGAACGCCTGCTCCTGCGCGCTGTTCCGAAAGGCACCTTCCACCGATGGATGCGCGCCCGTGGCAAATTTGGCAACCAGAACAAGGTACCGCGCCTGGCTAACCACCGCAAATTCGTAGAAGAAGTGGTGCAATATGTAGAGGGCTAACCCCCTCCCCTGACACATTTTAATGAAACACATTCGCCAATAGGAGACATCCCGGCGAATGTGTTTCTGCGTTTTTGAACAATCCGGGTACCTTCAACGTCGGATTAACAACCAACAGAATGCTATGCTGAAAAGAATCACTACTCCGCTTTCACTTCTCTTGCTGCCCTTGTTGCTGGCGGCGCAACCCAAAATCCAGTTGGTCGATTTCGCCTCGGGCTTCAACCGTCCGGTTGATATTGCACACCGTGGCGACAGTCGGCTGTTCGTGGTCGAACAGGCCGGTATTATCAAAATTGTCGATTCCCTTGGCAATGTCCTGCCCGAGCCATTTCTGAACATCGATCCGCTGGTCAATTCCACCGGCAACGAACAAGGTTTGCTGGGGCTTGCTTTTCACCCAAATTATACCCAAAACGGCTATTTCTTTGTGTACTACACCCAAACTACAGGCGGGCACACCCACGTGTCGCGTTTTTCTGTGATGCCCGACGATCCGAACAAGGCCGATCCGAACAGCGAATTGACTATTCTTACACAAAACCAGCCTTACAGCAACCACAACGGCGGCTGTATCAAATTCGGCCCCGACGGATACCTGTACATTGGCCTGGGCGATGGTGGTTCGGGTGGCGACCCTCAGAACAACGGGCAGAAAAAAACAACTTTCCTGGGTAAAATCCTGCGCATCGACGTCAACAATTCCACCGTCGATACGCCGTATGTAGTACCTGCCAACAATCCGTTTGTAGGCAATTCCGCTTACCTGCCGGAAATCTGGTCGCTTGGCCTTCGCAACCCCTGGCGTTATTCTTTCGACCGTCTTACTGGCGATATGTGGATCGCCGACGTGGGTCAGGGCGACCGGGAGGAAATCGACTTCGAGCCTGCTGCTACCGGTGGCCGCAATTACGGCTGGCGCTGCTATGAAGGCACACAGGCATACAACACGAGTGGTTGCCAGCCTGCTTCCAATTATACAGGGCCTGTTTTTGACTACGACAACTCTTCGCTGGGCTGCTCCGTAACCGGCGGCTTTATCTATCGCGGTTCCAAATACTCTGATTTGTACGGGGTGTACCTTTTTACTGATTATTGCAGCGGCCGCTGGTGGGCTACGCGCCAGAACGACGATGGCACTTTTTCAACCACCCAACTCGCCAATCTGGGCGATTATGAGTTCAGTGCGCTCGGCGAAGACCGCGACGGCGAATTGTATGCCGCGCTGCTTTCATCCGGTAAAATACAGAAAATCAAGGAGATATGCTCACCTTTCCAGGTGTTGGCCTCCAGTATCAACAGCCCTGTTTGCGACAGTTCTCTTAGCGGATGGGTTTTCCTGGATACAATTGGAATTACCGGCAATGTAACGTACCAATGGTCGAACGGTCGCACCGAAAAAGACATCGTATATCTCAATCCCGGCACTTACACGGTTACGGCCACCAATGGAAACGGATGCTCACGTACCCTTTCCTTCGATATAGAAAGTGCCTCTCCACCATCGCCCCTGCTGCTGAGCGGCGAACTGGTGTTGTGCGGTGGAGATAGCATCGTACTGTCGACCTCCGAGGCGCCACCGGATTATACCTATCAGTGGACACGAAATGACGAATGGCTGTCTGGGGCCACAGGGCAATCGCTTACGGTAACAGAACCCGGCGCTTACTCTGTTTTCTATTACACCAGTACTGGCCTCTGCAACTCCCTGCGAGCAACACCTGCCCAGGTCTTGCTCGACGACTCGGTAGCACCCATTATTGCAGCCAATGCCGACAGCCTGTATTCCAATCAGTCTTGTACCGGCAGTTGTCAGTGGCTGCTGGATGGCGCTCCCATCGAGGGCGCTACCGGCGCATACCATATTGCTACAGAGTCGGGCACCTACACCCTCGAGGTGATTACCGCCAATGGCTGCCAGCGGCAATCGAATGCCGTTTCTTTGACTGTTGTAGATGTGGCCACGCCTGCTTCGGTGCGCTCTTTTTTGTTATCGCCCAATCCTACGGATCGCTCTGTTACCCTGCAAATGGACTTGCAAAAAACAGAACGCGTTTCCATCGTTCTGCAAGACCGGCAGATGCGGCAGTTGTTTTCCCAAAACATGGAAAACCAGCGCATCCAATTACCTATCGACTTGAAAAACCTGCCTGCCGGAACGTATTACCTCCATATTCAGGTAGGAAATGAGCGCTTTGTAAGAAAAGTTGTGAAGATCTAGAGCAAGGGGCAAAGGGCAAGGGGCAAAAGGCAAAAGGCAAGGGGCAAGGGGCAAGAGGCAAAAAAAGCAAGAGGCAAAAAAATCTGTTTTGCTTCTTGCCTCTTGCTTCTTGCCCCTTGCCTTTTGCCCCTTGCTTCTTGCCCCTTGCCCCTTGCTTCTTGCCCCTTTTGCCTAAATTTCCTTCCGAAACTGCCCTGGCGTTTTCCCTTTTGCTTTCAGCCAAATCCGGCTAAACTGGCGCGGATTACCGAAGCCGCACTGAACGGCAATTTCCTTGACCGACATTTCGGTGTGCAGCAGCAGTTGTTCGCCGTGTTCGATGCGTACCTTTTCACGATAGACCTGTATGGTTTCGCCGGTATGGTCTTTGAAAAGACGCGAGAGATGACGAACACTCAGATTCATCCGGCGTGCAAGGTCGCTGAGCGTAAAGGATGCTTCCAGGTGATTGGAGAGCATTTCCTGGGCCTTGTACACGTCGGCATTGAAGTGGTTTTTGAAATCAAGGAAGATATTTTTTTGCTCGGTTGTCTCATTTCGGCGTACGTTGATCACCATTTCCTGGGCCACTTTGGCGGCCAGCAGGGGGTTGCGCCAGCGCTCTACCAGTGCCAGCGACATATCGATGCCGGAAGTCATGCCCGCACTGGTAAAAATGCCTTTATCAAACACATACAGGCGGTTGTCCAGCACCTTGCATTTCGGGAAATACGTTTTCATAAACGGTATACATTTCCAGTGGCTGGTACATTCCACATGGTCGAGCAAACCCATTTGCCCCAGCGCCATAGCTCCCGAGCAAATGGAAGCAACGAATACGCCTTTCCTTTTTTGTTCCCATACCCAGTCGCGGTAGGCATCGATGGCGGCATCCAGCATTCCTGCCTGAAAACTGGCAAAATCAAACCCGGGAATACAGACCAAATCGCCGGGCCGAAGCGATAAATCGTGTATATGTACCCCGGTCGACAAACCCAGCCCCTGCGCGCTGCATACAGACTGCCCTGTAGTGGCAAACTTTACCCGAAAAGAGTGTTTCCCCAGTTCCGACGCTTCGAAGAACACCTGTGCAGGGCCTGCCACATCCTGCAGGTGCATTTTAGGTAGCAGTAAAAAAACGATTTGCGTCGAATCCATACCTGTGTTGTAGCGAGAGGAAAAAGGAATAATTCGGACAATTAAACGCCAAAAGAAGACATGCCGGTACGCATGAAGTTGCAGGGAATAACTTTGGTTTTAAAAAAATAACAGCTATGAAACGATTCCCTCATTTTGCATTTCTATTCCTGCTATCCATGCAAGTTTCCACCCTTGGCCAATGCCTGGGACAGTTATTCCGAAACCTGCGAATTGATGGGAAAATCGGACCAGGCGATTGCTGCCAGCGAAAAATGTCTTGAACTGATTCATAGCGGCGGCTATGATGATGGTTTGAAAAAAGCACTGGAAAAGGCCTCGAACGATCGTTTGGCGCGTTTGCGGCGCTGATTGGTGGATTGAGGAAAACCCATTACTTTTCTGCAAAATTCGCACACCCAAGTCATGTTCCGAAACTACAAATTCTGGTTTAAAGCAGGCGCCTGGGCCCTGATCGTTACGGCCCTGCTGCACAGCCTGAGCCTCATCAAGGCGCCTACCGGCGAAAACGACACCGAGCGCCAGATGCTCGACCTGATGATGCATTACCAACTGGCGGGCGTCGGTAGAACGATGTACAACTTTTTCTACTTCTTTTCGCTCAGCATGTCGATGTTTACGTTGTTTGCTGCCGCACTCAACCTGTTGTTTGCACGCTACTACATGCCTTCGGCTCATGCCCGAAAATGGATAGGCGCCAACCTGATTTTCTGGACGATTTATCTGATTCCGCTCAATCTGCTCACGTTTATTATTCCCACCACCTGCTATACGGTTTGCTGGTTGTTTTTCCTCATCTCGTATTTGTATTACAGGGATTAATCGCTGTGTTGCAATGCCTGCCGCAGCGGCTTGCCGATTTGTGCAAACAACATATCTACTGCAAATTTCAGCACTACCAGTGCCACCGCTACCCAGGTGGCCTGATCGAGTTGTGGGTATCGTGGAATAAGGTGCATGGTGAGCGCCTGCAGGAACGCAAGCAATACCAGCATGTGTACGAAAGGAGCCATTAATTCTGCAGCCGGACTGGCTTTCCGGAAATAGCCGCTTCCGAAATAATGAACGATCAGCCCGAGCAGGTACCCGGCTACCATGATCCTTACTTCATTGCCGATGCCTGCCAGTGCCGAGTAGTCGTTGCCGCTAAACGCCTGAAAAGTAAATGTTACGGAAAACATAACAAACGTTGCGCCCATCAACAGGCCTCCCAACAGGAAGAATATTTTTTGACCCATATTGTCAGTAAAACGCCGTCCGTCGAGGGCAAACAACATACGCACAAGTGCGCTGCCCACGATCAGGATTACTTCCCACCAGAACAGGAAAACAATGGGTTTCAAATCCCAGTGCAGTACGAAAATACCATACAATGTGATACCGAGTGTAAGCACGGGCAGCCACCACGGGCGTGGATGTTGTTGCAGGGGTGCTGCAAAGAACGAGCGTATATTCATATGCTATTGCCGCATTAATCGAAGGGTCTTTGTGCCTTTTTTGCCGCTCAACTGAAACAGATAGGCGCCGGGTGGCCAGTTTTCACCTGACAACCAGTACTCGGATTGCCCCGAGGGTAAGACACCACTTGCAAGCATCTTGCCATGTATGTCGAACAGGCTGAATTCGAGCGTTTCATGAAGAGTCCCTGGGAAAAACAAGCGCCAGGAGTCGGCACTTGGATTGGGCATGATCGATACCGGCACCGCCAGAGGTTCGTTGACGGCCGACACCAGAAAGGAAGAATCCGGTGTAATGACGCCGGTAGTATCGCCGTTTTTTACCCATGCCCGCAACTCCCCGTAGTCCCATACTTCAAAACAGGAGATGGCGTGCCGCACCAACCCCAGTCCGGCGGCATGCTGCCGATAAAACACCGAGCCGCAAGCGTCGCAGGGAAGTACCTGCTCCGCACTGCTTTCCGGCGCGGCATATAATGCACAAGGCCCCCAATCAAATGGATTGCGTGGAATGCCCAGCGTATGGCTGAGCCCGTACAGGGTGTCGGTCAGCCAGTGCACATGACTGCCTTGCGGGCCATTGGGAGATTCGGGCGCTTGAAAAAACTGCCCGGGGTAACCATCTGTCCAGGGTTCGGACAAGGCAGGATGGATGCGCCACTGCCCGATGCTATGGTGGTAAGAGTACATCGTCGGGCCAAACAATTGCAAGGCATGCCGAACGAAGGTTTCAACGGTGTACACCAGTGTATCGGCGTCGTTGGAGCGTTGAATAATACGGCGCTTCATAAGCGTACCCAGGTTGGAGGCAGTGCCGGGATCCCAGGATCGATTGCTTTCGTATTCCAACACGTCACCTGAGTTAAAATCATACAAGTCTTTCCAATCGGGCAGGTTTTCTCCCAGGTTGCGTGTGGGAATACCCGTGAGCAGATAGGCGGCGCCTTCATTCCCGTCGGGGAAACGGAGCAGGCCGTGGTTTTTGCTGAGTATGATTTGCCGCCCGTCCGACAACTGAATGGTTTTGATAGAATCCGCTTCGCCGAACACCTCGAACGCGAAGGCGCCCTGCACTGTAGCGCCCACGTTTTGCAGGGTGTCGAATATCCAGGTGCTGCCCGGCGAGGCCAGCGGGAACAGTACAAACGTATTTTTACCGGAAAATATCCAGCGGCTATCCGGCTTGCGAGTAGCCGTTTTTTGTAAGAACTGGCCCTGGTTAGACAATTTTCCGGGTTGAAACATACAAGTGTCGCAATCAGCAACCACCTTGTTTAGGAAAAGCAGCAGGTCACCTGAAGGAAACAATTGCAGGGAATCCACTTGAATGACATTGGAAATCAACAAGGAGTCTGACTGCCGAAAACTGTAACGATCGGAGGGCGTAAGAGGCAACCAGTTTTGTGCACCGGCGGCACCGGCGTACAGGCACAGCACGAGGAATATCCGGTATTTCATTGCAGGGTCGGTTTGGTTTTGACACTTGCAAAGTAATACTCTTACGACAAAAAAGCCTGTAAAAACTACAGAAATGCCTGTTTCAGGCTGAAAAACCGAGCGAAATGTTCAGAAACTGTTTTAAAACCCCTCACCGGCTGCAAAGACTTGTCTTTTCGACTCGGCAGGGGTTTTAAAACAGTTTCTCAGGGTTGAAAAGGGATCGTGCCGTACATTTTCCCTTGCCGGGTCATTTTGATCAGGTAGTTGAGCCTTTTCTGGGCTTCCGGCTGGCGGCTGGCGCCCTTAATCTCGGCAATCCAGCCGATTTTAAGCCTTTTGTAGTGGTGTGGAAATGCCTCAAACGTAGCCCACACGGATGCGTCGGCCTGCAATTGTTCCTGCACCCAATCAGGAATATGCAGCGGGTCATCGGGCGAACCGATCTGCGATTCGATGGCCGCAATACCCGCCGGCATTATCAGTCCCTGGCGTTGCAGTTTCCACACCCGCTGGCGATTCAGTTCGGATAGAAATGATTTTTTTCTTCGCGGTGTCGTGCGCTGCACCATACTGTCTTCATCGTATTTCTTGACCGAACCATCGATCCAGCCGAAACACAGGCATTCTTCCACCAGTTCATCATAAGTGATACAGGGCATACCAGAGGCTTTGCGGAAAGTGCGCACCCACACTTCGGTTTCTGACTGGTGGTTGGCTTCGAGCCATGCGCGCCATTCGGCGCGGTTGAGGGGGTAGACGACGGAGGAGATTTGCATGAGAAAGGGGGTTGATGGGGTTGATGAGGTTGATGGGGTTGATGAGGTTGATAGGGTTGATGAGGTTGATAGGGTTGATGAGGTTGATAAAGGTTGATGAGGGTTGATAAAGGGCAACTCGAGGTAAGGGTTGGATTTTCTCTTCACCGAGTGGCTTATCATCAACCCTCATCAACCTTTATCAACTTTATCAACCCTATCAACTTTATCAACCTCATCAACCCCTATCAACCTTAATCCACCTTCCCACTCAACACATCCGGCTCAAATTCCAGCACGACAGAATTCATGCAATAGCGTTTTCCGGTGGGTGGTGGGCCATCGTCGAACAAGTGGCCGAGGTGGCTGCCGCAACGGCCGCACAATACCTCTACGCGTTCCATATTATAAGAATGGTCGTCTTGATAAGCAACGCTGTTGGGGCGCATGGTTTCAAAAAAACTGGGCCAGCCGCATTCGCTGGCAAATTTACTATCCGAGCGGAACAGCGCATTGCCACAAACCGCACAATAGTACGTGCCAATGCCCGTATAATTCCAGTATTTGCCGGTAAAAGCATATTCCGTGTCTTTTTCGCGGGCCACGTCGTAGATACTGTCGGGCAGAATTTTTTTCCATTCGGCATCCGATACATGCAGTACCGTTGTATCGGAACGAGAATAATAGGGATTGGTAACAGAGGGCTTGCTATCAGCAGAGGTAGTGGAGGCTACCTGAGCAGACTTGGGTCGACAGGAGGCCAACATTGCCAGTAAGGCAAACAAAAATACGCGCATTGCAAAAAGGATATTTAGGAACGATGAAATAATAAGGTCACGATTTTGGCGGCTTCATCTGGCGCTAAACTTCGTTGTTCGTCAGTCACGTAGCGCTACTATGCTCCTTCCTCTCGCCTGCTTTTGCGCCAGATGAATCTCCCCAAAATCGTGACCTTACTATTTTATCGTTCCCTGGTGTGTAATATATACGTTTCACAGGGGTTTTGCAGATTTTATAACAGCCAAGGTTTGCATTTGTTGGGCATGCAAGTGGCGCCAAACAGATAAAATTTTTCAATTTTACCGCCAATTGAAACCTGTTTGCCTTATGCGCCTCTTGTTATTGTTGCTGTTGTTTTGTTGTTGTTCCTGCAACAGCGCGTTACAAAATCCGTCTGCCACTCCCCAAATTCCCGGTCAGGTACATACCTGGTGGCTGATTCTGGTGTCGGGCTTTTCCGCTTCCATTTTGTTTTTCATCTGGAAAAATCTTGCTGGCTACAACCGCATTCGCTGGCGTCAATTGTGGCATATTATCGTTCGGCAGGTAGGCAACGAGCAGCACGACCTGGGGGTATTGGCCCTGTCGCTGGCCATCCTCTGTTGGTTTGTGTCGGGCTTGTTTTCACTGGTACCTGATCCATTTATTGAGTTGCTGGCGACCAGTGTGTGTTCTTCTCTCAATTCAGGGTTTTTGTTGCTTTTTTTGCGGCACCTCGACAAAGAAGACCTGCCTGCCAACTTCAGCAGTTATTTCCCTACCCGGCACACGATCTGGACGGTTTTTATCATGGTGGTGTTGGTAACAGGCACCATTGCCGCAGGGGTACACGCAGTGGGTTTGCCCAATTTTGCCATGCTGATACCCGATTTGGCCTTCTCTTTGTACACGCTGTATTTTATCGGATTCAGTTTCTTTTACCTGCTGGAAACGCGCATCAAAAGTGTGGAAATCGCCGTGCTGTCGTGGGCGCCCATCGTCATTACCCTGCTCGCGGAGGTGTTTCGGCTGGCGTCTTTCAAACAAGGTGGCTTATCAGACCCTGTATTGATAAACCTGTATGAGACACTGCTTTTTTCGTACAAACCGTTGCTGATTATTTCCTATTTCGTTTTGATTTACTCCTGGCAATTGAAACGCATCAATCGGAAAGAAATGCCTCCTCAGACCAAACCCGGTCGGCCCGCACCGGATATGGTCAGTGCCGATATACAAGCCGGCAGGCAACAATACCGACTGCTGGGCCCAAAAGACTGGATGATCCTGGAAGCGCTGGTGCGGGGCGAAAAAACGACCGCCATTGCAGCAGCCTACCCCGCCGATTTCCCCAACGGCGCCAAAGGGGTCGACGACCGCATCGGCGCCATTGCCCGGGAGTTTCAGTTGAGTGGACAATCACAAATAAAAATTGTGGTGACGGCGCTGAAGCGAGGGCTGCTGGAGTATCCTAAATAGAGGTGAGAAGTGAGAGGTGAGAGGTGAGAGGTGAGAGGTGAGAGGTGAGAGGTGAGAAATTCCCCCATATTTCGGGTCTTTTCCCCCAAACTTGTTTTTTGCGGTTTTTCCCTGCCTGGGTGGGCTTCTACTTTTGGAAACAGGCGTCGGAATATCCCGGCGTCGGGTTTCAAAAGAAAAACAGATGCCGAACAATCTTTTTCGCAGAAAAACAATCGAATCCATCTTACAGGATGCCTACAACAAAAGTGCGGACACGGAGGCACATGGCCTTAAACGTGTATTGAGCCTGCGCGATCTTACATTTTTTGGTATTGCGGCCATTATCGGCGCCGGGAGTTTCAGTGCCCTTGGGCCAGCCATTTACAACGGCGGTCCGGGCGTATCCGTATTATTCGTGTTGTGCGGCATTGCGTGTGCGTTCACTGCGCTGTGTTATTCCGATTTTGCAAGCCGTATTCCGGTGGCCGGTAGCGCCTACACCTATGCTTATGCATCTTTGGGTGAAATCGTGGCCTGGATTATCGGGTGGGCCTTGCTGATGGAATATGCTATTGGAAATGTATATGTGGCCTTTTCGTGGAGCGATTATTTTACCTCGCTGCTGTCGAGGCTGCACATACACCTGCCGGAGTACCTGACTTGTAGTTACAGCGAAGCGTCGGGAAGCGCCCGGCCCGACCTGCTCCGCGCCTGGGAAACGGCGCCACAGATAGGTGGTTTGCGGCTTATTGTCGACCTGCCCGCCCTGGTAATCAATGCACTGATCACCTGGCTGGTGTACATCGGCATTCGGGAGTCACGCAACTTCAGTAATGTGATGGTCATCATGAAATTGTCGATCATCGCGCTCATACTACTCATTACCGGATATTTGATTTTTCACAACGGGCTCACCTACAACTGGACGCCACCCAATGCCGCTGGCGAGCACCATTTTTTCCCCAATCAGTTCAGCGGCGTCATGAAAGCCGTGAGCGGCGTTTTTTTTGCCTATATTGGCTTCGATGCGGTGAGTATTCTGGCAGAAGAAAGCAAAAATCCGCAGCGCGACCTGCCGCGTGGCATGATTCTGTCGCTGGTAATCTGCACGGTCATTTATATTCTGTTGTCGCTGGCCCTCACCGGCGTAGTGCCTTACGATCGTTTTATGAATGTAAACGACCCGCTGGCGTTCATTTTTGAACCTCAAAACCTGAATATTGGCTGGATGCAGTTTCTCGTAGCAGTGTGCGCCGTCATTGCCATGAGCAGTGTCATGCTGGTGATGCAAATGGGCCAGCCGCGCATCTGGATGAGTATGAGCCGCGATGGATTGATGCCTGCTGCTTTTCAAAAAATTCACCCCAAATACAAAACACCGCATATCGCTACCCTGATGACCGGCCTTGTGGTGGGCTCCATGATTGTGTTGAGCAACAGCCAGTTTGTCCTCGATTTTACAAGTACGGGTACCTTGTTCGCTTTTGTGATTGTATGCGCCGGCGTGTTGTTTTTGCCGCGCAGGGAAAAGACGCCCGGGCAGTTTCATATGCCTTACTGGAATGGGAAATATGTGTACCCTTTGCTGGTGCTGGCCGGGTTTTCAGCGTTCGCCGTGTTCAACCCTGAAGCACTTCTCAGCCATGTGCCCACCTTACTTTTCTGGCTCATTTGTGGCGCGCTGGCTGTGATGGCTTTTCTGAAAAACCTGTCCGTGATCCCGCTTCTGGGGCTCACATCCTGCCTGTACCTGCTTACTGGCATCCGCGAAAGCAATTGGAAATGGTTTTTTATCTGGTTCGGAGTGGGGCTGGTGGTGTATGGGGTTGGGAGGATAAGGAGGGGTTGATAGGGTTGATAGGGTTGATGAGGTTGATAAAGTTGATGAGGGTTGATGAGGGTTGATGAGGGTTGATAAGTGTTGATATTTAACGACTCGGGTAAGAATGTTTTTTACTTCTCCGAGCCGTTAAATATCAACCCTCATCAACCCTCATCAACCCTCATCAACTTTATCAACCTCATCAACATTCACCACCCCCTTTGAAAACCCCATTAATTAATCGACCTTTGCGCCCGGTTTCAGCGCAACAGATTGTTCCGCTCTCACAATTCAATCTTTTACCTTGAAAGCGATTCTCCTTCTCGAAGACGGCACCGTGTTTCACGGCAAAGCAGCCGGCAAAATCGGTACAACTACCGGCGAAATTTGTTTCAACACCGGTATGACCGGTTATCAGGAAATTTTTACCGACCCATCCTATACCGGGCAGGTGCTGGTGGCCACCAATGTCCATATCGGCAATTATGGCATCAAAAAGGATGAAGTAGAAAGTGAAAGCGTCAAAATTGCCGGTTTTGTGTGCCGCAATTTTAATGTTCCTTACAGCCGTCAGGTAGCAGATCAAAGCATTCAGGACTATTTTGAGGCGGAAGGTTTGGTGGCGATTCACGACCTCGATACCCGCGCCATTGTGCAGCATATTCGCGAACGCGGGGCCCAGAACTGCATTATTTCCTCGGAAACGGATGATGTGGAGGAACTGAAAAAACGCCTGGCCGCTACACCCGGTATGGCCGGGCTCGAACTTTCCAGCCATATCACCACCCGCGAACCTTATTACATCGGCGATGAAAATGCCAAATACCGCATCGCAGTGATGGATTATGGGGTAAAAAAGAACATCTTGCGCTGTTTCGATCAGCGGGACTGCTACCTGAAAGTGTTTCCTGCAAAAACGGATTTTAGCGAAGTCAAAGCCTGGAATCCCCACGGCTACTTCCTGTCCAACGGCCCCGGCGACCCCTCCTCCATGCCCTATGCCGTGGAAAATGTGAAAAAAATGCTGGCCGACGGCAAACCATTGTTCGGTATCTGCCTTGGTCAACAACTGCTGGCCCTGGCTGCCGGGCTACCCACTTACAAACTGCACCACGGCCACCGCGGCCTCAATCATCCGGTGAAAAATCTGGTGACCGGCCTCTCCGAAATCACCAGCCAGAACCACGGATTCGGCGTACTCGAACAAGCCGTGTACGATAGCCCTTCCATCGTAGAGGCTACACATCTCAATTTGAACGACCAGACCATCGAAGGCATTCGACTGAAAAATTACCCGGCTTTCAGCGTTCAATACCACCCCGAAGCAAGCCCCGGGCCGCACGACGCGCGGTATTTGTTTGATCAGTTTGTGACCCAAATGGGTTAGTTATCCGTTATTAGTTATTGGTTATCAGGGTGGTAGGGCGCCATCTTCACTCATTATTGGCCTCACAAAAAATAAAGCCAATAATGAGTGAAGATGGCGCCCTACCACCCTGATAACCAATAACTAATAACGGATAACCAATAACTAACCCTTCTTAAACTCCGCTATCGCTTCTTTCGAAAACGGCGTAAGCGCCAGTCGGCCGCTGATAGCGGCGCGTTCGTGCAGCAGCGTATCCCAGTGATCGGTGCCTTGCCAGAAAATCTTTTTGAGTTCGGCCAGGGCTTCCGGGCTATAGGAGCACAGGTTTTTACAAAAATGGTCGAGGTAAGCGTCGAGTTGTTCCACGGTGTCGAACACTTCCTGATACAGGTTGTGGGCCTTGCCCCATTCCGCCGTTTGCCATTCAGACGGAGTAAGCGACAGTTTTGAAAAAGCGGCTACCCCTGTTTTGCGTTCTACAGCAGGGCCAATAACAAACGGGCCGAAACCGACCGCCAGTTCGCTCAAACGGAAAGTGGCATAATGCGAGGCCATACAAAAATCCGTCGCTGCCGACAGCCCTACGCCGCCGCCAACCGATTTGCCATGAATACGCCCTACCACGATTTTCGGGCATTTGCGCATGGCATTGATTACATTTCCAAAACCGGAAAAAAAAGTTTTACCTGTCTCGAAATCGTTGATGGCCATTAACTCGTCGAAACTGGCGCCCGCACAAAACGTCTTGTACTCAGCACTGCGCAATACCACGATTTTGGCATCAGCATTCTTGCCCGCAGCCTCGAATGCGGCGGTCAGTTCGGCCAGCAAACGACTGGGCAGGCTGTTGTGATTGGGGTGAAAAAACGTGATGTGCAGCGCCCCTTCGGGGGTCAGTTCGGAACGAACATAGCCTTGTTGTGTGATATCCATGGGACAAAGGTAAATAAGAGTCCTGAGTCCTGAGTCGTAAGTCCTGAGTCGTCGTGGAGGATAGTATGTTGAAAATCAATCGTACCTTTCGACCAACCAATACCTGATCTCCGTTGAAGCAGGGCGTACGACTCAGGACTCAGGACTTACGACTCAGGACTTATGAAAGTATCCATCCTCCAATCTTCCCTCGTCTGGGAAAATGCCGAACAAAACCGGGCAAATTTTAGCCGAAAAACAGACGAACTGATCGATCGAACCGACCTGATCGTGTTGCCGGAAATGTTTACCACCGGTTTTTCGATGCGGGCTGCTGAACTGGCCGAACCCATGACGGGCCCCACGATGACCTGGCTGGCCGATACGGCCAAAAAAACAGGCGCCGCCATCGTCGGCAGTTTTATTTGTTCGGACGCGGGACAACACTTCAACCGGCTGGTATTTATGCGCCCGGATGGCGCTTTCGACACCTACGACAAGCGCCATTTGTTCGGCCTGGCAGGTGAAAACGAACATTACGCTGCCGGAAAAAAACGCCTGATAGTGGAGTGGAAAGGCTGGCGTATTTGCCCGCTGATTTGCTATGATTTGCGCTTTCCGGCATGGAGCAGAAACAGCGTTAGCAATTCTTTAACAAGAGAAAATTCGCCGTACGACCTGCTGATATACGTGGCCAACTGGCCCAACCGTCGTTCGCACCACTGGAAATCACTTTTAGTGGCAAGATCTATTGAAAATCAATCATTTACACTTGGTGTAAATATTTTTGGAACCGATGGAAGCGGCCTGGAATACAGCGGCGACTCCGCCGTAATTGATTTTGGAGGACAGGTGATTTGTCAAATTTCCGGGCAGGAAGGCACGTATACTGCCGAACTATCATTGGCGAATCAACAGCAATACCGCCAACAATTGCCTTTTTTGCAGGATGCAGACTTTTTTACGCTGCACGAATAACTTTTTTCCACTTTTTATTCCAAAAGCATTGTTTTTTCAAATGCATTGTTACCTTTGCCACCGGCTTGCAGCAATTTTAACCTTTTTTTAAGGCTTCGTCATAATCCTTTCCATCCGGGAACCCTCCCCCTTCGAGCAAGCCACGAAGCCCGTTCGGCCCCCAGCAGAACCAGTTTAATCTTCACCACACAGCGAACCCTTTTACGGGAATTTTGGGCTTTTTATTCAGTGCCCGACTTGAGCTGTAAACTTACACACATGATTACAATTGAACCTTCCAGTCGACCCCAAGGCCAGCTTACTCGTCCATTTGTATCTCTCCTACTGCTCGTTGTCATTGCCTGCTCTTCCTTCAAGAGCATCGGACGCCGCCCAACAGACCGCGCCGAAGATCCTGAGGCCATGCAACTTCGCTGCGACATCACCGGATACGCCCAGAATTTTCTGGGACTTCGCTACCGCCACGCGGGCGTAACGCCCAAAACCGGTTTCGACTGCTCCGGCTTTACCAGTTACATTCTGAAGGAATTTGACATGAAAGTGTCTTCCTGTTCCTCCTCCCAATCACGCCAGGGCAAACGTATTTCACTCGATGAAGTACTGCCGGGCGACCTCGTGTTCTTCGGTCGTAAAGGCCATATCCAACACGTTGCGATGGTGGTGGAGAAAACCGTCGACGGCATTATGTGCGTACACAGCACTTGCAGCCGCGGCATCATTGTAGAGAATATCTCAACTTCCAAATACTGGAAACCTAAAATCCTGTTCGCACGCGATGTGATCAGTAGCCAAACGGCCGGCTAAGTAGCGCCGTCGCAACACAACAAAACGTACCATGAGAAGGGTCGTCCCGCACCAGCAGGATGACCCTTTTTGTTTGTGGAGAAGGGATTTTTCAAACAAAAGGTTTACTTTTGCGATTAGTTATTGGTTATGCCGAGTTTCATTAAGTCATAGTATCATGAGTTTCAAAAAGTCGTAGTACTTGAATGCTAAAAATTGGCATTTGATGAAGGCTACGACACAAGAAGAACGGCACCAGATAGCCCAAATGATAGAAC
>JAIUPL010000034.1 GCA_020160935.1 Bacteroidota bacterium | reverse complement strand
TCGGGCACGACCGACACGGTCGGCGACCACCCCGCCGATCGGCAGCATGATCACCAGGGGAACCGCCTGTGCGGCGAGCACGAGGCTCAGCGAGGTGGGCGTAGCGCCAGGGAGCTCG
The DNA here is from genome assembly GCA_020160935.1 of Bacteroidota bacterium. Classification (GTDB taxonomy): domain Bacteria; phylum Bacteroidota; class Bacteroidia; order Chitinophagales; family Saprospiraceae; genus M3007. The sequence goes on along the minus strand of JAIUPL010000034.1, from coordinate 57,181 downwards.
AGCACGCCGAAGGCCAGGGCGAACACGACGAAGGCAGCGACCAGTTCGATCAGGTCGTCTTTCTGGACTGTAAACAGGTCAGTCGACATGAACTCCTCCACCTTGATTTTGGTGGGTTGCCAGTTGTCGAGATCGGCGGCAGTACCTTCTTTCCAGGTATGCACCGGTTTGTTTTGTTGTTGATTTTTCACGATAGCAGCAGTGATAGCGGTGACGGCTTCGTCGTTAGTGACTTCTTTTTTGAGGGCCGTGAAGGTGCGCAAGGCCCATCGTGCGCCGGTTTTGTGTTCCCTGGCACGTGCTTCTATGATGTCGAGGTATTTGTTTATATCGGCGGTTTTTACCTTCCTCATTTTCAGTCCTTCGCGTGCCATGGGCAGCAATTCGTGCAAAATCAGGTCGGTTACGGGGACTTTTTTGTCTTTCAACCAGGAGAAAGTGGTGTCAATCCCGAATTTGGCAGACTTCAGAAAATTGTCGCGGGCATCCACGAAATCGATGTGTTTGGTAATGTCGTCGTATTGGTTGCCCATGGCGACCATGCATCCCAGCCAGAAAGCGGCATTGGCCACTTCGTCGACGGTGGTAGGGCCGGATGGCATCACCCGGTTTTCGATGCGCAGGTGAGGTTTCCCATTGGGAGAAATGCCGTAGCAAGGGCGATTCCAGCGATATACCGTGGAGTTGTGAATTTGCAGGGCGCGCAGTTTGGGTGTGATGCCATTCTGCACCATTTCGAGCGAATCCTCTTCGATGGCGCCGGCCAGCAAGACGCGGAAGCGGCTGATATCTTCCTTGTAAATCTGCGTAATATCGCCTTGCAGCCACCCCGAACCGAAATTCACGCGCGGCAGGCGCTCGCGCATGTGATCGGCGGTGGTGCGCGTATCGAGGCTTTGCTGGAACAGGGCGATGCGCGTTTCATGCCAGAGGCGCCGGCCGAATACCAGCGGCGAATTGGCCGCAATGGCGATGGCAGGCGCCGCCAGTACCTGCGAGATGTTGTACATCTTTACAAAATCATTGGGCGCTACCTGCAGGTGTACCTGAAAACTCGTGTTGCAGGCTTCGAGCAGCGGCGAATCGTGCTTTACCAGCAACTCGTCTACGCCTTCTACCCGCAGTTCGAAGGAGGTGCCAAGCAGGTGTTTCTGAATGGCCGCCATGAGCGCAAAATACCGGTCTTTGGGCGTTAGATTGTGCATTTCCAGGTCGTGCTTGCGCAAGGTGGGCAAGATACCGCAGAGGATAATGCTGGCATCGTAACCGTCGAGCACTTTCTGAATAATGGACAGATATTGCAGGTTTTCTGCTTCGAGTTGGCTCAGACAGTCGCCCGAAAACTCACGCGGATTCAGGTTGACTTCCAGGTTGAATTTTGCCAATTCTGTCACGCACCAGGGCATGTCCTTGAGGTGTTCGAGCACCTCCATATTGATTGTTGCCGGTTTGAAGGTTTTGTTGTGTACGAGGCACATTTCCTGTTCGGCGCCGATGCGGATAATGTCATTTTCGAACCAGTCGTGATCCAGCATGTATTCGAACGCGCGCACATCATCGAGGAGGCAGCGAACGAAGTTTTGCATCTCATTTTTGTTGTCTACCGTGTTTACTTTTTGAAATCCCATATTGTCAGTCGGCCGCGAGTCGGTTGGTTGTATGAATCCGGCCCTGCAATATTATTCGTTTCGCGCAAAAGATTCAAAACATGGAGGTTTTGTTTTTTAAGAGGGTAGTGGGTGATTTGGAACAGGGTAGTTGGCGCCAAATTTTATTTTCCAGTTTTTTCGAGGTTTTTCAAGTGCAAGCCATCGTTCAGAAGTAAATCTGTACGCACTCCACATGGTATCCCTTGTGCAATCCCTGGTATTCATTGTGGTAAAAAAAATTAAACATCATGTTCACAACGTGTAGCATATTCCTGCTTGTGCCACGTTTACTAAACTTACAAAGTTTAGTAAACGTATTTTGCCATCGCGTTAGCAGAACACTTCATGCAGGGTTAATAAAATACCGTAAGAAAATTAATTACTCGTTCTACATGAAAGTATTTGGTGTTTTGTTTACTTTTAATTAAAAATGCTATTTTATTTGCAGCATGAATATCGATTTAAGTCATTCACATCTGCGCCAGGATGCACGTATTGCCATGTTACTGGATGTAGTGCAAATGCCGGATTTTACACCTTCCGGCAGAATATATTATGACTTGTTGGAGTCGATCGTATCCCAGCAATTAAGTGTAAAAGCCGCCACCACGATATTCAATCGTTTTTGCACTTTGTTTCCCGACAACTATCCCCATCCTGAATTGTTGGTGGAAGTAGAAACCACACGCCTGCGCGAGATGGGTTTGTCTTTCCAAAAAGCAGGTTATCTGCAAAACGTAGCACGGTTTTCAATGGAAAACGACCTGGAAAATCATGGGTGGAATCAGATAAGCGATGAGGAAATCATTGAATTTTTAACACAGATTAAAGGCGTAGGTAAATGGACCGTACAAATGCTGCTCATGTTTACACTTGGCCGCCCGGATGTGTTTCCCATAGACGATCTTGGGATTCAGCAGGCCATGATAAACCTGTATCAAATCAATGAAACAGGAAAAGATTTAAGAAAAAAAATGCTCGAATTGTCGGCCCCCTGGCAGCCCTGGCGCACAGTTGCATGCCGATATTTGTGGCGTTGGAAAGATGCCGCCAAAACGCCCTGAGAAACTGTTTTAAAACCCCTGACAAGCCTTTGCGCTTTAAAACAGTTTCTGAAAAAAGGTCAATGATAAAAACAGAATACAAACCAAAATAAATAAATTCCAATAAGAGTTAATAAGTACCAGGTCAATATTAATTTAGACTATGGAAGCAGGATTTTGTGCTGTAACGAGGCTGTTTTGAGGCGCAATGCGTGGGTATTGTAACGAAAAACAAACGCTGTTACAGCGCAAAAGCCGATGTCCATAGTCTAAACTAATATTGACCTGGTACTTAAACCCTGTAACACTGTGACAAATCAATTTTTTTAAAACAACACTTGAAATGAAAGAACATCAGGATAAACTGAGATACCCCATTGGTACATTTGAATACGGCAAAACATATTCTTTAGATGATACTAGAAAACATATAAAAATTTTAGTAAAATTGCCAAAAGATCTTAAAAATGCAATAAAGAAATTAAAAGGCGGCGATCTGGAAAAAACATATCGCCCGGGTGGCTGGACTGTCAGGCAGGTAGTACACCACATCGCCGACAGCCACCTCAATGCCTATATACGTTTTAAACTGGCTGTTACAGAAAATACACCCATTATTAAACCCTATGAAGAACAACTCTGGGCCGAACTGGAAGACGGTAAACACGGTTCGGTAAAAACTTCCCTTAAATTAATTGGTGCACTGCATCGCCGCTGGACCGACTTTTTGAAGTCGCTTCAGGAAGACGATCTGGAAAAAGGATACTATCACCCTGCTTCCAAACGCACGGTACTCCTTCAGGAAGCCATTGCATTGTACGTATGGCACAGCCAACACCACCTCGGACATATCCAGATCGTGGTGGATGGCAAATCGAAAAGCCACATCAGCAAAAAAGCGGATGAAGGCAAACATTCCGACACTACCAAAGCCGACACTGAAAAATCGCCTAAAAAGCGCACCATCAGTGCCGAACACCGCGAAAAAATCAGGGCCGCTCAAAAGGCGCGACATGCAAAAAGTGAAGCACCTGCTGCTGAAGCGACCACAGCGCCCCGGCGCGGCCGCAAACCTGCCGTAAAAGCCGCAGATGCTGCCCCTGCCACACCGGCCAAACGCGGCCGCAAACCTGCCGTAAAAGCCGCGGATGCTGCCCCTGCTACTCCCGCCAAACGCGGTCGCAAACCTGCCGTGAAAGCAGCCGATTCAGCCCCTGCCGCTCCCGCCAAACGCGGTCGCAAACCCGCGGTGAAAGCAGCCGATACACCACCCGCCACTCCAGCCAAACGTGGCCGCAAACCTGCCGCTAAAGCGGTAGTTGCCACACAGGTAGAAGTATCTGCTAAAAGAAAACGTCGTACCAAAGCCGAAATGCAAGCCGCCAAGGCTGCTGGTGTTGTGGCCACTACCGCTACCCCTCCTGCAAAAGCCAAAAAGGCTGCCAAAGCACCTGCCGCAGATGGGGCAACGCCGAAAAAACGCGGCCAGAGTGCGGAGCGGATGGCTGAAATGCGAGCGCTTCGCGGTCAGAACAAAACGGCTGAAACTACATCCGCACCAAAAGCCGAAAAGGCAGTAAAAACGGCCAAAGCGCCTAAAGCCAATGTGCCTGCCGCCGATGGCGCAGCGCCGAAAAAACGCGGCCGGAGTGCAGAGGAGATGGCTGCAATTCGTGCCCGCCGCGGCCAGAACAAAACGGCTGAAACAACGGCTCCCAAAGCCGAAAAGGCAGTAAAAACAGCCAAAGCGACCAAGGTAAAAACACCTGCCGCCGATGGCGCAGCGCCGAAAAAACGCGGCCGGAGTGCAGAAGAGATGGCTGCAATTCGTGCCCGCCGTGGCCTGAATAAAACAACAGGATTGGATTCAGGTGAAAAACCTGCCTAAGAGAGTGTTCAGGATTTTTTCGTCGCGTCCTTCCATAGCCATCCGAAAATAGTTTGTACACGCTACGCTTTGTGTCCCTGGTGTCCTTTGTGGTTTTAAAAAAAAATAAACCCCGAAGGAAACAAGGGATACCATGCGTAGCGTACTCCTGTTTCAAAGAGATCAACAAAAGTGTGCTGCAAGCCATAAAATCCGTTTCTTCGGGTCTCCCATCCGGAACGATACTTACAATTATGGATGTTTCCTGATCTTTTTTACTCGTATGAACAGAAAAATAGGCGAGTTTGGCGGCAAACTTCCCGGCCCGCTGGTGCTGGCTTTCGGGGCATTACATGGAAACGAGCCGGCAGGCGTGGATGCACTTGGCAGAGCCATTCAAATGCTCGAAAAGGAAAAGCAACGCGATCCTTCTTTCAGGTTCAATGGCAAACTGGTAGCATTCGTGGGTAACCTGCAGGGGTTTCAAAGCAGCATGCGTTTTCTGGAAAAAGACCTGAACCGAATCTGGAACCTTGCAGAGGTACAATCCTGGCTGCAACAGGACAAAGAAAGCCTGTGTGCAGAGCCTCTGGAGGTAGTGGAAATTTTCGAAGCGGTTCGCTTGGAAATCGATCGATTCCCTGCCAATGAAATTGTTTTTCTTGACCTGCATACCACATCGGCCGATGGAGGCATTTTCAGCATACCCACCGATGAAACCGGAAGCCTGGCCCTTGCCCGCGAACTGTATGTGCCTGTTATCCTGCGCCTTCAGGATAGTATTGAAGGCCCATTGCTAAAATTTGCCGCAGCAGGGCATTTCAAAACCGCTCCTGCCAGGGTTTCTGCAGTGGCTTTTGAAGCAGGACAGCACGAAGATCCTCAATCTGTGCATCGATCTGTTGTAGCCACGATCAGTTGCCTGCGTGCCGCCGGTTGCATCCACCCGGGCGTGTTGCATACGGAAGAAGAACAAATGCTCCGCCGCTTTTCGACCCAGTTCCCCCCCGTTGTCATACTGCGCTACGTACACCATATAGGCCCCGATGATGCATTCAGAATGCGGCCGGGCTATCTCAATTTTCAGTCGGTAAAAAAAGGAGAACACCTGGCCGATGATGTGCGTGGCCCGGTACTTTCTCCACTCGATGGTATGATTCTCATGCCTTTGTACCAGGTAAAAGGTTCTGATGGTTTTTTTATCGTACAATGACCTCATAAAACGGTGTAATTCAGCCTGTTCCGAAAGGTGAATGCATAGGAGAACACATCGTTTTGGTCGAGCCAGTCATCCAGGGAAAAATCATTCATCACCGTAATTTCTCTCCGATTGCCTTTAATAAAATGATCAAATGAGACCGGGAATGGTAGACGAGGCCAGCCACTGATTCGTGCAAGGGTGTCCAGTAGTTCCTGAATATGTCTGTTCTGGCGAACAGGGTGTTCAAACTGGCATTGAAACCCGTTGATCCCCAAGTGTCGCGAACGGTACGACGACGCGCGTTTTCGCGCGAGCGGGTTGACTGAAAGGGGCGCCAAAACGTTTTGTTGAATATCTGTTTCAAATTCAAGGCTTTGCAAAGCCGGCAAAACTTCCAGAAACGCTGGAAGCGACAGGTATTGCTGCACCCATTCCACCACATTGGCGTGGTAGCGCTGTGCATTTATAAATGCCGAATCGGCTAGCCAGGTCAGCCATTCCGCGCCAGGGCATTCCGAAGCCGTTTCCCATAGCCAGCGCAGCAGATGAATGGTAGCCAGCGGGTATTTCTGTTTGAAACCATGGGTGGCGCACAGTCCGCGCAGGCTGTTTGGATTGAGGGTATGGGTATGCCCGGGAAGCACGTCGGAATTGCCCCAGGCAATGATATGGTGCCCCAGACTCGGCACCGCTGCATGGTTGATGTCGAGGTCGACCGCTATCAGACGGCCCGAATGCAGGAGGTGTATGAAATCCTTATCAGAGCCATTGTACCACAGTTGCGTGTACCTGCAATAAACGGCCACGACAGGCCAGCCGAACAAGCGATGCAGGTACATGGCCGATAATAGGCTGTCGAGGTCGTCTCCGATGAGCATACCCGCCACGTATTCCGGGCAAGCAAAGGGCAGGAAAGTGTTTTTGATGAGCGCACGATCGGTCGTGGCGGTATGTGCAAGGATGGGCATAATGAGCGTGTAGCAATGATTAAAAACGCTCAAAAATAGTCATTCTCCTTCACTTTTTCACTGCCGAAGGCGGCATGCCGTACGTTTTCGAAAAAAGTCTTGAAAAATGTGCGGCATTGTTAAAACCTGCCAGCAATGCTACTTCGCTGACCTGTATACCCGGGCGCTGGAGCAAGAGTTCTCGGGCTTTGTGCAGGCGGAAATTGCGCAGTAGTTGCATGGCAGATTGATCGGTCAGAGCAGCCAGTTTGCGGTGCAATTGCGAACTGCTCATGCCTGCGAGTCGACACAGTTGTTCTAGGTGAAAGTGCTCGTCCGCATAGTTTTCTTCAAAGATGAGGTACAGTTTTTCCATAAACTCGTCTTCCTTTTTAAAGGCCGATTCGTTCGTCTCCGCAACGGTTTCATAGGCGCGCGGGTTTTCCTGTACGAAACTGGAATAACGTTTTTTCCAGACTTGCTGGTTGTTGATCTGGTTGCGTAATACCAGCAACAATTCTTCCTCCAGAAAGGGTTTGGTGAGGTAGGCAATGGCGCCATACCGCAGGCCACTCAGCCTGTCTTCCGATTGTGCCCGTGCGGTGAGCAGCACAATGGGAACATGGCTGGTTCTTGGGTCGTTTTTAAGTGTTTGAATGACCTCATAGCCATTTTTTCCGGGCATCATCACATCCGACAGGATGATGTCGGGAATATGTTCGAATGCCATCCGGATACCTTCCTCCCCGTTGGCTGCAAACAGCAATTGGTAATGCTTGCAAAGGCAGGATTTTAGAAAATCGCTTACGTCGGGGTTGTCTTCCACGATTAGTAAAAGAGGTGCGTCGGGAGAGGCCGTATTGATCGAATAAACCGTTGGGGCATCTCCCGTAGCGGATACAGCCAGGCCTGCAGTGAGCCCTTCCGATGTATTGGTGATGGGCAGTACCACCCTGAAAACTGAACCCTGTCCGAGGGTACTCGAAACATGAATTTCGCCGCCAGCCAGCAACACCAGTTCGCGAGTGAGCGCCAGTCCGATGCCACCGGTTCTTTGCGGATGCGTCGAGGAACGCCCCTGGTAAAAACGATCGAAAATATATGGCATATCTTCCGGGGAAATGCCTTCGCCGGAATCCGTTACTTTCAGTTCTACGTGCCCTTCATCTTGTTGAATCAAACTGGCTACGATGTTGCCACTTGAAGGCGTATGCCGCAAGGCATTCGACAGGAGGTTGTTGAGGATTTGCCTGAATCGCTGAGGGTCAAAATCCATCACCAGGACAGAAGGCGCTGTTTTGATCTGTAAATGGATGTTGTTGGAGGCCGCCAGCGATTGAAAAGAGGATGCATGAAAACGGAAAAATGAGCACAAGTCGCCCTGCACCGGTTGCAGCGTCAGATCCTGTGATTCCAGTTTGGCGAGGTCCAGTACCTGATTGACCAGTTCGAGCAGGTTGTTACCCTGGTTGATGATGCGCGCTGCCGACTGCACTGCCTCCTCGGCCGGCTCGCCTTTTTTCAGTCGTTCAGCCAGCCCGAGTATGAGGGTCAACGGGGTACGGAATTCATGTGAAATATTGGCAAAAAGCCTGTTTTTGAACATATCCAGTTCCTGCAGGCGTTCCGATTCCCGGTTTTTGAGTTGAAGCAGGTGATATTCACGAAGCCGTTGTTCGCGCAATTTGATAAAACCCCAAATTCCTGCTATCACCAGTAAAAAATACAGGACATAGGCCATACTGCTACGGTACCAGGGCGGGGAAATAATCAGTTGAAACACTGCGCTTTCCGGATTCCATTCACCATCAGCGGTAGCACCCTGCACCTGAAATTCATATCTGCCTGGAGGCAGGCTGGCATAATTGGCAAAATGGGTAGTTCCGGAATATATCCAGTCGCGGTCGATCCCCTTCATGAGGTATCGGTACCGGTTGGTAGCGGGGTTGGCGAAGTCGAGCGCAGCAAATTCAAACGTTACATTGTTTTCATAAAAAGGCAGGCGAAGTTCCTGTTTGAAATACGGTGCAAACTGCAACGGTGAATCTGCCCGGGCCGGCAGCAGCGGGTTGCCGCGTACTTTTACCATGGTGATGGCAACGGGGGGCGGGGTCTGGTTGATTTGTATCTGCGCAGGGTCAAAAACGGTAAGACCATTTACACCTCCGAATAACAGTTTTCCTTCGCGGTTTTTGAGAAAAGCACCCGTGTTAAATTCATTGTCCTGCAAGCCGTCGCTTGCATAGTAATTGACAAAAACCTCTTTTCCGGGCTGAAAGCGCGATATGCCGCGGTTGGTACTGCACCACAAATGCCCTTCCGAATCTGGTACAATGCCGTACACCACATTGTCGGCCAGGCCATTTTCAGTCGTGTAAACCCTGAAAAATCCGGTGTTTTTATCATAACAATTGAGCCCTCCTCCACGCGTGCCCAACCATATCAGATGGGGCTCCTGCGGGTTTTGGTACAGGCATAGTATCGAATTCCAGTTGAGTACAGTGGATTTGTCGGAACGATATTCCAGCAAGCGAAAAACAGGTGCTTCTCCTTTTTTCGGGATGCTTGCCTTGACAAGTCCTCCACTGGTGCCGATCCATATCTGATCATCTTCAGAGTCTTCCAGTATGGCATTGGCAGTGAGGTTCAGGTAGTTTTCAGGGAAAACATGTGTGTAGTCGAACCGTTCCACTTTGAAGTCTTTTGCCTGACAGCGGAAGAGATAACCATTGTGTGCGGCCACCCAGATGTTGGAATGCCGATCTTCCATAATTTGTTCGACCACTAACTCCCTGAAAATGGGAAGTCGGGCAATCCGATGCATTTTTCCGGTTGTTTTTTCGCGAAACAAAATGCTACCCACTTCAGCATTCAACTTGCCGCAACTGGTGAACCAGGTGTTTCCTGCACGATCCGTTAATACGTTGTAAGGATATTCGGTTTTAAAATAGGCGGCCCAGGGCGCCGGCTCCAGTTGGCCGCTCCGGATATTGAACAGGTGGTTGGGAAAAAACTTTCCCATCCAGATTCGGCCATCCGGCATTTCCCGGAAATTATAAACAGAAGCGCCCGGCAAATAATGGTGAAATGCGAGATTGCGAAGATTGACTTTACAAAGGCCATGCCCGCCCGTACCAGCCCAGATCACATCGGAACGGTCCTGCAATATCACACTGATGGAATGTGGGAGTTCCATCCACGGAAGGAAATCTTTCCTTTTCGGGCCATTGGGAAGGATGGGTTCCGGACTCTGCAACACCTGTTTCGGAGAAAACGCGTACAAGGTGTTGCCGACGCCCGAGGTGGTAATAGCGCTCCCGTCTTTCAGCCGTATCAGTCTCCTGAGCCGGTTGGGCACCAGCGGGGCGTATTGCCCATCGGGGCGTTTGTAACGGAAAAACACGCCGTAATTTTTTCCCCAGAGAATGGTTTCTTCCGCCACATTCCACTGCATCAGATCGACCGCCACAAAACCGGAGGTGCCCGGTACGAATTTATATCCTTTGCCATTTTGGTCGCGCACCAGAAGAATGGTATCACGGATGCAATCGTCCAGCACCACCGGCAAGGTGGCATCCGGCGGTAAAGTCAGGTGCTCGGCAGTCATACCGGCCAGAGGTTCTGCACCAAATCGAAGTTGCCGATCCATTCCGGCTGGCACCTGAATGCGGTACAGCCCAAGGGGGTCTTCCTGATTGGGCATGTGAACGATCAGGTTGCCCACGTCGTCCATCGCAATCTGCACAATAGCGGCCCGCGGCAGGTTTTTCACCTGCTGGTTTATGTTAAAAAAACGCTCCGTTGCGGGATCGAAAATATATAATACCTCATCCGTTCCGATCCATAAGAGGCCGTCACGGCTTTCCGTAATCTGGGTGATATATGCCGAGCCTGTCAGCGAATAGGGATCGAACGGCCGGTAGTTGTAGCGCCAAATGCTGTATCCATCGTATCGGTTCAATCCATCGAGTGTGCCAAACCACATGAAGCCCCGGCTGTCCTGGAGCATGGTCGTGATAAAACCCTGCGATAGGCCATCTGCCACGGTAATCGTTTGAATATGGGGCAACTGCGCATGTGCGTACAACGCACAACAGCACCACAAACAGAATACGATATGCTGGGTCTTTGTCATGAGAGAAAGTGGGAATCAGCATCGGCTGATGAAATTTTCGGGGCGATAAAGGTAGAAAGTAAATACATAAGGGAAAAATTGCAAGTAAATATGATAGTTCGATATGGGTGGTATGTTTTCGATGGATTTGACAACTTCGAAAAGTTGTCAAATCTGTGGCGCTGGGAAGAATCGTCACGTTTTTGGGAAATATTGTCATACAACACTGGCAACACTGCATCACCTTTGCCTAGCGGGCTAGCAAAGCAGGGATTTTGTGCATTGCAATGATTATCAGATAAAATCACATTATTACTACTTTGCCTTTGAGTGTATTTTGTAACATTACACCCTGAAACGCCAAAACTCAAAAACACCAGAACTCCCCATCGCACACCTGTTTTTCTTTTACTCCTTTTAATACAACCAAGCCTATGCATGCAGACATCGCCGCCGCCTCGGTACACCCCGCTGCCCTGAAGAAAAAATGCCCCCAGACTGAAGCCGTTTTTCGACGTACCAGTAATGGTTATGCCCGAATTTATTTCATGAAAAATTTATTGGATGCAGACATTATTACAACGTTCTTTCAGCATGAACACTTTCGGATAGACCAAGCCATTGACCTGCCGATATCCCTTGTAAAAAACCTCGATTTGAAAGACTGCAGGGTGTCGCCCGGGTTGTACAAAATCAGGGCTTACAAGGATTTTTTTATCATTGATCTCGATCCCCTGAGCAAAGCGCATGGAATCATGCTCGCACAGGATTAATCAGAACAAAACGAAAATTCAGGAATAATTTGTCCTCCGGAACGACGGAGTGGCAATTACGAAGTATATGTAAGAAGACCATGAGAGTTGTTAACGGGGCGGCTTGTAAAAGTCCACCCGTTTTTTTTTTGCTCCTACCTGAGCGAGAGCCGTAATTGCCGGGCTGTCTCTTCCAATTTCCCGACTAATTGTCGCCGCTGACCAATATGTGCAGCAGAAAGTACCCCTTCCTTTTCCACAGCATCCAGCGCTGCACCGGACTGGCGTACGGCTTCCATGATCTGATCGACGAGGGTCAGTATACCGGATTTTTCAGCGTCGAGGGTATTGTTCTGTCGTGCTTTTTGCCACATGGTCCATGCTTTTTTGTATTGCAAGGTTCCGAGGTTATACTGCAGGGAGTAGGTTTCATAATACAGGTTGAATAGAATATTGCGCATCAATTCTGCATCCAGCCGGGCGCCGTCGTTTTCTACCGAATCCATGAATTGGTACATATCGGTCTGTATGCCGTTTAGTTCCTGGCGTATGGCATCTGCTTTTGAAAAAGGGAAATTAGGACTGCGGAGGATTTCTTCGAGGCGCGGCATGACGGATGCCCGCCGCGCCCTGATTTCACAGGAACGCAGGGTGAGCAATCCGCTGTGTATCAATTGTTGGCGTTCGGTGGTGAAGGCAAATACGGGCGGGCGAAGTGTCATCTTGTGTACCTCTTCGGCTGCAATCTGGAAATAACGCCGGATTTCGGGAGCATACAATGACAGGGACACAAGGAGACGACGCTCGTCTTTGTCATTGAGCATTTGTTCCAGCATGTTTACCTCGCGTTGTGCCATTTGAATGTAGGAAAGGCTCCTGTTGTGCCAAATTTCCAGACAGGTATTGTATATTTTTCCGCAGTCGAGGGTGCTTTCTGAAAGTGCATACTCGTTGTCGGCAAGCAGCAGAAGTCGGCGCATTTCATCCAACGCATCCTTGTCGCTGTGTTCGGCTGAACGGTGCAGGGCTTTTTCAAAACGACCACTCCACATGGCCCCTTTCAATTTGTGCGCAATGGCAGACACGTCGGCGGGCGCATAAAATTTTTCGGCATAGGCTATGCGTTCGCGGCTTTCCAGCCTGCTCAGAAGTTCGCGCGCGCGGCTGTGGTATTTTTCCAGCAAAGCCACCTGCCCCAGAAACCAGGTCGTATCCAGGTCGATACTATCCAGCAAAATGCTGTCGTCGGCCAGCGAATCGAGTACTCTAAACTGCTCATAAAACAAGCTCCAGTAATTCTGACCCAGGCTGAACACTGCCCGCTCATTGCTGTCGTTGAATTCCAGAATGCGAAGTTCCATATGCCACATACGCTGTGTGGCGTCCATAGCCAGCCATTGCCGCAAGGTGTCGGAATAGGCAAATGCAACCTCGGGCGCTTCGGAAAGGTATTGGGTGATCTCCTGATTATTTCCCCTTCGGAAAAATCGTTCGGTGACCGGTTTGCCAAGCAATTGCCACACGGGGTCGTCGGGCAGGTGATTGAGTACAAACCTTTCCGGTGGCGGAGCGAAGTAGGTGTCGTTGACGGTAAATGCGTTCATTCCGCGGGTCGGTACGCCCCAGGTCGGGTCGAAAAGATACCATTCTCCTGCGGCTGCGGCCGCTACCCAGGCATGCCCGAGTTCGGGCACCGCGCCGTTGTTTTCCTTTACAATGCCGGTAACAATCTCGCAGGGCAAGCCCATTTCCTTTGCAAGGGCACAAAAAAGGTTGGCATAGCCCTGGCAAACCCCGCTTCGGTTGTGCAGCACGTTTTCGGCTGATTGTTCTTCGAGGTATTCCGGAGTCGCCCAGAAGTCGGACGAGGCATAATGATCGTCGTAATCGATATGCAACGTAATCCAGGCATATATGGCGCGCAGTTTTTCCAGGTCCGTGGAGGTGGCTTTTGCAAGGTGAGATGCCAGTTTGGCCACCGAGCGTGTGCGACTGTTGGGCGTGTTGAGGCAATGCTGATCAATGGCATGAAACCCCTGCCCCTGCAAGGTCAGGGCAAAAAACAGAAATGCGGGCAGGACATATCTCATGGCGTACAGATCATATTGCAGAAAAACAACCAAATACGACACGGGCTGCATCGCCACCTCTTAACCTTCTGTCAGGTCCATCCTGATCCGGCGTTCGGGCGGCAGGTAATTGTTGATTCGATTGGGCAACACTTTTATCCAGCCCAGGTTCAAGCCCTGGTGGCGAGCCAGCGTCCACCCGTTCGACATATCGGCTGTTCGTTCGAATGTTTCTTTTTTCAAAAACAGGAGGGCTTGCTCCCGGTTCAGTTCCAGCGCGGGCAGATGCGGCGAAATGGATCGATGCTGTGCCAGCGCATGCCTGGGAATAAAATCCTTGCCTTTAAATTCACCGATATTGACGCCAAACCACTTTGTGCGCAGGTATTTTTCCAGCACAAGGTAGTCATTTTCCAGGGCGGCAGGGAATGCCATTACTTCGCCTGTTGCAGTCTGGAAAAAACGCAACGCAGCATCGTTTTGTAGCCATTTCGACAATTCCGGTACAGCGTTGCGGGGCAGTGGCTTCAGGTTTTTGAATCCCGAAGCAGGGCTGTGCTTGCGTGCTGTACCCTCTTTTTTTCTAAAGGCTGCCAGAAAAAAACCTTCCCCGCGGAGGCGATGCGGGAAAAACTGAAATCCGTATTCGGTACGGGTAATATTCCAGTCGTCGGGGATGGAAGGCCGAACGGCTTCGAGGTCAAATTCGGCACATACCCAGGCTGCATTCAGGTCGTTTTCATCGCGGTTGTAAGTGCAGGTACTGTACACCAGCAAACCGCCGGGGGCCAGTGCTGCCACTGCAGAAGCCAGGATGCGTTTTTGCCTGCCGGCGCACAGTTCTACATTGGGCAGCGACCATTCCCGCATAGCATCCGGGTCTTTGCGAAACAGGCCTTCCCCGCTGCACGGAGCATCGGTTACCACCACGTCGAACCAGTCTTCAAATGCAGCAAAATCCGGGGCTTCCGCGCTGCTGACAGCTGTATTGGGCGCACCCCATTTCTCCAGATTTTCGCGCAGCACGCCTACCCGCGTACGGATGACTTCATTGCTCACCAGCAAATCGCGCGCAGGGTCGAGCATTGAGGCGATCAGGGTGCTTTTCCCGCCGGGCGCAGCACAGAGATCCAGCACCCGCAGGTTATTGGAAAAATCTACCTCCTGTCGCAATATTTCATATAAAAACATGGAAGAGGCTTCCTGAACATAGTAGGCGCCTGCATGAAACAGGGGATCGAGGGTGAAAACCGGCCGCTGTGGCAAATACCTGCCATCAGGATGCCACGGCACTGCATCGAGGCCTGCGAATGCCTGCTCTGGCGTCGCTCTGAAAGGATTTTTGCGAATGCTGACCGGCGGCGACGTTTGCAGGGAAGCTTCAAAAGAGGCATAATCGTCGCCCAGCAGTGTACGCATCTGGCGAACAAATGGAGGGGGCAGTGTCATGGTATTGTTTCAGGCGCCCATGTCCCGGACAAGCAAACCGTATGCATGAGTTCTCCGGTATCGGGCAATGCTATTTTTTCAATAATCAGGGTAAAAGACTGTTCAAAAGAACCTTTGTGCACAACAGCCGATGTGCGCGTATGTTGCTCTTTCCACTCAAAATCTGAGACATGGATGTGTTCCCGAAAATCGAGTTCTTTCAGGCCGTAGGCTTTGTATATGCTTTCCTTGGCTGTCCAGAATGCGTGGTACAAATCAAATTGATCGGAAGTGGAATGTTGCATGACAAAATCCATCTCCCTGCTGCTCAAAAACCGCGGCGCAATACGCGGCATTTTGTCTACCAACACCTGAATATCGCAGCCCATCAGCGCGCCGGGTGCCGCGTCGGACAGCAGGAATGCTCCTACAATTCCTTTGGAATGACTAAGCGAACAGAGAAATTGGGCATTGTTCGGAAAAAACGGCTTTGAAAAGGCGTCTTTGGCCAAAGGCATACGCTGGGCAACGCCCGTCAGCCGATGCAGCAACCAGCGGCCAGCCAGCCATTCGCTGCGGCGAATCCCTTTATGGCTTTGCCACTCCTGTTCTTCCTGCCTGGTTAATGGCAGGTCGGCCCGAAAAAAATCCTCTTCTTCAGCAATCTGCCAGATGCCGAACCGTGTGTGGGGAAAAGGATGTCGGGTGAGGAGAAGAGGCAAGGTAGATAGAGGTGAGAGGTGAGAGAGTGAGAGAGGGTGAGAGAGTGAGAGAGTAGGGCCTGGCTTTTAGGGGTAATGAAATAAGCCTGCAAGGTAAATCATTGGAAATATTAAACCATTTTATCTTTCGCCGGTTGGATCGGATAATCGGCGCATGGGGTAATTGTTGTTGATTGTGCGCGGATTGATCGAATGATCGAATGATCGAAAACACAGGGCGTTGCCCTGTGCTATTGGATACGCCCTTTCAGGGCTCTTCCCGTGATATTGTCATTTGTTTATTGAATCGAAACGAAAACACAGGGCGTTGCCCTGTGCTAATGAATACGCCCTTTCAGGGCTCTTTCCGTGATAATGTTATTTGTTTATATTTGTAACTTTTAAGCGGAGCGGTCAACTCTACGAACTCTCACTCTCTCACTCTCTCACCTCTCACCTCTCACCTCTCACCCTCTCACCCTCTCACCCTCTCACCCTCTCACCTTCTCACCTCTCACCCTCTCTCATGCTGCCATCCTCCTTCTACACCCGCCCCGACGTTGTACAGATCGCTCGGGAATTATTGGGGAAAGTGCTGGTAACAGAATTGGATGGGCGTCGAACATCGGGCATCATAACGGAGACAGAAGCATATCGGGCCCCGGAGGACCGCGCCAGCCATGCCTACAACAACCGCCGGACAGCACGCACGGAGGTGATGTTTGCGGAAGGAGGCCACGCGTATGTGTATTTGTGTTATGGCATTCATCATTTATTCAACGTAGTGACTGCCACTCAAGACACTGCCCATGCCGTCCTGATCAGGGCGCTGGAGCCACTGGAAGGTGTGGAATGGATGCTGGAACGTCGGAAAATGAAAAACCCGAACCATCCGGCGCTTACGACGGGGCCGGGCGCGCTTGCCCAGGCACTTGGACTTACCACGCGATGGACAGGTCAAAACATGCTGTTGCCCGATTCACCCGTCTGGATAGAAGATCGGGGAATAGAAGTGGCTCCATCATCCATCGTCGCCGGAAAACGGATTGGGGTGGACTATGCCGGCGAATGCGCCGAGTGGCCCTGGCGGTTCTGGTTGCAAGGTTCAAAATACCACAAATAAAGCCTGAATGGCTGATATTCCTTACCCGAGGGGTTGATACGGCTCATACTGGCGTGAACAGCACCGGGCGAACTTTGCATACATAAACTCCCAAACAAGCCCTTATTTTTGTAGTCATAGATTTTCCCTTGCATGCAACAGTCCGATATCTCCACCCTTACAGGTTTGTCGCCCGAAGAGGTAGCCGAAAACCGCCGCCGTTATGGCGCCAATGTACTCACACTTCGCACCCGGCGTACATTCTGGCATATTGTCATGGAGATTGCGAAAGAGCCGGTGTTTTTGTTGCTGGTCGGCACCTGTGCGCTGTATTTCCTCTTGGGCGATCGGTCGGAAGCATGGCTCACTGCCGGGTCTATCCTGTTTGTTATTCTGATCGAAATTGTGCAGGAATATCGCAGCGAGAAAGCGCTGGCAGCCCTGCGACAACTCACCGAACCGCGGGCAACGATCATTCGCGGCGGCGACCGGGTCAATATACCTGCCGAAGATATTGTGGTGAACGACCTGATGTGTTTTTCGGAAGGCGAACGAATTCCTGCCGACGGCGCTGTGTTGCAACAGCACGATCTGAGCATAGATGAGGCTATTCTGACGGGCGAATCTCTGCCCGCTGAAAAACACATTACCGGAGAAGAAAGCAAAGTGTACCAGGGTACGGTGGTGGTATCGGGCACTGGTATCGCCCGTGTGACGGCAGTAGGCATGCAAACAGAATTCGGGCGACTGGGAAAATCCATCGAATCAATAGAAAAAACGCCAACGCCCTTGCAGATTCAAATCGACCGATTTGTACGGCAGTTGCTGATGGCCGGACTGGCAGCATTTTTGGTGGTTTTCTCCTTCAACTTGTATTATACCGGTACATTTTTGAGTGCCTTGCTGTTTTCACTCGCATTTGCCATAGCGCTGGTGCCCGAAGAAATTCCAGTGGCTTTTACTGCGTTTATGGCCCTGGGCGCTTATCGTATGAGCCGGCAACAGGTACTGGTGAAACAACCCAAAACCGTGGAAAGCCTGGGCTCTGCCACTGTCATTTGTATCGACAAAACCGGCACCATTACGGAAAACAGAATGTCGGTAGCCGAAACGGCCAACTTCTCCAGCGAAGACAGGGTACTGGAATACGCCATGCTGGCCAGCGAACCGCATCCCTTCGACCCGATGGAGAAGGCCATTCATCAGGCATTTAAAGACAATGCATCGGCGCACACACATGCCGATTTCGAACTGGTGCATGAGTATAGCCTGTCCGGCACACCTCCCATGATGACGCATGTGTACCAACACAAGGGATCCGAACAACTGGCTGTCGGCAAAGGCGCTGTGGAACGTTTACTGCGTGTTTGCCATATTGATGGTGAAAAAGAGCGCCTCATCCTGGAAAAAACGAAGGAAATGGCCTCCAAAGGCTTTCGCGTTCTGGGTGTGGCGAGTGCAGATTTTTCAGGCGATCGCTATCCGGAACAGCAGGATGATTTCAAATGGCATTTTGCCGGCCTGCTGGCCCTGTACGACCCTCCCAAAAAAGGGATACAGCGCGTGATGGCACAATTTTACAAGGCAGGTTTACAACTGAAAATGATAACCGGCGATTATGCCGAAACGGCAATCAATATTGCCCGCGAAAGTGGTATGCAAACGAGCGGGCCAGTGCTGAGCGGGGAAAAGGTAATCAGCATGCGCGAAGATGAACTTCGGGAGGCTGTAAAAACCTGTTCGATTTTTGCACGGATGTTTCCGGAAGCAAAACTCCGGGTAGTGGAAGCCCTCAAGGCCAATGGCGAGGTAGTGGCTATGACGGGGGATGGCGTCAACGACGGACCTGCCCTGAAAGCAGCGCAGGTAGGAGTGGCAATGGGACGCAAAGGCACTGAAATTGCCAAAGGCGCGGCTTCGATGGTACTGCTCGACGACGACCTGGAACATATTCTGAAAGCCATCAAAACAGGCAGGCGTATCTACCAGAACCTGCGGAAGGCCATTCGCTACATCATTTCCATACACTTGCCTATTGTGCTGGCGGTGTTGCTGCCGTTGCTGTTCGGCTGGCCATACCTGCATATTCTAATGCCTATACACGTCATTTTTCTGGAATTGATCATGGATCCGACCTGTGCGGTGGCTTTTGAAAATGAACCTGCCGAACCCGATTTGCTAAACAGGGCGCCTCGGGCCCGCACCAACCAACTTTTCACAAGGCCCGAACTGCTCTTGAGCGTCGTGCAGGGAAGTATGATTACAGCAGGTATTTTTGTGATGTATCACTTTGCTGTCATGCAGGGCAAGGATGAAGACACAACCCGTTCGTTCGTATTTGCGACACTACTGGCTTGCAATGTGCTGCTGACACTGGCCAACCGTTCTTTTGAATACACCATTCGAAGCACCATTTTCTACAAAAACAATTTGATCTGGCAGATTCTGGGCATTTCCACAGCCATTTCGGCGGCTATTTTGTGGTGGCCACCCTTGCAACGTTTGTTTCACATGGGCCCGATCACGCTACTTGAACTGGGCTGGTGCCTGCTGGCTGCGCTGGTTTCGGTGGGCTGGTTCGAGGGCTGGAAATGGTTGAAAAGGCGCTGAGAAATATGAAACATCCCGAATTTTGGTACGGAATTATTCCGCATAAAACAGGTTGGTGTAGATTTTCCGTAGAGTAGTTTCCCGCAGATCGCGCAGATTTACCCGCAGATCCCGCAGAGAGTGTATCTATTAAGCCAAAACGAATGTACACGCTACGTTCTGCGATGCCTCTTACGATAAAAGCGTTTTTACCTTGTTTTGAAGTTCAAGGGCCGTGAAAGGTTTGGTCAGCACCGCATCGGCGGCATGCTGTGTGGCATGCAGCACGTCGATGTCCATACCAGTTATCATCAAAACGGGAATGTGTGCATATTTTTCATCCGACTTGATTTCTTCGATCAGTTCAAAACCGCCTGCTGCCGGAATCATCACATCGCAGGTAATCAGGTCGAAAGCGGGTTGTTCCACCAGAATTTTGATGGCATTTCTGAGTGTATCGGCTGTTTGTACAAAATAACCGGCAGCGCTTAGGATGCGCTGGATATTATCCCGAATGTCGCGCTCGTCGTCGATGACGAGAATTTTTTTCTGAATCATTGGGTAAAAGGTTTTTGACTGGTTTCGAAAAATAGGTATTCCGCAGCGAATCAGGACGCGTTGAAAGTCATGAAAAAGGTGGTGCCGGCGCCTTCCTGCGATTCTACATGGATGCTGCCTCCGTGCGACTGAATGATATTGAGCGTAGATGCCAGGCCGAGTCCCATGCCGCCGGGTTTGGAACTGAAATAGGGTTCGAAAATTTTGTTCAGGTGTTCCGGGCTGATACCGTTTCCGTTGTCGCGGATGGAAAGCACGATCTTATGCAGGGCGCGTTCTGTACTGATTTCCAGTTTCCCGCTTCCTTCCTGCATGGCTTCGCTTGCATTGACGATGATATTGGTAAAGGCAATTTTGATTTTTTCACGATCCAGCATGATCCGGTCGTTTTCTGCTGAGAATTGTTTTATCACCTCAATTTTTTTCAGGGCAAGCCGATCGCCGGTTTCTGACAGGGTTTCTTCCAGTATTTCTTTCAGCGACAGCGGTTCGAGGTGCAGTTCGGTAGGTTTGGAAGAGTTGAGCAGTTGGGTAATCAGCGTATCGATACGCTGCGCATTTCTTTTGATAATGTCGAGATAATCTTGAAGATCGTGGTCGGACGGCAATTCACCGATGAACCCTTCGAGTGCCAGCCCGATATTGGTGAGCGGGTTTCGCACCTCGTGCGCGAGCATGCGCATGAGGCGTCCGGTGGCTTCCATTTTTTCCGACATCACAGTGGCGCGTTCTTCACGAATCTGAGCCGTCAGATCGTGTAAAACACCCTGGCAGTACTGCCGGCCATAGCGGTCGGGTTGCATGGTGGCGTAGATGCTGCAAATACGCCGCTCCCTGTTTTTGGTTTGTATTTCTACCTTTCTGCCCGACACTTCGCCGTTTTGTAACAAGTCGTTTTCGATGGCTGCACCTTCTTCCGGGTCTGCATACAGATCGGAAGTGCGCATTTCCAGCAATTCGTCGGCGCTGTATCCTGTAAGGACTTCGGCCGACTGGCTCACGCTCAAAAGGCGGCCAGCAGCATCGGCGATAAAAATCATATCCCGCGATTTTTCGAAAATCGTGCGGAATTTGGACTCGTTTTCCCGAATAGCCTTCATCATAGAGGCCTGGGCCAGCGAGTAACGAATACTGCGGCCGAGGCTCTCCGAGTTGAGCATACCTTTCAGGAGGTAGTCGAAAGCGCCGAGTTCGGCGGCTGCTTCGTCTACCTCCTGGTTGTTGATACCGGTGAGCAAGATCATGGGCTCTTCGCATTTTGCTTTCAGCGCCTCCCGAATGAGGTGCAGGCCTGTGTACATACCGAGGTAATAATCGATGATATATACATCATGCTCGCATTGGCGGATGCGATCAAGCCCTTTTTGGTAACTGGACGCCCATTCGATTTCAAATTTCCTGTCGCTGATACTTTTGAGGGTATCGGCTGTCAGCAGGAAATCGTCTTCGTCGTCGTCGACAATTAATACACGAATGATCTTTTCGTCGCTCATAATGGATTAACTTTTTGAGCCAGCCGGCAGTTCGACCAGTTCAAACCAGAAACTATTGAGTTGTCGCACTACTTCTACCAGCCCCGTGTAGGTAACCGGTTTGGTAATAAAGCAATTCACGCCCAGGTTGTAACTGCGCACTACGTCTTCCTCGGCTTTGGAGGTTGTAAAGATGGTGACGGGTATGGAACGCAGATAACTATCCTTTTTGATGATATTCAGCGCTTCCAGTCCATCCATACGCGGCATATTGAGGTCAAGCAAAATCAGGCCCGGTCGGGGGCTTATGTCAGGTGATTCGAATTTGCCTTTTCGAAAGAGGTAATCGATCAGTTCCACACCGTCTTTCACAAAAAAGATTTCATTCAAAATACGCACTTCCTCAAATGCTTCGCGAGTCATCAGTCTGTCGTCGTCGTCGTCGTCAGCGATGAGTATGGTGACTTTCTTACTATTTTTCATGGTACTAGATTTAGAGTTTACAGCCTATGATGGTGTCAACAGGCTTACAACTCCATACTCAAGGGACTTTGGTTTCGGTGGTGTGTTTTGCCAGAATGATGTGAAAAACGGATCCGTTACCAGGATCGGATTCGGCCCAAATGGCGCCGCCGTGGTTTTGCACTACTTTTTTGCAAATAGCCAGTCCAATGCCGGTGCCTTCAAATTCGGAACGTCCGTGCAGCCGCTTGAACGGTGAAAAAATGGCTTCAGCAAAGGACGGGTCAAAACCGATACCGTTGTCCCGCAACTGAATATAAATGTATTCCTGTTGAGTGTTCAGGTTGTATTCATGTTTCTGTTTTTCGTTTAGTTCGTTCCAGGTAATGTGTATTTCAGGTTTTTTGTCGGGTTGAGTAAATTTCAAAGAGTTGTTGAGCAAGTTCAAAAACAACTGGTGCATCTGGGTCGGGATAGCGTGTATCTCCGGCATTTTCGGGAATTGAATGATGGCAGATCGTGCAATCATTTTGTTTTCAAGGTCTCCCGTTACTTCTGCCAGCACCTCATTGAGGTCAGTACTTTTGAAATGCTCTGCATTGCGCGTTGTGCGCGAGAGGGTCAGCAGGTTTTCAATTAACAGGCGCATCCTATTGGCGCCATCGATGATTCGATCGAGGTATTGATTGCAATCCGGTTCGTTCTTGCCGCCACATCTTTCCTTCAGACGCTCGCTGAAAGCCGTGATCTTGCGCAAAGGCTCTTGCAGGTCGTGCGAAGCCACATAGGAAAACTGCTCCATTTCGCTGTATGCTTTTGCCAGTTCGCTCACCTTTGCTTCCAGGTCCTGCTGGATGTTTTTCATGTGCGTGATGTCGGCTGTAGACCCCACTGCCAGCACCGGCTGGCCATCCTTCCAACTCAGAATCCGGGTATGGGTCCGGGTATGGATGGTTTTGCCCGTACAGGTAATCAGCGACATCTCCATGGGCTCCATGGTAGCGGTGCCATCGTACTTGTGCAACTCGATCGCTCCGGCCCGTATGGCTTCTTTTTCCTCTGGCAGTACATGCTGGAAATAGGTGTCGAGGGGTATCCAGTCATATCGCCGTTCGTTCAAGGGGTATTCGAGTATATCCCACATGCCGTCCGACCATTTCAACTGCTGGCTGGCGATGTTCCATTCCCAGGCGCCCAGGTTCATTTGTTTTTCGGCTTCCCGCAAGGTGGCTTCGTACTTTTCGAGGCTTTGCAGGGTGTGCGAATACTGTGAAATATCGCGAATAGTGCCTATGAATTTTACAATTTCTCCTTTTTCATTGGTAATCGGTTTGCCCTGTTCCATGAGGTGAAACACCTGATTATTGGAAGAAATAATGCGGTATTCCATGGAAAAAGGGGATACGTTGTCGCAGGCCTGTCTGATCGTCTGGCGGAAGGACTCCATATCTTCCGGATGAATCATATTCAAATACTGATCGACCGTAAACTCCCCGTCTTCGGCCGATTTTTCGAAAATATCGTAAATGCCGTTCGACCAGATCACGCGGTCATCTTCCGGAAACCACTCCCAGGCGCCATAACGGAACGCTTCTTCCGCCGAGCGAATGATGATATCCAGTTCCATAGCCCGTGCTTCCATCTGTACTTTCTGCGTTACGTCTTCCGACACACAGAAGTACTCGGCTGGTTGTTGGTTTTCATCGCGTTTGAAGACCGAAATAGAAGTTTCGAGGTGTACGATCTGACCATCTTTGCTTTTGAGTTTTACACGCAGTTTGATGGCCTGGTCGTCGCGAATCGACTGTATTTTTTGCGCCGTATCCAGCAGCAGATCGATATCTTCCTCAGCCATCATATCGCCAATACGGCCGCCCATACTGTGTAAATCGTCCAGATTGAAACCCAGAAATTCGGAAACTTTCCGATTGGCATACAGCAATTTGAAATCAGACGCCCGGGTAATGAACACCATATAGGGCATGTAAAGCGTCATTTTCTGAAAAATCTCGATGCCAATTTTTTCAGGTTTATGGTCTTCTGAATCGTAATAATCCTTTGAATACATGGTAATGCAGGAGGATTAGTAAGCACTCGGCAACCGCCCTGGGAAACGACGGTGACGGGTAAAGTGAAAGTGAACACACTGGGAAAAACGTACTCCGGAAATGGCTAAATGTTGTAGTACTTGATCTTGTTGTACAGCGTTTTGCGGTCGATATTCAACAGTGCGGCCGCTTTGCTTTTATTAAAATTCGTCTGGCGCAAGGCATTCAGGATCACCTCGCTCTCCGCTTCCATAGCGGCGTTTTTGAGGCTCACCTGCGTTTTTCTGGCGCTTGTTTCAGTTGGTACGTATGCCGCTGAAGGCTGTTCGTTGTAGGTTTCCTGTGGTCGGTCGTTTACCTCGGTAAAGAGGAGTTTTTCGTGGTTTACAATTTCAAACGGCAAGTGTCTGATCTGAATCTGGGTAGCGTCGCACAATAATGTGGCTCTTTTCAGTACGTTTTTCAACTCTCTTAAATTGCCATACCACGGATACGAGTGAAAAAGGTCTGTGACATCCTGGGAAAATCCTTCCACATTTTTACCCAGTTCTTCATTGATCTGGTTCAGAAAGAAGTGAGAGAACAGCATAATATCCACGCCACGCTCGCGCAAGGGCGGCACCTCGATGCTGAATTCGTTGAAACGGTGGTACAAATCTTCCCGGAATTTACCGCTCCGGCTGGCATCCCACAGGCGTTCATTGCTGGCAATAATAATGCGCACATCGATGTCGATGGTTTTGGTGCCACCGATGCGCCGAAGTTGGCGTTCCTGAATCACGCGAAGCAGCGACACCTGCACGTCGTACGAGAGGTTGGCTACCTCGTCGAGAAAAAGCGTACCGCCATTGGCCAGTTCGAAATGCCCGATTTTTTGTTCCAAAGCCCCGGTAAAGGCGCCTTTTTCATGGCCGAACAACTCGCTGCCCGCCAGTTGGGGCGAAATAGCGCCGCAGTCCATCGCTACAAAAGGTTTGTCGGAACGGCTGCTGAGGCGGTGAATTTCACTGGCTACGGCTTCCTTGCCCGAACCGCTTTCCCCGTAAATGATAACGCTGTAATTGGTGGGCGCTACCAACTGAATCTGTTTCACCAGGTTGCGCGACACCGCGCTGTCTCCAAAAATGTATGAAGAGCGCCCGGAGGCGGAACGGCGTGCGGCGGGGCGCGGACTCGATTTTTGTGGCTCGGCGATAGTGGGTGCGGGCGCCTCCGCCATTTCTTCCTCCGGTGTGGGGGCGGACAGTGCCCGTTGCACGGTGAGCAGAATTTCTTCTGGAAACAAGGGCTTGGTGAGGTAATCGAAGGCGCCGAGTTTCATCACGTTGATGGCTACTTTGATGTCCGAGTAGCCGGTCATGATGATGACTGGAAGGTGTGGAAACTGCTCTTTGATTTGCGTCAGGATTTGTGATCCGTCCATTTTACCCAGTCTGAAATCGCTCAATACGAGATCGGGCTTGAACGAATAGAGGATTTCAAGGCCTTTGGCAGCGTCGGTGGCATACTCCGTTTCGTATCCTTTTTTGGCAAGAAAACGTTTGAGCAGGAGGCAAATATCCACCTCGTCGTCGATGATCAGTATCTTTTGCATAAGACTGTTTGATTGAGTAGACTGAATGGTTCGAAGGGATTTTATACACCTCTTCGAAGGGTGGCAACCGGTATCTGGAGCAGTTCGCGGTATTTGGTGACGGTTCGCCGGGCGATCGGATAACCGCGTTCGGCCAGTGCCTTGCAGAGTTCGGAATCGCTCAGCGGTTGTGCTTTATTTTCTGCATCCACGATTTCCCGGAGACAATCCTGCACATCCTGGTTGCTGATTTCGCGGCCATCGCTTGCACTGAAAGTATGGGTAAACAAGTCCTTGAGGTTGAACACCCCGAAAGGCGTTTGCACGTATTTGGCGCTGGTTACCCGCGAAATGGTGCTGATATCAAGGCCCACATAATCGGCTACGTCGCGTAGGATCATGGGTTTCAGTTTTTTGACATCGCCCGAAAGGAAAAAATCGCGCTGCATCACTGCGAGTACACGCATCACGCGCAGCATCGTGTCGTCGCGCTGGCGCAGGGCTTCAATAATCCAGGCGGCGTCTTCCATTTTTTTACGGATAAACTGCCGGGCTTTTTTATCGTGCGTGTTGTGCAGCATATCGTCCATGCCTTCGCTGATTTTCAGGGTTTCGGCACGGCCGTTGGCGAGGGTTACGACGAGGTCGTTGCCATCGATTTCCACCACGTATTCGGGCATGATGACGTCTGTATTGACCTGGCTTTCATCGGCAAATCCATACAGCGGGCGAGGGTTCAGGCTTCGGATGTATTCAATGGCATAGCGGAGGTCTTCATCGTCGACATGCAGGTTTTTTTTGATGCTGTCGTAGTCGTGTGCTGCCAGGGCATCCATGTATTCCCGGGCAAGTTGGAGTGGCAGATCGACCCGAAAGCCTTGCGCTTTATGGCGTTCTAGTTGCAAAATAAGGCATTCCTGCAGGTTGCGGGCGCCGAGGCCGGGCGGGTCGAGTTGTTGAATCAGGGAGAGGGCTTCCTGCATTTCCGATTCATTGTAAAATACATTTTTTGAAAAGGAAATATCGTCGGCCAGGGTGTCGAGGTCGGTGCTCAGAAAGCCCGAATCATCGAGCGAGTCGATGATGTAATCGCAGAGGGTATGGATGCGTTCGCTGACAGGTAAAAAACGGCACTGTGTTTTCAGTTCCTCGCGGATGTCGCTGAGTTGCACGACGGGCGCCTGATAAGGTTCTTCGGCTTCGTAGCCGTGTTCGGTTTTGGAATTGTAATCTGGCATCTCGTCGTCGAGGCCGCGCATTTCCAGCAGGTTGTCGTAGCCATCATCTTCGTTTTCACCAGCGTCCTGTATCTCATCCACGCTGCTGGCAGCAGGCAGCATATCGTTTTCCTCGTTTCGTTCCAGAAACGGGTTTTCTTCCAGTTCTTTCTGGATATGGCTTTCCAGTTCGAGCGTGTTGAGGTGCAGCAAGTTCAGAAACTGAATTTGCTGGGGTAGTATCTTGAGGGTTTGGGTCTGGGCTTGTTTCTGTACGTGCGACTGGTATTGCATGTGCCTTTCTATTTTGAAGGTGCAGTCTTGTCGGCTACCCAGCGTAAAAAACGAGCAGCCGTTTTGCGTGCTTTAGGCGCTACATGGGTAGCCACATTGTCGATGAGCAAAGGCCCTACTGCCCGAACGGCTTTGGTACCGATACCGGGGAGGATTCGGCTTGCGAGCATACTGAGGCCGGTATTTACGCCAAATTTCAGCAAAGGCGAGCCTGTCGAGGCTTCTGTAGCATTGGGCGTCAGGAGGTTTTTCACCACACGCCCGGCGGTTTGAAGCGGGTTGAGATCTTCTTTGAGGTCGCGAATATCCTGCCGGATCAGCCCGCGCGTCTCTGATAGCCGTGCCCGGAGCGCGGCCTTGCGTTGCCGAACTTTTTCCTTGATATTATTCATCGGAGTTGGTGAATTTGGTGAGTAAAACATCGTTCAGCCTGTTTTGAAGCAAGGGTTTACGGAAATTGTAAAACAACGCTGCGCCCAGTCCATACAGTGCTCCTACGATCAGGAAACCATACCCCGAATGATGGAGCAGTCGGCCCAGCCACATCGCCAGTGCTACACTGAGAAAGGTAAAAGCCAGCATTCCGAAAACACCTGCAATCACCCAAATTACTGTTTGAGAAATGGCGGATGCTGCTTTTTCCTTGACAGCCAGCAAGAGCAGTTCTTTTTGTGTTTCCACATAGTCCTGAAGGTGGTCTACCAGGTCTTCCATATTTTCCTGTATCGTATCCATAATCTGCCTGATGTTGGTTTGTAATTCATTAACAGTGTGTAAATGCTCTTTACGAAAAAGTATTCCAGGCAAGGGGTGGGTAAAAATGGGGTAAATTGTAGAAATATTTCCTCATTTTGCAGGGTTTTTAAAAATATGTAGACTTTATTCTACAAAATGTGCGACACCCTGAATTTTAGGTACTGTATTTTTCCTGCCCGAAAAGATTGGTCAAGTATTTCCCTGTAGATTTTTCCTTAGAGTATTTTCCCGCAGATTTACGCAGATTTTCCCGCAGAACTCGCAGAATGTAGAGTACACCGTTTACTCGATATGAAGAAGTAGGTGTACTCTACATTCTGCGAGTTCTGCGGGAAAATCTGCGTAAATCTGCGGGAAAATACTCTGCGGGGAAATACTCTATGGGGAAATACTCTGCGGGAAACTACTCTACAAGATACAACCTGCAAAACAATATCCCGAACCCTGGCTTACACCAAAATTCGGGATGTCTCTTGTTGGGCACTGCAAGCATTCGCGTGTTCTAAAAAAACAACAACGCGCTCACTTTCAGGTCTATTTCCGTGTTATCGCCTGTGCTCACCTGTACATCCAGGAGGTTGGCCAGCACGGTACCAAGCACATTCATTTGCAATTCTCCGCGGGCCTGCAACTGACCTTGCGCGTTTTGAGTATAGGAAATGAAGTGCAATTCATAATTGCCACTTTCCATGAAGGCCATTTTAAAAGTACCATCGGATTGTACCACGGTGCTGGATACTGCATTTTTGAACAGGATACTGGAAGGCCCTTGTGGAAACTTTTCATCCGCTTCAAAATCGCCTTTGTCGTAAGCGTACACGATAATTTTTTCGCTGCCCGAAACCCCATCGCTGACGTGGCCGCTGATGCTGCCGGTCGATTCCTTTTCCATGATGCGCAGGGCGCCGGCGAGTTCGGCCTCAGTCACAAATTTGTACTCCGTTTGGCTGTCCTGTTGGTACACCACCGAGCGGCGCAGGTCGAAATCGATCACGGCGGCAGTGGTAGCACCTGTGGTGGTCGCAATCATGCCATTCGTGCGGATGCTCATGCTGCTGCTGCCTGAAATGGCATGTTTTGCACCCTGTCCATCGACAACATAACATCCGGGACTGTTCCCGTTGGCATCCTTATCGGTTTGCAACACCAGCACGATGTCATCGTACGTGCCGGCTTCCAGTTCACCTTCTCCCAGCAGCCGTGTCGAACCCTGTTGCAGGGCCAGCAGGTTGAAAGTGGCGATGCCACTAAACCCTGCCCACGACTTGCCATTGATTTTTACGTCGGCCACTGTTACGAAAACGCCACTAACATTCGGATCATCGATCGGGGCGTCGGTAATTTCGATGCGAGCACGCGCCTTTTCAGGCTGATTGGGGTTGTCGACGCCGAAATCAGGTTCTTTGAGGCAGGCGGTGAATGACAGGGCGCAGAGAATAAGCGCGCCGAAAACCGAAAAACGGGAGAAAGACAGGTATGACATGGTGCGATTTGTTTGGTGGATGTACGGAAGAAAGAAGGGGGGCATTTTTTGGGACAGGTGCTAGGGAAGGTCTCGTATTAATATGAAGATGATCTTGCGCCCCGGTTGTTGAAGTAAAAATGTACGCCTACTACAAAGTCCCAGGCAGTGGTGGTGCTGCGTGTAGTCTGGCTGGCGCCGTCCACGAGGATGCTGTTTCTGCTAAAACCGTAGTTGTATTTGGCTTGTACTTCGAGGGCTGCCCGGCGATTGGCAAAAATGGTGTAACCGGGGCCAGCACCGAAAGTAGACAAGGATGTATTGACGAGTTGCGATTCGCCTGCGCTGGGGTCGGTAATTTCCGTTTGCGATCGGCCGTAACCGTATACTGCGCCCAGGAAAAAGGCCTGGTCGCCGCCAAAAGGCAGATAAATGCGTGTAAAAGGACCGAAGAGCAATTTGTCGTCCGAGGTTTCCTGTACACCGTTTCCTACATTGTTGGTGTTACCACGCGAAGAACTGACCAGGTAATCCATGCCCAGGCCGAACACGAAATTGCGGGCAAAGAAATAGCCGATGCTAGGGGTCAAGTGCACCTGAAAGGCGGTATTGCCGCTTTTGACGGTGGTAGAGCCATTGTCGATTTCAATGTTGGTTACGGAGTTTACGTATCCAAGTCCGGAACCGATGGTGAAATTGCCGCGGTTGAGCGCTGTACCGCGTTCAAAACCCGAACGGCTTCCATTGTTCTGGTAGTTGGGTTGTGTTTGGTAAGTGGGCTGAGGCTGATAGGTTGGCTGAGGTTGATAGGTTGGTTGTACCTGCGCATTCAGAGATTGAAATACAGCGAAGCAGCAAGCGGCGATTACAGAAGATATGCGAAGTGCGGATTTCATAATGCGTTGATGTTGAAGTGGTTGAAAAATTGGTTCGTTGGTATCCTTCTGAAAAGCGCCGTGCCAGCGGCGTCGAGCGTTTGCAAGCATTTTTCTGCGGATTTTCATACCCAAGCCGATGAATATGGGTATTTTTTTCCCCAACTATCCCAAATAACGACGCAGCATCCAGGCATTTTTTTCCTGGCTACGCAGAATACCTGTCAGCAGATCTACGGTACCGGGATCGTCATACTGTTCGTCTATTTCACTGATCATGGTGCGCAGCGTGCGTGCCAGGCTGTCGCTGTCGGAGGCCAGTTCGCGCACGGCCTGGGTTTGTTCCTTTTTCCCGCCAGTCGATTCTTTCAAATGAGCGATTTCCAAAAATTCGGCCATGGAGCCGGCGGCGGCGTGTCCGAGTTGCTGAATGCGTTCTGCCACCACGTCGATGTCGAGGGCGGTCTGGTTGTACAGTTTTTCGATGAACTCGTGAATTTCCACAAAACTGGGCCCTACGAGGTTCCAGTGAAAATTTCGCATTTTGATGTACAGGATGTGTTCGTCGGCCAGCAACTGGTTGAGCAGGCCGCAAATGTTTTTGGTGTCGGAGGAGGGAATTCCGAGCAGGTTGCCCGATTTTTTTTCAACGGAAGTGTTCATGATCATTTGTTTTTAAATGTATGTCTACCCCCTTGCTGCAATCGGGATGCCTGTGCTTTTTTGTACGCTGTGTAGACATATTTCCTCACATCTCTGAAAAAAATGGGCAATTAGTGGTGAGGCAGTTGCGGCATCCAATTTTTTGATCAAAGGCAAGCCTTTATGCAAACCATGTGTTCGGGCGACCTAAAAATGCTTGCTAATTATGATCAAACTAACCGAGTCCGCCCGCGTGTTTTTCAGTATTGCCACCATTGTTTTGCTGGTGATCTGTATGTATTACCTGCGACCGATTTTGGCGCCGCTGAGTTTTTCATTCATCCTGGCCATTATTCTGTTGCCGCCAACACTTTTTCTGGAGCGCCGCGGACTATCGCCCACGGCTGCGGCTTTGATAACAGTGAGCCTTACGACGCTGTTGGTTTTCGGAACTGTAATAAGGGCTACGTGGCAAGTGTCGACGCTGACCGATAATTCCAGAAACATCATGGACAAGGTGGAAACCTGCGTGCAACGCGCCATTGTGAGCATTGAAAAGGAATATCCGGGCATCAAACGGCAAAACCTGGTCAACTACCGCCAGCGTACCAAAGACCTTTTTGAAAAAGTAGGCGAGAATATCAGCCAGTCGGCCAAAGGCCTGCCAGGCTTCATCTCGAATGTGCTGCTGATGCCCCTGTTCATTTTCTTTATGCTTTCCTATCGCCAGTTTTTCCGGAAGTTCCTGCACCGTGTTACGAGTTCTGAAAATCGGCATGTAGACGATGTGCTGATGAAAATACATGCGGTGATGCGCAATTACCTCTCCGGCATGGTGATCGTGATGGGCATTGTAGCCGTTCTGAACAGTATTGGTTTGATGATGATCGGTGTGCCGTATGCCATTTTCTTTGCCTTGCTGGCGTCTATACTTATGATTGTGCCGTATATCGGTGTGTTTATAGGCTCTCTGTTGCCGGTTATTATGGCATTGATGACTTTCAGCAGCCCATGGCCTGCTATTGCGGTGGCCGGCTGGATGTGGGGCGTGCAGATACTGGAAGGAAATTTCATTACCCCCAAACTGGTGGGCTCGAAGGTGAGTATCAACCCCTTCACCGCCATCATTTCGCTGATTCTCATGGGGCGAATATGGGGACTTGCAGGCCTGGTGCTGGCCATTCCCTATGTGGCTATTCTGAAAATTATTCTGGATGCCATTCCCGCTACCCAGCCATACGGTATGCTGCTGGGCGAAGTGGAGCATGAAAAACCGCAGAAAAAATCGAAACG
The DNA here is from genome assembly GCA_020160935.1 of Bacteroidota bacterium. Classification (GTDB taxonomy): domain Bacteria; phylum Bacteroidota; class Bacteroidia; order Chitinophagales; family Saprospiraceae; genus M3007. Next base: position 25,067 of record JAIUPL010000034.1, on the reverse strand, counting down.
TAAAAATAAAACCGGTGAACAGCCACCCATTGAATTGATACACTCCAATGTGTAATGTGTAAGTCCGGTTTTGCATCCATACGTCTACTGTTTGGGGAAAAAAATCAACAGAATCTCCGCAGGAATATTGTTTTTAAGGTGTTTTTGTGTTTTTGTGTTTTTGTAGGCGTTGCTCTCGGCATGGATGCTGAAGGTTGAGCCCTAAAGCCTGAAATCAAGTCCAAATACCAAGAGCAACGCCTACAAAAACACCAAAACACAAAAACACTAAAACCCCAAAACACCAAAACACCGCCATTGAAGGCGGGCATTCTCTGACAAACAAAATCTAAAATCACTATGAAAAAGTTTCTTTTTTCCATCGCACTGGGTGTTGTATGCACCACCGCTACCTGGGCTCAGGTAGGTATCAAAGCCGGCGCAGCGTTCGCCACCATTTCGGAAGAAAATGAAAATGTAAGCCGCGATGATATTGAAAACCGCTCGATCGTAGCCCCTGTGGTGGGCCTTACGTTTGGTATGAACCTCGGCGACATCCTTACCATCCAGCCGGAATTGATCTATACCCAAAATGGCGGCAGCAATACTTACACTGTACTGGGTACCGAAACCAAAAACACCTATCGCATTCACTACCTCGAACTTCCCGTGCTTGCCAAACTGCAATTCGGCAATGCCGACCAGGAAGGCCTCGGTTTCCATATCGCTGCAGGACCCTGGGTGGGTTACGCACTGAGTGGCAAGTACACCAGCAAATCGACCGTTGACGGCTCCACGATATTCGAAGTGGAAGACAACTTTACCTTCGATGACGAAGACGATACGCGCCGCCTTAACTATGGTATGCTGGGTTCAGCCGGTATCAGTATCGGAAATGTGGTGCTCGACCTGCGCTACAACTACGGTTTCAACAACCTGCTGGATAAAGACGCCGACAACACCAACGACAATAAGCCGGTGCGCCAAACGCGTGGTGTAGCCCTTACTCTGGGCGTTAATTTTTAGAGGTGAGAGGTGAGAGGTGAGAAGCGAGAGGTGAGAAGCGAGAAGCGAGAAGCGAGAAAATAGCCACGCCTTGCCACCACATCGAAACCATGAAAGGGCGTATACAATAACATAGAGCCACGCCCTGTGCACCCCATATCCCGTCCCCCGACAACCTTTTGGTCTTCTATTTTCCCAAAAACCATTCCCTCCATTACCATTCCTGATAAAACCGGCAACAGCGCTCCCGGGAGGTTCCATTGTGCCTCCCCGGGCCTGTAGCCTTCATGTCCAACCAACTCAACATACATAAGCCATGATAAAGCCATTTTCCATCATCCTGATCGCACTTCTGGTAGCGAGTTCGTCTTGCCAGACCCTCAAAAAGAATAAAAACACAGCCATTGGCGCCGGCACGGGCATTGCCGTTGGCGGCGCTATCGGCGGCATCCTGGGTAAAAAGAACGGCAATACGGCTGGCGGTATCATCATCGGCGCTGCCGTAGGCGGCGTGGCTGGCGGCGCCATTGGCAAGTACATGGACAAGCAAAAACGCGAACTCGAACAAGAACTGGGTAAATCCGCCACGGTAGAACGTGTCGGCGAAGGCCTTAAAGTCACTTTCGACTCCGGACTTTTGTTTGGCTTCAACTCGTCCAAACTCACGCCCGATATGAAAACGCAGTTGCGCGAATTTGCCGCAACACTCAATGAATACGACGACACCAATATCCTCATTGATGGCCATACCGATTCGGTAGGCTCCGATGACTACAATATGAATCTTTCCGAAGACCGTGCCGATGCCGTACACGATTACCTGACAAGCGTAGGTGTAAAACGCTCGCGCCTGGGTATCCGCGGATTCGGGGAAACGCAACCGGTAGCGTCCAACGACACCGATGCAGGCCGCCAGCAGAACCGACGCGTGGAAGTGTCGATCTGGGCCAATGAAGACCTTAAAAAACAGGCTGAACAAGGCAAACTGTAACCTTCACTTTCAAATTCTCCATTCAACATGAAAAAGCAACTGATGTATACCGGCGCACTCGCCATGGCCCTCAGCACCCTTTCGGGCTGCGAAGTGATTGGCGGCATTTTTAAAGCAGGTGTTTGGTCGGGTGTACTACTCGTATTTCTCGGCATTGCACTCATTATTTTCCTGATTTCCAAACTGATGGGAAGCAAGGATTAGGAAGTGTTCGAAGATGAGTCATCCCGATTTTTGGGGACTGATATTTATTTTCCGTAGAGTAGTTTCCCGCAGAACTCGCAGATTTACCCGCAGAACTCGCAGAACGTAGAGTACACCTATTTTCTTCAAAGCGATCAAAATGTGTACTCTACGTTCTGCGAGTTCTGCGGGTAAATCTGCGAGTTCTGCGGGAAACTACTCTACGGAAATAAATCTGCGGGAAATAAGTGTCAAAACCTAAAAAAATCCTGAATTCTGGCTTCCACAAATATTAGGGATGACTCATGTTAAACCAACGTTCACCAAAATCTGCCACCATGTTTTCGTTTGTCCAAAAATTCTGGAAGGCGCTGGTACAATCCGTCAAGGATTTTTCGGCTGATAATGCCATGAAATTCAGCGCCTCGTTGTCGTACTACACTACTTTTTCCATAGCGCCCATGCTGATCATCATCATCGGGCTGGCTGGCGTATTTTTTGGCCGCGAGGCCGTAAAGGGGGAGGTGTACCGGCAGTTTTCGGGGCTAATCGGGGCCGGTGCGGCCGATTTTTTGCAAACCACTATTGGCAGCATGGAAATTTCGGGCCAAAGTTGGATGGCCACGGCCATCGGGATTGTCACCCTGTTATTGGGTGCTACCGGCGTTTTTACCGAATTGCAGGACTCCCTGAACCAGATTTGGTCGCTGAAAGCCAAGCCGCGCAACGGAATCGTGCAATACTTGCTGAACCGGGTCATTTCCTTTTCGATGATTCTGACGCTGGGTTTTTTGCTGATTGTTTCGTTGCTCCTCAACACGGTGATTGCCCTGCTCAGCGAACGGTTTTTCAGCATGTACGAGCAATGGGCCTGGGTGACGCAGATCCTCAACATCACCTTCATAGTGGCCATTGTGACCGCTCTGTTTGCCTTTATGTTCAAGTTTTTGCCCGATGCTAAAATTGCCTGGCGGCATGTGTGGGTGGGCGCTTTGTTTACTTCCGCCTTGTTTTTGGTCGGGAAATTTGCCATTGGTTTTTACCTGAGCACCTCTTCCATTGCCACTTCATACGGTGCGGCTGGCTCATTGGCTATTTTACTGGCCTGGGTGTACTATTCATCCGCCATTCTGTTCTTTGGAGCGGAATTTACCAAAAATTACAGCATTGTGCAGGGGCACAAAATCGTAGCGAACGACTACGCCAGTTTTGTGGTGCCCAAAGAAAAGGAAATGCCGCAGCATGTGGATGCTCGCAAAGTGCAGGAGGTGAAACAAAACACGTAAGGCGGCCTGCGTTTTCTCAAAAATGCATGTACAAAACAGCCGAAACGACTGATTCCCATTCGCATACATTCCCAAAAATCCTATCTTGCTGCCCCTTCGCAGTCATAGGAGTTGTATGCTACGCCCCGTTTTCGTATTGATGCTATTGTTCCTTTCGGTATGCCTTGGTATAGGGCAACCAGCCTACCGTTTTGAGCAATTGCCACCCGACATGCGCCTCATGCAGGGCGGCATCAACTGCATCACACAAGATAGTAAAGGCATGCTCTGGCTCGGCACCTGGTCGGGACTGACGCGCTACGACGGCTATTCGCTCCGTACTTTTCTGGAAGAACCCGGTGTGCCCGACGGGTTGCAAAGCGATCAGGTGACGGCCCTGGTGGAAGATCATTCCGGCATGTTGTGGGTAGGAACCTTGAGCGCAGGCATCCACTGTTTTAACCGGGCAACGGAGCGCTTTGTTAATTACCGCTCCCAGCCGGATAATCCTAACTCCCTGACCGACAATGATGTATGGGGATTGTTCGAAGACAGTAAAGGGTATATCTGGGTAGGCACCAAAAAAGGGCTCAATCGTTTTGACCCCAAAACCAAAAACTTCCTGCGAATTTTTGCACCGAACAACAACGAGTCGCGCCCTGCTTCCGACTACATTTATTCCATTTGCGAAACCCCCGACGGCTCCATCTGGTCGGCTACTTCCCGTGGATTGTCGCGCATTCTTTTCAGCGACGATACGCATTATCAGTTGAAGCATTATCACTTCGATCAGGTAGAAGGCGATTCTTTTCACACCAATTTTATTTACCGCATCAGGCCGGTAAAAGGCGAGCCCGATAAAATCTGGGTGGGCTCCAAAGGCGGTTTGCGCAAAATTCGTTTTGAGGCTGGCGCTATGAGCAACCTCCAGGTGCTAAGCACCTACCAGGCTGAAGCCGGAAATCCGAACAGCCTGAGTTACAATGTTGTGCCCGATTTCTGGGAAACTTCCGACGGTAATTTGTGGGTGGCCACCTTCCACGGGCTCAACCTGCTGGATAAAAATACGGGCAGGTTTCGCACATTTTATGCACAACCCAACGAACCGTTCAGCCTGAGCAACAACTTTATCCACGCCTTGTACCAGGATCGTACGGGCATTCTCTGGATTGGAACCGACAAAGGCCTCAACAAACTCAACCTGCGCAGCAAACCCTTTCAAGGCGTTCGGTTCGATCAAAAAGGTATTGGCGCCAACAGCATCGTCAGCAGTATCAGCAACGGAGAAACGCCCGGATCGCTGTGGGTGGCCACCAATGGAGGCCTGCACAGGGTGCAAACCACACCGACGCTCTCCAAACCAATCCATTACACCTTGGCGCCTCCCCGACTGCCCGAGTTTGCCAATTTTATTACCGCCGTGTGGCGCGCACCCGACGGCTGGTTGTGGCTGTCTACACAAGGGGCAGGCATCATGCGCGTTCGTGAGCGCGACATTCCGCCTGGCGGAGGCGTTATCCGACAGGTACAACAGTTTTCGCAAAATGCATCGCCGCTTATCAACGACAACTATGTGATGCATTTTTATCCCTCGGCCAGTGGCGGTGTCTGGTTCGGATTGTGGGATGGCGGACTCACCTATTTCGACCCCGGCAGTAACACCCTGAAACATTACCAGTCGGTGGATAATTTGAGCCTCACAGCCTCACCAAATGTCTCCCTGCTGGAAATCAGGGAAAACGAGCACAGCATTCTGTACGTCGGCACCCGGGGTAATGGACTGCTGAAATTTCGCTTCGATCCTGCCGACCGCTCGCTCCACCTCGAACGACATTACCGATTTACCACCGGGCAAAAAGACTGCCTGAGCAACGATAAAATCAATGCCTTGCTGCACGACAGCCGGGGCCGGTTGTGGGTGTGTACCAGCCGCGGCATTAACCTGCTCAAACCTGACGGCAGCGGTTTTCGGCTGTTCCGGCAGGCAGATGGACTGCCGAGCGACATCATTCAATCGATCGTGGAAGACAAACAAGGGCATTTGTGGGTGAGTACGCTCAATGGTATTGCCGATCTGCAACTCGAGGATGAAACGCTGAAAATCAGGAACTTCGATGCGCTGGATGGATTACAGGACAATTTCTTCATGAACAATTGCGCCGAACGTTTGCCCTCGGGAATGCTGGCTTTCGGTGGCGCCAATGGCATGAGCCTGTTCCAGCCCGACGCCATTCATCCGGATAGCGTTCCGCCCCTCACACAACTTTCTGATTTCCTGCTTTTCAATCGCCCGGTACCCATCGGCCCCATGCAAAACGGCAGAGTCGTGCTGGAAAACAGCATTTCCGAAACGCCACGCATCGTACTCAACTATCAGGACAATGTGCTGTCCTTCGAATTTGTGAGCCTGCATTTTGCAGAGCCGCGCAACAACCGTTTTGCCTACAAACTTGAAGGTTTTGACCCCGATTGGGTATATGCCGATGCCGACAAGCGCTTTGCGCACTACACCAACCTTCCGTACAAGGAGTTTACATTTTGGGTAAAATCCTCGAATGGCGACGGTGTATGGAGCGAACCGGTGCAGGTACAGGTGTGCGTGCGGCCGCCGTTCTGGCTTACGTGGTGGGCCTATTGCCTGTATGGTTTGCTGATACTGGCGCTCCTGTATGTGGTATGGCGCGTGATGCACTTGCGCGCCGAATACCGCGCCAGCCTGGCCCTGGAACGGCTGGAACGGGAGAAATCGGAAGAACTACACCAGTTGAAAATCCAGTTTTTTACCAACATCAGCCATGAATTGCGCACGCCGCTGACATTGATCTTAAGCCCGCTGGAGCAACTGCTGCGCGAACACGCTCCGAACCGACCCTTGCAAAAAACGCTCACACTCATCCACCAGCAGGCAGGAAAACTGCTGACCATGATCAGTCAGTTGCTCGATTTTCGGAAAAGTGAGGCTGGTTTGATGAAAGTGCATGCTGAAAAAACGGACCTGCCGGTTTTTGTTCAGGAAATTCTGCTGGCTTTTAAACCACTGGCCGAACAACACAAAATAGACTTGCGGTTTGATTCCACGCTGAACAAGCAGGATGTCTGGGTCGACCACGATCAGATGGAAAAAGTGTTGTTCAATCTGCTTTCCAATGCTTTCAAATTTACACCTGACGGCGGCGTGGTGACTGTTTCACTAAAAAACACCAACGATTCGCGGGTTCAAATCGGTGTGTCGGATACCGGCCCTGGTATTCCTGAAAACGATCTGGAGCGCATTTTCGACCCTTTTCATCAGGGCGCGCACCAGCCGGGCCGCACGTTGTTTGGAGGCACAGGCATCGGACTTTCGCTGGTAAAATCGATTGTCGAGCAGCATGGTGGCGACATTGTAGCACACAACCTGTTAGGCTCCGGCGCTGCATTTACCGTTACCCTGCCTGAAGGAAATGCGCACTACACGCCCGACCAGATCATAGAGGCGCGACCTCCGCGACCCGCACAGGAAGTCGAGTATTTCAAGGAAGAAGCATCGGATCAACTCCCGTTGCCGGCGGCCGATTCGGCCCGTTATCGCCTGTTGCTGGTAGAAGACAATGCCGATATTCGCAATTATTTACGCCAAAACCTCTCCGGACAATACGATATCGACGAAGCCGATAATGGCGCCATTGGTCTTCAGAAAGCGCTCGAACAGGCATACGATCTTGTTTTGAGCGACATTGCCATGCCCGAAATGGATGGTATCGAACTCTGCCGTCGCCTGAAAACCAATATTCATACCAGCCATATTCCCGTTGTGCTGCTCACAGCACGTACCTCTCTGGTGCACAAGATTGAAGGACTGGAAACCGGCGCCGACGACTACATTACCAAACCTTTCAACTTCCAACTTCTCCAACTGCGTATCCGCAACCTCATCGCCATTCGCGAACGCCTGAAAGAACTGTCCGGCAAAACACTCGAACTGAGCCCCTCTGCCATCACCATCACTTCCCTGGATGAAGAATTTCTGGCACATTTTATCCGACTCGTCGAATCACACATGGATGAAAGCGAATACTCCATCGACGATCTCTCTCATGAAATTGCCATGAGCCGCATGCAATTGTATCGCAAACTCAAAGCCCTCACCGGCGAAACACCCAACACGCTCATTCGCAACATCCGCCTGCAACGCGCCGCACAACTACTTGATACACAACAATTCAATATCTCCGAAGTGGCCTACAAAGTGGGCTTTACCGACCTCAAATATTTCAGGGAACGGTTTAAGGAACGATACGGCGTGGTGCCGAGCGAGTATAGAGGTGAGAGAGGGTGAGAGATGTGAGAGATGTGAGAGGGTGAGAGATGTGAGAGAGTGAGAGGGTGAGAGAGTGAGAGGTGTGAGAGTGTAAGAATATGAGAAGTCTGAAAATAATATAAACACACCCCACTTACAGCCCTGAAAGGGCGTATTCAATAGCACAGGGCAACGCCCTGTGTATTCGTATTCAATTCAATTTGATTCAATCATATTCCACCCAATCCATGCAACTTTCAAAAAGCCAGTACATGCAAAATATCTCTCCACAAACCCTTACACAACTGGCCAAAGTAAGTCGTTGGTTATTCTGGATTACTGCGGGATACGCGGCCTGGTGGATACTCACATATGTTATGTCGTGGGGATGGGTACGCATGAATCCTTGGGCTCGGTCATCCCTGTACGGCCGTTTTAAATGGTATTTCCCGGGCATCCTGGACTTGATTTGCCTGCTCGCACCCATACCATATCTCTACCTGTTTCAGCGTCACCTCAACAAGGGCCTGAAAAATGAACAACCTGACCTTATCGAAAAAGGTATGTATTACCTGTATCGCTTTCTGGGCATGTTAGCCGTAGTAATCGGAATAAAACTCATATTTGAATACGGCATCAGGCAGGTGTGGTAATTTCGATTCCATTCAATCTCCCAACAAACTCTCCCCGTTCAAATTCGTCGTCAGCACCATACTCATATAATCAAAAAAGGGCCGCATGGCTTCAAACGTCTTTCTAACCTCATTCAGAAAATCCTCGCTGGTCACTTCCGCATCGGTAAATGGGCGCATCACAACAAACCCCTTTTTCCGGATCAGGTCGATCGCCGGGTGATCTTTTTCGTACCCCTGTGGCGCCGTTTTCAGTTCCTCGCCTTGCAAGCCACCGAAATACCGCTGAAAATCCGGTGCAGCAATAATTTGCCGAATCGGCTGGTCGTCGAAGGCAAACTCATCGCGGATACGTTTGAGATCATGCGCTTCGGGCTGCCAGAAGCCGCCGCCCACAAAGGAAGCGCCCGGCTCCAGTTGGAGGTAATACCCGCCACGCAGGCGTTTGGTGGCGCGCCGGAAACCGATACCGAAATTGTTCTTGTACGGCGACTTGTCCTTGGAAAAACGCACATCCCGGTAAATCCGGAACAGGTTCGACGACTCTATCCGGTCCGTTTCGTTCAGGGCATTTTCGACGGCTTTTGTCAATGCTTTGGCATCGGCAAGGGCAGATTCGTAGCGATCCTTGTTGGCCTGAAACCAGTCGCGGTGGTTGTTGTCAGCCAGATCGGCGAGGAATTGGAGGGTAGAGGGTTGGATGCGCATAGATTGTTGAAAGGACAAGATGCTGGTTTTTTGAGAGGATTTCCGGTTCGGCTTAGCCTCACCCATGGAAATCTGGATGGAGCGGATCAAGCGGATGAAATGGATTTTGAGTGGCCTGTCGGCCACTGGTTTTCATATGAAAGAGAGTGCAAATTAGAGTCCAGCAACCACAAACAATAGAATAGAGTGATAAACCCTAAAAAAATCCATTTCATCCGCTTGATCCGCTCCATCCGGATTTTCCTGCGTGAGGCGAAGCCGAACCGGAAATCTATAAAAATATAAACCACCCCCCGTTCAAAACTCCACCACAATACCCACACTCGGCAACAGCGCCCCTTCCGTGTTTTCCAGCAACAACGGAACCGCATTGCTCCCGTCGGCACGCAGCGGCTGCCCGTCGGTGGTCACGAATGCGCTGCCATCAGCCGTGCGCTGGAACGTATAGTTGGGCGGTGCTGGATTCACGGTATTCAGCAGGTTCTGAATATCAATAAAAATATCGAGCGTCGAACGCCGGAAATTCCACTTCTTGTCCACCCGGATATCCAACTGACTGAAATTGCCCAGTCGCAGGGAATTCAGCCTGCTGTAATCGAGTACACCGGTGCCGATAGTGGCATAGTTGCGTTGGCTGGCTTCCAGATCAAGGGGCGTGTAGGGCAAACCACCTTGCAGCCGGTATTTCATGCCCAATTCCCAGTTGCGCCGAAATTTGTAGCCTGCCAGCAGCGACAGCAAGTGGCGATTGTCCCATGCAGAGGCCAGTACCTTGCCATCCAGGTTGCTGAATTGCGACCAAAACAACGTGTAAGACCCCGTGAAATACAGGTTTTTGTTCAGTTTTTGTTGAGCAAACAACTCCAAACCATACGCTTCCCCCACTCCTTGTGAAAGGACGCGTTCGTTGCCCAGGATACCGAATCCGCCGCCTTGATTGGCCAGAGAAATACCATTAAACGTACCAATAGGGTAGTCGTCATAGTGTTTGTAAAAACCTTCCAGGGTAAATCGGAGCACACGGCTGGGCACAAATTCCAGCCCGGCTACATAGTGGGTGCTCCGCAGATACGGCTGGTCTTTGTTCACCAGCACCCCTGCGTCGTCTCGGTAGCCCAACACCGTATAAAGCGGCATTTTGAAATAACGCCCCACCGAAGCATTTACCTTCCAACGGGGTGCAACCGCATAACTCAGGTTGAGCCGGGGGCTCAGGGTACGCAGCAATTGGGCACCATCGTCGGTAAACGTATTTCCATCTGTGCGAATGCCCGCAGAAACGCCCAGGCGCTCATCAAAAAACGTCCGGTTGATCTGCGCAAAAAGCCCGAACTTGAAAAAATCGATGGCGGTATTAAACTGGTTTACCACCGCCGGCTGCACCACATTGCCCAGCGAATCGCGAATTTCAGCGCGCAGACGGGTGTAGGAATCGTTGTTGTATTTTACATATTGCGCCATTGCCCCGACGCTGTATTTCCATGCCCCCGCGTAGCGGTTGAGGTCGAAGCGGAGTTTGTTTTCAATCTCCTGGCTTTTGATACCCAGAATGCGCTTCGATTCGTCGCTTTGCTTGCCGTCGATGTTGTCGGCAAACTGATCGAGTTGGTTGTCCAGCATATTGCGGCTCAGGGTCAGGTTCCAGAAGCCGTTGTTAATCAGGCGCTTGAGTGCAAAACCCTGCGTGTAGTTCCACTGATTGATGCCCGGTACCGAACTCAGGATGTACAGGTTTTCGGGTGTGGCATCTTTAGGTGCTTCAAAATAAAAATCATCGATGGCGCCGACGCCCAGTGCTGTGAAGGTCGTTTTGGCATCAATTTTATGCGTCACTTTATACTGAAAATCCCAGTAATCAGGCCGAATTGGCAAACCAATGGCTTTAAACAAAAATTGCAGATAAGACCTCCTGGCTGAAGCCAGAAAAGTTGTTTTTCCATTCTTTTTGCCCAGCGGCCCTTCGGCAGTGAAAGCTGTTTCGGATGCGCCCACCCGAATATTGCCCTGAATACGCTCCGGGTTGCCATCGCGCTGGCGGAATTGCAGCACCGACGACAAGGCATTGTCGTAACGGGCATTGAAGGCGCTGCTCGCCAGGGTGGCATCTTCGATAAACGACACATTGAGCATGCCCGTCGGTCCGCCTGCCGCGCCTTGCGTGGTGAAGTGGTTGATAACCGGAATTTCCACCCCGTCCAGGTAATACACGTTTTCGCTGGGGCCGCCGCCGCGGATAATCAGGTCGTTGCGAAATCCGCCACCCGTGCCGCTCACGCCACCCACGCCGGGCAGCGCCTGCACCACGCGGCTGATGTCGAAATTGCCGCCCGGATTACTTTTGATTTCCTCCACCGACAGGTTTTGAATGGAAAGGGGCGTTTCAATGGAAGCGATGCGCACCGAACGATTTTCCGACACGACCACTTCGCCCAGCGTTTTGCTGTCGGGCTCCAGTTCGAAGTTCAACTGATTGGCATTACCGGTAGTCATCACCACGTTATACCGGGTTTGAGGCGTATAGCCTATGTAACTTGCCGCTACATTGTAGGATTTGGGTGGAATACCGGCAATCCTGAAATTGCCATCCACATCGGTGGTGGTGCCCAGATCCGCGCCTTCCAGCCGAATGGTGACACCTATCAGCGCTTCCTGTGTGAGTTTGTCTTTTACGGTGCCTGTGAGGGTGCCGGTGTTCTGGGCCTGTGCATCAAAATAGCCCCATGAAAGGAATACAAATAAGGTAAAATAACGCATAACCGTTGCCTGTAAAGTAGATTCTTGTTGATGAAGTTGCAATAGATCGGAAATGCGTTGGTAAACAAGTCGCTACTTATTATGTTTGTGCGATGTAAAACTTTTTTTAAAAAATAAATTTTATATCATACTAAATGCATCTCGACTTCATCCGAAACTTGCTGGATCTCGTACAGGCCTACGAGTCGGAAGGGGGCAATACACAGGCGTTCGACCGCGAAAACTTTATCAGTTGGCTGATCACTAGTCCCTCGCGTCAGTTTAAAAAGGAGGCCCGGCCGACTGGAGCGCCCCCTTTGAACGGCCTTATTGCCATGTACCTGAGTTTTATGGCTCGTTATGCACAGTTTTACAGCCGCCGCGTGTTTCGCGATTCGGCCATTTACTCCGACGACGACTGGGGAGTGCTCATTACCCTTTACCCATATCAGCAACTCAAAAAATCGGATGTTATTCGCCAGTGCATTATGGAAAAATCATCGGGCAATGAAGTGTTGAAACGCATGTTGAAACAAGGGCTGCTGCAGGAGTTTGCGCACCCCGACGACAAGCGCGCCAAATTGATCGGACTCACCGACGCAGGCCGCACAGCGTTCGAATCGGTGCAGGCGGGCGTCCTCAAACTGTCTGACATCGTAGTGGCCGACCTCAGCGAAGCAGAAAAGACAGACCTGCTGCATATACTGGGAAAACTGCACCGTTTCCATAAACCCGTTTTTGAACAGGCCGGGGAAGAGGAACTGGATCGGATGCTGGGAAAAGGGTAGTGGATCAGTCTGCTACCACCAGTTTCACAACGCCTACGAAACGCCCTGCTGCACGAACCAGCAAAAAATACACGCCGGGTTTAGTGGGTGCTTGCGCTTCTGCTGGTACGCCCGATATTTCTCTGGACACTAGCCTGCCTTGGACATCGAAAAAAAGCAATTCCATATTTGCGGACTGTGCTGGCAAATGCGCAATTTGCAATGCCTGGCCGGATTTACAAGGATTGGGATAAACGTTCACGCCAGTTGGCGCTTCTTCTGCAACGTTGCTTCCCAGTGCCAAAGGCAGGTGGTACCATTCCTTGGTGAATTGCCTGGAAAACCATGTATCGGTAGGCGCGTCGTAGATAAATTCCTCTTGTTTGTAGAAAATCTGTCCGTTACCCAGGTCTTCATACCGGTAATACCATTTGGTGCCAGGCAAATACGGCGGATTGTTGTCATAATAGTAAAATGACACGATAGAGTCGGGCTTGCTGCTATAAATGCCGGGGCCCGGGAAACTGTGGGAGAGAGTGGTTTTGCTTAACTCCCATTCCTGCTCTTCTGAATTCCAGTTATGATTCCGGTGAATAACAGTATCCTGACTGACATATTCATAAGTATTCATCAGTACATAGGAGGGAACGTCGTCATAATAATGGCTTAAACGATTGGTGTCCAGCAGGTTATCGCTGCCGTACCGCCACTCCCTTCTGGATGAATTATGTATTCCTGTAGCGGTCTCTTTCAGTGTGATTTCCTCTGTAAGGTGGTGGTTGGCGTCATATTCAAAGCGTTTGCCCTGATTGAAATTAAATACGCCTGTGTCATCTGCGTAATAGACGAATTCCTGCACCATTTCGCCGGCTTCATTGTATTCCCGTTCTTCTTTGTAGTAATCTTTCCATGCGCCGTTTTGCCACAGCCGGGTCAATGACATCGTATCGTGGAGTGCGGTATCGTAGAAAAAATAAAGTATCTGGGTATTGTTCCAGGTGGCCGGGGGCGTAAATTTCTCTGTAAAATCGGTTACCGGTTTGCCATTGCTGAATGCCCGAATATTTCTTCTATCAACTTGCCAAGTATTGCCAGTCCCTTTTACTTCCATAATTTTAATAACTGTATCAGCAACGTATGTAAATGTGTGGCGATATGTTTCACCTCTTTCCTGAATCAGTTTATTGCCCGCATCGTATGAATAGGCAGAGATGTTTTCAATGACGACGGTATCATGTTCGTTTATGAAATCGTAATACCAATACCTATAGTGCGAACTATCTACCAGCAAAGGGATGAAATTTTGGGTATAGGACTGTTGGCAAGTAAGGAGAAATAATGGAAGAATGAAGCGATTTTTCATATGCTGTTATTTTGAATTTATTGAATATGTTCTCACTCCTTGAAATATTGAGCAATCTTCTCTTTTTTCAATACCATTCCAAACCTGAAGGAGGATGCAGTATCTGTGGGCGGTATTCTTTCCATTCCTGAAAACAGCAGGAACCCATTGTACATGAGTCCAAAACCATCGAAAACTACGTCTTGGGAGAGCACAACTTCTGCTTGCTCAATATTGTAATTTTCAGCCTTTATCCGCTGGATGATCAACTTGTTTTCTTTCACACCAGGTGTATAATAATATCCATTCCTTAATTCCACATAACTCGAAAAATGTTGCCCTGGCAACTCCAGCACCCTGGCAAGTGTGTCTGCCTGTATTTTTGATATGTAAGCGTTGTTTGTATTTTTCCCAGTGCTGTCTTTCGTTTTTTTATTGTGAAAAAATACTATACTACCATCAGGCTGTTCGAATACAGAACTAATTCCGGGTTCAATGATTTCTACCTCATCTAGTATATCTCCATTGGGTGTAATTGTAAAAATACGTGTCTGGTATTTTTTATCATTCGTATTTCCAGGATAAATACAGTAGAAGTTACCATTTTTTAGTGGGGTAACAATAATGCGTCCCTCTGCCTGAGGGGTTGTGATAAATTCCTTTTTCCAGACGATATCACCTTCAGAATTTGATTTACACAAAAATAGCCTGCTTCGCTTGCTGAATTCGACCGTATCTACACGCCCTTCTGCCATGAAAAGGTACCCATCTAAGAGTTGAAATATCTGAGTTATATAATCCATGCTGGCAAACTGATATTTTTTCTCCCAGACCGGTTGGCCGTTGGAGTCGATTTTTATCAGAATGGATTGGCCCCCTACAAACTTCCCTGAAAAATCTTTTTTATCTCCACCCATTACAAACGACCCATCAGGACAAGGTGTAACCGAGAAAATGGTCACATCATTAACGGGATATAAAGTAGACCAGAGTATTTTCCCGTCAGCCCCGATTTTTCGAAGGATACATTGGTTTTGCCTCGTTTGTATTTGCGCGGAAAATGATGCTGTTATGATTTCATTGTGTTCATTTATATAAATATAGGAGCCATATTCGTTGGCATCAGGAGTGCCTAATTTTATCGTAAAGCCCTCATCCGGCTGTGCAATAAGTATAAATGTCAGATGAAGAAAAAGATTACTGAATAAGAAGCGGTAAAATCTCATTGCTTACTAATATTTTTTGGGAAATGAATAGTTCGGCTCTAGCCACCTTTATATTCTTACAATGGCTAAAGCCGAACCAAATGAAGTGTGTATTTACTTGACAAAAATACAACTTTACGCCAGCAACTCATCCAGATTCCCCATCGCCATCGAAAATCCTTCCTTGAAACCTAGTTCTATGATCTTTTCCAGATCGGCCAGGCGCTCGTATTGAAGTGTAATCGACACCAGTGTGTGGTCGCCTTCTGCGCTAAAAACATTCGTCCAGCGGGTTCTGGGCATTTCCATGTTCACATTTCCATTTTCATCACAAAATGCGTCGAGGCCCGAAAAACGCTTTTGCGGCTCGATGCTTTGGTAATCGTTTTTGCACCAGTGTTTGTCGTTTTCTGGGCTAATCATGTAATACAGCCACATGCCGCCTTCGCGAAAATCCATCGATTGGGTGACGGTGCGATACGGTCTGGGCGCCCACCACTGGTCGAGAAGTTCGGGCTGCGTCCAGGCATTCCACACCCGGTCGAGGCTGGCGGCGAATGCGCGTTTTACATGAATGGATTTGTTTTCCTGGTCGACTACGAAGTCAAATTGCAAGACTGGGTTCATGGTTCATTTTTTAGTGGTGGATAATAATTCGTCGAGTTGGCTAAACCGCGTTTCCCAAATGGCCCTGAATTGCTGGAGCCAGCGATCGATTTCTTTCATTTTATCGATTTGAAGGTGATAATAAATTTCCCGACCCTGCTGCTGGGTGGTCACCAGTTGGCACTCGGTCAGGATGCGCAGGTGTTTCGACACCGCCTGTCGGGTGGTGTCAAAATGTTCCGCAAGCGCATTAGGCGTCATGGACTGCATGGCAATGAGGGCCAGAATGGCGCGCCTGCTCGGGTCGGCAATGGCCTGAAAAATATCTCTTCGCATGGGTAAAGGCAAGTTGTGCAACTAATTGGTTGCAAATTTACGCGAAACCAATTGGTTGCGCAAATAATTTTCCGAATTTTATTGACACTGCTTGTTTGAGCAAACGAGCGGTGAAAAGACGTCGACAGTATGCAACTTCTGCCGAAATGCCTGCTCCTTGAATTAGCCATTCACTTTGAAACTATTTCCAAACAGGTTCAAAATCAAAAAAGGTATGATCTTCAAACTGTCAGATTCCCTCCGCCACCGTATGCTGCCTGCCTTTCTGGTCTGTATTGGCTGGTCTGCCGATGCAGGCGCTCAATTGTCCAATTGCAGCATGCTGACCGATCCTGTGACATATGAAACGGCTTTCCCTCGGCTGTTTGCCGACAATCGGAAAGTGCTGTATCAGTCCAATGAATCGGGTCATTGGCAACTGGTTGTGATGGACATTGCCTCAAAAAAACAGGTAAATATTTCAAACGATGGTTTTAACAACAATTTCCCCGACCTGAGCCCTGACAATAAATACATCGCATTTGTAAGCGACCGCGATGGCAACGAGGAAATATACCTCATGGCAGTAAGCGGGGATTCCATTCGGCGCCTCACCCGAAATGCTGCCAGAGACATCCATCCTTATTTCAGCCCCGACGGGAAATTGCTCCTGTACAATTCGACAGCAGGCAATGGGTCGCTCGATATTTACCAATACGATATTGCTGCGGGTACTACCACGCGGCTCACTGATACACCCGATAATGAAACCTGCGCACGCTATGCCCCTGATATGAAGCAAATCGTTTACCTGCGCAACAACGACGCAGAAGACGATGTATATGTGATGGATGTGAATACCCGCACTATAAAAAACCTGACAAATACGCCTTTTGCACTGGATGGCTGGCCAGTGTATGACCGAAATGGAAAGTGGATTTATTTCTCGTCGATGGAAGCGGGCCCTCACAGCATTTATCGCATCGACCTGTCAGGCTTGAATAAAAAACGCCTCACTACGGCCATTGGACTGGAAGAAGATGCCCGCGTGTATATTTCAAACGACAACCATTACCTGGTGTACAACAAAAGGATCGGAAGAGCCATCAGAATTTACATGTGCGAACTGATGGGGTAGAGCGGGGCATCAATATATCCGGTAAAAAATCAAATACGTCATCGCCACATTGAACCCCATGTGGCAAACGACCGCCCCCCAAACAGAACCGCACAGGTTTTTGCAATAGTTGAACAGCAGGCCCGTCGCGAACATGCACGACATCCATAGCAAGGCCGGCACCGGGTAAAAACTCCAGGCGCCCAGGTGGAAAATCAGTCCGAAATGCGCCAGGTGCACCACACTGAAAGCGGCGCTATCGAGGAGGGCGGCTTTTTGTTCGCCCAGTTGCTGGGCAAAAGCGCCGTGTACCAGTCCACGGTAAAACAACTCTTCACCGAGCGGGCTGAAAGTGACACCGATGGAGACAAAAACGATAAAATAAATGCGTTTGTCGGCCTCGGAAAGTTCGGTGATCCGAACGGGATACGATTCGCCGATATACCGGAACCAATTGGATAGTTCGCTGCCATACAGCCATTGGCCGAGGGCGTAAATGAGCGCACTGATGCCCATGCCCAGCAGCAGCGAATAGAGCAGCGGCAGCACGCCTGCCGGGCGCTGTATTTTCACGCGCCTTCGCCCTTCTTTGGAAAGCAGGAGAAATGGCAACATCGCCATCAACACAAAAAGCGTTGTCAGGAAAAGGTTGTTGCCCGTTTGTAGTCCGTGCAAAACGGCTGCAAACCGCGATATGCTGAACAACAGCACGAGCAACAACCCCAGTTGCCAGTTAAAAGGTATTTTTCCTTGCAGGTATGTTCTGAGCATAGTGGAGTTTTTGTTCTCAAATAGCCCCCAAACATACACTTATATCAACAACCGGCGCTCAGTACGGCATAAATCACCCCGTCGCAAACCGTCAGTTGCGCTATCCAGTCGGGCACATCGGCCTCGTACACCAATTGCCAGGATTTGCCCTGATCCGAAGAGCGGAAGATACCCGCATCGAGGCTGCAAAACAGGTATTTGCCCGCCTGCTGAATGTCGTTGATGATCCAGGATGGCGAAATGTCGGCATGAGGGCGATAAATAAACCGCAGCGAACGGAAGGCATCATTCATGCCTTGCCAGGTTTTGCCTCCATCATCGGAAAAGCGCAGTGTGTTGATCACCTCGTTTTTGTCGGCCAGCGCGTCCTGCCAGGGCCGGATATCGTTCGACAGTGCCAGCAAACGATTATTACTGCGGTCGATTTTTCTTATAGCGGCTTCTTCCGACAATACACGATCCCAGTGTTCGCCGCTGTCAGTGGAGCGCAACAAGCCTCTCTGACCGCCGCCGAGAAGAATACCGTCGGCTTCTGCAAATCGGAGTATCATTTCTCCTTCAAAAACCCGCTTCCAGTGTTTGCCATCATCTGTGGATTTGTAAATTCCGCTGTTGCAGCCAGCCAGCAAAACGCCATTGGATGTTTCGAGTACGGCCCGAACGAAGGGGTCGGGCAGGGTTTCGTGCATGGCTACCCATACGCCTGTCTGAGGTATTTCGCGGTAAAAACCGGCGCCCAGTTTGCAGAAGTAAGGGCCTTTTTTACCCGGAAAAATGCCGGTGATTTCATCTTTCCAGAAAAAATCCTTTTCCCATTTCAGTGCCGCATCGTTGTTGCTCAAGCGATACAGTCCATCGCCGGCCAACAGTACTTCGTTTTCCTGCGCCATGATATGACCTGCCAACACATCTTTGGGAATGCCGGTACTGACATCTTCCCAGGTTTGTCCGCCATCCAGCGAACGGATGACCAATTTTCTGTCGGATACCGCTTTTTCTGAACGGGTGCTATCGGATGTGCTGGCAACCGATGTGTGCAGACTTGCTGCCAAAGGTGGTTCGATGCCTGGTATCTGTTGGCAGCAAAAAAAACTGAATGTCATCAAGGGGAGAATAAAAAGAGGGTAACGCATAGCATTGTAGTTGAGTGCTGTGAAACAATGCAGCAAAATTATCGGGCATGTGCACCAGCCCCGGCAGGCCCGGTGTAAAAGGATGTAAGGGAAATGTAAAACATGGTTTTTGGAGATAAAACTGCACCCGATACACAAAATCCGGCGTCAGTCCCAACGGGTATTGCGTCCGGATAAAATCGTCATTGTTGATCCCATTGTACGAGGATAAATTTCTAGCCAATTGATTTTTCTTCGTTTTACTCCACAATCACACTTTTCCGCTGTACGGTGTATGCCGCAAAATAGCCCAGACAAGCGCCTTCAAAGTTGTTGTTCGGATTGGCGGGCACGCTGGCGTTTGGGCCGTTGCCATTGGAAGCATCCAGCGCCACGAAGTATTTGTATGTAGCGCGGTCGATGTTGCGCATTTCCACGGAAACGGTATCGCCTTTCAAGGTTTCCAGATCGGGAGAAAGCAACAAGGTACTGATTTGTGCGCCGTCATTGTTTCGGTCGTCGGCCACAAAAATATACGGCTGGCGCACGCCATTGTTGCTTTGTACAAACTGATAATTGTTGCCCAGACCGGCCGGATCGGTAAACACAGGTGTCATCACAAGGGTGTTTTCGCCGCCAAATGGCAACGGTATTACCCGCAAATCCTGAAATGGCACCAAGGCCGGCATGGTGGAATGTGCAGAAAAATAATGCCCCGCTACCCAAACCTGCAAGGTGTACGTGCGCCCCGAAGCGCCGGGAATGGCCTGCGTGGTTTCATACATGCCAGGCAAGGTTTCCGACAAGGTATCGATCCGGCCGGAATCATCGCTGATAACAACCACGGCGCCGCTGACCGCCGGAAAATCATTGGGCTGATCAACCTCCACGGTTTTGGAAATGCGCACCTGAAACGGTTTCGCTTCGTCCGTCACGCTGCCTTCAATAACGTATTGTGCCGGCGCGCCGTTCAAGTCCAGTTCGATGATTTCTTCCTGGTCACAGGAAATCAAAAGTAGGGCAGGCAGGGCCAGAAACAGCGAAAATTTAGCAAAGTATTTCATGATAATGGTTGGTGTGAGTGATTGATAGTGAATGTGTTGCTCTAAAACCTGAAATTCCACGATACACTGGGAACGATGCTGAACAAAGATGTTTTGACGGCTTCCGTAGTGCCCGGGCGGGTTTCCGAATCGCGGAACATAATGGTGTAGGCATTCTTACGGCTGTACGCGTTGTAGATGGAAAATGCCCATTCCGACTCGAAACGTTTGGTCTTTTTTGCCTGAAAAACAGCGCCCAGATCGAGGCGGTGGTAGTCGGGCATGCGGTGGCCGTTGCGCTCCGTGTAGTAGTAAGTAGTCGATCCGTTTATCTCGTATTTTCCGCTGGGGAACGTGACCGCGTTGCCGGTATAATAAACCCAGTTTGCGCTCAATTGCCAGCGCTGGTTCAGTTGATACATGGCGACGATGCTGAGGTCGTGCGTGCGATCCTGTTTGGCGGCATAATAATTCCCGTTGTTGATGCCCGGTATTTTGCGCTCCGTACGGGCGAGGGTGTAACTGATCCATCCGTTGAAACGCCCGGCTTTTTTCTTCAACAACAGTTCCAGGCCGTATGCCCTGCCGGAACCGTAGAGCAGGTCGGCTTCGGGGTTGGGATTGCCCTGGATTTCTGCACCATTTCGGTAATCGATTTGGTTCAACATGCTTTTGTAATAGGTTTCTACGGAAAACTCGTATTCGGACTCCGTTCCGAAATTCCGGAACCAGCCCAGCGAAACCTGGTCGGCAATTTCCGCTTTCACATTGTTGGTCGTCGGCATCCACAAGTCGGTCGGGTTGGAAGCCGTGCTGTTCGACAGCAGGTGCAGGTACTGTGCATTGCGCGTGTAACCTGCCTTGATCGAACTGCGTTCCGTCAGGCGAAGGCTGCCCGTGATGCGGGGCTCGGGCACGAGGTAATTTTTTACTACTTCCCCTTTGCCATACGTGGTGGTCGTCACAATTTTTCCATCGGCATCATAGGTGTAAAAATCGCCGTCGCCCAGCACCGCAAAATCGGATATGCGTATGCCGTAGGTCAGGTTCAGGCGCTTGCCGGCCTGCCATTCGTGGCTGATGAAAGCGGCGCTTTCCAGGCCATATCTTTTTTGAGCGGCGTTGTTGCCGACCAGTTCGGATGTCTCGCTGGCATCGACGCTGCTGGGCGTAATGGTGTGGTTGATGATTTGAAACCCGTATTTTACCGTGTTGCGGCTGTTCGGGTACCACTGAAAATCCTGTTTCAGGTTGTAGTCCTTGATGCGTGAGGAAATTCTGAAGTCGTTGGCGCCGAATTTGATCGCAATGTTGTTGTCGTAGTTGCTGAAAATCAGGGAAGTATTGGAAAACAGGCGGTCGCTGAACAAATGATTCCAGCGCAGGGTAGCCGTTGCATTGCCCCAGTTGACGCCGAACGAGCCGCTGCCGAAACGCAGCACATCGCGACCGAAGTAGCCGCTGATAAAAATCCGGTTGCGGCTGTCGATTTGATAATTCACCTTGGTGTTCAGGTCGTAGAAATACAACACGGTGGATTTTCTGATCGAATCTTTCGAGGTCAGGAGCAGCAGATCGAGGTAGGTGCGGCGCGCCGTCACCAGAATCGAGCCCTTGCCTTTCTGGATCGGGCCTTCGACGTTGAGTTTGCTCGAAATGAGTCCGATGCCGCCACTTAACTCATACTTCTGGTTGTTTCCGTCGTTCATTTTGATGTCCAGCACCGATGAAATGCGGCCTCCGTATTGCGGCGGCATACTGCCTTTGTACAGGGTGGCATCTTTGACGGCATCGGCATTGAAGGTGCTGAAAAAGCCGAGCAGGTGGCTGGCGTTGTACACCGGTGCTTCGTCGAGCAGGATCAGGTTCTGGTCGGCCGCGCCGCCGCGAACGTAAAAGCCGGTATTCCCTTCGCCGGCAGATTTGACGCCGGGCAGGAGTTGGATGGTTTTCAACACGTCGCGTTCGCCCAGCAGCATGGGCAGCGATTTCAAATCCGCCATGTTGATTTTTTCGACGCCCATCAGCGCCCGTTCTACGTGTTCTTCCCGTTTTTCTGCCTTGATTTCGATTTCGCCCAGCAAGGTGGTGTTGTCGGAAAGCGCAATGTCCAACTTTTGATTTTGATGTAAAACCAGTTCGCGGTTCATGGTAAGGTAGCCCAGGTAAGCGAAACTGAACGTGTGCGCTCCTTCGGCCAGCGTGAGCGAATAGAAGCCGTATTCATTGGACACGACGCCGGCGCCATTTTCGGCGCGTACCGTCACCCCGATGAGGGTTTCGCCGGAAGCAGCGTCTGTAATTGTGCCGCTGACGGTATAATTGGCAGCGTTTTGAGCAAGAGAAATGCTGGCCCAGCAAAGCAGGGCAAATGCAAGAGCGTTTTTCATTTTGAAAAAAGGCTTGAAAGTGTTGGTTGTATCGATGCGGTTTTTTCCGGACTTCCGGTCTTCCCGAGGCAGGTTCAGGATGCTTCAGGCAATACGCGGATGGCCACGTTTCCTTTTTTTCGGAAAGATTCCACATAGGTATGGGCCTCTCTGATCTGTTCGAGCGGGTAGGTTCGGTCGATCACACTGATGAGTTTTCCGGCTTCGATGAGGCGCTTCAATTCCTGCAAATCGCCCGGATTGGATTTCGGGTTTTTGGCTACGGTGGTGTATCGGCCTCCTGTCTTTAATAAATGCTTGCAGGCGGATTTGGAGGTTTTGCCCACGGCGTCGAACACGATGTCGAAACGCGCCTCTGTACTCGTAAAATCCTCTTGCGTGTAATCGATGACGTGGTCGGCGCCGAGCCGCTTGACGAGTTCGATATTGGCAGTGCTGCAAACGGCGGTCACTTCAGCGCCAGCGGCCTTCGCGATCTGAACGGCAAAAGTGCCCACGCTGCCCGAGGCGCCGTACACCAGCACCTGATCGCCTGCTTTGAGGCCGTTTTGTTTCAGGAACCGCCATGCTGTCAGTCCGCCGACAGGCACCGTGGCCGCTTCTTCAAAGGTCATATTGGCGGGTTTGATGGCTATGAGGTCGTTGGCAGGCAGGCAGGTGTACTCGGCATATCCGCCGAAACGCAGGCCGCAGAATGCGAACACCGGGTCGCCAATTTGGAACGACTGCACTTTTTCTCCGACCTGCTCGACGACGCCCGCCAGTTCGAATCCCAGGACTTTTACCCGACTGGGTTTGAACAGTCCGTTGAAAATTCGGGCTAAAAACGGGTCGGCTTTCCGCAAACGCCAGTCGCCTGCTGTGACGCTGGTAGCGTGTATTTTGATCAGCACTTCATTGGCTTTGGGCGTTGGTCGTGGGATGTCCGTTAATTCCAGCACATCCGGGGTTCCGTATTTTTTATAAACAACTGCGTTCATGTGGTTATTCGTTATTTGTTATTGGTTATTAGTGTTGGTAATGAGGCATTTGTGATGAAAATGAATCGATGGGGCTGGTTTCTTCCTGCTTGAATCCACGGGCGATGAGCCAGCCTGCCAGCACCATTTCGTACAAGGCAATGGGCAATGCCAGCACCATTATTTCAGAAGAGAAATGCGGGATAATTCCGACAATTTCCAGAACAGCGCCCATGAAAATCAGCACTGCCCCCAGTATTCCGAAAGTGGACAGTCGGCGCGGAACCAGCCCGCTCAGAAAGAAAATACTGCTGTAAATGAAGGTATTGACGCCCAGCATAAAATGAGGGCCCAGGATAAAACACCAGGCATAGATCGTTTTCAGGATACCTGCGCCCGCCTGCATCGAAATCAGTTCATTGCCGGACAGGTTTTCAGATGCACTGCCGAGCGATACGATCGACAACATGCTGACCACGCCGATCAAAATAAAAACCACTTCCAGCAGGCGGAAGAGCGCATAACCCAGTCCCCAACTTTCGCTGTATCTTTTTAATTTTGGATACAGCATGATGCCCGTGCCGATATTGGAAATGGCCAGCAAGAGGTCGAACAGCGCGCCCAGCGACACCCGGGTGGATGCATGGGCGGCCGCGGTGAGTACATCGGAAGGCTGTAAAACGGGGTTGTACAACAACACCGCCAGGATGGCCGTGCTGGAAGCAGCGATAAAAAACGCGCCGGTGATTTTTTCGCTTTTTCGTGTTGAATTGATCTGTTTCATCTTGCAAAAGGGTTGTTCGTTTCAAAAAAATGCTTGTACGATTTGACCATACAAAGGTGTCGGCAAGGCACAAAAGGGTAGTAGGACAATCCGGCAGTTCAACCGGATTATTCTGAAATTGTACCCTCGACGGGGCGTAATCGACTGTTTTGTCAGGTGAATAATTACAGTACAAAGGTCTTACCGGCCTTCCTCCTGCACAATACTGATTTATCAGTATTCCTATCCCAGCAGTCCGTAGCGGGATGCAAAAGTGACGGCTTCGAAAGAGTTGTTGGCCCCGAGTTTCTCCAGGAACCTTTGCCGATGGGTATTGACGGTGTGCAAACTGATAGAGAGCCTGTTGGAAATTTCCTTGCTCAGGTAGCCGTCTTTGACGAGTTTCAGGATTTCGAGTTCTCGTTTGGTGAGTTCATACGATGTTTTTTCGGGGGCTTCCGAAGGAATCGATTTTCCGGTTTTGAAATTGATAAACTGGCATTTGATCCCGTTGATGTCTTCCTGATTGGGCGACAGGTCTACAATGCCGACCAGGAGCCACATTTGCCCTTTTTTGTCTAATTCCAGTATTTGATATTGCTCGATCAGGCGTTTGTATTTGCCCTGCGCATCCATCATCCGGTACTCCTGGATCAACTTGTAATGCATTTTTTCCGCTACCGGCAAACTATTAAATATCCTGAAGGTAGCGACGCCGTTTTTGCTGAGCGCCAGTTTGTCGTCGGGGTGAATGATATTTTCAAAAAAGCGCTGGCCGCTCACTTCATAATCGGTAGGGGAGTAGCCAAGCAGGGCGCCAAAATTCAGGGAGAAATACAGCACTTTGCGGGTACAGATATCGAAAATGTGCACGCCAGAATTGCCTATTTCCGACAAGGTTT
>JAIUPL010000033.1 GCA_020160935.1 Bacteroidota bacterium | reverse complement strand
AGTTCGTTGGCCGCCTGCCGATAAGCGCCCTGGTGGAAAAGCAGGTGCGCCCTGTTGACTTTATACACTTCCCGCGGCGTATCCGTAGCGAGGATACCAACGCCCTGCCCAAATACTTCCAGCAATTCGGCTACCCAGTAATAATTCTGTTCGCCTGCCAGCAATGCATTGGAAACAGTTCCGGAGAGCCGGGTCGCTGTGATGGTGTTTCCATTGGTGCGCAATTCGTTTTCCAGATCGGTTTTTTGAAGTTCCAGCCTGCGTTGCAGGAAAAAACGATCTCCGGTGCGGTTGTACATAATAGCGCAATAGGCACTCAAAGAGATTCGGATGGTTTGCAGTACCTGATCGGGCAGGCGAATTCCATCCTGACCCATCAGTTGCTCGATGGTTTTATAGAGTTGGCTATGTGTATCCTGTTCATGCAGCATGCGAAACACTGCCGAATAAAGTTGGTGCTCCGGTATTTCGGCTAAATGCGTCGGCAGCGACCTGGCCAAATCAAGGCTGTGATGGAACTGCTGCCTGATGGGAGTCATCCTGTCGTCGGAAGCCGCCTGTGCCAGCAAATTCACCTGCAAATGCATGGCCATACTCATTTTCAACTGATAGTAAAATCCGTCGAGGGCGTCAAGGGCCCGCAGCAAGTGCTCCTGTTGCTCCGGGAGCGAACGTTGCAAACCAAAATAATCGTACAATTCATATTCCTGCCAGAAGCGCGACAAGAGCCACTCGCTGTATGCGCGTTGATTGAAGGAACGGGCCTGATCGGAAAAGCGGGTGCTATTTTCGTGCAGTATTTTGTATTGATGCGACAGCAATACGCGGGTTTTGGCGGGCCGTTTTCGTTTTGGCTTCACCGCAGGCGCTTCCTGTGCAATGTCGCCGGAGCGGCTCGCCAGCCATTTTAACAGGCCTAAATCGGTCTGTATATCGTGCAACAAAGCATTCCCTGACGTGCCAGGTGTATGAGCAAATTGCTGAAACAGCACAAATTTTTTAAGAATACCCAACAGGTTCGACATGGCTTTTCGGAGTTCCGTAGCCGGTTGCGAACGATGCCCAAACAGTCGGGAGGCTGCCGTTTCTTTAGACAAATAACCGACATCTGAAAATCCCGGCGCAGCCTGCTGCAAGTATTGGAACAGCCGAACCGTATCGCCATGCCGGTTGGGTAGTTTGAACAACGGGGTATCAATCATCTGTGCCAACAATTGAATTTCGTGTGTTTGGAACAGGCGGAATACTGCTATCAAGGTGCTATTTTGCATGTTTTTTCATGGGATAAAATGGTTTGTTTTGTCTTTGTTTTATTTGATAAAAACACGAAATTATGTTGTTTTTGCCGAAAAATAACAAGTGTTCTAAAATAATATTCATGGGATAAATTACAAAATTTGTCTTTGTAACGTTCCTTCAGGCCCGTTTACCTTCGCAGCATCATAAAAACAAACCACTACCCACCCTTTACTTACTGTACCATGAAAAACCTGTATCTGCTCCTTGTCCTGTTGGCAGGCTGCGCCTTGTTTGTTACTTCCCTGTTTTGCACGACGGGTTGTGTTCCTCCTGCGGAACCCTGCGATCCTCCAACCAATGTGCAGGTCATTGGCCTCAGTCCTACCAGCGCTACCATATCCTGGTCGGCGCCCCCGGGCACCACCGTAGAAATATCTGTGTCGCCGCAGCCCGTTCCGGCCGGCCCCTTTACTACCACGGATTCGACCTTCACGATTACGGGCCTGTCGCCTGATTCCCTGTACAAGGTGACGCTGCGCACGGTGTGTTCCGACGGGGTGTACAGCCCACCGGTACAGATCTCGCTTAAAACCACTGTCATTATTATTGTGGATGTCATCGTTCAGAAAGAGGCCATACTGTCGGATGCAAACAGCATTTGCCTGTCGCCTTTGTCGGACGTAACGGGTTCGCAGACGCCGATCAACTGGGATGTCAATGTCAACGAGGAACTCCTTGTCATTTCAGATGGCAACCAAACCGCCAGGGTGCTGATTTACAAGCGAAAAAATGCTTCGGGCGCTTTCGAGTATTACTCCCTTGCAAATGGTAGAAGCCTGTGTGCCGCCTCCGCGCTGAATACGCCTGCAACCACACAAGCAAGCGCCAATGGAGCGCTCCTCATTGGCTCGAACTACAGTGTAGAAGTGACGCCTGCGAATGCCACCATGACGAGCAGCAGCGGCGCTTCCTACTCGATGTACCGGTAACCCATTTCTTTTTATCCCTTCTTTCGTAACCAATCAACTTTCAACGCATGAAAAAGTACCTTTTTATGCTAGCCATTGGTATGTCCCAATTGCTCGCTGCACAAACCAACGCCCCTCAGCCCACCCGTTACATTTCACAACAGGCTTACAGTTCATCCGTGGCTTTAACCAATTACGAACGCTGTTTTTATTTTCGGTTGCCCAACGGGCTGGTAGATCAGTTTCAGACAGACTTGTGGGACGGTACACAATTTACTTACGACAACACCCGGTATTTTACCTACGACCCCGACGGGAAACTTGTTTCCACGGTCAACCGCAAATGGGATGCGACAAATGGATACACGGATTATGCCCGGGAAACCTACACCTACGACCCCAACGGCAACCGTACGCAGGAATCTGCAGAACGACTCCATACAACTACTGGTGTGTGGGAGCAGGAACGCACCGTTTCTTTCACCTATTCGGCTACCGGAAAAGTGCTGGAACGCACCAACTTCTCGTATTTCAATGGCCAGGGTTACGGCAGCCGAAGCCTGTATACCTATGATGCCGACGACCGCGAGGAAACAGTGACGTATCAAAACTACACCAACAACACCTGGATTAATCAGCAGCGGAATACCAATTGGTACAACGACCCGGACGATAAAGTGGACGTAGTATTCAACGATGGGTGGTCGCAAACCCTCAATGACTGGGCGCCTGTCAACCGAACCGCCTACAACTATCAGCCCACGATGACCGTTGCGCTCACCGAGGCGTTCTCCAATGGCGCCTGGTCGAATTACAGTTCAACAACCACCCAGTACAATGCCGATCTTCAGGTCACTTTTTTCCAGTTCTACCTGTACACGCCACAGGGTTTGAGCCCCAACAGTGGTTATGAAATTGATTACAATTCGGACAAATCGCTGCACCAGTTTCGGTACTATCTCACCGATTTTTCCAACAATGTATATTACCCGTCGCTTCAAATCGACTACGATTACGATATGTACACCGGCACACACAGCGCCCAACTGGAAGCCGATGTAGAGATTTTTCCCAACCCGGCAACCGATTTTCTGCACATACGGAGCAAGGATGCTGTCGAAGGCATGCGATATGAAGTACACAACATACACGGGCAAATGCTTGCACAAGGCACGGTGCAGGAAGGCAACAGCATGGTCGATTGCCATACGCTGGCCCCGGGAGCGTACTTCCTCCTGCTCAGTCAGAACGGGCGCTCCAAAACGATTGTATTTGTCAGAAATTAAAAACACGCTCTCCTGCAGAGAACACAAAAAGTAAAATTCAGGCCAAAACAATCCGTTTTTCCCACACACTTGTGCCCCATTCCCGGTAGTTTTGAAGTGTTTCCTTCAACAACCCTTGTGTGTATGCAAAAACCGGCTTCTCTGCTTTTCCTGCTACTCCCTTTGCTGCTCTCTGCGCAGTCTGTCCCGATTACCGGCTATCAGGTAGACGATTACGGCGTGGCCAGCCTGCGCATCGACGCCGATGCGCAGCATTATTATCTGCTTCATGCACGCACACAAGCCGGCAATGCATTCGAACAGGTGACAGTGATGGCAAATGGGGGGGCAGGCAATCTGGAGTTGGAGGAAAACCTGGCCGCTTTTCCGCTCGATCAATACCGCGTCAGCGCCCACCTGCTGAACGCGCCCGACGATGCGGATGAAGACGGCCGGGACGATATGACGGAATGGAACCAATTGCCGCAGGAAAGCCCGCTGAACAGCGCATCAGGTATCGATTTTACAAGCGGCGCCGTTTTTATTCCAGACCGCCTTGCTTTTAAAAAACTGGCTACGCAGGCCGATATTCCGGGTATTGGCATGGTGGAAGAAGTCAAGTTTTTTATCAAAAACCGCGACGCCACGCATCCATTGTTGTATTTCATCAACAGCAATACCTTTGATACGCACACGCAGTTTGCCAACAGCCTGGGTTATACCAACGATGGTACCCTGATGACCGGCTCTATCCTGTACCACCCGACTGTGGCAGCGCCAGGTGGCGGATTGGGCGTGTATCGTTTTGTTTTTCAACCGAATAATACCTTCTCCTGGTCGTATGTGCAAAAAGCCATGGAACTGATGGCCGCCAACATGCCATTCCTGCACAACAATTTCTGCTACTATCCCAACGAACCCGGCGGCGTGCCGGTGTACTGGCAGGAAAAAGCCCTGTACGATGCCTCCCGGGTGAAGGTGCTGCTGGAAGACGATCTGTTTGCCGACATCGACTATGTGGCGCTGCATGTGGCGGAAGGGTACGGACTACTTCGGGTAGTTCAACCGGATGAAACGCCCTTCTCCCGCGATGTGGTGTTGTATGAAACCCTGCCCAACGACCTGCCCCGCGTCGGTGGCATCATCACCACAGTGATGCAAACGCCGCTGTCGCACGTCAACCTGCGGGCTATTCAGGACAATGTGCCCAATGCATTTATCCGCGATGCCCGGCTGCTGCCCGGTATCGATTCGCTCATCGGGCGGTATGTGTATTTCAAGGCCACGCCGGAAAATTACATTCTCCGGTCAGCCACACTGGCCGAAGTGGATGCCCATTATGAAAGCATACGGCCCAAAACCTCCCAGGAGCCCGTTCGGGATCTGTCGGAAACGCACATTTTGCCCCTGGACAGTATCCATTTTGCCTCTTCCGTCAGTTTCGGGGTAAAATGCGCCAATGTGGCTACGCTGCGCACCCTGGGTTTTCCGGAAGGCACAGTGCCCGACGGATTCGGCGTGCCCTTCTACTTTTACGATGCCTTTATGCAGTACAATGGTCTGTACGATCAGGCCCGCCAAATGATGGAATCGGCTGATTTTCAAACGGATTTTAATACCCGTATCGAGCGGCTCGACGCCTTTCGCCAAACCATCAAAAACGCATCCATGCCCGGCTGGATGATGGATGCGCTGAGTGATATGCAGCAGCAGTTTCCACCGGGTGTGCCTATTCGCTGCCGGTCGAGCACCAACAACGAGGATTTGCCGGGATTCAGCGGCGCTGGGCTGTACGATTCCAAAACGCAGCACCCCGACGAAGGCCATATTTCCAAAACCATCAAGCAGGTATTTGCCAGCACCTGGAACCTGCGAGCATTCGAGGAGCGCGAATTTTACCGCATCGATCATTTCAAAACGGCAATGGGCGTGCTGGTACATCCCAATTTTGAAAACGAACTGGTCAACGGTGTAGGTGTGAGCACCGATCCGGCATACAATACCTTGGGCTATTATTACCTCAATACACAGGTTGGAGAAGACCTCGTGACCAACCCGTCTGCCAACTCAATCCCGGAGGAAGTGCTGGTAAGCGCTGCGTCGGGGGCGGAAGCGGATCATTTTGTGATGACCCATTCCAATCAGATTCCGGCCGATTCGGTGCTGATGACACCTTTTTATGTCGATCAAATGCGCGAGTACCTCCGGGTCATTCATCAGGTGTTCAAAGTGCTGTACCATGCCGAGGCGTCCGATGCGTTTGCCATGGAAATTGAGTACAAAATCGACGCCGACGGACAGTTGGTTATCAAGCAGGCGCGGCCCTGGGCGGGGTTCAAGGCGCTCATGCCGGAGCCGGGAGATACGAGCGAAATGCCGCTGGAAGTAACTCTTTACCCCAACCCTTGCAGCGATTTCTTTTTCTGGAAACGTGGCGCCACTTCGTCTGAACTAGACTGGTGGCTGATCGACGCACTGGGCCGGGTGGTACAACGAGGCCAAATCGCGGAAGGATTGCAAGCCGGGCAGATCGACCTGAAAGGTTTGTCGGCTGGCGCCTACTGGTGGCGGGTACAGCGGGCGAACGGAGAAGGGCGTGCGTGGGCGGTGGTGCGGCGATGAACCCCCTTTAGCCCCATTTCATAAACTTATAACATTCAATTATTTATACTTCACTCCAGTGTTCGAAATTCGGTGTTCGGTGTTCGATATTTATAAATTTCGAACACCGAACACCGAATTTCGAACACCGAAGTATTTATATCCCGAACCCGCTCAGGGTTCGCTCCTGTGGCCAGGCATACTTTTTTAAAAAAAATTCCATTCGCACTTACCTCTCTTTATTCCGCTGCAATAAAGGATCAAACAGGTGTCGTTCCGCACATTGCCTTGTGCGCACGCACGATCCAATTTCAACACCAAATTTCAAATACCATGACAACTCGAATGATCACAATCGGCCTTTTTTTATTGTTCGCTCTGGCAGCATCTGCTCAAAAAAACAATGTTTGGCGCGGCGGCGCTCCAGGACACGAAACGGAATGGGCTTTTTTCAAAAACTGGAGCACCGGGAAAATCCCTTCCGAATTTGACAATGTCATTATTCCGGACGTATCTGCTTCGACGGGTGATTACCCGGTAATCCGTACCGGAGAAGTGGAGATTTTGGGTCTTGAAATTCAGTCGGGCGCCACGCTGACACTGATGCCAGAGGCCCGCCTGCTGGTGGAAACACTTCAGATTTCAGGCACTTGCAAAGGCTGCAAATCGCGGATTTTGATGGAAGGAGATGGCGGCGGAAGGGGAATGACCGCCTCACTCGGACAGTAGTTTTCACCAAAATAAAAACCCCAAAAACACCAAACCCCAAAAACCCCAAAACACTAAAACACCAAAACACTAAAACTAAAACACCCATTCCATGAGAACATCACTCATTTTTTCCCTTTTCCTCGCTGGCTGTTCCAGCCTCTTCGCCCAGTTGAAATACCCGCCTACCAAAACGGTGGATGCACAGGACACCTATTGGGGCGTCACCTACCAAGACCCTTACCGCTGGCTCGAGGATATGAAAGACCCCGAGGTCAATACCTGGTTCAAGGCACAGGCAGATTTGACAAATGCCACCATGGGTAACATCGCTGGCCGGGACGAACTGATCGCCGAATGGCGGAAACTGGACAAATTGCAGCCGCCCCAAATCTATTACCCGATCAAAGAAGGAGGCCGGATATTTTACCAAAAAAGAATGCCCGGTGAGAAGGTAAGCAAGGTCTATTTTCGTGAAAATGTGAATGCGACGGAGCAGTTGTTGTTCGATCCTCTGACCTATCAAGCGGGAAAGACCCTTTCAGTACAGCAAATTTCGCCCAGTTACGATGGCAAAAAACTGCTCATCGGTTACGCTGAAAACGGAGCGGAAGTGCAGACCATTCTGGTGGTGGACGTGGACACCAAAAAGATACTGCCCGATGTAATTCCCGCCACTGGCGGTATAGAAGGCTGGACTTTGGACAACAAGGCATTTATGTATATGTGGATAAAGTCGGCCGACAACACGGACCCTGGCGCGCGATTAAATCCCAAAACCAAACTGCACACATTGGGAGCAGACACACAAACGGATCTTGATTTTTTCAGCAATGAGTCCTATCCGGATTTAAAAATCGATGCCAAAGTGTATCCGTTTGTTTTCTTTCGGAAAGACGCCCGCGAATACATATTTGCCGGCGAAGGAACGGTACAAAACGAGTTTGCCTTGTATTATGCGCCCATTGCAAAAGCCAATTCGGTAAAAATACCATGGAAAACCTTGTGTACTCCTGCTGACAAACTGGTGCGGAATTTCGATGTGGCGGGCGACAAAATATTTGCCATTACCTACAACGGAGCCAAAAAATACAAACTTGTTGCAACGGATTTGAAAAACCCCGACTGGGCAAATGCCAAAGTCATTGCGCCCGAAAAATCCATGACCCTGGAAAATTTCACCCGTTGCAAGAACTACCTGCTCATCAGTTACAGCGATGGCATCAACAACCATTTCTACAAGTATAACCTGCGTACGGAAAAAATGACCGAGGTGAAATTGCCTTTTGCAGGCTCGGCGTTTTCCATGTGTGTGGACACTAAAACCGATGAGTACTACGTCGGCATCACTTCCTGGAACAAACCTTTTTCGATGTTTTTGTACAATGCTGTAACAGACAGGTTTTCGCCCAGCCCCTTGTTCCCGGCGCCTGTTTACCCCGACGAATACAAAGACCTGGTGGTGGAAGAGGTGGAAGTAAAAGGCCATGATGGCGTGATGGTGCCGCTTTCTATTATTTATAAAAAGGGCACCCCAAAAGACGGATCCAATGTGTGTTTGATGGAAAGTTATGGCGCATATGGATACGGCATGACGCCTTGTTTCAGTGCTGAATTGAACTCACTGGCCGTAAAAGGCGCCGTCATTGCCATTCCGCACGTGCGCGGCGGCGGCGAAAAAGGCGAAGAGTGGTACAAGGCCGGCTATAAAACCACCAAGCCCAATACCTGGAAAGACTTCATCAGTTGTGCCGAATACCTTATAGCCAATGGTTATACGCAGCCCTCCAAACTGGGCGGAATGGGCACCAGCGCAGGCGGTATCCTGATCACAAGAGCCATTACCGAACGCCCCGATTTGTTTGCGGCGGCGGTCTGCAACGTGGGTTGTGCCAATGCCTTGCGATTGGAGTTTTCGAGCAACGGCCCGGTCAATATTCCCGAATTTGGCACCGTTACGGACAGCATCGAGTGCAAAGCCCTGTACGAAATGGACGGCATGCAGCACGTAAAACAAGGTGTAAACTACCCTGCAGTCATGAGCGTAGGCGGCTGGACCGACCCACGGGTGGTGGTATGGCAGCCCGGCAAATTCGCTGCCGCTGTGCAAAATGCTTCCACCTCCGGCCGACCCGTATTGATGAAAGTGAACTATGACAACGGGCATTTTACAGAAGACCGGGAGGTCACTTTTGCCAATTTTGCCGACCAATTCGCCTTTGTTATGTGGCAATGTGGTCATCCGGGCTTTCAGGTGAAAAAGGAGGCGTCGAATTCCAAACCTTGAGTTGTACCCGCTGCAACAGGAAGGGAGAACGGACACAAAGCGTAGAGTGTACCAAATTTTTTAAGACTATCTTTGTAGCATGGCATGCTCTGTTCACACGAACTGCATTTCCAGCATTGAAATAGGTATATTTTGTAAATACGCTGATCTTTACATCAAACATTACCCCTATACCATGAAATCATTGATGTTGTCCCGCCTTCTGGCACGAACATTTCTCCTGCTGCTGCCCGGCCTCGGTTGGTCGCAAAACACCTCACAGGAAGCACCTGAGAGCGAGCCGGAATGTGGCGGCTATGCACCTACGGCATCTTTTCACGTCGTCACGAATGTAGACGGGCTTCGGCTTCGTCAACGCCCCGCCAAAGATGCGCCCGTACTGGCTACCTTGCCCACAAATACCCGACTGATCTGGCACGAAAACGTATCAGAAGAAGTGTTTGAAGCCACTTTTAACGATGGTATTCCGCGCAAAGGCCGCTGGGTAAATGTTACTGTCTGGAAAGGGCAGGGGCAATCGGGCTGGGTTTTCAGCGGGGCGCTCACGCTGCGTTACATTCAGTATGATGCGGAGTTGGGGGGCGGACTGGAATGCCTTCATAGCGATTTTGTAAACATCCAACGTATTGATTCTCTGAATTTTGCACGGCAATTTGCGCAGTCGACCAGCAAACGGCAAAAAATGGGTTCCAATCCCCTGGACTCACCCGACGGGCAATACAGCCTGCGGCAATTGAATACGAAGCAGGACAAAATGAGCGGCCTGGAGTTTACCTTCCGGAATGCGGAGCGCAGTGCCGAAAAAATCACCCTGGAGATGGTGTATGGCAATCATGTGCGAAGTGTGGCCTGGGCTAAAGATTCCAGTAAAATACTGATAGAATGGGCGGATGAAGAGAGGGGAAAACTGTATTATGAAATGGAAATGCCCCAAAACAGGCCTGACATACCCTGAAGGATGATGTAGTGTAGCCTGGTATACGCTTTCTAAGGTCGTATTGTGTAACTTTGCACGCAACGCACCTCGCTTTGGATAGTCAGTTTCAACTCTTTTTCCTTTATTTTTCCATCCTGTCTGTCATCGCTGTGGCAGCCGTACATTTTTTCATCAAGGAAAAACTGGACGACAAACACGACAACGGGCTGCTCTGGGTGGCCGCAGCGCTCTTCGTGTGGTTTTTGATGGGGCTGCTGGAATATGGCTATTCTAAAGAAAAAGCCCTCGCCCTGGATTACCAAAAACACTGGCCGTATTGGTATGGCCGCAAAGCCCTGTCCATCATTAACTCGGCCCTGTTTGTTTATTCCCTATCCTATTTCCGCGACGGCTGGCTGCGCCTGCACAAGCGGCTCGAAAAAATCAACCTGGGCATGCTGGCCGCCATCACTGTCAGCCTGTGCTTTGCCACCTTCCCATTGGAGCCCAGGGTGTGGCTGATGACCGACACGGTGGTTTCCGTGGTGGTGGCGTTGTTGCTGTGTTTGAGCATTGCCGTCATATTTTACGAGCGCGGTATACACCTGATGACCCTGTTTACCTTGCTGGTTTGTTTTTCTTTGGTGTATACCCAGGTGGTGGAATTGATCAAAGACCCCAATTTTGCTGGCAGTACAGGCACGCAAGGTATGCTGGACGATCATGTTATCCGGATGCTTTCGCGCCCGGCGCTGGTTATTTGCATCCTCGTACTCGCCATTTCCTGGCTGGGCAGCCAACTGGAAGAAGAAGTGGTGTCGCGTGAGCCGGGGCAGCAGGCCAATCAACTGCGCTTCGAAACGCGTGGTATCCGCCACTACGTGACCATGAGCCTGCAAACCGAACATTTTGCTTTTCAAAACCTGGTGTTTGATTTTACCAACCGGCAATCGCCCTATCTCTTTCTCCGGCGCTGCGCCGAACGCGTGAGTGCGGGCGAGAACTTCCACCGCGAAGAGTTTACCGAAAATTTTGACACTATGGTCAAACGCCTGCTCGAACCCATCAACCAGAAACTGGCAGACGAAGGCATCGGCCACCTGCTCCAGAAAGGCGACCTGTTTGTGCGCGATGGGAAAGGAATTTATTCGCTGGTGTTTAGCAGGCAGGAAATAGTGCTTTGAGTGAACTTGTTACCCGTTTTGTTACATTCCAATAGCCAATCCGGTAGTCGCCCTGCCACCTACAGCCCGGACTTTTGTGGTATTCTTTCACAAAAATCCGCACTGCATCATGGCCAGCACGTCCAAACTCCCCCGCAGCATTTACTACATCGTCGGAAACGAAGCCGCCGAACGCTTTAGTTTCTACGGCATGAAAGCCATCCTGACCACCTTTCTGGTATCGCAGTTTTTCAACCCCGGCGGTGCTCCCGCACTGGAAGCGCAGGCTGCTGCCAAAGCCAATGACATCACCCACTTTTTCAACACACTGGTTTATTTTCTCCCGCTGGTAGGGGCTGTGGTGGCCGACTGGTTTTGGGGTAAATACCGCGTTATCCTGTACCTCTCGCTGGTGTACTGCGCGGGCAATGCCTGCCTGGCCATTTTTCAGGACAACCTGAACGGGTTTCTTTTCGGCCTGCTGCTCATTGCCGTGGGCGCCGGTGGCATCAAACCCTGTGTGTCGGCCAATGTGGGCGACCAGATCGACCCTGCCGATGAATCGCTGCGCAGCAAGGCCTTTTCCTGGTTTTATTTCAGTATCAACGTAGGTGCTTTTATTTCCATGCTGCTCACGCCGCTGGTTATGCAATATGCATCGCCCATGGTGGCTTTCGGGGTGCCGGGCGTGCTGATGGCACTGGCAACGCTGGTGTTTTTCCTGGGCCGCAACAGTTACGTACGGGTGCCGCCTTCGGGTGTCAACCGTGCCAACTTCATGTCCATCAGTGCCTTTGCCGCCCTTCAATATTTTCGGGGCCAGCGGAGCAAAACAGGCTGGCTGGATGCTGCCAAAACCCGTTACGCTCCCGAGCGGGTAGACGCCGTCAAATCCGTTTGGCGCATTCTGGCCTTTTTTGCCATGGTTCCCGCTTTCTGGGCCCTCAACGACCAGAACAGCAGCGAATGGGTGTTGCAGGCAAAAAAAATGGACCTGCATTTCCTCGGGCACACCTGGCTGGCCGAGCAGGTGCAGTCGGTCAATTCCATTCTCGTGCTAGTGTACATTCCTCTCTATAGTTACGTGGTATTTCCCTGGCTCGAAAAACGCGGCGTTCGCCTTAGCCCTTACCGGAAAGTTGGCGTGGGTTTCCTGCTAACCATCCTGTCTTTCGTGATTATTTACCTGATTCAGGTGCAAATAGACCAGGGCCAAAGTCCCAGCATCGGTTGGCAGGTATTGGCATATGTCATTCTGACCGCTGCCGAAGTGCTCATTTACCAAACCGGGCTTGAATACGCCTACACGCAGGCCCCCGAAAGTATGAAAAGCACCATCATGTCGTTCTGGCTGCTCACCATTTCTCTGGGAAATTACATCGTATCGGCCATCAACGGCAGTATTGCAGCCGGAGGTGTTTTTTCCGGTCTGACCGGCGCGAATTACTATTTGTTTTTTATCGGGCTGATGGCGGCGGCGACAGTGGTGTTTGGAGCAATGATGTGGCGCAGAAAAACGCCGGCATAAAAACGGGTGTTCAAAACAGGTCGTATGTAATGCCATACATCACTGTAAAATGCTGGTAGGCAATTTTGCCCACGAATGTGCCTTCGTCCTGATAGCCGATACGAAGCAATCGACCTTCCAGCATTAATCCCAATCGGCGCCATTTGGGGTTGACGCCCAATCCGACACTCCATCCTGATTGGGGAAATGGTTTAATGGTTCTCTCCACTGCCGACACGCCACCATATATCTGGTAGTTGATGGAATAATTCGTTTTTCTTTCAAAACTTAATACCGGCCCTGCAAAAACATATGCAGGCAATTCGAAGCGATGACCACTTATTATCTTGTACTGAAACTCGGGCAACAGGGAGTAGATAAATTTTTCATTGTAAAGATTGCCTGTTATGTATTTTGGCAAACTCCCGTCCGGCAGTTCGGCATAAAAATATGTCCGATAGGCTTTGTACGAGCCATCCACGCGGAGGTAAAAATGGCGAAAAGCCTTGATTTTCACGCCCAGGCCCAATTGTACCGGCAAGGTGTCAAAGAAAGTAGAAGTTTCGCGGGACACGTATCCTGATTCGGAGTCCTGTATTCGGGCTTTACTGAAGTTGCCCCCTGCATGCACCTGAATTTGAAGGCGTTGTGCTGCTGCATCGGCCAGGTTGAACAGTAGAAAAACGGAGAGCACAAGCAGTTTGGTGGCGGATACAACAAAGTTGAAATGGCCGGAACGTGGAGTTGTCTTGTTCATAATGGCGGTTTTAGTTTCTTGAAATGGAGTGAGTGTTGTATTGGTTGTAATGAAACTGAAAAGTGATTCTGAGAGTGGAATCATCGTGCTATATTATACTTTTTCCTTGATGAAAAGTACCAAAAAATCAAGGCTGTATTCAAATCCTACGATTTTGCTCTCCTTGGAAGCGGGTTCGCACCCAAACTCGTCCCGCCTGCGGCGGGCCTCAAACATGGGTGCTCACTGCCGCTTCCAAGGGAGCAAAATCGGGATTTGAATAAGGCCGTCCGAACAAGGCTTGGCCAATGCATTGATTTTTAAATGTTTACATTAAAATGTTTGGGGGCTAACCAAAACTCACGTTTGCATTAATCAAACTAATATTGCAGTCCTAATTCATAAGTAAAACATGAGCAAGAAAAAAAACGGGAAAACAGAGTTTGTAAAATGGCTTGGACCTGTTTTGGAAGCACTCCGGGATTTAGGAGGCTCTGCCAGACCAAAAGAAATAACCCAACACATAGGAGAAAAATACAAACTCCCTGAAGAAATCCTGTCTGAAAGGTACTCTAAATCGGGCGTGCTAAAGTTTCAGAACCAATTAGCCTGGGCACGCCAATATCTCGTTTGGGAGGAACTTTTAGAACCTTCAAAACATGGCGTGTGGGCTTTAAGCAAGAAAGGCTGGGATACAAGCCTGACAGAAAAACAGGGACACGATATTTTTCTAAAATGGGTGAAAATTTTTCAAGATTTAAGAGAAGGGAAGAATACCGAAAATATTGATAAAGAAGCAGATAAGATCATCGAGATTCAGGAAGAAACCGAGCCAGAGAATCCTAATAATAATATTAAACCAACATTAATTGAAGTCTTACAGAATTTAACCCCAACCGGATTTGAACATTTGTGTGGAAGACTATTGCGAGAGTATGATTTTGAAAATATTGAAATTACTCAACGGTCTCATGACGGAGGAATAGATGGTTATGCTACCCTAAAACTTAACCCATTTGTTAATCTTAGCGTTTTTTTTCAGTGCAAACGCTATCAAGCCACTGTTCCTACGGAAAAAGTACAAGCATTTATTGGTGTTATGGAAACCAACAAACGCAGTGTAGAGAAAGGCTTGTTAATAACTACTGGAAATTTTGCGAAGGCTGCTATGGAAATTGCGAAGTCTAATATAAAACTAGAGTTAATTGACGGGGATAAACTTGTAGAAATGTTTGAAAAGATAGGCTTAGGTGTTAATTCAAAAATTATTTATGAGCCTGATCTTAAATTTTTTGATCAATACAGACACAAATAACAAGAGATAGGGATTGCATACTCCAAACAACCGTTGTAAATATTTGAAAATCAATGTATTGGCCAAGCCTTGTTCGAACGGCCTTATTCAAATCCCGATTTTGCTCCCTTTACGACGGCAGAGAGCACCCATGTTTGAGGCCCGCCGCAGGCGGGACGAGTTTGGGTGCGAACCCGTCGTAAAGGAGAGCAAAATCGTAGGATTTGAATACAGCCTTGATTTTTTGGTACTTTTTCATCAAGGAAAAAGTACAGTATAGCAGGATGATTCTACTATCAGACTCTCCTTTTATGTTTCATTCCAATCAAAAAATATCCCTAACTCACGTTAAATAAAAATGGCACACAAACGAATACATTTGATTGCTTTATTTCAGTTTAGACTCGTTACCCTAATACTTCTTTTCGTAACGTATAGCACCCACGCCACCACCTGGCGCGTCGGGCCTACGCGTCCGTACACCTTTTGCAGCCAGGTAGCGCCGCTGGTACAAAACGGCGACACCATTCTGATCGACGCTTCTACTTATGTGAATGATCCGCAGGTAAAATGGTCGAAAAACAACCTGCTGATCAAAGGTGTGGGCGGCCGACCTATATTGCGGGCCGGGAGTATTATTGCCAATGATGCCGTCAATGGAAAAGGCATTTTCGTGATCAGTGGCGCCAACGTGACGGTTGAAAACATAGAATTTGCCGATGCGGCAGTGATCGATCATAACGGCGCGGGCATCCGGCAGGAAGGCGCCAATTTGTTTGTCCGCTACTGCAAATTTTCAGGCAACGAAATGGGCATCCTGTGCGGCAACATTCCCAATTGCAAAACCGTGGTGGAGTACACAGAATTCGTCAACGGTGGCAGCGTGCTCAACCCCGGCTACCAGCACAATATTTACATCAACCACATCGATACCTTTATTTTCAGGTACAACTATTCACATGATGCCATTGCAGAAGGGCACGAATTGAAAAGCCGGGCCAATAACAATTTTATCCTGTACAACCGCATTGCCAATGAACAAAGCGTCGACAGCCGTACCATCGACCTGCCCAACGGCGGCACCACCGTCGTAGTCGGAAATATCATCGAACAAGGGCCCAATTCGGCCAACAGCAACCTGCTCGGCTACGGACTGGAGGGCCTGAGCAACCCGGGGCCGCACAACGTCTGGATATGTAACAATACGTTTGTGAATAAAAAAACGACCGGCAGTTTTATCCAGGTGGCCACAGGGACCGATACCCTGTTTGTAAAAAACAATATCCTGGCGGGCGCCAAAACGGGCGGTCTGATCATCGGCGCACCCACGGTGCTGGATTCTTCGCACAATGTGATCCACAACCAGGTGAGCGCCATCGGTTTTGTCGATGCTGCACACTACAACTACCACCTAACGGCCAATTCGCCTGCTGTGGATGCTGGTGTATCGGTGCCTGCCGTTGTTCGGGGCTATGCCTTGCAAGCAAATCAAATGTATGTGGACACCTGTCAGACGGAAAGCAGAAACCTGTACAATCAGGTAGATGTGGGTGCTTTTGAATTCGCTCCGGTATCGGCGCAGGAAGAAGCCGTGAAATCAGCGGTGCAGGTATTTCCCAACCCGAGCAGCGGGATGTTGCATGTATTTACGGGCGAAGAACAATTAGAACGCGCCTGTATTTTCGATATGGCGGGACTGCTGCTCGGTGCGTTTTCTACGAATGATATCCATATCGATGATCTGGATAGCGGGTTGTACCTGATGACCGTTCAAACAAAAAAAGGAACGGTTGCACTGAAAATCATGAAGTATTGATGAAAGAGGCTGTATCATGAGTATCCAATATGCACTGTTGGCCAAATTTGAATTTTATCGAGCATTAAACCTATGAGGTTTCAAAAAACTCATAGGTTTTCAGCATAAAAAAACAAAATAAAAATCTGACATGATTCCACAGGTGGTACTTATGAGACAGCCTCTTAATAAATCCTACCGCGCAATCACCACCTTGCTGCCCACCTTCACGCCCTCGCCGCGCACAGACACCCAGTACACGCCATTTTCAAGCCCGGAAACATCGATGCGCAGTGGCGCCGTCGGGTTGTAGTTGCCTGTATACACCCGCGTACCCATGGAATTGAATATTTCCACGTTCAAGTCTTGTGGTATGGCATCCGTGTGGCGCATGCTGACGCCGCCATTGTCCGCACCCATATCTTCCGGAATGCTTGCAGGCACCAACGCTTCTTCTAATTCCACATTCAGCACATCCGACGCCGGATTGGGCCATGCTGCCAGTCCCCAGCCACTACCAATATAGAATGTAACGGTGCGGGTGACGCCGCAGGTGGGGCCGGATGTAATCAGGAACGTCACGCTGCCACTGTTCAGGTTAAAACGGGCAGTCGTTCCATTCAGTCCGATCACGAGGTTGGTGGCAGAAGAACTTCCCTGAATTTGCCAGGTATAGGTAAATCCTGCTTGCAGGGTAATATTCACGGAACCTGCTGAAACAGCATTGACCGTATTCATCGGTTTGGTCGGGCCGTTGTTGTTGGTGTAGGTGCCGGTGAAATAAGAACCTGTTACAATTGTTCGGGTTATTTGTTTGGATTGACCACTTGCAGTTGTTGCAGTAATGGTAATATTTCCTAGATAAGAGCCGGAAGGCGTGATCGTAATGGTACCATTGTCATAGGAGGGAGAACTAAAGTTGACAGCACCTGCGGGTGAAACCGACCATGTAATCAAGCCTGGAAAACACAACGACAAGGTTTGTGAATTTCCTGTACAAAGGTTGGTAGTGTTGGGCGAACTACTTATTTCCGGAAGTTTGAAAACGCCGGGAATACCCGCTATCGTGCCAAATCCATACATGGCATCGTCGCGCATTTTATCGCCCTGACCTGCCGTAAACTGCGTCATACAAGTGGTAACGGTATACGACATAAAATTGTGCAAATCAGGCGTATACGACACGTTGTTGTTGTCTTTCAAAGGACATTGGCCGGCAGCAGGCTGGTAGGTGCAACTGGAAGGGATGATACATTCCTTGGTGGTAACCGGGTCCACAGGCGTATCCGCCACGTAATCGCCCATCGTACAAGGGCTTGTTTCGGTGGCCGGTGTGCCGGTGGTGAAATTGTTGAACGTATGTTGCAGGCCCAAACAGTGGCCTACTTCGTGCGTTACTACATGCGAGGGCACCAGTTGGTACGTAACCCCGTTGTAGGTAGCCGAACCGCCCATGAAGCAGGCGTTGGACGGAATGCCGTCGGCTTTTCCCGCGCCGAGTTGCGGATTTTTTATCAGATAAATGTGTACAGCGTCGCTGGTGCGCTGGTTGTCCAAGTCGCTAAAAATGGAGAGGATCGCCAGGCTGGTTTGGGTCAGGTAAAATGACTTGTTCCAGTGGTGCGTAGGCAGGTAATTAAACGAAATTCCTCTGGGGCCGTATGCCGCATCGAGCAGACTTTTGCAGGAGGTAACATCAAAGTCGGAATAGCCATCGGTACCATTGTCGAGGTGCAGCACGTGAAATTTTACATTTACCACGGCCCCGTTGCATTTGAACGGGTCGCACTGCGACCGTTCGCCAATTTCAATTCCCTGGCTGTTCGGATTCACAAAAGGATTCTGGTCTTCATTCAGGCAGAAAAACTGTGCGTGAAGGGTGGTCACGCAGCACAAAAAGATTAAAACGGATAACTTGAAGAGTTTTGACATAATAATAAAATTTATGGTGAAAGTTTGATTTCATAAGATTGTATATTGACTGTGCTAAATAATGTAGTTTTTTATTCTAAATAAAATATTTTAGAAAATTTTTATGTGACGTATAACTTTTGTTGGGTTGAATTGATTTTCAAATTTGCCTAATTCGTTACATCGCCCTGTGCGATACAAAAAATGAGTGGGGCACGTA
This sequence comes from Bacteroidota bacterium, assembly GCA_020160935.1. GTDB lineage: Bacteria > Bacteroidota > Bacteroidia > Chitinophagales > Saprospiraceae > M3007. The sequence continues at coordinate 39,490 of JAIUPL010000033.1, read as the reverse complement.
ACATCAGGTGTTACATGCCCCACTCAGGCCATATGGTTGTGTTGACTGCGGCTGGCGTCGTTTACGCCGGCACAAAATCTCCGTACATCTCGGCCCGCAGGTTCCGAATTTTCTCGCTGTGGATGTAATCGCCGTACTCCAGGTACTGGTCGATCAGTCCGTTCGGCGTGATTTCGATGATGCGGTTGGCTACCGAATCCAGGATCTGGTAGTCGTGTGAACTGAAGATCATGTTTCCGGTAAAGTCTTTCATGCCGTTGTTGAGCGCCGTGATCGACTCCAGATCGAGGTGGTTGGTAGGCTCGTCGAGGATGAGGAAATTCGGGTTGGCCAGCATGATTTTCGACATCATGCAGCGCACTTTTTCACCACCCGACAGCACGCCGGAGCGTTTGAACACTTCTTCGCCGCCAAAGAGCATACGCCCCAGAAACCCACGGATAAAGCCCTCGTCTTTTTCTTTGGAGTACTGCCGCAGCCAATCCATGAGGTTTTGATCCTGATCGCCGGAGAAAAACGCGCTATTGTCGTTGGGCAGGTATTGCGGCGATATGGTTTGTCCGTACTGGAACCGGCCTTCAAATTGTGTGTCTTCGCCCGCCAGAATATTGAACAGGGCGGTAATGGCTTGCGGGTTGCGGCTGAGCACAGCAATTTTTTCGCCTTTGTTGAAACGCAGGTCGATGTTGCGGAACAGGTATTCGCCCGCTTCGTTTTTCTTGCTCAGGTTTTCTACCTCCAGGATGATGTCGCCGGGTTCGCGTTCGGGTTTGAAAGCGATGTACGGATAGCGGCGCATCGACACCTGAATGTCTTCGAGGTTGAGTTTGTCGAGCGCTTTTTTGCGGCTGGTAGCCTGTTTCGATTTGGATGCATTGGCCGAGAAACGGGCGATAAAGTCGAGCATTTCCTGGCGTTTTTGCTCTACTTTTTTGTTTTTATCAGCCATTTGGCGTGCCAGCAACTGGCTGGTTTCGTACCAGAAGGTGTAGTTGCCGGTGAACATGCGGATTTTTCCGAAATCCACGTCCACCACGTGCGTACACACCATATCGAGGAAGTGGCGGTCGTGCGACACCACGATCACAATGTTCTGGTAATCAGCCAGAAAGTCGCAGAGCCAGTCGGTCGTTTCGGCGTCCAGGTCGTTCGTCGGCTCGTCCATCAGCAGGATGTCGGGTGCGCCGAACAGCGCCTGTGCCAGCAGCACTTTCACGCGGTCGGATCCTGCCAGTTCGCCTACGAGTTTGTAGTGCAGCGATTCGTGGATGCCGAGGTTGCTGAGCAGTTCGGCGGCGTCGCTTTCAGCCATCCAGCCGTTCATTTCGGCGAATTCGCTTTCCAGTTCGGCGGCGTGCATCGAATCGGCTTCCGTCGCGTTGGGGTTGTCGTAAATGGCATTTTTCTCCTGCATGATGTCATACAGGCGGCGGTGGCCCATGATCACGGTATCGAGCACCGGAAATTCGTCGAATGCGAAGTGGTTCTGGCTGAGCACGGCCATGCGCTCGCCGGGGGTGATCTCGATGCTGCCGCGGGTACTTTCTATTTCGCCGGACAGGATTTTGAGGAAGGTGGATTTGCCGGCGCCATTGGCCCCGATCACACCGTAGCAGTTGCCTTTTACAAATTTCAGGTTGACTTCGTCAAAAAGAACCCGTTTGCCAAATTGCAGGGCAACATCGTTTACAGATAGCATCGAAAGAGGTATATAGTGTTGAAAAAGCGCGCAAAGGTACGCTGAAAGGGCGAGGGTGGTGCAGGTTTTTTGTGAAGGAGTGGTTAAGTGTGGGATTGTACCCGCCGTAGCAGGATGGGGGAACGGATGAAACGGATGTGTTCGGATTAATACGGATTTTTTTAAAAAACACTTTCGAAAATCTGGTCCACTCTACGCTTTGTGTCCGTTGTGAAACCTTGGTGTACTTTGTGGTAAAAAAATTAACCACAACGGACACAAAGGTTTCACAACGGACACAAAGCGTAGAGTGGACAAATATAAAAATCTGTTTAAATCAGTAAAAATCCGCTTTATCCGTTCTCCCATCCCGCTTCATCGAGTACAGCACACGACTACCTCAAATCCCGAATACGCCGCGCTGCCAGCACCACCACCGTCATGTTCATGCCCAGGTGCTATGAACCAGTCGGAAAACATTGGGTGAATTTATGCATACATGCGAATTTTTTCATCCGGTTTACATCCACACCCGACATTTGTTCCTCACACCAACATCGATCCATGCAACGAACCCTACTTGTCATCCCGTTTCTTTTCCTGGCTTTTGGCGCTTCGGCACAACTCAATGGCACTTTTACCATTGGCGGCGCCAATCCCTCTTTTGCCGATTTTACGGCCGCAGCCTCGGCGCTCAGCACGCAGGGTATTTCCGGAAATGTGACGTTCAACGTTCGCCCGGGCACCTACACCGAACGTATTCAGATCAATGCCATTCCCGGCTCGAATGCCAATCGTACGGTTACTTTTCAGGCAGAAAATGGCGACAGCAGCAGTGTGTTGTTGCTCAGTACCACGGCTACCAATGGCACCAATTACCTTGTTTCGCTGCAAAACGTAGCGCGGGTGACATTCAAACGATTGTCTTTTCAGACACCCGAATCTGGCCTGTACTCCACCGCTGTTTATCTATACAATGTGACCAATTTCCGCCTTGAAAACTGCCGTTTGTCGGGCAGCCTCAATACCTCCACACAAAATACCAACGGGCGAATCACCGTGCTCATTTCAGGCATAAGCCCCAATGTGACCATCAAAAACTGCCTGTTCCTGAACGGGTACCAGGCCATCAGTGCACTGGGCGGCGAAACGCTGGTGTCGGCCGATATGGTCATTGAAAACAACCGTTTCAAAGGCACGCTTGCCGAAGCGCTTGTAGCCGTTTACGCGCACCAAATCAAGGTGCAAAAAAACGTGGTCAATACCTGTGCGCTGGGTTTCAGAATCAATTATTGCAGCACGGCGGTGGTACAGCATAATCGCATTTACACGACTTACTACGGCTGCCTCGCCATGTACGACTGCCGCGGAACGGCCAATACCCGCTGCCTCGTAGCCAACAATATGATGAGCAATACAGGTGAATCGACCCAGGCCAACGGCGCCCTTATCCAGTCTTGCCGTTACCTCGATTTTGTCCACAACAGCCTCAATATCCTGTCGGGCGCCGATGACTGCAAGGGACTTTTCCTGGCCAATAGCAGCCGGTTTATCCGCATCCAGAACAACTCGATTGTGGTGCGATCCGGCGGCTTGCCAGTGGTCACACAAAACGAAACCAACGAAGTAGAGACGTTCAGCCACTGCAACCTGTACAACGGAACGACCGTACCCGATTTGCCACCCAACAGCATCAGCCGAAACCCATACTACGCCAGCGCAACCGATTTGCACGTTTCCAATGCCGTGCTGAACGGACTGGGTACACCATTGCCCTCCGTAACCGCCGACCTGGACGGAGAAAGCCGCAGTGCGCTGACGCCCGACATCGGCGCGGATGAATACACACCCGTGCAGCGCTCGGTGGCAGTAGCGGGTTTTGTAAATCCTTCTGCCGATTCGGTGTATTGCGCTGAACTGCCGCTGGACATCCTGCTTCAAAATACGGGGCTGGAAACCTTGACGTCGGCTACCCTTACCGTCACCCTCAATGGCGTGGCGCAGGCAGCCATTCCCTGGGCGGGCATCCTGGCTTCCGGCGAGGCTGAGCAAGTGTCGCTGGGCCTGCAAAACCTCATTCCATTGCAGGGAAATACCGTTTCTGTGCAGTGCAGCAGCCCCAATGCGGATACCGATTTTTTCCTACCCGATGATGTGCTGACCTTTGAAAACCTGTTTTCGGGCTTGTCGGGCGCCTACACCATCGGCGGGGCGGATGGCGATTTTCCCGATTTTTCGTCGGCGGTGCATGCTGCTACCAGGGGCGGATTGTGCAGCGGGACGACCCTGCTGGTGCGCGATGGCACGTACAACGAACAAATCCAGATTGGACTGCTCAAGGGCAGTTCGCCGCAGAACTGGCTCACATTTCAGGGAGAAAGCGGCGACAGCACAGCGGCTGTTTTGAGTGCGGCAGCAACGGTCAACAGTTCATTCACCCTGCGCACGCAACTCGCCCGTTTTTTGAAATTCAAACACCTGAAAATCAAACAAACGGCGAATCCCAACAATGTTTCCCCTGTGTTCATTGCTTTTGGAACGGATATTACCTTTGAAAACTGTATCATTGAAGGCTATTTCAGCGGCAATTCTTCCGACAGCGATTATGCGCTGGGCGCATTCCCCGATTCCAACCTGACCGTGCGGCACTGTGTCATTCAGGGCGCAAGCATGGGCGCCAATCTGGTAGGTACCGGCCCCGTTAAGTACAACCTGATTTTTGAAAACAACCGGGTGTACGGGTCCAGCGACGATTGCCTGAACCTGCAAAAATGGCGCAATGTGCAGGTGCGCAACAACGAATTTGGCGCTGCTTCTTTCAACAGTTTATACGGCATTTACGGTCTGAATTTGAACAATTACGACATCAGCAACAACCGCATTGGTATTGGGGGCGTGCAGGCGACGGTGGGCATGTACCTGATCAATTGTTCCAATTTCGGAAGCGATATTTCCCTGGTTTCCAACAATTCCATTTCCATGAACCTGGGCACGGGTATCGTGGCCGTTTCGCGGGGCATGTGGATTATCAATTGCGATTCGATACAAATTCTGCACAATACCGTGCGACACAACTCTGCGGATACAGATAATCTGGCTTTTGAAATGCAGCAGACCAAAGGCGCGTCTGTCGTCAATAACGTATTTGTCAATACCGGGCTCGGCCTTGCCTTTAACTCGGCCGGCAACACGGCTTCGCATTTCGACTACAATGTTTACTTCACCAATGGCGCACAACTTTGCTTCGGCAGCGCCGAACTGAGCGGCATTCAGGCATTGACAGGCGGGGATCAACATTCCGCACAAGCCAGTCCCATGTGGACCAACGCCCTGCCCGACAGCCTTTCGCTGCACAATCCTGTACTGGAAAATATCGGTACCCAAACGGAGGTGCTGACCGATTTGCGCGGATTTGCGCGCCAGTTGCCCAATCCCGACCCTGGTGCATTTGAAACGCCTTCGGCTCCGCTGGTGCAACTCGGCCCGGATGTGGCCGTGTGTGGCCAGGCGGCTTTGCAAGGCTTCGCTCCCGGTGCATCCACTTATTTGTGGAATACGGGCGCCACTACGCCCCATATTACCGTGGACAGTTCCGGCACATATATCCTGACAGCATCCAACGCCATTGGCAGCAGCAGCGACACCATTGAAGTCGTCATATACCCTTTGCCGATGGTGTTTGCGGGCCCGGATGTGTCTGTTTGCAGTGGCGACACGGTCGTGTTGCAGGGCAGCAGTTCGGGCGCTTGTGTGTGGAGCGATGCGCTGGGCAATCCGCTGGAAGAAAGTTGCGAATTGCTTGTTCCGGCCCAGGAATCGGGCGCTTACATACTCGTTGCTACCAGCGCCGACTTGTGCCAGGCATCCGACACCATGACGCTTCAGGTGCTCCCGCTTCCACAAGTGCCGGTGATAGAGCGGAGTGGCGGAGTGCTGTCTGTGTCTAGTCCCGATGCCTTGCAATGGCTGCTGGATGGAAATCCGATCGAGGGAGCGAATGAAATGAGTTGGATGCCCCTTGTTGGGGGTGTGTATTCCGTACAGGCAACCAATGCAGAAGGCTGCTCGGTAGAGTCGGAGCCTTACTTTTTTGTGGAAAGCGGCATAGCAGCGGCGCCGGAGCGGACAGTTCGTATTTTCCCCAATCCTGTGGGCCAGGGGCATTTATTTATACAGATTTTGGGTGATTTTGCTCCGGAACGATATGCATTCTACAATTTGCAAGGCCAACTTCAGACAAATGGCGTGCTGAAACAAGATGCTCCCGATCGGTTCAATTTGCCTGCACCGGCAGAAAAAGGCATTTATTTTTTGAAACTTTCGGCCTCCGACGGATTTACCATCATTCGTACCATAGAAGTGCTTTAAACTGTATGATTCCCGATCAGATTACCAGTCCACGCCTCCAACTTCAACTCTTGCGCCCCGACGACTACGCCTTTATGCGCGTGCTGGTGAATACGCCCGGCTGGATCCGGTTTATCGGCGACCGAAATGTGCATTCGGAAGCCGACGCCAGGGCTTATGTCGAGCGCATCATGAACACGCCCAACCTGTATTACTGGGTGGCCTGGCTGCGCGACGGCAACAAGCCGATTGGGGTAGTGTCGTTTTTGAAACGCGATTATTTGCCGCATTTTGACATTGGATTTGCCTTTTTGCCGGAATATCAGGGACAAGGGTACGCTACGGAAGGCGCCCGTGCGGTGCTGGATATGGCGAGTGATCGCCCGGAATATCTGCCTGTACTGGCAACGCTGCTGCCTGATAATGTGCATTCCATCAAAGTGCTGGAACGGCTGGGGCTGCGCTTTGAACGAACAATGGAAGTAGGAGAGGACGTGCTGCACATATACAGCACGGCTGTCTAAAATTACCCTGCCGACTGATTGATGTCAGGCTGTTGGTGTGAAAAAAAGCCATTTTTTGCATTTTCAATTGGACGCAAACGCCAGAAATGGCATGAAAAGAACACCGAATCCTATCAACGAAACAACTGCACTCAAAAATCCGACCCGTAAAGTAGCAGAGGGCGACCTGACCGGCGGCGAAACGGTAGAAGAAGCCCGTGTACAAACCGTCAACAAACGCATTCGGAAAAAAATAAACCACGAAGCCACCGTGCTGGCCAACGACCTTGCCACCACACCCAAAGAAGACCGGCGCAAGGTAGCAGAAGCGTATCTCAACAATTTCCCTTTGGAAGAGCGCAAACTGCTGCTGAAAGTCCTGTTGGAAGAAAAAAAAGCCCTCAAAAATGCAAGAGGCAACCCCGACGAAGAACTGGCTGCCGACTGGCGCGAAGGCGGGTACCCTTACAAAAACCTCATGTCGCGCAAAAACTATGAGGCCCAGAAATACGACCTGCAGGTGGAACTCCTGAAACTCCAGGCATGGACCAAAAAAACCGGCAACCGGGTTATGATCCTGTTTGAAGGCCGCGATGCTGCGGGTAAAGGGGGCACCATCAAACGCGTGATGGAGCACCTCAATCCGCGCGGCGCCAGGGTGGTGGCCCTCGAAAAACCCACCGAAGAAGAACGCGGGCAATGGTATTTCCAGCGCTATATTCGCCACCTGCCCTCTTCCGGCGAGATTGTGTTGTTCGACCGCTCCTGGTACAACCGCGCCGGCGTGGAAAGTGTGATGGGCTTTTGTACCAAGGAAGAATACACCGAATTTATGCGGCAGGTACCCGAAATAGAGCGCAATCTGGTGCGCAGTGGCATCATTTTGATCAAATTCTGGTTCTCCGTGAGCCGAGAAGAGCAAAAACGCCGGTTCAAGGAACGCGAAACACACCCGCTCAAACAATGGAAACTGTCGCCCATCGACCGCGCTTCGCTCGATAAATGGGACGACTATACCACGGCCAAGGAAAACATGTTTTTCTTTACGGATACCTCCGATGCGCCGTGGATAGTGGTAAAATCCAATTGCAAAAAACGGGCACGCCTCAATGCCATGCGTTATGTGCTACACAAGGTGCCTTACGAAAACAAGGACGTGAGACGCATCGGTCGCCTCGATCCGCTGGTGGTCGGCCGCTCCAATGTGATTTATGAAAAAGGGGAGAATTTGTTGATTAGCCAGATGTCGGAAGAGCATACGTAGGGGAATAACATGTCCATCCAAATCACCCACATTGACACCGCCTGTATCCTTTTGGAAATCAATGGATACCGTATTCTGACCGATCCTACACTGGATCAGGCGGGCCATCTGTATCACCACGGTTTCGGCGCCGTTTCCCGCAAAACGGACAATCCGGCCTTGCAACATACTACTTTAGAGGGTATCGACCTCATTCTGCTGAGCCACCACCAGCACAAGGATAATTTCGACCACCAGGGCAAGGCGTTCAGCCGGACAGTGCCCCTGATTATTTCCACCAAACCGGCCGCCCGGGCTATTTCCGGCATCACCGGACTCGATGACTGGGAAACCTACTCCATCCATACGCCTAAAGTTCCCGGTCTGAAAATAACCGCCGTACCGGCCATGCATCACCCCTGGTGGCTGCCAGAGTTTTTTGCCGGCAAGGTCATCGGTTTTGTCATTGAATTTGAAGGGCAGGACAAAGGCGTGCTATACATTTCCGGCGATACGGTGTTTTTTCCGGGAATCCGGGAAATAGCCCGGCGCTACAAGGTCGATATCGGTATTTTTCATGTCGGATCGGCGCAGTTTCGCTACCTGAGCGGTTTTGGGCAATACACCATGGACAGCAAGGACCTGCTGAAAGCCGTGGAAGTGCTGAACCCGCGCACCGTCGTTCCCATTCATTTCAAAGGCTGGACGCATTTCAAGGAAACGGAAAGCGTGTTAAAATCGGTGGTTTTTTCCAGTGAATTGACCAAAAACAGGACGGTGTTTTTGGAATCCGGGGTAAAAACGGAGATGACGTAGTGGTGGCATGGGAAAAAAGATCAACCCTTGTTTTTGTCCAAAAGGGACAAAAACAAGGGTTGATCTTTTTTCCCATGCCACCACTACGCTACTACGCTGCAACCTATTCCACAAATTCCCGTCTATGCCCTGCACGACTGGACTGATAACCACCACCAGACACCAACATGAGCAAGGTAATACTCTACATCGCCACCAGCCTCGACGGCTATATTGCCCGACCAGATGGAAACCTCGACTGGCTTACCTCCATTCCCAACCCCGAAACCGGCGATTACGGATATGCAGCACTGCTGGAACGCATTGGTACTATCATGATGGGGAGAAAAACGTACGACGAGTTGCTGGGGTTCAGGATTGAATGGCCGTATACAGGATTCGATACTATTATCGTCAGCACCGATAAATTGTTGAAGATCAAGAGCCCCGACACACGTTTGCTGACAGAAAACCTGCCGGATGTTGTGACAGCGCTGAAAAAACAATCGCCCAAAGACATCTGGCTGGTGGGCGGCGGGCAACTCATCAACGCCTTTATTCAAAACGGGCTGCTGGATCAGATGATCATTTCTATTGTACCCAAAATCATCGGCGATGGAATACCGTTGTTTCCGAAAAATACTTTGGAAACGGAGTGGAAACTTGTTGATACACAGATGTTTGAGACTGGTTTGGTAAACCTGACGTATGAGATAGCGTAGTGGTGGCATGGGAAAAAGATCGGCCCGTTTCTTTGTCCAAAAGGACAAAGAAACGGGCCGATCTTTTTCCCATGCCACCACTACGTCACCCTACATGCGTTTCCAGTTCCATGCCTGCCACACAATGACAGCCGTAACAACACTTTCCAGAAAAGCAAGGAACACATAAAAAGCCCGCCATTCCGACATCGAGGATATTCCTACCAGCAAGGTAAGCAAGGTGAAAAATGCTCCTACTCCAATATTCAGCCAGCGCGTCATTTGCGGCTTCAACATCAATGATAAAAAAATCATCAGGGCTGGTATAGTCAGAAGGAAAGTTGCGAGGAACAACTTCATCGGGCTGTCCAGCATATTTTGCCCGTTCAACAAGCCTTCTACTTTTCCGGGTACATAGAGTTCGAAGTAATCGCCATAAATGTAGAGAAACATGACGCCTGTCCAAAGAGCAGACAGTTTCAGTCGTAAGGGTACTTTGTAATCTTCCAGTTGCATAGCCATTTTATAGTTGTTTGTTTTCTTTAGCACCAATGAGTAGCAGCCACAGGCAGGCGCCTATTTCACCTATGGATGGAAGCATTCCGAAATAAGAAGACACGCCCAAAGCGCCGTAGTTGGCCGATAAGGTATTGCCAAAATAATTTACCACATATCCCAGGCAGCCCAACATCAGCAGCACTCCGAGGGCCTTTGGAAGGAACCCGGATTTGTACACGAGGTATCCGAACGGAAGCAACCACAGCCCCCAAAATATGGTCGCAACGAGAATACCATTGTCATACTGGGTGAGGTACTGCATGGTCTGTTGTTGCAACTCAGGCAGGGGTGGTGTGCCGCTTTGCCTGGTGCTTTCCAGCAGAGAAAGAATATTGTATTTGTTCTGTAAGTTAGAAAAAGACACCGGAACGCTGACAATCGCCAGCACAGCCATTACGCCTGCCCAGAGTCTATCCACCGTTTTCAGTAGTTGAAACAGCGCAATGGGCAGAAAAATAAAGGCGGTGTAACAAATGGCACTGCTTGCAATGCTTGCCCGAAACAGGGTTTCATGCGTGGCAATATTGTCAAATGTTTGCGCGGGGTTGTCCCAGACAAACAACTGTTTGGGGACGTAAGCCAGGCTAAAAATACCCGTGATCACCACCACGAGATACAGCAAACCGGCGATTCTTGATATGTTGTTCTTTCCCAAAGGTGTTATTTGTTTAGGGTAAGAGTGTGCATTCATTTCAGTGCCGAAGTGAAAGCACAAACGAATAATATTTTTTGCGGCTTCCTTAAATTTTTCGCTGAATTGCCCGGATGAGACTACGAAATTGGTAAGTTAGTTGGGGAATGGAATGCTAACATGAGACATCCCGAATTTTGGTTGGGAATTTTTCCTGCCCAAACTGATCGCGTAGAGTATTTTCCCGCAGATGAACCCAGAACGTAGCGTAATTTCCCGCAGAACTCGCAGATTTACCCGCAGAACTCGCAGAACGTAGAGTACACCTACTTCTTCATATCGAGTACACGGTGTACTCTACGTTCTGCGAGTTCTGCGGGTAAATCTGCGAGTTCTGCGGGAAATTACTCTACGGGAAATCTACAGGAAACAAGTTCCAAAAAATAAGATCCCGAACCCTGGCTTTGGCCAAAATTCGGGATGTCTCATGTTTTTTATCCCATGCCACCACTACGCTTCGAAGCGCTGCGCCATGCCAAATCTAATTCGATTTTACAATTACAAAACTCAATTTTGGCCGTAGTTGGCGTCCTCGCCAACTACACGCGTTAAACTAAAATTCCCATCGCTACCTGGTAGTTGGCGAGGACGCCAACTACGGCCAGAGGGCGCCTACTACGGCCAATTGTTCCATAAAAATGTAAATGGAGCGCCAGACCCGCTGGCAGCGACGGTGACCTGCCCGTCGCAAACGGAAGCGCTGGAACAATTGTGAACGCTTACGATACTAATGATAGCATAGGCGGGTGTCGACCAACCAATAAAGAATAGAATAATGACAAACAGAATTGGTTTCATAGGAGTTGTATTAATTATTCGCACAGGAAAGGTTACGAGCAAGTTGTTTGATATAAGGGATGTCGGATGACTGTAAAAAAAAGTAAAATATTTCATAATTTCAGATTTAATTTTCTACACAAATTAAATATTTGGCCAAGTCTTTTAAGTATTCAATATCTGAATCAAGTAATATATCCTTAGCATTTTTTATGCTTGCCTTTATTTCCAGCATATCATTTATTTCTGGCCCATATAACTTACAACTAATCAAAGCAAGTCTTTGTTTGGACATTTTTCCTAGGATTGAATCGGAAAAATTTGTACTTAAATATTCATAAGTATTGTAACACTTTAAAGTTGGGCAGAATGAATTAGAAAAAAAATATATCAACTCAGGACAGGTTTCCTTCTGCTGAGAAATGTATTGTAATGCCGAAACATCTTGCTGCAAAGCGGGAGGAACCAGGATATGGAGTGGAGAAGAATAAATAACAGAGTCAGAAAAACCTGCTTTGCGGGTTGAAAAAATCAACCTGAAATCAATTAAACCTCCAGTTGTAGCAAAGGAATTTAAACTATAATTTTCATCATAGTATGAATTATAAAATTTAACATCATGATAAAAATGAATAGTATCCTCTATAGGGATTGCAGTCCCATAATCATCAGTAGGAAATGCATCTACAATTGGCATAGTAACCCAATTACCATTGCCAATTTTATATTGGCTTCCCTTGTAGGCGATTAGGTATATAGAATTCTCATCCGAGTCAGTTCTATGTATCAGTCCTAAGGTTCTATTTAGCCCAAACATGCATTTTGCAGTATCATTATTACTGAGTGAATTCCCAAGCAAAGTAACAGAAATAGGATTGGATTGAGCAATTACTCTACTGCAGCAGGATAAAAAAAAGCAAGTTAATGCGAGGTGAAACAAAATGATTTTCATAGTTCGTGAATTTTAAAATTAAAGCCCTTTACCAGGACTATTAAACCGACTGCGTATTAGATGTCTCTGAAAGTATACAAACTTTGGATTCAAAAAAGAAGAGGATGGGCGCATCAATTGCATATTTGGCCGTAGTTGGCGTCCTCGCCAACTACACAAGTTAACTAAAATTCCCATCGCTACCTGGTAGTTGGCGAGGACGCCAACTACAGCCAGAGGGCGCCTACTACAGCCAGAGGGCGCCTACTACGGTCAAGGCGCCATACAATAAACGGAGAATTCATCTCCAGGAAAAGTTACACAGAAATAAGAGTAGAAAGGAATAAACAGGAGGGTTGCGTGTCTGATGTTATTCCTAACGGAAATAAAAATAGCAGACATATTTGAGAATGCCAATAGGGGCAAATGTTAATTTATTTTTGCCGCGTCAGTCGCGTTACCAACGCTCCGCTACCTCATCCCATCCACCAGTACAACAGCATCAGGGAAACCAAAAGTATCACCACCACCGGCATCCAGATACGCAGCATACTGGTATGCCGGGGAGGTGTTTCCGAGGCCTCATTTGTTACAGGTTTCTTTTGCCGGTCGATAATCGTTACGTAAATAAAACAGAAGAAATTCACCGCCAGCGTCAGCATCAGGAAGATATAAGCCAGGTTCATGGAATCGGTGGCGGGCGAAATCTGCACCAGGTTGATCGAGTAAGCCACTGTGGCAAGGAAGGACGTGATGATCAGTTCACCTACCTCCTCGAAACTGGCCTTGTGGAAAAACAACATGAACACCGGTAGCGCGCTGAACATCAGGAAAGGCATGATAATCAGGATGATAGCGCCCCAGGGCTGGCGGCTCACGCCGAGGTGTACGTTGAGGCTTTTGTAGTTTTCCAGGTAGCGCGCCTTGTCGGTAGGGTCGTAGGTCACCTTGTCGAGCGAGCCGAGCGCATTGGACAATTGGTTGTCGAGCGTCACGAAATACTCCTGGGTGTCCCAGTCGTTGAATTGAAAATCCTTGATTTTGTCGTTGATCTGAAGTCGGCTGTAATCGAAACTGATGCGAATCTTGTTGCTCGAACTAAGTGCCGCGATAGGGATTTTCAGTTCGTGGCGGTCGAATGGAAACTTGAACGATTTGAAATTGCCCAGAAACTTTCCGCTGATGCGGTAGATGCGCACCACATAGTTGCTGTCGCGTTCTTCTGCAATGAGGTAGCGGTTGGCCTCTTCCGAACTGATGTTGCTGAAATCGATGTAACCTTCCTTGCTGATGTACTGCGAATCGGCAATGACCCAGTACAGCAGGTTGCAGTCGAAGGTGTTTTTGCGCACGTCGATGTCGTTGATGTCGATCACATCGAGGCCCACACGCAGGTTGGCAATGGGCTCGCCGTAGGTATTGATCTGCGTGGCGCAACTGCGGGTTTTGCCGCCGTGAATCTGGTCGAAATTCGGGTCTTTTCGTTGAATCAGCAGGCTGTCGAATTCGAACAAGTCGTCGTTGCTGGAAATCTTGCGGTTTTGCAGGCTTTTGAAATACGACACCAGAGAAGCGCGGTCATTGCATTTTTCCTGCAAGGCAATCTCAAAAATCTTCATGGCATCGGAGCAGCGGCGCAGGTTGTTTTCCGCCTGCCGCACCTTTTTTGGGTCGTGGTGGAAGAAGGGTTGCGGAAAACGTTTTTCAATCTCTTTTTGGTCGCGGTACACCTCTTCTGGCAAAGCCTCGTCGGCTGCAGCATATCGGATAAAAGTATGGCCGCGTTCGCGGGAAATTTTTTCTATTTCCTGGTCGTTCAGGTCGGTTGAGATGCCTACAAAAGTTTTGGGCGGCAGTTTGCTGCGTTCCAGAAAACGCATGATAGAATCACCATAGCCCGTGTGGGTATTCAGCAGGATAATTTCGGGTTGCGGTTTTTCCAGCATTCTGCGCAGCGAACGTTCCATCACTACTACCGAGTCTCTGGGAACTTCACGGTTCTGGATATAACTGCGCTGCCAAAGGCATACAGAGTCATATCGAAACCCGTTTTTTTGCATGCTTTCCGTGAAAAGGTTGTGCAGCAGGTAGTCGCATTCCGTCACAAAACCCACCGACTGTTTTTTCAGCACCTTGTCGATAAACTGCACGAAATAATTGGGTTGCGGGTCGTTGGGTTGCAGAAAAATGGCATTTTTCCCGAAATCGAGGCGGTTCTGGTCGGCACTCATCGACATCACAGGCAGCCGGTCGCGGATGTACGGTGCCGCAAAACGGATGTAGCGCCCCCAGGTGTTGTCGATCACCAGCGCTATGTTTGTATCCGCCGTGATGGCCTGATACAGCGCCGGGATGGTATCCGGTTTGAAGTCGCACTGGAAGGTTTTTAACCTAAATTCGACGGGGTAGGGTGCCGGTTCTGTCCGTGCATTGATGCGCCCCAGGTAGGTTTCCAGCGAAACGATATACAGCGAATCGAGGTAGTTGTTGGCCTTGTTCTTTTCGGGATCGAGGTAGTTGAAACCCACATACGCCACGTATTTGACTGGACGCAAAAACGGCGTCTTTTTACAGGCAAACAGACCGGCGATCAACGAAACCGAAAGTGCAAGGAGGATGTTTTTCATGGCGGGCTTCCGACAAGGGATAAATGAGTCCGAAAAGTAATACAAATGAAGGAATCCGAAAACTGCACTAACTTTAGAGCATGTTTGGTTTTTTTTGCCAGGCCTGAAAAGCGGCTTTTTTGCGCGTCACCTTTTTTCACTTACATAGTCACCACTATGCGCATGAAAAAACGCGTAAAACGTACAAAAAATCCATCTTTTCAGAACCAGGCAAAAAATCCCAAACATGCTCTTACACAACTCAATAAGAAAACTATTGAAAGTGACACACGCCCGTTTTTTACTCGTTTTTTTTGCACAAGTATCTCTGTGGTGCATGATTCTTGTTGGCTGTAATCAGAATCCTGCCCCGACACAACCCGCCGAAGCCGAAGAGGAGGAGAACTCCGACATAACGGCTGCCTTTCTCCTGAATCAGGCGGGCGACTCTGCGGTGCAAAGCACGGATTACGACCGAGCGCTTGCATTGTATCAGCAATCGATGGACTCCGCAGCCGTAGATGCCGACTCGTTCAACTATTACGATTCACGCCTCGACATGGCCTGCGTGTACGACCGACTGGGCGAACTTGACAAATCCATCCAGATTGGCATTCCTGTGCTCGAAGCCTTTATACGCAGCGGCGATTCCACGCGCATCGGGCGCACGTATTCCACCTTGTCTGCCTTTTATGGCCGGGCCAATATGCCCGACAAGGCTTTTGAAATGGCCCAAAAAGGTTTTGATATCCTGAAATATTATGGTTCCGACATCGAGCGATGAGCTGCCTACAACCAAATGGCATTTACCTACAGCGACGACGGCCGCTGGAAAGAAGCCCTGCCTTTGCTGGATACGGCGCTGATGTTGATGTATCGTTCGGGTGTGCTGGATCAGTTACCAGGTATGAGCCTCAATATTGGAGACTGCCACCGCGAAATAGGTAATATTCCTGAAGCAAAACGGTACCTGAACCAGGCTATTGGCTTGGCCGACAGTTCCGGACAAATGCATATCAAGGCTCGTTCGCTGGAACGCCTGTCGCAAATAGCAGAAGCACAAGGCAATACAGCAGAGGCGCTTCCCCTTTTCAAAAAGGCGGTGTCATTAAAAGATTCCATTTTCAAAGCGGATAAAGTAAAACGCCTGCAGGAACTGGAAGTAGCATATAAAACCCGGGAAAAAGAGCAGGAAATTATGTTGCTGCGTGCTGAAGAACAGGCCTCGGCTGCGCGCCGAAGACTGTTCTGGTTGTTGTGGATCGGGTCGGGTATCGCAGGCAGTATCGGATTGCTGTACTGGCGCTCCAAAGCCATTGCGGCCAAACGGGCCTTGCGACGCAACCGGGCGCAACTGCATGAATTTGCCCGCGTATTGCTGGATAAAAATGCGCGACTGCTGGAACTCGAAACAGCCTTGAATGCAGAAAATCAGATAGAAACCCACACAGCGGAAGACAATGAAAGCACACCAAACGGCAGCGATCTGTACAATTTTCGCATACTCACCGAGCAGGACTGGAATACTTTTAAACAAATGTTCGAGCGCAGTTATCCGAATTACCTGCATCGTTTGCGCACTGCCTTCCCCGATATTACCAGCGCAGAAGAACGCCTGAGCCTGTTGCTGAAAATCAACCTGCATCGCCATGAAATTGCTACCATGCTGGGCGTGTCGGATTCTACGGTCAAAAAAGGACGCGCCCGACTGCGCCGCCGACTGGCACTTTCTGAAGACCAAAGCCTGGAGGCGTTTTTGCAGGAGTTGAAGTGATGGTTTGGATTTGGCAACTTTTTGAATGTTGCCAAATTTCAATTGCTACCCGCATTTGTCCCCCTTTTTGTCCCCCTTTTCTGCTTTCATATACCAGGTATTCACATGCAATTTTGCGGCGCTTCCCGCACGGATGTTTAGTTCGTACGGGAATGCCGCTTTGTCAATAATCTGGTTTTAATATATGAAAAACACTTACCTGCTTCGGCTACTGCCGCTTTTGTTTTTGTCCCTTGTTTTTGGATTTTCTTCCTACTCACAAACTACCTTTTTTGAAGTGCTGGCCAATGAAAAATCACGAAGCCAGTTTAAGGTAAATCCTTCCATTCAGAAATACACCCTTTTCCGCCTCGATGAAGCCGCGCTACGCGAGCACCTGGTCGATGCGCCTATGCAATTTCAGCATGACGGGAACGGTATTCCGGTGGATATTCCGTTCCCCGACGGACACATGGAGCCTTTTTACATCGAAGAAACACCCCTGCTCGCGCCCGATATTGCTGCGCAACACCCTGATTTCAAAACCTATACAGGAAGAGGTGTTCGGAACAAAGGGCAGGTGATTCGTTTTAGCCTGACCTCCGTCGGATTTGGCGGTATTGTCCTGAATGTAAAAGGAAAAACGGTGTATTTTGAATCCTACCAACGCGGTAGTGGCATGTATGTGGCCTATTTCACCAGCGATGCATATGCACCCGGACGAGCGCCTTCGTACCAGTGCGGCGTGGATGGCGACCACGAAAATTCAAAAACGGCCCATTTGGGAGAAACTGATACGCCTGTTGATTATCGCAACAACACCGGGGCTACACTCCGAACCTACAGGCTGGCGATCGCTGCTACCGGTGAATTTACGCAGCATCCGCTTTACGGACATGGAAGTGTAACGGATGCTTTTGCCGTAATTGTCAACTACGCCAACAACATGGCGGGGGTTTATACCAATGAAATGTGCGTGTCTTTCACATTGGTAAGCGGCACCAACATCGTGTATGAGGACCCCATGAATGATCCCTATGACAATGATGATCAGGGATTAATGCTGGGTCAAAATATTGATGAATTGGCTACGGAAATTTTAAATAGCAATTACGACGTCGGACATGTATTCGGATACACTGGCGGCTCCGGCGGTGGCGTGGCCTATACGGAGGCCGTTTGTGACAATAGCATAAAAGGTGGCGGGGTTTCCGGGATGGGAGATGGTTCTTATGCGCAAGTTTTTAACGACCAGTTGGTGTACCACGAAGTAGGGCACCAGTTTGGCATGAGCCATAGTTACAATAGCAACATTCCTGTGTGTACCACACGCAACCAGCCAACTTCTGTGGAACCGGGGTCGGGCGCAACGATCATGAGTTATGGATTCACCTGTGATGCAGACGATTACGAGTCCAACTATGGCCCCATTTTGCAATTCCATTCCATTAGTTATTCCCAGGCATATACTTATTTTACCAATACGGCCCCTGGCTGGGGTGGCAGTTGTCCGGTTTCTACCGCTACTGGCAATCACCTGCCCAATATCACGATGCCTGCCAGTAAAACTATCCCGAAAGGAACTCCTTTTATGCTGACAGGCACGGCCACTGATATCGATGGCGATGTGCTTTCCTATTGCTGGGAAGGTACCAACACCGGCAGCACAACCGTTCCTGATGAATTTGTTCTGGACGATAATGCCGAGTCGCCCTTTTTTCGCACATACGAAGCAATCGAATCCGGAACGCGCTACTACCCTCGCCTGGAAAAGGTGCTGAACCAGACATATAAAGGCATCGGCGACAAATTGCCTTCTATAGGCGTCACCACGACACACCGCCTTACCGTACGCGACAACAATCCCGGAGGCGGCGCTACGGTATACGGCACTTTATCTATTCCTGTGGATGGCAACTCCGGGCCGTTTTTGGTGAACAATATTGCAAATACATTCACCCCTGGCGCTTCCGTGCTGGTGCAATGGTCGGTGGCAGGCACCACTGCTGCCCCTGTAAGTTGCTCTCAGGTGAACATTCTGATGTCTACCGACAATGGTCA
This sequence comes from Bacteroidota bacterium, assembly GCA_020160935.1. Classification (GTDB taxonomy): domain Bacteria; phylum Bacteroidota; class Bacteroidia; order Chitinophagales; family Saprospiraceae; genus M3007. Next base: position 20,846 of record JAIUPL010000033.1, on the reverse strand, counting down.
GACATTCAATACCACCCTCGCGGCTAATACTCCCAATGACGGCTCCCAAACCATTACCCTGCCCAATATCAATACTACTATGGGGCGTATCATGGTGCGTTGCAGCAACAACTACTTTTTTGACATCACCAACCAGTTTCAGATTCAGGGCGCGCTACCGGTTGAATGGCTCGAATTTACAGCCTCGCTGAAAAATAAACGCGATGCACTGCTGCAATGGAAAACCGCTACAGAAACCGACAATGCAGGATTTGAAGTGGAAATGTCAGGCCAATCCGATGACGCATTCAAAAAAGCAGGTTTTGTGGGCGCCTCGCCCGATCGTTCTTACCAGTTTACCATTCCTGCTTTGGAAAATGGAGAATACTACTTCCGGCTCAAACAAATAGATCGAAACGGCACTACCTCTTACTCGCCAATCCGAACGTTGCGAATAGGCGAACAGCAAGCCACCTTTTCCATTTTCCCGAACCCGGCACAAAGCGAGTTGACGATACAATTGCCCGCTGGCGGAAGAGCGAATGCGCAACTGGAAATTATCAACCAAATAGGCCAGGTATTGCGCAGTCTCTCGGTAGCAGATGGACAGGAATTGTTGCCCATTGATATTGCCGATTTGCCTTCAGGGGTATATGTCTTGTACTACCGCGCAGGCGAACAAACACAGGAAGTACGATTTACCAAAAATTAAGGGGGATTACAGGGTTCCAATCATTCATTTGGCTTTTCTCGAAGGGCGCAGGCACTGGTTGCCGGGCGTCCTTCGGTTTTTGATTTGACAACTTTCCAAAAGTTGTCAAATCTGAGTAGCCATGCTGAGATTTGACAACTTTCCAAAAGTTGTCAAATCTGAATACCCATGTTGAGATTTGACAACTTTCCAAAAAGTTGTCAAATCTGAATACCCATGTTGAGATTTGACAACTTTCCAAAAAGTTGTCAAATCTCAGCAGGATATTAAATCAACATTCCTGTAAAAAGACGAATGAAGATTACCATTCCGACTTCCAGGCGAAATATCTTTCGCCCAAACTTTTGATCTGTTACACATGAAAAAAATACTCTTTCTGCTGTGCCTGGGCCTGCAAGTCAGCGCGTACAGCCAGCAAACCAATGCCTTCCCCGTACAAGCCACCATTGCCAATGGCGTCATTGAAGGCCTGTACAATACCCATACCGGTATTCAAACCTACTTCGGTATCCCATTTGCCCAGCCGCCCGTAGGCAACCTGCGCTGGAAAGCCCCGCAGGCTGTTTCCAACTGGAAAGGTGTGAAAGAAACCAAAAAATTCGGCCCGCGCCCCATGCAAACCATCGTTTGGGGCGATATGAACTCGCGTTCCGACGGCGTGAGCGAAGATTGTCTGTACCTCAATGTTTGGACGCCTGCCAAACGCAACACCAAAGACCTGCCCGTACTCGTCTATTTCTACGGCGGCGGCAATGTGGCCGGCGACGCTTCCGAGCCGCGTTACGACGGCGAAAGCATGGCCAAACAGGGTATCGTAGTGGTCACTTGCAATTATCGCCTTAATGTGTTCGGCTTCCTTGCCCATCCCGAACTGAGCGCTGAAGCGCCTTACAAAGCATCCGGCAACTATGGTATGCTCGACCAACTGGCAGCCCTGCAATGGGTACAAAAAAACATCGCTGCCTTCGGGGGAAATCCTGCCAAAGTGACCATTGCCGGCGAATCGGCAGGCTCCATCGGCGTGAGTTATCAAATGGCTTCGCCGTTGTCACGTCGGCTGATTGCTGGCGCTATTGGTGAAAGCGGCGCAGGCATCAACCCGACCATGGCCGCCGTGCCCCTGGCGGATGCAGAAAAAATGGGCGCCGAATTTGTCAAAAACGCCGGTTATACCAGCATCAAGGAACTGCGCGCCTTGCCTGCCCGCGACATCTATGAAATTTACAATGAATCGAAACGTTTCGGATTTCCGGTAGTCATCGATGGTTATTTCCTGACTAAAACGCTGCCGGAAATTTTCAGCGCTGGCCAACAGGCGCAAGTGCCGCTGCTGCTGGGCTGGAACTCCGCCGAAATTCCCGGCGTCGCGTTTATGCAGGGAGCGCCCATGGAAGAGCAGGCATTCATCGAAAAAGTAAAAAAGGAATATCCTGCCGACTACGAAGAGGTGCTGCGCCTGTACCCGCACGGCTCGGCCCGCGAAGTGGAAGTGTCGGCCACCCAACTGGCTTCCGACCGCTTTATTTCATACAGCACCTGGAAATGGTTCGATCTGCACCGCAACAACAGCATTCAGCCTGTGTATCGCTACCTGTACAGCAAATTGCGCCCGCCGCTGGTGGATAATTCTTTGGCTTCCGGCCTGGCTGGCGGCACGGTGAAAAAAGATTCCAACGCGCCGAAACCACCCGAAGCCGTCGGCGCGCCGCATGCCTGCGAAATCGAATACTGCATGGGCAACCTGCGCCTGGTGAAAGACTACGCCTGGACGGACGACGACCACAAGGTGTCGGATACGATGCTGCGCTATTTTGCCAATTTCATCAAAAACGGCAACCCCAATGGCGATGGATTGCCTGATTGGCCGGTAGCCAAACCCAAAGACGACGCGCCGCCGGTGATGATTCTGAACACGGAATCGAAAGCCGAAAAAGCCGTGATGGATGGGCGGTACCGGTTTTTGGATAAGCAGTATATGAAGTAGGTTCTTAGCCATTCGTTTCACCCGCCGTAATAGGATAGGACAACGGATGCAGCGGATGTCTACAGATTAAAACAAATTTTGTAGTAATTGGTACACTCTACGCGTTGTGTCCTTTGTGAAACCGTGGTGTCCTTTGTGGTTAATAATTTTTACCACAAGGTTCACAAAGGTTTCACAAAGGACACAACGCGTAGAGTGTGCCTGATTTTTCCTCGAACGATTACCCAAGTGTTGTTTAGGGTTGTTGAAAATGCCTAAATTGCCTCTCGCCTCACACCTCTTCTTACTCCCTTACCACCAAATTATACCTGTACACCGCTTTTTCCGCAGTCCCGGTATTGCTCGACACCAAAAATCCTGAATTCAGCGCCTCTAGTTTGCGGGCAGGCGTAAGCCGGTCATCTTCCTCAAACAACAATTCGCCGGGCAGCCCATTCAGTTCGTCTCCTTCTGAAGTCCAGGCGAGTATGTGGATATGCGCGGGCAAATCCGATCGCGGATAACCACGCGGCCGGATGGTTTCCATTTCAAAAGCGCCCGAATGGTTGGTGCGTACGTAGCCGAACAGGCGTGCATGCCCTATGTCGCTTCCTTTGCTAAGCACATGGGCAGCCGTATCGGCGTACCATCCTTTGTCGGAAGTTTGGTACATGTACACCAGGGCATTGGCGTAAGGTTTGCCATCTGGGCTGGTAATGGTGCCGAGAATAGTGGTTTTCAGACCAGGTTCATCCGGCGTAACGATCACTAATTTTTCTGCGCGGGCGTTTTTTTCGATGATTTTTCGAAAAGAGGTCTGGGAATGCAACGACATCCATTGTGGGTCGCTGAGTACCTGATTTACGGACAAATCCCCTCTTTTCAGTTTTTCGCCCAGCATCTCGATGTCGCCCGTTTGTTGTTTTGTCTGACATTGCAGGCTGCTCCAGCAAACCAGCAATAGCACGCAAAGAGTGTTTTTCATAGCCTAAAATATAGTTGTGTGAAAAAAAACGCTACCTCCTGGGCGCTACCAGGTCGAGCACAATTCTCCAGTCGCGCCCGTTTTCTTTTTTCCAGATGCGCAGGTAATTCAGGCTTACACTTCTGGAATTTTCCAGCATGGTGACAACCCCGCCGCCATATGCATATCCCAGGTCGCCTGATTCGGCCAGAAAAGATCGGAAAGGAGAAAACTGAAATTTTTTGTCGGTGGCAGCCAGCAATGCGGAAATGTCATCTTTGTTGGTGTAAGGCGCGTGCCCGGGTCGGTACAGGCGCGCCTCTTCCGACAGCCAGTCTTTGTACACCTGAAGGCCTTGCTTGTTGAAGTTTTTGGCAAATTCCATTTCCAGGTTAAAAAATTCCTCTTCCGGGCCGGGGGAAGTATTATAAATCGTCCCTTTAAAAGCCGTTACGGCTGGAATGGCTGAAGTGGAAAAAGCGGGCTTTTCAACAGGCGGGTGGCCAATTCCCAGGTCGAGCGCTACTTTCCAGGAGCCATCGGGTTGTTTTTTCCAAACGGACACGAAATGCCCCGTGCCAGCAGGCTTTTCATCTTCGCGGCTGGCCCGGTATTCGAATGGTCCGGTCGTGTACCCCAGATCGCCAGCAGCCGACACATCGGCAAAAGTGGGTTCCCAGGTGAGCAAATCCTTGTCGTCGGCAGCCGCCTCCCAGAAAGGTTTTCCTTCCACTGGGCCGGGCCGAAAAATGACGCTGCTGTCGGCCAGAAAAGACAAAAAGGCTGTCCGGGTACTCGTTTCTGCCGATTTTTGGGCAAAGGCTTTTTCTGCGTTTACCAGCGATTCCAGGGCCGACTGCGCGTTGGCCACTATAGATAACAGGGTGAAAATCACGATATGGAAAAAAGGTCGCATTTTTTCTGCGTGGAGTTGTTGTGAACAAAAATGGGAACCTGCAAAGATGGTGTATCTTGGGATTCTCTGTTCGGCTTCGCCTCAAGGAGAATCTGGATTTGGCGGATAAAGCGGATGAAACGGATTTTTTGTGGCCTGTCGGCCACATGTCTTGATTTTTATTGGATTCAACAAGCATAGAAGCCCAATCAAAAGATGGCAATAAGCAAGGAATCAATTTATTTCATCCGCTTTATCCGCCCAATCCAGAAACCCTGTGAGGCGAAGCCGAACAGGGTATCCAAAAATATTATCAATTACCGATTTTATCCAAAGCCTTTTTGGCGCCTTCATTTCCGGGATTCAGTGCCAGCGATTTCGAATAGTTGTCTTTTGCATGCGTCCTGTCTCCCAGTGCCAGATACGCTTCACCCAGACTGTCGAATGCATTGGCAGAATCAGGAAACAGTGTTGTATTAATTTTGAATACTTCCAGAGCGTGTTGCTGGCGACCGGAATTCAGCAATCCGTACCCGATATTGTTGATGTCTTCCTCCCGAATGGTGCAACTATTTTTTACGGCTTCATAGGCCACTGGTATGTCGGAAGGCTTCCCTTCCAGCGCGGCCATGCACAGGGCTTGTGCCAGCGATGTTTTGGGCATATTGTACGATTTGCCTTCCAAAATACGGATAACAGCCGGCTGCATGCCCATAAAGTCTATTTCGTTGTTGCGCAATACCAGCAGGCTCACATCCGAATCGCGGAAACGAATGAACGCATTGCGGTGCCCCGGCCAGCCACCGGTGTGTTGTGTCAATCTGCGCCCTTCGGGGTCGGTCGACACAAACCAGCCAAACCCATATCCGGCTGCTTGCCCGTTGTTGAGCAGGCCGCTGGTGAAGGCGGCTTCCAGTGTTTCCTTTTTTACCAGCCTGCCGGCTTCAAGTGCCTGCTCCCACAACCACATGTCGTGGCTGCAGGAAAAAATGCCGCCGTCGCCGTAAGTACCCGTTATGGTCGTGACCTGTTTTTTGTACGGGGCAAAGTTTTTGGGCAAAATCAATTTGGCCTGCTCCGGGTCGATGACATACCCGAAAGCAATGCCTTTCTGCCTGGATTCGTCAAAAACGGTTGGATACACCCGCGTTTGTGTCATGCCCAGTGGGTCGAAAATGCGTTTTTTCAAAAAGTCGGCGTAGCCCATGCCCGACACCTGCTCGATGATGCTGGCCAGCAAAATATATCCTGTATTGCAATATTGAAAACGCTCGCCGGGCGTAAACAACATGGCGGGTTTGTATTCGGCCAGCAGGGCAATGGCTTCCCGGTTGGACGCGGTGGCGCCTTCTTTCCAGTATTGCATACCCAATTGCATGTAGTCGGGCAGGCCCGAAATGTGGTGTAGCATCTGGCGCAGGGTGACGGTATATGGCAATTCCGGAAAGTATTTTTGCAGGCTGTCGTCGAGGTTTAATTTGCCCTCTTCCATCAGCATCAGTATGCCCATGGCGGTGAATTGCTTCGTGACCGAACACAGGTTGAACAGGGTGTTTTCGGTCACCGGCTCGCGGGTATCGTAGTTGGCATATCCGAAACTTTTGTGGTACAGCAGTTTGCCTTTTTCCGATACAAATATGGAGCCGTTGAACAGCCCATGCCCGGCAGCAAAGGTCATCATGCTGTCGATGCGGGCTACACGGGCATCCTGGGCGTGGAGGCTGGTGGCGAAGAGGAGGAATAATGGTAGGAGGTATCGCATGTGGGCGGTGGTTTTTGCGAATACGCAATTTTTTACGAAAACATAATTTTTACGAAAACACAGGGCGTTGCCCTGTGCTATTGGAGACGCCCTTTCAGGGCTATTTGGGTGGCATTCGCACATTAATTATCTATTCAAAAGGGCGATAACAGGTTCATTATCAGTTGAATGCGGATTTATTCATCATTCATCATTCATCATTCATCATTCATCATTCATCATTCATCATTCATCATTCATCATTCATCATTCATCATTCATCATTCTAACCTGCTCTCTTCTTCTCATCCTCAATCCCGCTCGTACGCCTGCGGGCCTGTTGAACGGTGTTTTTGCCAAAACGCTGGACGTAGGAAAGGGTGACGACCTTGGAATCCCAGGTGCGATCGGTGTACCAGTCCTGGTTTTGGTATTGCACGATCACGGCAATATGGTTGGTGTAGAAAATGTCCGACATGGACAGTTTGAGGGTAGACAGTTTGTTGGCGGAGGTTTTTTGCAAACCAGCGCTAATTTGAGCCAGGTCGCGGATGATGAATAGCCCCCAGGCCATGCGCGACTGGTACATGCCGCTCAATTCGGCCGACCAGCCTTTGCCCAGTGCGAAGGCATTGTTGACATTCATATCCCAGGAAACGGATGTATTCAACAATTGTCCTCTTTGAAACAGGCTGGTGTATCGATTATAATAAATGCTGCCATTGATGCTGCTATTCATCCACTTGCCTATGCTGAAGGGGACGGACGCGCCCAGGCTTATCTGTTCGAAATTTTGTAAATTGGCTGGTATTTGATAGGAGATTTTTGTGGAATCGTCTTGTACAAACACGTCCGTAATCACTTCTTTACTTTGCACATACGATAGCGTCAGGCTGTATTTCTGTTGCAGCGTATGGCTGAGTTCGAAAGAATTGGAAAGGACGGGTTTGAGCGATGGGTCGCCGACCACATAGGTGTACGAATCGACAAAAATGCGGAACGGATTCAGTTGGCGGTAATCCGGCCGGTCGATGCGGCGGCTATAGGAGAATGACAGGAGGTGGTTTTCGGACAGTTTTCTATTCACAAAAATGCTGGGGAACAGGTACGCGTATTTGCGCTCAAACTCCTCTCCGGTAGAAATCTGATTGCCCTGTGTCCTGGTTTGTTCCAGGCGCAGGCCAGCCTGAATGTCCATGCGTGCGAAAGATCGGGCATAATTGAGGTAGGCAGCGTTGATATTTTCCTTGTAAATGAAATGGTTGGACAGGTTCAGATCCAGTTCGTTGACGCCGTTTATTTCGTTGAAAAACTGGATGTCATTATCGGTTTCCACGATGCTGGATTTGATGCCCGCTTCGAGTTTGGCATCTTTTTTCATGGGCTGCACGTAATCGGCTTTGACCGATTTTACCTGGATAAGACCCTGCTGGTCGGTATTCAGGATGAAACCCGGCGGCGGTGGGGCAGCAAAGGCAAACTGTTCAGTAACAATGTGTTGTTTCACTTTTGAATTAAAACGGCCATAGTCGACGTCCATCGTCAGTTCCTTGCCTGTGCTGTCGATGGTGTGTTTGAAATTGAGGTTGCCGAAGCCGTTCCAGCGCTTTTCTTTCAGAATACCCTTGGTTTCGGTCGTGTATTGCAAGGCGCTTTCTGCATCGGAAATGGTGGCGTAGGTATATGCGTCGCGTTTGCTGCCGATGGCTGTTCCACTTAGCATGGCGCCGATCACCGTTTTTTTACCTGCATAGAAATCAGCGCCTATTTTCCCGGTGTGGTTTTTAAAAGGCTGGTGCGTAAAAGAGTTCTGATCGAACACCGATTGTACTTCGTGTTGGTCGTCAAAAAACTTTCGATTGATAAAAAAGCGCGTAAACCCTTTCGGCTGCCCGTAGGAGTAATTGCCGAACAGGTTCCATTTCTTTTTCCTGAAATTCAGGTTGGTACTGCCGGAAGGTTTGAAGTAAAAACCTTGTCCTGCGCTGAGCGATACAGACCCGTTGAAGCCCTGTCGTTGGTCTTTTTTGAACCGAATATTGATAATACCTGCATTGCCTGCGGCATCGTAGCGGGCAGAAGGGTTGGTGATGATCTCAATCTTGTCGATGTTGGCAGCAGGAATACCTTTGAGGTACTGAATCAATTCGGCGCCTGCGAGGGGCGATATTTTTCCGTCGATCATCACAATCACACCTGCCCGACCTTTGAGGTTGATGGAAGTTTCCTGATTGATCAATACGCCAGGCGCGCGTTCGAGTACTTCCAGCACCGAACTACCTGTGGAAGTGATGCTGCTTTCTACGTTGATGACAAGTTTGTCGAGTTGGCGTTCCAGAAATGGCTTTTTGCTGGCTACGGTTACTTCCGAAAGCGCCTGTGTAGTGCGCTCCAGTTGGATGGCCGGGAGTTCCAACTGCATATGCTGATCATCGATCAACAGAGAAGCCGAACTATACTTGTCGTGACCGATCAGATAGGCCGTCAGGAAATAAGCACCCGGTTTGATTTCATCGATGAGCGCGACGCCGGCATTGTCGGTAATGCCAATTTTGGCGAGGGTAGAGTCCTGCAGGCGCATAAGCCCGATGGAAACGCCCTCCAAGGGCTGTTTTTCAGCATTTTGGATGCTTAGTTGAATACTTCCGCGCACAGAAGCGTTTTGTGCAAATACAAAAGTCGCACTTACAGCAAGGAAAAGGCTTGCTGCGAGCCTACAGATTTTAAAGGTTTGAATCATGGTCGAACTGATTAAATTGATTTTGGAACATACCCAAAAGTCAAAATCACCGGTTCAACACTGAAAATTTATAGATGGAGAGCGAGTGGGGGAGCGTGAATAACGACTCTGAAGTTATGAGTTATGAGTGATGAGTTTTACTCACTTTGCTTTTGGCTACTCTATTGAAGACGCCAAAAGCAAAGTGAGTAAAACTCATCACTCAACACTCAACACTCAACACTCAACACTCATCACTCATAACTCATCACTCATCACTCAACACTCATCACTCCGGCAGCGTCACCGTTCCCATGTGGAAATTGCTTTTGCTGAACAATTTCGGTTTGATGGAAACAAAGAACAACTGGTTTTTCCCGAACGGGCTGCTGTCTTTCGGAACGAAAAGGGATTCGATGTCTTTTGCTTCAAAAAGTTGTTTGCGCACCAGTTTGCCATCCGGCGAAAGGGTGGTCATTACCGCAACGCAGTCTTTGAAAGAGTTGACCAATTTGGGTTTGGTATTCGACACCGGCTTGTCCATATTGTCCTCATCTTCGTTGTAGAAGAACACCACATCGTTGCCATGCAGGAGCGACACATAGGAAATGAAGAAGTCGGTATTGACGCCGATCTGGTATTTCGGGATGGCGCTCACACGTTCGATTTCACCTTTGGAATTGATGGTAAAAATGATGATGTCGCGCGAGTTGTATTCGTACGTGGTGGTCCAGGTACGGCCGTTGTAGGAAGTATGCGTTACCACATAATTCTCTTCAGCCACAACCACGGCTGAATTGTCGTCGCGCACAAGGAAGTCGCTGAACTTAAATGAACTTTCCAGACCTTCCGAGCCGGTTTTGTCTTTGTCGGTGTTTTTATCGCCAAATTTCTTGAGGTCGGCTACTGAAAACTCTTTTTTATTGCTGGCCTTCACCACGCCATCTACGCCCAGGTCGAGGTAAAACACGCCTTGCAGGCTGCCGTTTTTTGTATTGGAATAAAAACCGGCGCATTTCAGGTTGTCGCTCAAATCGGTTGTAAGGGAAGCGCCGCGAATGAACGAGTCACCCAACTGGAGTTTGTATTCCTTGGGGTCTTCGCTGTCTTTCGAAAATTTGTATAGCACGATGTCGTAGGCTGCTACCGACTTTTTCTTGTCGTTCTTCTTGCTTTCCTTGGCTTTTTTGCCTTCGTAAATTTTGGCAAGCATAAACACGCTACCATCATTTTTCAGGAGGGTGGCCAACACTTCGGTTTGCTCTTCGGTGTGGCGCAGGGAAAGTTTTCGCGACCAGTCTACCGACAAGTCTTTGTTCATCACAGAGATGAAAATGCGGAATGGCTCGTCGTCGCGGTCGTCGTCCGATACGGCCCGGAACAGGAGTTTGGTGGAGTCTTTCGACACATTCCACAGCACGGTAGGAATATCGTCCCGGCTTTCATACTTGAATTTTGCGATGTCCTGGCGTTTGCCTTGTTTGCCGGCCAGGTCGAGCGGCACGATACTGTATCGGATAAAATCTTCTTTTTTGTTGGCTTCTGAAAGCAGCCACACAAATTGGCCGTTGAAATAGCGCATGCCCATGGTGGACACACCTTTGCGGTCGGATTCGTAGTTTTTACTGTAAATCAGTTTGAACGTCGGATCGTACTTTTCCAATACGGTAGTTACATCGGTAGCCCTGCCGGTAAATGCATTTCTGTTACCATCATAAAAATACATGTAGTGCCCGGTGGCATCTGAATAAAGGTGTCCTTCAAAAGTTTTGCTTTTGGAAAGTTTGAATTCCGGGCTGATTTTTACCACTGCTTTTTGGGCAGGTAAAGTAGCGACAAGCCCCAAGAGGAGCGCGAAAAGAGAGAAAAAACGAGTCATCTATATCGATGTTTGTGATGGAAAGGACTTTTGAGAATGGTCAAATATGTGTTATTACACGTTCTAACCGATAGGCACGATGCAGGAATAAAAAATAATGTCGGATATTAACAATCATCAACGCTTTCAAACGGGTTTTCGTACCGATGTTTGTTATCCATTTCTTTAGATTTCAAACTGTATACCAATTCCCATGCAACTACGTACAATTTTACTGCTTCTGACTGTCTGTCTATTTACCTGTCACTTATATGCACAGAAAAAAAAGCCCAACCGCGATGTCGAGGTGATCAATTTTGGGGACAGCGAAAAGTCCTCCAAAGATGATAAAGTGTACCACGGACTGATATTAAAAACCAGCCCGGTATCTTTTATTTTCGGCCGACAGCCGGTTGAACTGGAAAAAGAGTTGAAAGATTTTTTGAGCCTGCAGGTAGGTGCGGGCGTTACTTTTGCGCCCTTGTGGGCCGGGTATGACGACCTGGTCAATGAAATAAGCGATGAAGTGGATGGTTACTACGAAAGCGAACAGTGGTCGTTCGATGAACCCGACGTGTACAGCGATTACTCCATTCGTAAAGGCAAACCAGGGTTTCTGGCCTCTGTTTCACCCCGACTGTTTTTCGAAAGCGACGGATTCGAAGGGATGTATATGGGGCCGGTGCTGCGTTATTCCGTACAAAACTTTGCCGTTCAAAAAGTCCAGGAAGGCCTTCCATATGTAGAACGCATCGATGAAACCCAGAAGGAATACATCCGCAATTTCGACGTGCTGGTGCATTATGGCGGTCAAACGCTGTATCCCAATCTTACTTTCGAGTGGTTTATTGGCGCCGGTATCCGCTTCCGCGACAACCTCCGCCAGGATGTCGGCTATGACGACTTATTTATGGCACGCAATGGCGAACGGGCTTACAAGGACAAAAAATTCAGGCTGGAAGCGGGATTGCGGATTGGGTTTCAACTTTGAAAGTCCTGAGTCGTAAGTCCTGAGTCCTGAGTCTGTAGAGTACACCTTATTACTTTTGGCATTTTTTTTAAGAATTCAAGCGTAATAATGTGTACTCTACAGACTGAGGACTTACGACTGAGGACTGACGACTTTTTTCAGCGCCGGCATTACAGATGGCAACATACCCGTCTGGATGGAATGCCACAGAAAAGCAAAATACTCTTCCTGTCTGGTTCGGGTGAGGTTGATATTGCCTGTTACAAAGTTGGCCGGATCCTCCTTTTCATTGTCTTCGTTCAGCAGGATATTGGCAATTTTGGAGACAACTTTTCGGGTTTTTCCCGTATCCTTTTTCATGATGGCCACTTGCAGGTCGCGGTACTGCATTTGTACGGTACCAGTGGCCAGTCCATTGCGGATGACTGACTTGATTTCAGCCGATTGCAGGTATCCCGATTTGATACTCAGCCTTTTATGATCTAGTACGGGATTGAGTATGTCGAGCGGCAGCGCTTCGATGGTAGCCGTATAGTCGGCATTGAACTGCTCGGAGCGGAGCGGAATGTGCATGGTCAGTTGAATCGGCGACTGGTTCATCAGGCGCGATTCGGCGCGGATATCAAGCGGATTCCGGGCGTCCATCATCAGCGGGTCATTGGAAAAATTGGTGGCTGTGATATAGGAGTGATTGAATGAAATCAGAAAATCGCGCCCCTGCACACGATTGGTCAACAAAATATCGCCATCCTTGACCACAACCGTCCCGATATGAAAGGTATTGCTGATACGGGCAACCATTTCATGCGGCAACAGTTTTCGAAAGGGCAGGGGCAGCATTTTATTGATCGTAAAACGCATGACGGGTTCCTGCACCCGCAGGGAATCCATATAAAAATAGTTGTAGCGAATGAAACGATCGAGGTCGAAACCATGCCCGACTATTTCTGCGCAGTTGAATTTGAAATATGCTTTGCGTACGCCAATATCTTCAAAAAATGCCTGTTCGCTTCGCAGCGGCGTACATGCAAACTCTTGCATGCTGAACAGGCGGCCTTTTTTGGAGAACCTGAAATTTCCAAACTCGATCATTTGGGTATTTCTATGGAAAACTGTTTTCACATGCGCTGCCTTGAGTTCCAGTTCCTTGCAGTAGGTAACTTCTTCCGAATGGCGATTGATACGCGTTTCTTTGATATACACATGTGCATGCTGTATCTCTTGCAGGGATGTATCGCCAGGCGCCTGGATAGTGCGGATGCGAATACTGGCATCGTTGATACTTGTTTTTCTCACATGCAAGAGGGTAGCAAAGGGGGCCAGAACCTCCGGAAGTGCAAAGAGTTGCGCCCTCATGGAAGACGGATCATTCTGGGTGGTGTCTCGCCTGGTAAATGCTGTGATGACGGGCGATTCAATTTCCAGGCTTCTCACGTGCGCCTCCCGGCCGGAGAAATATTGTATCCAGTTGAAATTGCCGATTTTCATGCCTTTGAGCGACATGGATAGCAGGGGCGGGAAAGAGTCCGGCCATTGGGTGTGAATGGCATTCCAGGCAGCGGTATCCGATTGCAGGGTCACATCGGTGATTACCCACTCTCCATTCCAGATATTCAGGTAAGAGTTGCCGACCCGTACGTGATAAAGGCCGTTGATGGTTGTTTCGGGTAAATGTGCGATTGCCTGTTGCAGGCGCCATTTTGCCCAGTAATTCACGCCGAGAATCGTGAAAAGAAACAGGATAACCACCAGAATGGGCACCTGCCATATGAGTCGACTTTTTTTCATACCTGTTGCAGTTGCTTATTGCCAATAAATAGGACAATGCTGTGCAGTGTACGAAATTGTCGTTCCAGATGTTACTTGCTGTTGGAAATGCAGTTGTGGGTCGAGATTGGGGAAAAAAATCTACATGCTGTGGCCGCATGCTTCATCAATTTTCTGCAGGATAGCCTGAACAGAAAGGGGTTTCTCAATAAACGCAAACGCGCCTTTTTCAAGAGCAAGTTTGCCCAGGTGCGTCATGGCGCTCACCACAATGATGTTACTACGGGGAATTAAATTGATGAAATCACCCAAACGCTCTATGCCGCTGCCATCCGGCAGGTTGTTGTCGAGCAGAACGATATTCGGTTTCAAAGCGCCTGCAAGGGAAAGCCCTTCTTCAATGGAAAGGGCGTGCTCAATGACAGGGAATTTTTTTCTTAATGCGCGTTTTAACAAAATGCCGATTTCTACTTCATCATCTACAATTAACACCCTTGGAACATTTGCAACGTTCTCTTCTTTCATGATACAAAATTTATTAGGCTCCATATGAACCATGACAGGCTCGTGTTGAGTACCGCCAATGCATATGAATAACTTGGATGTAATATCCGCCATGTTGCAACAAATACTGCGCCTCCACCCGGTTTTTATTCATTTGGGGAAATAATTACCCATTTAGTGCAGTGAAATACGCAAGGCAATTCTGAAAGCCCAGTGGTACATGCTTTTTTGAACAGGTGCCGTAACAAATGTATCACACTCAAACAATCTACAACATGAGCACAGAAAGCAAAGTAATTATCGGCTTCACTGCCGCAGCACTGGCAGGTATTGGAATCGGGATGTTGCTGGCGCCATATTCCGGAAATGAATCACGCGAAAAACTCCGTCAGGGTACCAATAACATCGCCAATAAACTGCTGGATATGGTCAACACCAATGGCCAGGCCCTGAAAGAAAAAGCAGAAGACGCCATCGGCCAGGCCAAAACGGCTTATCAAAATGCCAAAGGGCATGCCATGGATGAAGTTGAAAATGCGAAAAAAGAACTGAAAAGAGCTGTTTAAAAGTCGACGGTCTTCAGTCGGCAGTCAACAGTCGATGGTCATCAGTCGGCAGTTTGAAGTGGAGCAAGAAATTGCTTGCTTCAGGCTGCCGATTTTTTTATTGCTTAGAGGTGTTCGGGAATTTATTCTGAGATGAAAAAAGGTAAATTTTGCAGTCGTATGGGGGTAATCCATCGAAAAATTGAACGCAGTATAAAATAAAAAATGACTTTCCGCATATTGTACCTCATCCATTTTTATTCGTGAAGGCGGCCAAAGTTGAAAGAAATGCCAAGCGTTGTTCAGGTGGTGGTATGGGCTTTAGCCCATACATACCACCACCTGAACAACGCTTGGCTGTTAGTGTGTAGAGTCCCCTGATAAAACAAACAAGGGTGTAATATGGAGATAGTCATTAAAAAAATTTGTCGCTTGAAGGCCAGTAATAAATCCATGAACACGCTTAAAGGAACATGAACAAACACCTATTGAGCATTCCTTGTAGATTGTCTGCTTGCAACGGCCATACTATCTACTGCCGACTGTTGATTGACCGCTGCTGACTGTTGACTGACTACCGTTGACTGTTGACTGCTTACAGTCGCCTGTTTCGGCTCTTCCTTTAGCAGGAATCCCAACAGTATAAATATCGAAAAATGAAATAAAATACGCATGTGGATATGATTTTGCAAGGACTATGCCATTTCACTATACTGATAAATTTTAGTACCCAAACCATAGCGTTGTAAAGCCGCACTTTTTCCGCAGTATCGGGGCGAAAATTCCTCGAAATTCCACAAACCAGGCTTGAAATGTTCGGGTACCGTTTTTTTTGAAACACAGTCAAGACACTCATCAAACTTTCAACCCGATCGTGCGGCTGGATAGTTCCGCGCAGGAAATCAACCAACTTTCATTATGAATCGAATTATTGGAATTGTTCTTCTGGTTATAGGAATTCTCTCGGGCGTTTATGCATTTACGCGCCACGATGAAGAAAAAACACTTGTCGAGATTGGCAATGTGGAAATCAAAAACGACAATAAAAAACCCGGACAAAGTACCACGCTGTATTACGTGATTGCCGCTATCGGTATCATTGGTGGCGGCGTAATGATCTCATCAAAAAATCGCGCTTGATACGGCATTTGCAATATTGAGTGATAGAATAGTTACAGATAAAGTGCAAAGTGAAATTTGGCGGCCGTTACCGAAGTAATTCGGTAACGGCTTTTTTTGTTAAGTGTTTACCAGGTTCCGGGCTTGCGCAGTTTTTTGATTCGGGAAAAGGAAAACAAAGCGGCGTCGGGGTGCTTTTTTCCCAGCACAGCATCGCGGAGGATATGCGAAGCAGCCACACTGAACGTGATACCATTGCCGCCATAGTTCATGGCATAATGAATCCTGTTTTGATCGAAGGACCCGATGTAAGGCAGCCCGTCTTCCGTTTCGCCGAAAACGCCTGCCCAGGCAAAATCGGTATCAAAAGGCACTTCCGGGAAAAGCCTCCTGAAATCGCTTTCGAGTTGTTGTTTTTTTAGTGGTAAAAGCCGGTCTCTACGGTACGGATCGGCAGTGCGCTCGTCGCGGCCGCCTACGAGGATACGGTGGTCGGCAGTGGTTCGCATATAGAGATAGGGCGTTTTGGTTTCCCAAATCAGGGCGCCATCTTTCCAGGCGAGCGGGGAATCCTGCGGCGTGCTGACAATCGCATAACTGGCATTGAACAGTGTAACGGAAATAGGCAGATAACGCTGCGACTCATATCCGCAGGCAACGATGACGTGCCTGGCCTTTATTTCAAGCCCGTCGGCCGACCACAATTGCACCATGTTCCCCTGTTGTTCGAGTCGGGTGATTTCAATGGAGTCGAATACCCGGCCTCCGCGATCAACGACATCTGACAACAGATAATGGCATAACTTGTAAGGGTTTACATGGCCCCCCTGTTCCGAACGGATGGCCAGTGGAGCCTGGAAACCATACCTGTTTCGTATGTCCAACTCAGACAACAGTTCCACCTCAAACCCTGCCGATTTTCTGGCCTTGAATTCAGGCTGAATTATGTCCGTTTTATGATGCTCAAAACTCGCATAATACAAGCTGGGTCGCTTCTCAAAATCTGCACGATCTTGAAAGTCGGAACAGATGCGTTCCAGTTCATCGATGGCTTCAGAACACACTTGAAAGGCACGTACAGCATTTTTCTTGCCGATGTTTTTAGACAGTTCATACAGGGGGACATCTATTTCATACTGCAACATGGCGGTACTTGCCGATGTACTTCCATAGGCTACATGCCTTTTTTCCAGCACCAGTACATCCAGGCCGGCTTTGCAGAGTTGATGCGCGATCAATGCGCCCGATATACCTGCTCCGATAACCACTACGTCGGCGTGGGTGCAGGAATGAAGTTTGGGAAAAGAACAAATCAGCCCTTCTTTCATCATCCAGAAGGGGTAAGAGGAATGTAAATCCATGTGAAGACGTATAGGTTGTTTGTGATAATGCACCCGAAAATGTCATTCCGACAGGCCTGTTCCCCTCACACGCCTCAAGCGTGCTTCCACATTGTGTTTTGAGGTCGGATGAGGTAAATAAGCCCAGGTGAGTCGAGGAATAATTTCCTCATATGAACGGCAGTGTAATGTTGGGTTGCTGGCACCGTGTTTTTACATGTGTAATACCCCGAATGCATGCTATTTGCCCTTTTGCCTAAACAATCCACCATGCCAAAATCAGCCACATGCTTTTCCGCCCCCTTGACGGACTCGCAAAAGAGTTTTCTTCTGCACAGGCTTCACAATGAAGACCAAAGCGTTATTTCCGACCTCTATGATTTGTATAGCGGTGTGGTGTATAGCATTGCCGTTCGGATTGTAAAATCCTCGGACGTCGCATCAACGGTTTTGCAGGATACGTTTTGCAAAGTGTGGAAATACCGTCTGAATTACGACCCCGCTAAAAGTGGCCTGTTTACCTGGATCGTCAGTATTGCACGCAATACGGCCATCGACGCCACCAGGAATCAACTGTATAAATCGAATTCAAATGTTTTGCATCTCGATACCGCAAGTCGGAAAGCAGCACAGGAAGACAGTTCCTACGATTGTATCGGCGTACCGGAATTGTTGAAAAAGATGAACGAAAAGCATGTGACCCTTTTGCACAAGTACTATTTGCAGGGCTACACGCACTCGGAAATCGTACAGGAACTTGGTATTCCGCTGGGAACCATTAAAACACGCCTTCGCAGCGCCATTCGGGAATTGCGGCGAATTCTTCCGCACGATTTGCGCATTCACCATACCAGTTAAATTCACATAAAACTTATCCATATGCAACAGAACCATGAAGCACTTGCGGATACCCTGAATGAACTGATCCGCATCAATTTTGACCGCGTTTTCGGCTATGAAAAAGCCGCCTCCGAAGTGGAAGATCACGATATCGACCTGAAAGCCATGTTTAATGGCTTTGCCAATGTTAGCCGTCAATACATCGCTCACTGGCAGCAAGAGGTGCGTGCCCTGGGCCAGGAGCCCGCGGAAGATTCTACTGTAAGAGGGAAAGTGTATCGGGTATGGATGGATATGAAATCTACCATCACCGGCCACGATCGCGAAAGCATCCTGAATTCCTGCGTGTTCGGCGAAAAAGCCGCAATCGACGCTTATGAGGACGCCTTGTCGACCGAAACACACCTGCCCGACGAACACCGGGTGGAGATCGCCAGCCAGAAAGCCGAACTCCAGGCCGCGCACCGAGCCATGGAAATGTATGCCCATGCACACGAAAAAGTAGGTTAGGTATTTCAGCCAGCCCCTTTACAACCAAAATTTTCCATGAACATTTGCTTGAGGCCGCTCCGATTATTTCGGGGCGGTTTTTTTTCAATGTTTGGCAGGTTCCTTCTCTTCCGGTTTGGTTTTCTCCATGGGCAACTCCTCCTTTCTCGACCATTCCTGCATGGAGCCGTCGTATAGTTTCATCGGATAACCCAGTATTCTGCCGGCAAGGTATAGCACACTGGCAGTTTGCCCGATAAAGCAGTAGGTCACGATTTCTTTTTGTTTGTCGGGCACTACCGGGGTGAAATATCCCTGTAATTGCTCCACAGGTTTGAAAAAATTCACACTGTCTACCATGTCGGTATACTGAATATTGAGAGCGCCGGTGATATGCCCGTCGCGGGGCAGACCGCTGGGTTCTCCGTCATAAAACCGCTTCATACGTGCATCTACAACTACTTTTCCGGGGGCTTTCAAAGATTGCAACACATAGTCCTTGTCCACGACCAGATCGTTTAGTTCGGCTTTGATGTTGCCTTTTTTAAACGAGGGATTTTCTTTTGTTACTGCAAATCCCGCTTTTTTCCAGGCGTCCAGTCCGCCGTTCAGGAACGACACCCTGCCGCGCAGGCCCAGTTGCTCCAGCGTCAGAAACAACCTGGAAGTAACGGATACCTCATTTCTTACGAAACACAGCACCACATGTGAATTTTTATTGATGCCGAGTCCGCGCAACACGTGGGTCGCTGTACGGGTCTCTGGTATGTTGAACGTGCCCTTGTCTGGAGAATTGGGTAACAGCGATTCGGGCCACAGAAACCGCGCGCCGGCGATGTGTTCGCGCTCGTAATCCCATTTGAGCGCATTGGTTTGCAGGACGACGATTTCCGGGTCATTCAGATGCTGCTGAAGCCATGCGGCCGTCACCAAAATCGGTTTGTCCTGTGCCGACAAGTGTACAGTTGTAATGCCCAAAAATAACAGGAAGGGAAGGAGTCTTTTCATGGTGTTTTTTTGTATTGAATTACAGCCAAATGTAATGTTGGGTTGCAGTATGCACCTGAAATGACCATTCTATTCTCTTTTTTGTCCGAATACGTCCATTCCCTATCTCATCACTTGCAACCCTCGCAGTGTTTAATTGTTTACGTTTTTTCTCTCGACAAAAAATACCATAACATGGAAACTGCTTTTGAAGATATTCCCCTGATCAACAATGAATTATCGCGCCAGTTCGAACTGGTGATCGATCAGGTAAAGGCTAAAATTGAATACGACCTGCAGAAAGACAGGATTTTTTTACTGCATACGGAAGTGCCGCAAGCCCTTGCCGGCAGGGGTGTGGGCAATGCTATTGTAGAAAAAGCCTTACAGTATATTGATGCCAACAACCTCAAACTGGTGCCGCTGTGCCCCTTTGTGGCTGCATTTTTGAAAAAACACCCCGAATGGAAACGATTGCTGGCGCCGGGGATTCAAGTGTGAGAGGGGAGTTTTAGTGTTTAAGTGTTTTGGTGTTTTTGTGTTTTGGTGGGCTTCGCTCTTGGTATCTGAATTAGGGAAGCCCTTATTTTCAAACACCAAGAGCGAAGCCCACCAAAACACTAAAACACCAAAACACGCTCTCATATCCTATTCAAAAAGTGATACCCTCTTTTGACGAAGCCCTCGCGTTCGTAGAATGCGTGGGCTTTTTCATTTTCCAGATAGGCATCGAGCATCAGCGTTTCGCAGCCTTCTTCCAGGGCGATATTCAATAAAAACGTGTACAGCATTTTGCCGATGCCTCTGGAACGATGAGCAGCATCGATCACCACATTGTCGAGTTCCATATAACGGCCGCTGTAAATTTTAGTACTGACCCAAAAACCGGAGAGTCCGAGGCAAACGCCGTCTTCAAAAACGGCCGCCATACGATATCCATGCGCCAGCATGTCGTCCAGAAAATGAAGGTACCTTTCCTCCGTCACGTTGGGACTCAACTGGCGAATGAGCGGGTACAGCGGCGCCATTTCCTGTTTTTGGGTCAGTATGTGTATTTCAGGCATAACCTATTGTTTTTCAAGGCGTTCCATGAGCCTGCTGGTGATGCGGAGGAAATCCATTTCGGTGATGATACCGACCAGTTCCTTGCCTTTTACCACCGGCAGACAGCCGATGCTGTGGGTGCGCATTTTGTTCATGGCTTCCATGATGTTGGTGTCGGGCGTCACGGTGACCGGTTTTTCAATCATGATGTCCTCCACTTTTACCGTTTCATGGGCCGTGAGTTGTGTGCGGCGAGAGAAATGGCGCAGCAACATGCGGCTGGAAATCAGCCCGGTCAGTTCTCCCTTGCTGTTTTCCACCGGCATGTAGCGGATGCGGCGCCAGTCGAGAATTTCGGCGACCAGTTCGATCAGGTGACGCGCCACCACCGCTGGGTTGCCGTGCTCGGC
>JAIUPL010000032.1 GCA_020160935.1 Bacteroidota bacterium | reverse complement strand
TATTTTTTTGACCTTAAAACCGACCATCAAAGTCCTGCTACGCCTCCGTAAACTTCGGCTCGCTTGGACATTTGATGGTCGGTTTTAAGGTCAAAAAAATAGACCTGACACAGAAATCTGAACACTACCAATTTGGGTTCTGCCAACCTCGCCAGCGCCATCGTTTTTATGTTTGGTTATTTTGCTGGCGGATGGACAGCCTCGGCGCAAGCGGGTATTGTTAACCTCCATATATTTTTTTCACTTCTATCGCTATTTCATTCATATATGAAGTAGACGTTACAACAAAATCCTTCACAAAATTGATGTTTTTTATCCTTATCATACGTTTGCTCGGCCCATAGTAAATGTCATGCTTTTTTAGAATTTCAAATTCTTTATCTAATTTACCATAAGCATGAGTGATGATATTTCGCACTTTTTTAAAGTCATTCAATTTTTGCCATTCTTTTTTTCCATTACTTGCCTTCTCTACATTGCCAATCAAATACAAGTATTTTCTATACGTATCCAGAATCCCATCTCCTTTAATATCTTTAATCTTGATTTTCTGTTCTCCCGTGCTTTCGATGAACTTTGCTATACTTTCCATATAATTTTCAAAATACGAAAAAGCAGATACAAATAAAGATTGTAATAGCAACCAATCAAAGTGAAATGCATAGTGACTATACTCATTAAACTCTTTGTCAGACCATGATTTTACATTTAAGCTATCTTCAAGTTCTTTTTTCTTAAGTTGTCTAATTTTTTCACTGTCGTTATAAATTGATATGAGTGATTCAATATTACTTGTAAATACGGCTAATGGTACATCAATCTTATCCATTTTTATTTTCTTTGATTTGCAAAGTTCAGATTTAAAGTTGTATACAACCTCGGTGCAAGTGGCAGCCTGTCAACCAGCACGCTAACGAATCCATGATTCAATCATTCTATTCCATTTCGAATAACATATCTAATGTGCCATTCCAAACGCTTCCGGTCATGAACAGATTTATATTGATTGAAGCCCGAAAATAATACGGGCACATTCATCAATTTCGTCGTTTTGAGTTCAGGAACCCTTCCCAGGCTGGATTCGACTCCTTTTATTCTGTCTGCCCCCAGATTATCATCCCATTCGAATTTGTAGCCCATCCAAACTCCATGCGATCGATCAGGAGAGGCATGTAGCCCCGTATATTTTGCCGCAGCCGTGTTGCATATCACGATGATTTTTGGTTGAAGGCTTTCTATAATATCTTGTGTAACAATTAACTGCCGACAGAGAAAAGAAACCCAACCCGAATCCGAACCTGTAAATGCCTGTTCCGTGTGACGATAATAAAATAAGTCCAGGTAATTCCAGTTGTCTTGCTGTTGAATGGATTCTGCAAATTTGAAGTAATGGCTAAAATAACTGTCATTGATTATCGGACAATACAAGCATTCCCCTCCCGGTTGATCTCCTATTCTGAAAGAAGGGTTATGACCGATAAAGAGAATGGTTTTGCCCGGGGTAACCTGCGACACTCTGAGTCCTCTGTTCGCAATTTCCATTTCCAGACCATCTTCAATACCATGATTGTTGAAAATGTCATTTAATCGATTTAAAAAAGTATGTTCCATTTTTTTGTTTATGATGGTGTTTGGATGAGAGGGCTGGATGGCACGCGGCATTGGCCGCGAGACATCTTCTGTTTGATAAAATACTGATAAATCTGTTGGTTTTCAAATGTATTACAGTTCGGTCTATGCTAAAACTACAAGCGTAGATGATGCAAGTTGTCACGCGGCACAGCCGCGCGCCAGCGCCGTGAGAGGTAAGGGTAGACAGCCATAGCGCCAGCGGGATTATTTTTCTTCTTTTTTGCAGATTTTTTCATTTTGTAAGATTGAGTTCCT
The DNA here is from genome assembly GCA_020160935.1 of Bacteroidota bacterium. Taxonomy (GTDB): domain Bacteria; phylum Bacteroidota; class Bacteroidia; order Chitinophagales; family Saprospiraceae; genus M3007. Next base: position 58,876 of record JAIUPL010000032.1, on the reverse strand, counting down.
TAGACTGTAGACTGTTTTTGGGCTTTGGACTGCCGATTAATAACCTATGTGTAAGCAGAGTAGCAGGTTAGTTGTACTATGTTAGAATTATTATTAAATCAACTAAGGCCTCATTAACTTTATTAATTTCCATTTCTTTTTCCTCATTTTTTATTAAACCTTTATTATATGATTGCTTGTTTCTATACCACCTAGACGATAAGTTTATTATCAGTTTAATAATATTATTGTCTTTTTTTTCTTGTGCATAATTTTTAATGTCATCTAAAGTTGCCTCTACATCTCCTTTAGCAATTTGTTCAATCCATGCTGTTTTTTTTGATTCAATAAACTTTTTAGATTTTGAATCATCTTGCACCTTACTGGATACCTCTATTTTTTCAAATGATAGGTTTATGTTTTTTATTATATCTTGCCGATTAGAGTGTACCTTGGATAATGCCTCTATTTTACTATGAGGGAAGCCTGCTAATTTTAAGTCTTCATAGATTTTTTCTAATGAAATTAATTTATTATTCCATTCAATAAAACCAGATAATATTGTAAACAGAATAGAATTAAAATCTGGTTGTGAAGATCGAATCGTCCAATTCATTAAAATCCTAAGTGCTTCTTCTCTATCCCAAGGAGTCATATCAGTCGTAGTAATAAATATCACTGAACTTTCTCTGTCATATGCTTCAATTGCTTTAATCCAGATGTCTTCAATTCCACTTATTATAGCATATCTGTCAAAATCAGTCGATGCTAAATATATACCAATATTTAATTCTTTTAAATCCCTATACAGGGGTTTGATTTTAGGCTCTATATCTTTCATAATTGATTTATCAAAAAAGTTTAATGTTGATTTTGTTGGGATTCTGTTCGTAGTAAATTTCTACCTCTCCAGGCCCTCTGTTCAATTCTTAGCATTGCATGCACACCGTCACATCTGTTTCTATGTTAGGCTAAAGATGCGAGGATGGACATCCTTTGCACAAACGGGCAGAATTATTCACGGTTATTCATTTTCACAGGTTGGCTCGAAAGCAACCAGTTCGGCAAGTTTGGCCGCAACGTCTGCGATTGACTCTTCAGCGGTACTTAAGCCGCTCCGCGATGCGAGCAATGGGCTAACTTCCCGGAGAGCCTCATATGTCGTGTTATGGACGATAGGAACGAGTTGCTCACGTGCTAGTAACGCCGAAAGTTCTTTGTCAGCAATGCCCTCTTGTGGGAGGCGTTGAAGAAGTGCAGGAGTTACTAAGACAAGTCCAATTCGCGAGTTGACTAAGCCCTTGTCAATGGCCCTCATTAATGGCACACCGAGTGCCACATCCTTCTCGCTGAACCAGACTGAAACACCATTTGACACAAGTAAATCATGAAGTTCCTTAGCAATACCCTGTCTATCTTCCCAGGCGTGACAGAGAAAAACGTCGCGAAGTTCAGAATGCGTAGCAAGATTTTCGACTGTGCGACGAATGGGCGTGAGAGCGTGGACCTCAGCAGGCGTATAATAAACTGGTGAGCTTGCTCGTGACCACCGAGGTTTTGAAGTTCTGCCAGCGCCTCTACTCCTACTACTAGAACTGCTTACCGTTGAATACGACGATGAGTAGGGATTAGAGTAAGGTGAGTTGTAACTATTACTGTAGCGATTACTACATGCGGGGCAGGCTGCTGCCGCACTTGCTGTGCGATGTCCATATATTGGTGCTGTACATCTTGCCATATTTATTAGTTTTTTAGTATTCGTTGTTCCGAGTAGATCTTGCTGCTAACGTCAGGTTAAATGCAGTGGCTCCGCATTGAGGTTATTCCAAGCAATACCTAATCATCTGCTTTTGCCAAACGTGGGTGATTATTGAATAGACAAAAATACGGATATAAAATGAAAATTTTAAAATAAAAAGGCTATATTTTTTGAATTCACTCAAAAAATATAGCCTTTTTTGATTTTATAAAATAAATGCTAAAAACCAACCGCCTAGCGCCATCCCCTCCACCAGCCCAAAGTGTGGGAAAGGTGTCTATAGCGGAGGAATTGCTAAAAAGAAGAGGCTTCGGTGTCGGCAACGTCGCCGGCGGTTGTTTTTTTTAAGTCCTGAGTCCTGAGTCCTGAGTCCTGAGTCCTGAGTCGTAAGTCCTGAGTCTTCGTAGCGTACACCACATGACGAGGCTTTTGTACGTGTACGCTACGGACTCAGGACTTAGGACTCACGACTTAGGACTGCTATGCGGAGCATGCCTCGCAATCCGGGTTATCAATACTGCACACTTTACCAGCCACAGCCTCTACATCCAGTGCCGACATTTGCGGCGCGTTTTGCGTCACGGCAGCGCTTTGCATCACAGGGGCGGCGGGTGTTTCCACCACTTTTTCGGCCCCCTGGTTCACAAACTTCTGCTGGTGTTTCTGGCTCAGCGTAAACTTGATCGGGTCCGTCGCCGCTTTGGAGCGCAGGTAGTACATGCCCGTTTTGAGGCCTTTCTGCCAGGCGTAGAAGTGCATGGACGAGAGTTTGGCGAACGTAGGCGCTTCCATAAACACATTGAGCGACTGGCTCTGGCAGATGAAGGCGCCACGGTCGGCACTCATGTCGATGATCACTTTCTGGCTGATTTCGTAGGCCGTTTTGTAGATGTTACGCACCTCCTGCGGGATGTCTTCGATGCCCTGGATGGAGCCGTTGGCGGCCATGATGGCTTCGCGCATTTCCTCGTTCCAGAGGCCCAGGCGCACCAGGTCGCGCATGAGGTGTTTGTTCACCACGATGTGCTCGCCGGCGAGTGTGCGGCGCGTGTACAGGTTGGAGGTGTACGGCTCGAAACATTCGTTGTTGCCCAGGATCTGGCTGGTGCTGGCCGTGGGCATAGGCGCCACGAGCAGGGAGTTGCGCAGACCCACTTTTTTCACCCGTTCGCGCAGGCTGTTCCAGTCCCAGCGATCGGACGGCTGCACGCCCCAGAGGTCGAACTGGAACATGCCCTTGCTCATGGGCGAGCCGGCAAAACTCTGGTAAGGGCCGAGTTTTTCGGCCAGAGCGGCACTTTCCGATACGGCTGCGTAGTAAATGGCCTCGAAAATATCGCGGTTGAGTTGTTTGGCTTCATCGCTGTCGAAGGGCATACCCAGCAGGATGAATGCATCGGCCAGCCCTTGTACGCCGAGGCCGATGGGGCGGTGGCGCATGTTGGAGGTGTGGGCCTGCGGAATGGGGTAGTAGTTGACGTCGATCACCTTGTTGAGGTTGCGGGTCACGACGCGGGTGATTTCCACCAGTTTATCGAAGTCGAATTTGCCGTTGATCACAAATTTAGGCAGCGCCAGCGAGGCCAGGTTGCACACGGCTACCTCGTCGGGCGAGGTGTACTCGATGATTTCGGTGCAGAGGTTAGACGAGCGGATAGTACCCAGGTTCTGCTGGTTGCTCTTGGCGTTGGCGGCGTCTTTGTACAGGATGTACGGCGTACCGGATTCCGTCTGGCTTTCCAGAATGGCGTTCCACAGGTCGCGGGCTTTCACCGATTTGCGGGCACGGCCTTCCTGCTCGTACTGGTGGTACAAGGCTTCGAATTTGGCGCCATATACGTCGAACAGGCCAGGCGCTTCGTTCGGGTCGAACAGCGACCAGTCGGCGTCGGCTTTTACGCGTTCCATGAACAAATCGCTGATCCACATGGCGTAGAACAGGTCGCGGGCGCGCATTTCCTCTTTGCCGTGGTTCTTTTTCAGTTCGAGGAATTCGAATACGTCGGCGTGCCAGGGTTCGAGGTACACGGCGAAAGCGCCTTTGCGTTTGCCGCCGCCCTGATCCACGTAGCGGGCTGCGTCGTTGAATACGCGCAGCATCGGAATGATGCCGTTAGAGGTGCCGCCCGTGCCTTTGATGTAGGAGCCCGTAGCGCGGATGTTGTGGATGCTGAGGCCGATACCGCCGGCGCTCTGGCTGATGAGGGCGCAGCGCGACAGGGTTTCAAAAATACCGGCAATGCTGTCCTCCGTCATGCTGAGCAGGAAGCAGGACGACATTTGTGGTTTCGGCGAACCCGCATTGAAGAGGGTAGGGGTGGCGTGGATAAACCAGCGCTCCGACATGAGGTTGTAGGTCTCTACCGCCGCGTCGATGTCTTCCCCGTGGATGCCGACGGCTACGCGCATAAACAGGTGTTGCGGGCGTTCCACCACGCTGCCGTTCATCCGCATGAGGTAGGAGCGTTCGAGGGTTTTGAAACCGAAGTAGTCAAACTCAAAATCGCGGTCGTAGATGATCGCTGAATCGAGTTTGGTGCGGTGTTTCTGAATGATTTTGTGCGTGTCGTCGCTGATGAGGCCGGCGCGTTCGCCGGTTTTCGGGTCGACGTAGTGGTACAGCGCGTCCATGGTTTTGGAAAACGACTTGTCGGTTTCCTTGTGCAGGTTGCTCACGGCGATGCGGGCCGCCAACAGCGCATAGTCGGGGTGAATAGTGGCCATGGTGGCGGCTGTTTCCGCTGCCAGGTTGTCGAGTTCGACAGTGGTAACACCGTCGTACAGGCCCATGATGACCTTTTTCGATACTTCGATGATGTTGACAAAGCCTGTATCGAGGCCGTAGGACATTTTTCTGAGTCGGGCCGTGATTTTGTCGAAGGACACTTCTTCGCGCTGGCCGGAACGTTTGATTACTTGCATCATATGAGTAGGATAATGTTCAATAGTTTGTTTTGTGACCGGGTGGAATGTGGGGGTGAATTTTTTTTACGAACACCCAGGGCGTTGCCCTGGGCTATTGAATACGCCCTTTCAGGGCTTTTCGACTGATGACTGTTGACTGACGACTGTTGACTGTTAACAGTCCTACTTTTTCGTGGCCTCCAGCACTTCTTTCGGCAGCACCATATCTATAAATTGCTGGACTTCTTCGTCGCCAGGGGCGCCACCTACCCTTTTGTCTTCAATAAATTTCCAGGAATTATGGTTCGGACTTTTGATGGCGATCATTTGCTTTTCAGGTGTTTTGATGAGCATGCTTTTGTCGGGGTTTTGCGTCACATTGTCCGAGCCGAATTGCACTTTCATGGCCATGAGGATCATACCGACGGTAGCGGCCTCGCTGGTGTCGGCCAGTATCATGGTCATGGCGGCATCGTATGGGACGGTGGCGAACAGGTGTTCGCCGGTTTTGCCGACACGAGAAACCGGTTTGTATTCGAATGATTCGAAACGGATTGCCAGCATCTCGTTTTCAAATGCGCTGCGCAGTTGTTCTTTGAGGTCTTCTTTGGGTACGATGTTGAATGTTTCCGGCGGCATGAAGAACATCAGCGAATCATAGTCAATCCGAAGCGATATGCGTCGGTAGATGTCCAAATCGCGGATCAGGTCGAGGCTGTCCTGTCTGGATTGCGCGCCGGCAGAGGAGGTGGCGAGCAGCAGCAGCAGGAAGATCAGATGGATGGGTCGGTTCATGGTATAATGGTGCTTGTTGGGTAAATGGGTATTGAATTTTGGATGAATTTTGGCATTTGAACACCCTGGTTGTCGAACACCCAGTGCGTTGCCCTGATTATCGAACACCCAGGGCGTTGCCCTGGGCTATTGTGTACGCCCCTTCAGGGCTCTACGGGCGACTCAGGACTTAGGACTCAGGACTCAGGACTTTAGAAATCCGCTTCCATGCTGAACACCTGGTCTTCCCGTTTGCCCATGACGCCGGCTTTTTGGTAGTCGCCCACGCGTTTTTCGAAGAAATTGGTTTTACCCTGAATCGAGATCATATCCATCCATGGGAACGGGTTGGAGGTGTTGTACACTTTCGGGTTTCCGAGTGCGACGAGCAGGCGGTCGGCTACGAATTCAATATACTGGCTCATCATATCGGCGTTCATGCCGATGAGCGACACGGGCAAGGCGTCAGTGATAAATTCCTTTTCAAATTCTACGGCCTCGGTGATGATGGCTTCGATTTCTTTCGGATCGAGTTTGTTTTGCATCATGGAATACAGCAGGCAGGCGAAGTCGCAGTGCAGGCCTTCGTCGCGGCTGATGAGTTCGTTGCTGAACGTGAGGCCGGGCATGAGGCCGCGTTTTTTCAGCCAGTAAATGGAGCAGAACGAGCCGGAGAAAAAGATGCCTTCCACGGCGGCGAAAGCGATGAGGCGGTGTGCAAACGAGGGGGCTTCCTCGATCCAGCGAAGGGCCCATTCGCCTTTTTTGGTCACGCAGGGCAGGTTTTGCAGCGCGTGAAACAGGAAGTGTTTTTCCTTCGGGTCTTTAATATAGGTGTCGATGAGGAGCGAGTACATCTCGGCGTGGATATTCTCGATGGCCACCTGAAAGCCATAGAAACAGCGGGCTTCGGGAATTTGCACCTCGCGCATGAAGTTGAGCACCAGGTTTTCATTGACGATGCCATCCGATGCCGCGAAAAATGCCAGCACGTGTTTGATAAAATGGCGCTCGTCGTCATTGAGTTTGTGCTCCCAGTCCACCAGGTCGGGGTTCAGGTCTACCTCTTCTGCTGTCCAGAAGGAAGCCACCTCGGTTTTATACATTTTCCAGATCTCTTCGTAGTTGATCGGGAGGATAACAAAACGGTCCGGGTTTTCAGCAAGAATAGGCTCGTAGCCGGCGGTTTTCTGTTCCATGATGTTGATTCGTTTATCTGTAGTATTATTGGATTGAAGAAAGAAGTTGCTTCGATTAAGTGCCTGGATCACAACATTTTAAGGACGACACTTTCCTGTCGGCTTTGGGGCCGGGTGTCAATCCTGTGTTTATCATGTCGGAACTTTTACGGAGGCGGGAAGGGGTATTAGGTTTGTTTTCAGGGTAGCGAAAGTAAAGGCTGTTTCGATGTTTTTACAGTATAATTATCCACACAATGTTGATAACTTTCATAAATAACTGATTATCAATGTTAAGAAAAAATACCTATTTTATCAACATTGTGGATAACTCGTGTTGGTAATTTTTTTTGAAAAAACGACCTCCGAAAAAATTAGAAAAGTGTGCATATAAAAGTAACTGTTTTGCAACACGGAGGAGGCGCTGACTATGGTGTTTCAGCAAAAACAGGGTGTATACCAGTATTCATTTCAACAAGGGCTTTCTGATTCTATCAGAACGAACCGCTGCATACACCTGCAGACCGGTTTTTGAAACCTGACTATTGCAAATAACGCGTTTTGTGATGCAGGCGGTTGGATGTTTTTTTTGAGGGTATAGTTGCCTTTTTTAATTATCAAGTTTAGACTATGAAAATTGTCTTTTGCGCTTCCCACCCACCTATTCAAGAACCTGACTTATCCAAAAATTACGTTTGCCAACGCGGCCAATGCCAGGTTCTTTTACAGTGTTAACCAAACTGTTTTAATTATGAAAAATCTTGTAACACTTACTAGCCTGCTACTCTTGTTGGCCGCCTCCGGGCAAGCACAAGACTACATCCTGCAATCCAACCTGGTAAAAGCAGGTGTTAGCACAAACAGTACTATGTTTGAAAATGGTCAATTCATACCCCAGGGAACCGAATTGCCCGAAACCAGCCTCATCAAAGGTGCGGGATTGTGGATCGCTGGCATCGATCCCGGTGGCAACCTGCGCGGCGCCATCAATCGGCTGAACACCACGGATTTTCAGCCCGGGGTACTTTCCAGGGTGACGAATCAACCGGAAGGGAACCTTCACCGCGTATGGGCAGTGAAATGCTCCGAAATAGCAACTCACTTAGCCGATTATGCCGACAATGGCGTGATTGATATGCCGCAGTCCGCCATATTTTCCTTTCCTTGTAAGGGAAACTACTTTTTTAGCCAGTACAATGCGCCCGACGCATTCCTTCCTTTCACGTCGCAGACATTTTGCGGCTATTTCGACCAGAGCGAAGATGCTCATTATGATCCGAACAATGGCGAATATCCTGTCGTGGAGATCAGGGGGTGCCCGCTACAACTTCAGGTGGCAGAACTGGCTTACACGGCGTCGAATGACGTACTGGCCACATCACATCCTTCCGGGATGCAGGCTATGGGCCTGGAAGTGCAAACCCAGGTTTTTCAGGTGAATACCCCGACGCTGGATAAAACCGTTTTTGTGCGCTATATGTTGATATACCAGGGCGAAGTGCCGCTGGATTCCTGCTTCGTAGGCATTTACACGGATTTTGCCATCGGCAATGACCAGGACGATTACATAGGCACCCAGCCTGCTTCTCAACTGATGTATGCCTATAATGGCGATGCGCAGGATGAAAACGGGTTGGAAGGGCAAACACCTGCCGTGGGTGTTACCCTGCTGCGTGGGCCATTGTCGCCTATATCTGATATCGCCTCTGTCGAACTGGGCCTTCAAAGCGCGCTTGCTGTACCAGACCCCTCTGGAATGTCGCCCTCTGAGTTATATAATCTTTTGAAAGGCCGTTTGCCTGATGGTACGGCTTCACCTGTCGGTGCATTCGCTTTCCCTGGAAATCCAGCCAACAACGAACCAGGTACTGAGATCGCATTGGGAAATACCCCCGGCAAACGCCGCGGTCTGATGACCATGGGCCCATTTGTACTTAACTCAGGCGCTGCCAACGAAATTATCGTAGCATACCACTATGATTACGTTCCGGGAGCAACACACTATGAACAAACACAGGGGCCTCAGGAAATTACCCAGGCCATTCGCAATACCTTCGACAACTGCCTGCTTGATGTGGAATCAGAATGCAGCGCCCTTACAGAAGCCCCGGAGGAATTTGTCGAAACCGGATGGAATCTCTTTCCCAACCCGGCCAACAGCGAGGCAACGCTTTTGAGCAAAAATGCATCATTCTCCCGTATCGTCGTTACAGACGTACTAGGCCGCACTGTGAAAGAGTTGAAATGGGACAATCCTGTGGCGCAATACAGCATTCCGCTTGGCGACCTTCCATCTGGCGTGTACACTGTACAAGCCAACAAACAGACATTGCCGCTGGTGATCCAGCGTTGAGAAGAATAAGAGAATAAGTTTTTAGTTTTAAATACAATGTCCTGCCGAAAGGTAGGGCATTGTATTTTCTACCAACCGACCTTTTGATGTTTTGATAAAAACGGGCACAATGTTGCCTGTTTTTTGCGCTCTTACTTGCCATACAGCCGCTCATATTTCTCCATTGTACACCGCGCCAACAGGTAACTGACCGTCGACTCGGCGCCCTGGTTCAGGTTGACATGCGTGGCCTCCAACCCATCGAAGCAACCGCCCGTGCAGGGGTTGTACAGGATGTGGCGTAGGTGATTTTGTCCCAGAAACCAGTTGAAGGCCGTTTTCAGTTTATCGGCATATTCATGCGAACGGAACACCTGGAAAAAGGTAAAGAGAGCCAGCGCGGCATAAGCGATGTCGATGGGTTGTTCGCCATGCCATTCGGGTTCTTCCCCTTTTTTCATCCACGATTTATTGGAAATGGCTCGTATGCCGTTTTCCGTAAAAATATGTCGATGCAGAAAATCAAAACTGCTGCGTGCCACCTGCCTGTATTCCATTTTACCCGTAGCAACCCAGGCGCAAAGCATGGCTTCCGGCAAAACAGCATTGGCGTAAGTCAGATATGGTTCGTACCAGTTCCAATCTGCATCCGACTCGTTGTGATACATGGCAGCCATTCTTGCAGCGAGCACATCGACAAGATGCGTGTACTGCTGCGATTCTTTATACAGGTTGCAGTAATACAAACCTTTGATAATGAATGCCATAGCGCGTGTGGAGTGGATATGTTGCAGGCTTGTAAATGCACGCTGCATGGTTTGCTCCGCTTTGGACGTAATGTCGGCAGGCAGCAAGGCGCCCCTTGAAATGACATAACCGAGGGCCCAGATGGCGCGTCCATTGGCGTCCTCCAGGTTGGTTTCGTTGTTTTGAGGCGTAAAGGCCCCGTTTTCATCCACATAATTCAGAAAACGCCCGTCGGGTTGCTGGCAGTAGCCCACAAAATCCAGGTACGTTCGAAGCATTTCCAGCCCCTCGCTTTTTTTGTGCAATTCGTAATACATACAGGTTGCGATCATGGCCCGTGCATTGTCGTCGAGCGTGTAGCCGGAAGAAAGGTCTGGCTGATTGATTTTGCAAAACTGTATGATCCCGGTTGGCGTCGTCATTTTTTTCAAATGGGCGAGGTTGAAATCCGGGATGCGGAATTGTAGGGGAAAGGACGTTCCTGTCGCATGTTTCAGCCCAATTTCGCTCATCAGCATGGCATGCGCAATGGCAGAGTTTTCCCATGCAGTGGGCACGATGCGCTGGAGGATATTGTTGCTGAATTCTGTGCGCAGGTGCTCGTCGCCCAGGAGCCTGTTGACGGCTTCGGCCAGTTGTTTGGAATGCTCGAAATCGATCAAAATGCTGTTGTCGTTGCTCAACATTTCCTTCGCATGCGGAATAGGCGTGGACACAATAGGGCATCCGCAACTCATGGCATAGGAAAAAGTGCCGCTCACTGCCTGGTGCGGGTCTTTCGACGTAAACAGGTAAATATCAGTGAGTTGCAAATACTCCAGCAGTTCTTCCAGCGACAGATAGCGGTTGACGAAACGGATGTGTTGCTCCAGACCCATTTCCTGCACCCTGGCCTTGAGCATGTCCCGATAGCGCTCACCTTCCACCTTCACCACACCAGGGTGCGTTTTCCCGATGACCAGAAAAACAACCTCCGGATGTTGCGATACGATGGCTGGTAAAGCGTCGAGCGTGGTTTCAATACTTTTGCCAGAACTCAGCAAACCAAAAGTGGACAGCACCTTTCTTCCTGCGATGCCATATTTTTCCTTGAGTTCATTTTTATCCAGGTGCGGCACGAGGTGGGTGCCATGCGGGATGACCTCGATTTTATTTCCGGCCACTCCATAATGCTCCCGCAGAATATTGGCAGCATTGGCAGTCATAACGATCAGGGCATCCGAAGCCGTTGCAATACTGCGGGTATGGGTGCGCAGGTTATCATTCGGGTTGGGCAGTACGGTGTGAAACACCACGACGACCGGTTTGGACAAACTGTACAGAAACTGCAAAAACACGTCTTCTCCGGCCTGATGGAAGAACCCGAATTCATGCTGAATCAGCACGCTCTGGATTTGAGGATCCTTGTTGATGGAAGCCGCCAGGGCGCGATATTGAGCCGGATCGTGCGTATCGAGGGTGAATTTTACATCTTCAGGGTACTCGTAGTTCATCTGTCCGGCTTCCAGCGCGCAAATGCGCAGGGAAAAAGATTGGTCGAATTGATCGCGCAGCGCCTTTATCAGGTCCTGGGAGTAGGTAGCGATGCCGCATTCACGGGGAGGGTAAGAGGTAATAAACAGAATCTCAGGCAGTTGGACTGCGGGCTGAGCAACTTGTTTTTTACGTTCAGTGTGCGGAATGGCATCCTGATGGGTGGTGGCAGTAAAGCCGGCGATCATTTCGTTATTCATGGTCCTTTCTGTTGATTAACAATTCTGAAATAAGCGCAGACAGGCGCACGGAAGCGCAGGCAATACGCTCATCTGCAGCACCATAATAGATATACAAGGTATCGCCGAACAAGGTGGTGCCCGTAGGAAAACACACGTTGTCCACTTCTCCTTTCAACTCCCAGGGGTGCTCGGGTTTAAACAGGGCATATGGCAGCCGGGCTATTTCTCTGAGCGGATTTTCCAGGTCCAGCAAAGCGGCGCAGGCCACATATTTATATCCTGATGCGGTATCATGCACACCGTGATAAATGACCAGCCAGCCATGCTCGGTTTCAATAGGCGGACAACCGCCACCGATGTAACTGATTTCATGCCTGTACTGTGGCGACAGTGCGATATAGTCATGAAAATGAAGGAAATAATGCTCCCAGAAAGCCGGGGTCAATTCGCTGGTATCCTCGACGGAAGCGATTTGAACATCGGGCTTGATACGATGCATGAAAAAAAGTTTGCCACCAATTCTTCGGGGAAAAAGCACCACGTTTTTGTCCCATAGCAGGGTGTTTTTGTTCATAGTGTGGCTATAATGCCCGTTAAAACGCAGGTACTTCTCGTTGAGTGGAAACCGGGTTTGTGCCAGCCTCAGGAAATCCTCGCAACTTATCACGGGCGTCAGAATCCCCTGTTTTTCAAAATACGGCAATTCCGTGGAAGTAGCATAGGCGCCAAATACGTTTACCCCGTCGAAAGCCGTGTAGGTGAGGTAATACACGCCATCTATTTTTGTGATACGCGGGTCTTCCACTCCGTGTATTTCCCGTTCTCCCTGTGGCAGTACAACGGGCATATCGTAGCGCTCGGCAAGGGTCAAGGGGCCTTCCAGGCGGCAGTAGCCGATGGTGGAGTAGTTGCCTTTGCGCACGGCCCGGTAAAAAACATGCACCGTATCGCCTTCCTGCATGACAGCAGGGTTCAACACACCCGCATTTTCAAAAATCAGGTCTGTTTTCTGGAGGATAATGCCCAGTTTGTTTACTTCCAGTTTGGATACTGTCATCCGGATCAAATTTAGTGGAGGGTATCAATTGCAATATCCGAGCAGTACCCAGATAATGATAAAAACCAGTACGGTGCCGAGGCATCCGCCACCCAGTTTGGTAGCGCCATAGCCTGCGATCAGTCCTCTGAAAATATTGTTCATAGTGTGAGGGGGTGAATGATGGGGAAAATGAATTGATGTGTGTCTGCCAGATTATTGGAAGATAGAGGTTCGGCTTCGCCTCACCGGGGGAATTTGGGATTTTGCGGATAAATAAATAAATCCATTTTATCCGCAAAATCCGCAAAATCCCAAGCCCCACCCCGTGAGGCGAAGCCGAACAAAAATCCTCTTAAGTCAAAATCAGCAGCACGAGCAGAATGACGATCAGGGCGCCGGCAGAAATGTATACGCCACCGCTTACGGCACGCAATTCCTTTTTGACAGCCTTTTTTTCCTTGCGCAGTTGTTTTTTCTCGGCAGCGCTCATGTTGGATTTGTCGGTGTTTTTAATTTCATGCAAACGTGTTTTGAGGGCTTCGGCACGTGCTGCTTCCGGCGCCGGAGCCGAAGAAGAGGAGGTAGTGGTCGGAGGGACGCCTGTAGCGGCCTGAACGCCCGGAGCGGCAAACAACATAAGAACGGCAGTAGTGATACTCAGTGCTAACTTCTTCATGGTAGAGGTGTTGGCTGGTTAAAAAATGAGTGGAAGGATTCAGGCACTTGGGGATTCTGAAGTAAAAAACGGGGTGTGATTTCCCCATTCCCGGTACAGCAAGGCGCGCAGCAGAGCAGGTCAGGCGGCGTTCTGATCGTACCTGACTAGGATGTAAAAATGTTGTGCCCGGAAAAATGGTCAGTGCATGGGGATGCCAAATTGCCTGCGAACGTACTGCACCCGTTCGGCCCAGAAAGCGCTCATATCGCTGCGCGGCTCCCGACAAAGCCAGACCTTCGTGCCGTATTCAATTGCCAACGGATTGCGGATGGCCCCGACTTCTGTGATACTTGCAAAAAGTGCTTTTACATCATCGCCTATTTCGTCGTTGATGTAGATCAATGCTTTGGGTGCATTGGGCAGGTGTTCCGGGGCCCAGAGCCGATAGGAATCTGCAAAACTGTAGGTATGCGCACGATGTTCGGGGCGTAAGTGGCACACCGCACCGGCCTGGCCGTAGTTTTCCCCATAAATGACGTAGGGCTCACTGCCTGCCACTGTCACGGCCGAGTCTACAACGTTCACCAGTTCATCCCAACCCAGCATATCGGCATAATCCTGTGGCAAATCATGCAGTTTGCCGTCCTCCCAGCGGGTGGCTTCGATGCCTTTTTCCGTCAGGCCTTTGAAATAACCGGAAAGTCGTTCTGTGGGCCATACCGGAATGCCCGTTGGAAAAAAGAATATTCCGGGAAGGAGCAGGGCAAACGTCAGTACTACCTGCGACCAGTTGCGCTTCAAGGCGCGTTCCCAATACACAGCGCCTGCGGCCGTCAGCACCGGATATGCCCCAAGGGTGTAATAACTTTTGCCATTCAATACGAGGAAAATCAACAGGATAGACACATAAAACCAGCCCAAAAAACGATAGGGTTTCATAAGCGGTGCAAGCAGCAGAAAGATCAACCCGGCCAGCCAGATCAGCACACCAGCAGGGCCCTGCATGAGCAACTGATCGACCAGAAAATTCAGCGGCTGTACATGGGTAAGTTGTTCGCGTGCGAGTTCTTCCATGTGTGCCTTCACCGGGAAGTTATAGTGCCACTGCCAAAGAAGATTGGGCAATATCAACAGCACGGCCACGCCGGCGGCTTTCCAGGGCGCCGGTGTCAGCAACACCCTGCGTTGCGGGGTAAGCAACAAAGCCAAGAAGAATGCAGCAGCCCAGAACACCAGCGTGTATTTGATCAGAAAACCAATACCTGCTGCAGCGCCAATCCACCACCACCAGCGCGTATCGCCGGTTTTTAGCCATTTCAGCGTTAAAAAAGACAAAATTGTCCAGCACAAAATGTCAAAAGGTACGGGTTGCAGCATGGAAAATGCACGCAACCAGGCTACCGAAAACAGCATGGCCAGTCCACAAATCCATTGGGCAAAACGCCCGCCTCCCAATTCTTGCACCATACTACCTGTAAGCCACAGCAGCGTGCCACCGGCCAGGGCAGACGGCAGCCTGGTAGCGAAGAGTGAGTCGCCCAGGCAAGTCTGGGTAAACCAGCCCGCCAAACCGATAAACGGCGGGTTCGACCAGTATCCCCAGTCGAGGTGACGCCCCAGGGCCAGGTATAAAAACTCGTCTCTTTGAAACCCCAGCCCGTTGGCAGTGAGCAAATGAACCAATACTTTGATGGCTACAAAGGACAAGAGGATAAGCAGGGGAGGGGAGAGGCGTTTCATATGGAGAAATAATCAGTTGCAGGGCAAGTTCGTCAGGTAAAGGTCAAAGGTGGATATTTTACCGACAGAAGGCGCTTTTTTTCATATTTTTGGAGGAAAATAAAGTCTAGTATAAATCCCGAATTTATGAAAGTTCTATTTACCCTGCTGTTCCTTTTTATTCACTTCGTTTCCCTTCAGGCTCAAACAGATACCCTTGCCCCCGTTCTCCTTTGCACGGCGCCATCCACTTTGCTGGTCGAAAACAGCCCCATGACGGTATGGGCAGCAGATTTTATTGATACCCTGTACGACAATCAAACGGCTGCAGAACAGATCGAACTGGGCATTCGGAAAGCATGTACGGGCCAAGGTTTTCCGGAGGATAGTCCGAATGCTGTGATCGATTGGGAAAAGGAGCTGCGGCTCGAAATCTGGGCACGTGATGAAGCAGGCAATGCAGCCATGTGCATGGTGCAGTTCTATGTAAATTACGCCGGAGAGGTTGCTCAATTGCAGTTTCATGTACGCGGGGGCGATATCTGGCAAGAAGCAGGGTTTCAAATCAATGGCTCCAGTTGCCTGGTCGACACATTTTCATACCTGATACCCGAATCCGGTACCCTGGGAAGCGACCAATACCTGCATGTGGGTGATAATTTTGAGGTAAAACCATTCAAAAATGATAACCCACTCAATGGCGTGACCACTTATGACCTGGTTCTGATACACAAACATATCCTTGGCATGGAAATGCTCGATTCGCCTTATAAAATACTCGCAGCAGATTCCAATATGGACGGGAAAGTGACCCTCAACGATCTCATTCTTTTGCGGAGACTTATTCTCGGAATCGACAATGCATTACCACACGGGAAATCCTGGCGTTTTGTGCCGTACAACTATGTGTTTCCATTTCCGGATGACCCGTTTCACGAACCATTTCCCGAAAAAATAACGGTAACACAAAGTGACAACCCGTTGGATTTCAGTCCTTTTGAATTTCGCGGTATCAAAATCGGAGATGTAAACGGCTCGGCAACGGGAAATCAATAAGTACGCCTTTCACAGCATTTTTTTGCGCTGCATAAACCAGTACAGCAGCCCTGTTACTACCGCAGACAACAACACGGTGAGGTAAAACGCCATGGGGTGGTTGGGAATGCCATTGGGTATGTTCATGCCGAAAAACGATGAAATCAGCGTCGGCACCATCAGCACCACGGTCACCACGGTGAGTCGGTGAATCACCAGGTTCAGGTTGTTGGAAATAATGCTGGAATAGGCATCCATCGTGCCGTTGAGGATGGTGGTGTACACATTGGACATCGACAAGGCCTGCGAGTTGTCGATGATAATGTCTTCGAACAGATCCGTCAGGTCTTCATCTCCATTGATGTGCAGGAAGTCGGTACGTTTCATCTTCATTTTCAACAACTCGTTGGCATTGAGCGAGTTAACGAAGTATACCAGGCTTTTTTCGATGGCCAGCAACTGCTTGAGGTCGGAGTTGCGGCTGCTGTTCATCAGTTCTTTTTCGATGCGGTTGCGGCGCAGATTGAGCGTTTTCAGGCAGGACAGGAAATGGTACACATTCTGTTCTAGCACCTGCAGGATGAAACGTTTTTCATCGGCGGGGTCGAAATTACGCACATTGTTTTCCAGGAATTTTTCCAGCACAGGCGTTTCAAACGCCGAAATGGTCACCACATGCTCGATGGTCAGGATAATACCGATCGGCACGGTGATGAAATAGGCTTCGTTTTCACCCTGTCCATTGCGGTTTTTGACGGGTGTATTGATCAGGACGAAGCGCACGTCTTCATCGCGTTCATAACGAGCGCGTTCATCCAGATCGAGCGAGTCAGTCAGAAATACAGGGTCGAATTCAAACCGGCGGGCAATATCCTCCAGTTCGTCAGGCGTGAAGGGCGGAGCGAGATGCACCCAACAGCCAGGCTCCAACTCGTTGAGTTCCACGAGTCGCCGTTTTTCGCGTATAAAGTAACGGATCACTATCCATTGAGTGTAAAAGTGAATGAAAAAAACGCCCTTTTCGTTTAAGGCGCTGCAAACTTACAGTGTCTGTTTCTCGCAAACAACCCCCTGTGCAGGTTTTGCAGAAAAAGTTGGCTTGCGAAGCACGGAATCCATGCAGAGGGGCGTCCTGCAACATTTGGCACGAATTTGTATAATTGAAATCGCTCTTTTCGACAAGCAGCGGACTAAAATGCTATTGTATCTGGAAATAAACTGTAAATTTTTTCTAACCTTGTGTGTCCTAAGGCGCCCCGTTGCAAACCTCCTTTCATTGCAAGAAGGAAATGACAGGATTTTTTTTAATCCGTTTCTGTTTTTGACGTAAAGCAAGCGTTTTCCGGTTCTCAAGGTGAATTCTGCACCTTGTAAAGGGATCGCCACCTGCCCTGACGGAAATTGTGTCGGGTGGCATATTCAGGGTTTCCCAGCCTTTGAATAGTGAACATACATGTGAAACTATACTCTTTTAATCAAGCCCGACTTCGTATGCGTATCTCTTTTACGTCACTGCCGTTTGGCATTGCCCTTTTACTGACTTCATCCTGCTTCCGATTATCTGCTCAGGATTTATTACCAGAGCAACTTGCTTCTGGCCCCATCATGCTCGATGGGTATCAACAACGCCAGGTGATGCGGGTGAACAGCCCTCAGCAATCGGTCATTTTCCAAAACCTGATTCCGGGGGAAACTTACCTCCTGAAAATTCCGGCCGACCCCGTGTCGGGACTTTGTCAGCCGTCCATGCAGGTGCTGTCGCCTGAAGTACAGGTGCTGAGCAACAACGATTCGCTGCACGAACTCGTTTTTAAGGCTGTTTCTTCCGAAGTGCATTTCTCGTTTGAATATCCTTGTAGTTGGAATCCCGACGATCCGCCAGCGCATTATGTGTCGCTGATTTGTCAGACCTGCAAAAAACGCACCTTGCAGGAATACTTGCGTACTTCTGCCGGCGAAATTTCGGTTACGCCTGGCGTAGCGCCCAGTACCCTGATCCGGGATGTGCTGATCGGAGGCCAATGCTTCGACGTCACCAATGTGCAATACCATGGCCAGCCCACCCAGATCGGAACTTTCAGCAATGGCCAATCGAATATCGGGTTTTCGGACGGAGT
Source organism: Bacteroidota bacterium (assembly GCA_020160935.1). Taxonomy (GTDB): domain Bacteria; phylum Bacteroidota; class Bacteroidia; order Chitinophagales; family Saprospiraceae; genus M3007. Next base: position 40,920 of record JAIUPL010000032.1, on the reverse strand, counting down.
GGTAATGGCAACAGGCAATGCCAATGTATGCCTCGGGCCCAATACCGAGGACGATGCCGATCAGGGCTGGGGGAATTACACGCCCGACAGCGACCTGGGCATCCTCTCTGCCGGTGGCGACACCTATGATATGGCCTATCTGGAATTTGATTTCAGACCGACACAATCGTCCGTTTCCTTCGATTTTGTGTTCGCTTCCGAAGAATACTGCGAATATGTAGGGTCGCCTTTTAATGACGCATTCGGGTTTTTCATTTCCGGTCCGGGTATTTCCGGCCCATTTAATGGCGCCGAAAACATAGCGCTGGTGCCCTCCACCAATACCTATGTTGCCATCAACAACGTAAATCACCTTTCCAATTCTGCCTATTTCGTCAACAATACACCAGCAACAGGCACGCTTTGCGGCCAGAATGGTTCTACCTCGCCGGTTGTCAATCAGATACAGTTCGACGGCTACACCCGAAAGATCACCGTACGCGCCAACCTCCAAACCTGTAAAACCTATCACATCAAACTGAAAATTGCCGACGTGGCCGATGGCATTTTCGATTCGGCGGTATTCCTTAAAGCCGGATCATTCAATGCAGGCAGCAATGCTTCCGTGCAATGGGTCGTCGATGGCGTGGCCAATGCAGAAGAAGCGTATGAAAACTGCAACAATGTTTCGCTGGTGTTCCGCCGGGTGGGCGGCAATCTTGGCGCGCCCCTGACGGTGAACTATACCGTATCGGGTACAGCCGCTTCGGGCGCCGACTACAACGGTATTCCGGCATCGGTAACCATTCCGGCAGGCCAGCAACAAGTGATCATTCCGGTCAATATCCTTGCAGATGCACTTCCTGAAAATCCGGAAACCATCCGAGTGATGCTGGCCAATTTGTGCAATTGCTCCCGCCCGGAAGAAGTACTCACTATTCTGGATGTGCTGCCCATGCAAGCCACGGTCGAAAATGTGACGATTTGCGATCCCGGTTCTGCTACCATCGGTGTGAATGTGCAAGGTGGCGCCGGACCGTTTACGTATGAATGGTCGGACGGACAATCTGATCCTGTTATTACCGCGGCCGTGACCACCGACCAGACCTACACCGTTACCGTAACCGACCAATGCCAGAACACCGCCGTGGCCAGCGGCTCGGTAGAAGTGATAGCGCCGCTGACAGCACAACTGCAAAGCCCTGCCCCGCAATTGTGTTTCGGTCAGGCCGACAGTATTACCGTGCTGTTGCAGGGTACGCCACCCTATACCATCAACTACACCCTGGATGGCATGCCACAACCCCCGATCACGAATATTCCTGGCAGCCCTTTCAGAATGTTGGTTACCCAGCCGGGCATTTATGAACTCACCGGCGTCAGCAGTGGCTCCTGTACAGGTCAGGCATCCGGAACGCTCATTGTGACAGAGGCTTTTATCGATATTGCTACAGATGTGACGCCTGTGCAATGTGCCGGGTTGAGCAATGGCAGTATTGTACCGCAGGTGCAAGGTGGGCAAGGACCATACACCTACAACTGGAGTGGTCCGCAGACTATTCCGGACGATGCGCCGCTGGCGACAGGCCTGCAAGCGGGCGTCTATAGTCTGACCGTGACGGATGCGATGGGCTGCAGGGCCTTGCATACCTATACCATTGAAGAGCCGCTTGAACTCACGGCCACGGTTGCTCAGGTACAAGGCACCAATTGTGACCATCCCTCGGGAGGAAGTATAGACCTGGATGTCCAGGGAGGCACGACCGCCTATCAGTTTTCATGGAACAATAACACCAGCAGCGAGGACCCGCAAACCCTGGTTGCCGGAACTTATACTGTAACAGTAACCGATGCTGCAGGGTGTAGCACGACGGCATCTGCCACTGTCGCAGGTGATTTTACCACTCCGGTAGCCATGGCACAGACCACAGCACCGCTTTCCTGCACTACCCTCAGTGTGCCGCTGAATGGAGCGGGTTCGTCTGCCGGAGCCGATTTCTCCTATTTATGGACAGCCTCCAATGGAGGCAATATTTTATCGGGTAATACAACCTTGAATCCACTGGTTACGGCGGCTGGCACTTACACCCTGACGGTGCGCAACAACCACAACGGGTGTAGTCAGTCGATTGCCGTACAACAGGTGTCTATCGTGGATTACCCGAATGCCAATGCCGGTCCCGATCAGGAACTGAATTGTATCGTCACCCAGGCCTTGCTCGATGGTTCGGGGTCTTCACAGGGAAATGAATTTTTATATCAATGGACTGCATCCGGTGGCGGCAGTATTCAGGAAGGGCAAAACAGTGTGCAGGCCTTGGCGACTGCAGCGGGCGCCTACACCTTGCAGATAACCAATATCTTGAATGGGTGTACGAGCAATGATGAAGTGGTAGTTAATGAAAATATGCTTGCTCCGGAAGCCTTCGTGGCCATGCCCGATTCGTTTACCTGTACGTTGAGCGAAATTGCCCTGAATGGCAGTTCCACTCCTTCAACCGGGGTAAGTTACCACTGGAGTACGATGGATGGTCAATTCTCTTCCAATACCGACACGTCAGATGTAACCGTAACAGAACCAGGTACTTATAGTTTTGTAGTTGTCTTTGGTCAAAATGGTTGTGCCGATACAGTAAGCGTTTCCGTTGCACAAAATTATGTGGAACCATTAGCACTGGTAACGGCCATCGGCGAACTCAATTGCAGCAACCACGTAGTGACGCTGGATGGAACGGCATCTATTGTGGGGAATTCGACTACTTTAACTTGGTCGACATCGGGTACCGGGCATTTTATGAATGGTACCAATACACTCACACCACAAGTCGATGCTCCGGGTTTGTATACACTGTATTTGCTGAATGGAGAGAATCTGTGTTCGTCCACCGCTTCCATTTTGATTGAAGATGAGTCTGATTCGCCCATCACAGATGCCGGGAGTTCGGGTTTGCTGACTTGCAATGTGGATAGTTTGCTGCTGGGCGATCCGCTTGCTAATCCTGCCTATACCTATTCCTGGGCTGCCGTTTCCGGTGGAAATATTCTGTCCGATCCTGCTGCACCTGCCGTTGTTGTAGATGCTGCTGGAACGTACTATCTGACGGTATTTAACCCCGCCAATGGCTGCATGGGCATTGACTCCGTGATTGTGCAACAAAATGAACAGTTGCCCACCGCCGTAGCGCTTTCAAACGATTCGCTGGATTGTCTTCATCTTACCGTTCAGTTGAGTGGCGCAGGTTCCAGCAGCGGAACGGGGTACAGTTATGCCTGGGCGTCCACTTCCGGCAATGGTATTCTGGCAGGGGGGCAAACACTCCATCCCATTGTTTCACAGCCAGCGGAATATATCCTCACAGTAACGAATATACAGACTGGCTGCCAGTCGACAGCCACTACAACCGTGTACAGCAATGCCGAAGACCCGGATATTTCTATTCTTCCACCTCCCGCGCTTTCCTGTGCCAATCACACCGTTCAACTGGATGCTACCGGTTCCCAAACCGGTGCGGGGATGACGTATGTGTGGAGCAGTTCGGCCGGGCCTGTCATAGCAGGGCAAGGAACCTTGCTGGCAACAGTTGGTCAGCCGGGCCCGTACACGCTGGTGGTGACCAACAACAACAATTTTTGTTCTGCCTCGATGACGGTGGAGGTATCACTCGATACGGTAGCCCCGCTGGCAGAAGCCGGCCCCGATGAAATTCTCTTGTGTACATTGCCGTTTTTAACACTCGACGGTACGGGTTCCAGTTCGGGTACAAATTTCTCATACACATGGACTACCGATAATACCGGGCATTTTATTTCTACCCCCAATATACTACAGCCGTCTATCGATCAGGCAGGCACCTACCAGATTCTGGTTACCAACATGGCAAATGGCTGTACCGCAAGCGATCAGGTACTCATCGGCGTCGACCCGAACAGCCCGCTGGTGCTGATCGCCCCAACAGATACCCTGACCTGTTTGGTAACTCAGGTGCCCATCGATGCAGGAGGCTCCAGTACCGGAAATAATTTTATGTACCAATGGACAGGCCCGGGCGTCGTAGCAGGGCCTCAGCCTACCCAGATTGAGGCCAATGCTCCGGGTGATTACACCTTATTGATTACCAACACAAACAATGGTTGTATCACCACCAAAACCATTGTGGTGGCACAGGATACACTGGCGCCTTTGGCACAGGCAGGAGCAGATATTGTTCTCAATTGTGCCGCGCCGCAGGTGCAGATCGGCAACCCCAATGCGCCTGTATTCCCCTACCTGACTTATACCTGGACAGGGCCGGGAATTGTGACAAACCCTGCTACGCCTGCTTTGACGGTAGATAGTGCGGGTGTTTACAATTTATTGGTTGTCAATGCAATAAATGGCTGTACATCTGCCGACGAGGTACAGGTAAGCCCTGATTTTAACCTGCCACAGGCAGATGCGGGCGCCCCGTTCCTGCTGGATTGCAGCATACCCGTCGATACCATAGATGCCACTGCGAGCCAGGGCGCCGGATTGGTGTATGAATGGACGACTGATACCGGACACTTCCTTTCGGCACAGGATATTCTTAACCCGGTGGTGAATGCAGGAGGCAACTATTTCTTGACAGTTCGCAATCTTTTAAATGGTTGTTTGGCTTCTGACAGCGTTTATATTCAGAAATTGAACAATGAACCTGTCACTATGATTGCGGACCCGCTGCAACTCACCTGCGCCCGTACCCATGTAGGTATCAATGCAAACGGAACCAGTTCCGGTTTTCCATATATCGTGTCGTGGACGGCCCAAAACGGGGGCTTTATCACTTCTGGCCCGGGTACACTTTCTCCCGTGGTGAACCAGCCGGGCACCTATGTGCTACAAGTAACCGATCAGACGAACAACTGTGTTACGATCGACAGTGTCGTTGTTACACAGAACATTACCATTCCGGAACTGGTCGTCGATACAGGTTATGCACTCAATTGTATTACCCAGGTGCTCAATCTGGGAGTGGAAGTGCTCACGCCCGGCACGCATGCCTACCAATGGATTCCCCAAAATGGTGGTTTTATCATCGGAGGGGGTTTTACGGCCCATCCATTTGTCACCAGCGCAGGCACTTATCAGGTTTTTGTGCTCAATCTGGAAAATGGGTGCCTGAACATGGATTCCATCGAAGTAATCTCCGACCAAACGCCCCCCGACGCCATTATCACCACACCCGATACGCTGACCTGCCAACAAACCTTGATTCCACTGTCCGTAAGTACGAACGCCGGCGCACCCTTGTTTGCGTGGAATACGGTGGATGGCAATTTTGTAGAAGTGGGCGACTCTGCGCATGTGCTGGTGGATGCACACGGCATTTATGATGTGACCGTTACCAATACCCTGAATGGTTGTACTACAGTGGCGTACACCCAGGTGCTGGAAATACGCAAATTCCCCGTAGCGGAAGCAGGAGGGAGCCAGGAATTGACGTGTTCGCTAACGACGCTCCAACTAAATGGCGCCGGTTCTTCCACTGGCAGCCAGTTTCAATATGAATGGACAACCGACGACGGCATCATTATGAGTGGTTCGAATACACTCATGCCCATGATTTCAGATGCAGGGACATATCAATTGATGGTAACAGATACCACCAATGGATGTGTGCGAACAGATGAAGTGTTTATTGAAAAAGACACCCTCGCTCCCTCGGTCGTCATTCCGCTTCCGGAAAGCCTGACATGCCTCCAAGTAGAAGTACCTGTACACAGTATCGCCAGTTCGGGAAATGGTTCTACCATTTTTGAATACGCCTGGAGCACCGTGAATGGCAGTATTGTAGGCGATACCACCACTGCCAGCATCGTGGTGGATGCTACGGGTGATTACCTCGTGACGGTTACCGACCTTCAAAATGGTTGTACCAGTAGTGCCGGCTCCAGTGTATCCGCACAACTTGCTCTACCGAATGCAGATGCCGGAACAGCGCCTAAACTCACTTGTACCGTAAAACAGGTGACGCTTCAGGCATCAGCCACCACTTCAGGTACAACTTTCTCCTGGTCTACCACGAACGGGCATTTCGTAAGTGGCACGCTCACCTTGCATCCCATTGTAAATCAGCCTGGTACGTATTGGCTTACCGTACTCGACGAAGATACCGGCTGCAGCAGGACTGATTCCGTTCAGGTGCTGGAAGAAACCAATATTCCCGCCAATATGATTGTGGATGTGACGCCGCCTTCTTGTCGGGACAACGATGGCGTCGTGTTTTTTCAGGAAATCATTGGCGGAATAGGCCCCTTCATGTATTCGATTGATGATGGAAAAACTTTTGAATCGGTTCCAGAATTTGAAAACCTGCCAGCCGGACAATACGAATTGCTCATTCGAGATGCCAACGGGTGTACCTTCAGGAAAGTAGTTGATTTGCCCGACTACCCAGACCCCAACATCGATGTGGTTCCGGTAATTGACCTGGAAATCGGACAGTCGCAGGATATTCAGGCCATAGTGGCAGGTTATCCCCTGGCCCTGATCGACACCGTGGTGTGGACGCCTGTTACCGGCTTGTCGTTTGATGGTACCAGTATTCTGGACTTGCTTCATCCTACCGTCGCCCCGACCATATCGACCAATTATGTGGTTACATTGTATGGTAAAGACGGTTGTTTTGCCATGGATAGCGTATTGGTAAGGGTGGATGACGAGCCGCATGTGTACATCCCCAATGCTTTTTCTCCCTGGGACGACAACAACAAAAACGATATTGTACTGGTGTTTGCCAATGCAAACCAGATCAACATGGTCAAAAAGTTCTACATCTTCGACCGTTGGGGAAATATGGTGTTCGCAGCGGAAAATTTCCCGCCCAACGACCCACAGTTCGGCTGGAACGGACGATATAAAGGTAAAATCATGGATCCTGCCGTGTTTACCTACTATGCCGTTGTGGAAATTATTGACGGGCGCCTGATTTTAAAAGCGGGGGATATTACGCTGGTGAAGTAAGGTGCCTGCAAGATGGGAGAGGCTTCCGCCTGCAAGATGGGAGAGGCTTCCGCCTCCCGTTTTTTTGGGATTGGGCGGATGAAGCGGATAAGGCGGATTTTTTGGCCTGTCGGCCAAATTTTGGGATTTTTCTTCTTTTAGAAGATTTTGTAAAATAACAGGGTAATCAAAAAATGGCCGGCAGGCCAAAAAATCCGCTTCATCCGCTTCATCCGCCCAATCCCAAATAAAACGGGAGGCGCAAGCCTCACCAATGCAAACCTCCCAAATCACAAATACCCGAAACGCTGGAGCGCGCTTTCATCGTCGCGCCAGTTATCGCGCACCTTCACGGTGAGTTCAAGAAATACTTTTGTTTGCAAAAACCGCTCGATATCGGCGCGGGCGTCGGAGCCGAGTTTTTTGATTGCTGTGCCGCCCTTGCCCAGGATGATGGCTTTTTGTGTGTCGCGCATCACAAAAATGGTGGCCTGAATGCGTGCAATGGCCTCACCCTTGGTCGTGCTGGAATCCTGAAATGATTCGATAGCAACCTCGGTAGAGTAGGGGATTTCGTCGCTGTAATTCAGCAGGATTTTTTCGCGGATGATTTCACCCACAAAAAAACGTTCGGGCCGGTCGGTGAGTTGGTCTACCGGATAATAAGGTGGGCCTTCCGGCAGAAAACCGACGATTTTATCCAGCAAACCGGCGCTTTCATTGCCTTTTAGGGCAGAAATAGCAATGGAATCGACAAATTTGATGCGTTTTTTCCACCAGCCTGTCACATCTTCTGCGCGTTGATCGGCCACCAGGTCTTTTTTATTGAGGATGAGCAGCACGGGCGCTTCCACCTTTTTGAGCACTTCGATCACTGGATTTTCGTCGTCGAGTTCTTCCGTCAGATCGAATACGAACAGCATGAGGTCGGCATCTTCCACGGTGCCTTCCACAAATTTGTTCATGGCCGTGTGCATCTTGTACGACGGCGATTTGACATAACCGGGCGTGTCGGAAAACACGATCTGAAAATGTTCGCCCGTCAGGATACCGATGATACGGTGGCGGGTGGTTTGCGGTTTGTGGGTGATGATGCTCATGCGTTCGCCCACCAGTGCATTCATCAGCGTCGATTTTCCGGCATTGGGCCGGCCGATGATGTTGACAAAACCGGAGCGAAAAGTGGGCGTTTCGGACATGTGGCTGCTGTGTTTATCGTTTTTCTGCTATAAAAAACAATTCCGAACCGGCCCTGGGTGCTGCGGAATTGTAACATGGTTCCATGGTAAGTATGTGGAGACTGGCTTCGAACAAGGGAATGTATTCTTCGCGATGGCCTCCGAATGGCGGGCCGCCTTCAAAATGTACGTCGAATAACAAACCGGCCAGTTTGCCGCCTGAGGCCAGTAATTCGCTCATTTTCAACACATAATCTCTGCGCAAAGTGGGCGACAGGGCGCAAAAGAAAGTCTGTTCGAGTATCAAATCGTACGGCCCTTCCTGTTCAAAAAAATCACCGCAAATTAAACGGAGCGAACCCTGCCAGTCAGGCACTTCCGCGTCGAGTCGCCGGCGCAGTTGTTCGACCGCAGTAGGCGCAATATCGAGCATCGTCACCTGCGTAAATCCTTTTTGCAGCAGGTAAATGGCTTCATAACCATTGCCGCAGCCTGGAATGAGAATGCGCAGGTGCCGTTGTGAGGCCGGAATCTGATCGATATAAGCGGCTAATGGCGGCGAAACGGCGTGTAAATCCCAGCGCGTTTCGGCGTTTTGCCAGCGGGTTTCCCAGTATGATTCGTTCAGGTGATTCGACACGATAATTCAGGTTATGGAAAAAAAATGAAGGATTATCCGCGCACGAGTTCTTCTGCCGTGGCAATAGCCGCGTCGCTGGGCGGGTTGCCACTCAGCATGACGGCCAGCGAGCGAATGCGTTCTTCCTGATTGAGCAGGCGGATATTGGTGAGCGTGCGGTTGTCGGCCACTTTTTTGTACACAAAGTAATGTGCGTCGGCGCGCGCAGCAATCTGCGGTGTATGCGTGATACTGACCACCTGGTGTCGGTCGCTCAATTCCTTGAGTATCAATCCCATTTTCAGGGAAACATCGCCGCTGATGCCTGTGTCGATCTCGTCAAAAATCAGGGTCGGCAGCGGGATGGCGTCGGCCACCAGGCTCTTGGTACACAGCGTCAGGCGGGAAAGTTCGCCGCCCGACGCCACATCCTTGATAGGCAGAAAGCGGCTGCCGACATTGGAGGCGAACAGGAATTGCACGTCGTCGGAGCCCGTAGCCGTCAGCGTATCGAGGTCGCGGATTTCCACTTTGAGGCGGGCATGCGGCATCGACAACTGGTGCAGCATGTCGTGAATACGCGTTTCGAACGGCTCGGTGGTGCTTTTACGGCGCTCGCTTAGGGTAGCGGCGATATGGGTCAGTCGCGTTTCCTGCTGGGAGATCGACTGCTCCAGTTCGGCTATTTCCGCATCCAGGTGCGTGTAGCCGGCCGTTTGCTCTTCGAGGCTTGCCTGCATTTGCAGCAGTTCGGCCACGCTGCTTAAACCGTGTTTTTTTTGCAGTTTGTAAATGACGTTGAGGCGTTCCTGTATTTCTGCGATGCGCTGCGGGTCGTATTCGGTTTGTTCGGCGATGCGGTCGCAGTCTTTGGCCAGTTCTTCCAGGTCGATGAGCACCGCATCGAGGCGTTCGCCGAGTTCGCCGAGTGCGGGCGTGATTTTGCGTGTGCTGGCCATGCTGCGGCTGATTTCCTGCAACTGGCCGATGATGTTCTGTTCCGATTCGAGCAGGTAATTGTAAGCGGCGCCGTAGGTGCGTTTGATGTCTTCGGCGCTGCTGAGGCGGGCGAGTTCGCTTTCGAGTTGCTCCTGTTCGTGTTCCTGCAATTCGGCCTTGTGGAATTCTTCGAGTTGGAAGCGCAGAAATTCCATTTCGCGGGCGCCACTGGCGCTGCGTTCGCGGAGTTGTGCGAGGCGTTTTTTGTCGGAGGCGTATTGCTTGTATTGCTGCTGATAGTCCTTGAGAATCAATGCATTGTCGGCCAGTGCATCGATCATGCGCAATTGAAAATTCACGTTGTGAATATCCAGCGTATCGAATTGCTGGTGCAGGTCGACCAGCGCTTCGGTGAGGCGCTGCAGCACCTGGTTGTTGGCGGGCGTGTCGTTTACGAAAGCACGGCTTTTGCCGGTAGGGGAGAGTTCGCGGCGAATGACTACCTCGGCGTCGTAATCCAGTTCGTTTTCCTCAAAAAACTCCTTCAAATCGTAGGCAGACACGTCGAAATAAGCCTCTACCACACATTTTTCGCTGTCGTTGTAAAACACCTTGGTATCGGCGCGTTCGCCCATCACCAGTCCGAGCGCGCCCAGCAGGATGGATTTGCCCGCTCCGGTTTCGCCGGTAATGATGGTAAGCCGCTCGGAGAAGTGAATCTCGATTTCGTCAATCAGCGCATAGTTGCGGATGTGGAGGCGTTTCAGCATATTTGGGCGGAGGAAAGCGTTTTGCCGGCAAATGTAGGGCTAAAAAGAAAAAAACGGTAGTGTTGACATATTTTGTTTTAAAAATAGTTGGGTGGATAAATCTTGGCGGCTTTGAAAATAAAGGGCGGCGCCGCGCTTGGTGCTGAAAAAAAACACCAAGAACGGTGATAGGATGCCAAAAATAATGGAGCAGTAAGACCAAGCAACGGGGGAGTCTCTAGCCATTCTTTTTATAAAATTTCATGGAATATATTAATTCTCTCAATATTAATTCAAAATCACTGGTATCGACAGGCATCGTAAATAATATATGAACCCCTATCTGATTTTTTTGATCCACACCTTGGTAAGTAATCTCCTTTATTTTGCTATCATTACTCACTGTATATACACCATCAAGTGTTCCCAAAATAAGACGTTCAGATTTAGTTATCGTCCTCTCTGGGTAAGCATCTTTTATCTTGGTTCGTTGAGACGAAATAACCCTTTCATACATAAGCATATTACCGAATGTAGGTAAAGGGTAATAACTTATGATTAGTGAAGAATTTTGATATTCATAACCATAAGACGCCGTACTACCATCCCAGATACTCTTTAGGTTGGTTAAATGAAATATTGAATCTATTTCAAATTGAATAATTAAAGAGTCTTTTAGAGCATAGTGCCAAATGGTATGTGATTGGCTACACTTGACAAGGGGTTTTGTGTTCCAATCAGAACATTTAATGATGATAAATGTGAGTAAAATTATAAAAATACTATTCTTCATGGGATCGTGGTTTTTGGCTCCGTCGCTACTCTTGGTGCTTTTTTTCAACATCAATCGCACTGATAGTGCAAAGGCTTGATTGTGACGGAGGATACTGCTATTCTTTGATGGAGTGGGAATACCAAGTAAGGTGTAAGGGCATGGCCAGCAACAATGGAAAACCGAGGACTGACATCTGACATTCCAGCCAATTCGCCTACTATTACACTCAGATAATCTTGGTTTCCTATCATTGTATATGTGTTAGGTCTAATCAACCCAAATGTACACGCTTTTTATTTTTGGTAGTGTAAATATGTGAGTGATTTGTATTTTTGTGATAAAAAGGATTTTCTTATGGTTACGGAGCAAAAATGTTGTCACAAATGCGGGTCAAATCAGATCGTCAAAAACGGTACAAACGGCGTAGGCAATCCCAAATATAAGTGCAAATCTTGTGGATTTGGTGGTGTTTTTCAAAGCAGACTTCCTTCGGAGGAATTCAAAGAGACGGTGATTCGGGCGGCACAGGAGCGCTCCTCGTCTAGAGGGTTAAGCCGTACATTTGGCATCTCTCATCAAACGGCTCTGAACTGGATTAAAAAAAAGCGGAAAGACTCCCCGACATCATAACAACCCTGCTTCCATGGCGCAAAGGGGATGTATTAGAGTTAGATGAATTGTGGTCATTTGTCTATTGCAAAGCCTTTAAACGCTGGATTTGGATCGCTTTATGCCGTCGAACTCGCCAGGTAGTTTCTTATTTCGTAGGTGAACGTAGCATAGATAGTTGCCAGCAGTTTTGGGATTGGGTACCAAAGGATTACAAGAAGTCTTTTACGTTTTCTGATTTTTGGGAGGCTTATATAGCGGTTATTGATAATGGCAAACATCAAAGTGTAGGAAAGGAAAGTGGTGAAACCTGTCATGTAGAGCGTTGGAATTGTACCTTACGGCAGCGCATTTGTCGGTTTGTCCGCAAAACACTATCCTTTTCTAAAAGCGATGAAATGCATCAATTATACCTCAAATTATTCATTTACAATTACAATGCTTCACTCATAAGTTGACACTACCAAAAATTCGACGTGGACCAACTGGCGCATGTGCTCGACGAGACGCCGCTCTGGTCGGCGCCATTCGGCCTGAAACTGCTGGACTGCGTCGAATACAAGCGAGGTATTACTGCACTCGATATTGGCTTCGGAATGGGCTTCCCGCTCACCGAACTCGCCATGCGCTTGGGCAGTACTTCCACTGTGTATGGCATCGACCCGTGGAAACCAGGCGTAGAGCGCACACAAGTAAAACTCGACGCATATCGCATTGACAATGTGCGCATTATCGAAGCGCCTGCTGAAAAAATTCCGCTAGATGACAGCAGTATCGACCTGATTGTCAGCAACAACGGCATCAATAATGTGCAGGATATTTCGCAGGTATTGTCGGAGTGTGCGCGCGTGCTGAAACCCGGCGGGCAGTTTGTGATGACCATGAACCTCGATAAATCGATGTTCGAGATGTACAGCGAACTGGAAAGCATTTTATCCGCATTGCATCTGTATGAATCGGTGGCAGCCATGCATCGGCATATTCAGGAAAAACGCCCGCCGTTGGATGCCATCCTTGATTTGCTGCGTGCTAATGGCTTCATGATCCGCCGCCTCGAACACGACCAATTCAACTATCGCTACGCCGACGGCACGGCCATGCTGCACCATTTTTTGATACGCATGGCATTTATGGATTCCTGGATTAAAATCCTGCCGAAAGGCCGGGAAGAAGAAATTTTTGATGCCCTGGAGACGCGCCTCAACGAGCAGGCCCGGCGGTTCGGAGGGCTGCGTTTGAGTATTCCGTGGGTGGTGATTGATGCGGTGGCTGGGGAATGATTTTTCGCAGCGTAGTATCCCGTAGAGTAGTTTCCCGCAGAACTCGCAGATTTACCCGCAGAACTCGCAGAACGTAGAGTACGCCTATTTTTTCAAAGCGATCAAAATGTGTACTCTAAGTGTACTCTACGTTCTGCGAGTTCTGCGGGTAAATCTGCGAGTTCTGCGGGAAACTACTCTACGTTCTGCAATATCTGCCGCCCCCCCCAAAAAAAAATCCGGAATTTCGCATACCTTGTTCTGTATAAAAAATTCCGTGCATGATTCGCAAATTCGCCCTTCTCCTCCCTGCATTTTTGCTGTTCCTCGGCAGCACAATCACCCAAACCACGCTCCCCCGCAGCACGCCCGAAGCGGAGGGTGTTTCTTCCAAAAACATCCTGCAATTCCTCGAAGCGGCAGAAAAAAGTCCGCACGAAATGCACAGTATCATGTTTCTGCGCCACGGTAAAGTGATTGCTGAGGGATGGTGGGCGCCCTATCGCGCCGATCTGAAGCATACGATGTACTCCTGCAGCAAGAGTTTTACGGCATCGGCGGTCGGCCTGGCAGTGCATGAAGGCAAATTGAATGTAGAAGATAAGGTAGTGTCGTTTTTTCCAGATCAATTGCCCGACAATGTCAGCGCCAACCTTGCAGCCCTGCGCGTGCGCGACCTGCTAAGCATGACCGCCGGCCAGGAGCCCGATCCGACCCCCGTCATTCGCAGTGCCGACAACTGGACCAAAGCATTTCTGGCCACTCCTATTTTGAACCAGCCCGGCAGCAAATTCCTGTACAACTCGTTGGCAACGTACATGTTGTCTGCCATTGTACAAAAAGTGACTGGCGAAAAAATCATCGACTACCTGACGCCCCGTTTATTCGCACCGCTGGGTATCACGGGCATGGATTGGGAAACGACGCCCGACAACATCAACACGGGCGGCTGGGGCCTGCGCATCAAAACAGAAGATATGGCCCGTTTCGGGCAGTTGTTTCTGCAAAAAGGAGTCTGGAATGGCAAGCAGGTACTACCTGCTGCCTGGGTTCAAGAAGCCAGCACCGCCAAAATCATCCAGCACCCCGATATGCCGCAATCGAAACGCGACTCCAGCGACTGGGAACAGGGGTATTGTTACCAGATGTGGCGGAGCAGGAATAATTCATTCCGGGGCGACGGCGCTTTCGGGCAGTTTATTATCGTCCTGCCCGATCAGGATGCGGTGATTGCCATCACATCGGAATCACCAAATATGCAGGATGAATTTAACCTGGTGTGGAAATACCTGTTCCCGGCCATACAGCCCACTGCACTCCCTGCCGATGCCAAAAGTACAGCAGCATTGAAACAAAAACTGGCCGCGCTGGCACTGCCTGTACCTGCAAAAAGCAAGGCTTCGGCCATTCAAAAAAGTATTGCCGGTAAAACCTACGCGGTTTCGCCCAACGAGCAATTTATCCGCTCCATGTCGTTCAACTGGAAGAACGATGTGTGCGAGGCGAGCATTCAAATGGCCGACAAAACCTACACCCTGCCATTCGGTTCGGGCAAATGGGCATTCGGCGAAACCGCCAAACTTGGCCCCAACCTCGTTCAACTCGCCAAAGGGCATTTCGCCGGACTCCCGCCTTCCAAAATTGCGGGCGCCTGGCGCTGGTCCGATGATAAAACACTGGAATTGACCCTGCGCTATTACGAAAGTCCACACACAGAGGTTTTTACCTGCAAGTTTGATCAGAACAGCCTGGATGTGGCTATTCAAAGCAGTTATGACAAAAAAACGGTAACAACCCTCAAAGGAACGATGGCGGCAGCCTCGCCTGCCCCACCCCGCCTGATCATTCGGGGCGACGATATGGGATTTTCGCATTCCGGTAATGAGGCCCTGCTCAAAGCCTCCAAAGAAGGCATTCAGACTTCCATTGAAGTGCTGGTTCCTTCTCCCTGGTTCCCGGAAGCGGTGCGCATGCTGCAAGCCAACCCCGGCATCGATGCAGGCGTACACCTGGCGCTTACCAGCGAATGGGACAATGTAAAGTGGCGCCCACTTACTCCTGCCGCCAGCCTGAGAAATGCCGATGGCTATTTCTTTCCCATGATTTTTCCAAATAAAAACTACCCCGGGCAGTCCATTTCGGAAAACCCGTGGAAATTAGAGGATATTGAAAAGGAATTCCGCGCTCAAATTGAAACAGCGCTTCGCACCCTGCCGCAGGTGAGCCACCTTTCCGCGCACATGGGCTGCGCAAACCTGTCGCCCGAAGTGAAAGCCCTGGCTCAAAAACTCGCCGCTGAATACAAACTTCCCCTCGAAGGCGGCGAAGGAACTTTCAAATGGGTTGGTTACGATGGCCCGCACCAGACATTTGCCGAAAAAAAGCAAAGTTTTCTGCAATCACTGAAAAAACTGGAGCCCGGTCAGACGTATATGTTCCTCGATCATCCTGGCATGGATGGCGCCGAATTGCAGGCCATTCATCATATCGGATATGAAAATGTGGCTTCGGACCGACAAGGCGTAACGGATTTGTTTACCGACCCCGACATACGCCAGTTCATCGAAAAAAATGGCATCCAACTCATCAGTTACAAAGACCTCTCCCGTCCCTAATCTCACCTCTCACTTCTTACCTCTAAAAAATGAGTCATCCGTTTTGATCTTTACAGGTTGATTTCCAATTCTCTACAATTTTTCGCACCTTAAAGACGCCAAACGCCCCTTGTCTTCCTGTCGGGAACCGTCCTCTCTACGAGGGGAAAATATGCTGTTACGCGTCGTAGAGTGGACGGTTCCCGACAGGAAGACAAGGGGCGTTTGGCGTCATTTAAGTAGGAAAAATTTGGGATAAGCCATATGCCATGCATGCGACGGCATTAAAAATATGTTGAGTTGCTTGTTTTATTCGCCAAAACCGAATGCGACACCCAGGTTCACGTTGACCAGGCGGTTTTGTGCATCGGAGCCGCTTTTGGAGCCGGCCACGTCGATCAGTCCATGCGTGTAGGCTACGTCGAAATTGAGCCAGGTGCGCTCGGCCAGCCGGTAGTTGAATCCCGCGCCGGCATGGAGCCCTGCGTCGAAGCCTTCATATACGTCTTTTGAATTGATGGTGGTGGTGGTTTCGCCGGAACGGATTTCGGATTTACCTCCTACCAGAAAACCGAAAGAAGGGCCCACAAATACTTTCGGGCGAAAATCCTGTCCGAGTTTTCCAAAGAAATACTGGAATTTAAGCGGAACACGGATGTAGTTCAGTTTGGTGGTCAGCGTGGCATTGCCGATATCCTGTTTTACACCTTCTTCGGAATAACGGGCTTCAATGCCGATACCGGCACTTTCCAGAATGCTGTAATTGTAGGTAAAACCTGCGTTGAAGGAAGGGCGGCCGGAAGCATTGCTCAGGTCGGAAAGCCAGGCATAGTTGAAACCGGCGGTAGGGCCAAACGATTGAACCTGTGCCTGTGCGATATATCCGGTGAAAACAGTGGCGAGGATAAACAGTACTTTTTTCATGACGATCAGAATTTAAGTGTTTCGGGCATATCAAAAATTGACATGCCCGAAACAACTGATCGCACTACTGTACCAAAACGGGGTGTTTTTTACTCAAAACCTCATTTCTCTCTGGTCAATTTTCGCGCTATGGTGCCCGAAGCCGTTTTCAGTGCAATGAAATACGTTCCGGCAGCCAGACCTGCGGTTCGCATGGTATGTGACGCCGCGGCGGCAGGCGTGTTTTCATCCATGACAACCCTGCCAAAGCGGTCGATCACCTGAATGTTTTGCACCTTCAGGTTTTTATCCCACGACAGGTTCACCTGATCTCGGGCGGGGTTGGGCCAAATCTGAAGAGATGAAGCGGCTGCATTTTGCTCTTCCACACTGTTCACTTCATCACTTACGATAAATGTCCGCTCAAAGTGGCTCACTGCATTGCTCACCAGCACCGTATAAGTGCCCGGCGTACTCACATCGATGGTTTGGGTGGTGTCGCCAGTGCTCCACAGAAATTTGAAGTTACCCACTTCTGATAGAGAAAATGTAATGTTCCAGTCGATCAAACCGCCCACAAAACCAGCATTTTCGTCCACCAAGCCCAGTTTCCACTCACCATTGACCGGCGCATTCAAAATATCGCTCCACTCGCCCTCCACCTGAAATTCGCCCGTGAAAGGCGCAGCGTCGGCCGGGGCAAAAGGTCCCGGGAAATTGATCGGCTGGGTGGCTTCCGGGGAGAAGCAGGTGCCAGTGTAATTATCGCCATTGCCACCATTGTTCGAAGTGAGTTCTACAAAACGCTCATCCGGCGCTATCAAAAATACTTTGAGGTCATCGTCCCAGCTATGTTCAATATTCATACAAACCGACTGGATGACTTTCACCGTGTTCAGGTTGCTAAAAGGAAGGTTGACCGCAACTGGCGATGAAATCAGTGCATTCACAGGATCGATTTGGAAGTAGTTGGTATTGGAAAACGTGCGGTTCTGCCCCGAGTAACTCGTCGGGATAGCATCCAGATGTGCAGTTCCACCCACCAGGGCATATTCATAAATGTTTCCTTGCAACATACTGGAATCCGGGTCGGCGAGGAAAACCGTAAACTGTCGGGCAAGGCAGCCCGGGCCAGAAACATTGATCAAAATGGTTTCAAGTCCTTCCACGAGGGTATCAGGGACCGGCTGAAAAACCAAATGCAGCAAGGTGTCGGCAGTAGAAATTGTATACAAAGGGTCTATGGGAAGAAAATCGATACCGTTTTCTGCTTCTCCGCCAATCGTGATGGTCAGGGGCAATGCGCTGGCTGGAATGTCGGTCAATGCAATATCGATAGTATCGCCGGTGGCGTTTTCCGGAATAGCATTTTCACCCGGATTGAAAGAAGCCTGAATATCGATGGCGCCGCCAAAACTGTTGCCTTCCAAAAACACCCCTGTGTCAAAGACTCCGTCGCTGGCATCGGCCAATGCAATCGTCATTTCGTATGTCTCACATGGAATAACAGCCGCTTCTGCTATAAATGGCGTGGTGAGGCCATCATAAGCAGGTTGATTGTTACTGAGGTTATTGTTGATATAGTACTGGATATTAAAAGGAGGGCAATCGGGGTAAGCATCGTTAAAAGGATGGACGTTGTTGATGGCCACCGGAAGATTGGTATTGGGAACCAAAGCGATGTTAAAATCACTGTATTGTTCGCCGCCGGGTTTGGGGCCGCTCAGGAAAAATCCGAAAATGTCATTAAAGGAAGAACAGGCATATTCGGGGTATTCTTCCGAGGCAAATACATATCGAAAGCGAATAGAATCGCTGCTGGGCCGGAATGTAATTTTGTAATACACAACATCATATAAAGGCGCGCTCGACACATTCTGCAAAGGATACGATTGCGCATTGCTGGCGTTGTTCGTGGAAGCAAACATGGCCCCTGTTTCTTCAGCGCCAAAGTCGGTTCCATTGGTTGCAACCCGGCCGGTAGTGAGGATCAAACCGCGATCAATCCCTACGGCAGCAGCGCCATCCGAGAAAAATCCTACCGCCTCCGGCTTGCCTGCAAATTGAACATTCAACACATCGATACCAGCGCCGGTAAAGAAATTGTCGATTAATGCGTTTGGGTCATAAGGCGGTTGGTCGGAAGGAGTTACGGTAAGCAGGCTTTGAGCAGATGCAGCAAGGCTCAGCAAGAATAGCAAAATGAATAAACAGGGGCGCATAAGCAGTTTTTTTTTCAAAAGTAAGCCTTAGTCCTCAATTTCCAACATCCAGATGTTTCCTTTTTCTCGATCACGGTTGTAGCGGGTAAAAAACATCCGTTTTCCATCCGCCGAAACATGCCCAAAGCCCGCATGTTGGTAAATTCCGTTTATTTTTTTGCCCATGTTGAGCGGCCTCGACCAGTCGAGTATCCAGTCGTCGCCCTTGCGTTCCGATACAAACACATCGGATTGCCCCAGCCCCGGATATTCGGTACTGGTGAAATACAATCGTCGTCCATCGGCCGACAGAAACGGGCTGCCTTCATTGCCATCCGTATTAATATCGGAGCCCAGGCCTTGCGGGTCGCTCCACTGCCCATTGGCATCGCGGCGGGAAATAAACAAATCCATATCCGGCGCATCGAGCACGCCACCTGCTGTATAAGCACCTTCCAAAATCATGGTGGCGCCGTCGGCAGAAAGCACGGCTTTCCCGATGAGTCCCAATCCGGAAAGAGCGATTGGTTTAGGCGCCCTCCAGACGCCTTTTTGTTGTTGACTCAGAAACAACGCGCCATTGGATTGCAAAAGCATGGTTTTCCCGTCGGCTGTCAGCGATAATGGCATCTGATCGCCGGGACCGGAAAGCGATTCTACGAGAACGGGCGCCGACCAGCCGGACGATTCCTTGCGGCTGTAAAAAATATCCATTCCCTGCTGTTGGGTCGTTCTGCCGGAGGCGGCAAAATACAGCACACTTTGTGCCGTATCCAGCACGGGGTTTGTCTCTTCATTGTCTTCCGTATTGATCGTTTCCAGCCAGGTTTCCTTTATTTCCGGGTCTTTTTTCTGGAAAACGGGCAACAATCCGTCTATGTATGGTTTTGCCCTGATCTGGTAATCAAAATTGGAATTACATCCTTTTGGCAAGGTATCAGTAAAATAGGGCCTGGCATCCGTTAATAGCCGGGTCGCGCTGTCGTACAATTCTTCCGTGGTACAAAACTGCAGGGTTTCCTCCAGCAATCGGAACGCGGAATACCGCGGCGCATAGTGCGAGATATAGTACAGGGCGCTTTCCAGCATGGCTGTGGTATCACGGCGTGCTTTGCCACTGCGCAATTGTTCGCGCAGGGTGGCGCGTTGTCGCAAGTCTTGCAAAACAGCATATTGCGCAGACGTCAGGCGCAGGGTAGCATCTTCATTTTCAAGCGAAAAAATGGCATTGAGCAGCACGGTTTCCATAGCCGTCCATTGGTTACTGCCTACAAAATCGAGCATGGGAGCCAGTTCCCCCTTGCAAAGCAACTGCCGCACCTCTTCCTGCCAGCAGTCGCGTGCTACAAAACTGGAAGGATGATCTTTGACGTACTTGTTGAGTTCGCACAAGGAGTATTTCTGTTGAAATGCGGGCCAAAGTTGGTTATACATCTGCCTCGACAGCCTGTAATTTGCAGGATAAACCCATCCCAGATGCCGATGAACGATGGCTGTCATGGTTGCATAATCGTCGGATTGCAACTGCCCATTTACGACCTGAAAACGGGTAGAATCCAGTTCCGTTTGCAAAGCAGGCATCACCTGCTGCCACCTATTAAGCAAGGAATCGAGAGCAGCAATGGAGCCGTTTGAGCGCACACCTGCCATGGCCCATTTTTGCGCCTGCATCCGCAATTCGGCTATGGCGAGTGTATCCACACCGTATTTGCGCAAAAGCCGCCTTGCGCGCCGCTTCGGAAGCGTCCGCCAGGCGCTGTCTGCCTGTATCAGATCGGTATTGAGGGCCAGCAACCCCGGCAAACTGCGCTCGGTGCGCAAACTGATTTTATCGATGAGAAAAATTGCCGCCGGCCCGTATTTGGGATGATGGCGGTATCGTTGAAAAACGAGTACCGAAGGCGGGTAATCCTGCTTCAGGTAGTAGCGTTTATACGCTTTGGCAAATGATTGAGCCTCGACGGTCGAAGTGCAGCACACATATCCCAAAACCAGGATCAGGCTGCGAAAAAGGAGTTGTTTCATATGTTTTCATATCGACCGTACTTTTAGGTGGAAGTCCAGAGTCGTAAGTCCTGAGTCCTGAGTCCGTAGAGTTGACCAACCTTTTTTGGGGCTTCCCTATATGAGAAAGCCGAAGGTAAGTAGGTCAACACTACAGACTCAGGACTCAGGACTTACGACTCAGGACTCTCAAGTAATCTTCTTACCTCCCGGCATCGTCCTCAAAAAAGCAATCATCATAAACGACATGATGGTTACCAAACCGATTAGAATTGGAATTCCCTTGAATGGTGGTTCCTTGCTGTGCCAGTAGCCGCATTGGGCCCACCAATCGATGACCAAAACGTGTGCAAGATAAATACCGAAACTGGCTGCTGCAAAATCTTTTTCAATATCAATCAGGGGACGGGCATTGCAGGTGTATTTGACAAACAAAAACCAGCCAATGGCCGAAAGCGACACATTGGGCGTGAGGTAGTCGTAGAAAAAAGTGAAATTCTGGCCTTTGCTGTGGCTGAACCAGTATGAAAGCAGCGCGGTTGCCACAGTGCCTGCAATGATGAGCGCAAGTCCGATATACCCCAGTTGGCGTTGCGAAAATGCCCAGGGTCGGCCGGGTTTGGATTCATCGGCAGCGGGTTTATTCCCCAGGTAAAAACCCAGCACAAAATAGCCTGCATTATTGGTAAACAGTTCGAAATAGATACCAATCGACAGATTTGCAAACACATACAGTATTTTGTACACCCAGGTACAAAAAGCGCAAAGGATCAAAAAATACAGCAACTCCTGTTCAGTGGCCGTTTTTACCCAGGCGCGCAGAATCGGATATATCAGATAAAGACCGATGATGAGATAAATGAACCACAGGTGGTAATGCACCGGCCCGGATACAATACTTTTTACCACTTCCCAGACCGTAGACGGCGTTCCTTTGGCAATAAAACTGTACAACAGGTAGACGCCCATCCAGAACAGGGCAGGTATAATGATGCGGGCAAACCGTTTTTTCAGGAATACCGGCAAGGGGTAATCCTTGCTGAGCAACAGGTATCCGCTCAGCATCACAAACAACGGAACGGCAGGGCGCCCGAGTGAATTCCACCAGTTGCCAGCCCACCACCACCAGGTATCCACATTGGGATAGGCGTGTGCAATGGGTGCTGCAATGTGAATTGCAATGACCAGCACAGTAGCGATATTCCGCAGCCGGTCAGCCCAGAAAAACGTCTCTCTTTCTTGTGGCACGGATATTCCTTGCATCGATTGATATTTGAATGAATACTGGTGAGTGGAATTATTTCAGAAAGCGATTTCCAGCCCGTCGAATGCCAGCGAAACACCCGGCGGCAACGTCGGGCCAGCCACGGCAGCCAGGCCCATGTGATGGCTGATGTGGGTGAGCCACGCCTGTTCGGGCCCAACCTGCTTCACCAATGCAAGCGCCTCCTGCAGGTTCATATGCGTCGGGTGCCATTCATGGTGCAATGCGCTGGTAATGAGATATTTAGTGCCGGATATTTTCTGCATTTCCGATGGCAGCAGGGTTTTTACATCCGTAAGATAGGTCAATGTATCAAACCTGTATCCAAGAATCGGCAATCGGCCATGTTGAACTCCAATTGGAACGATGTGCAGCCCTTTTATCTCCAGCGGACGATCCGGTTCGATTTCAATCAATTCTATCCGAGGTAAACCCGGAATCGGCTCGCCAAAAATATATTCGAACCGCTTTTTCACTTCCGAGGCCACCCGTGGCAATGCAAATACCCGCATGGGTTGTCCGCTTCTGAAATTCAGGGGACGAATGTCGTCGAGCCCGATCACATGATCGTTGTGTTCATGGGTGAGCACAATCGCATCGAGGTGCGTTACACCAGCGCGCAGCATTTGCTGGCGGAAATCGGGGCCGGCATCGATCAGAATATTCGCCTCCCCGGCAGAAACAAGCGCTGAAGAACGCAGGCGTTTGTCGCGCGCATCGGTCGATTTACATACCTCACAGCCGCACCCGATGACGGGAACGCCTTGAGAGGTACCGGTTCCGAGCAGCGTTATTTTCATCATTCATCATTCATCATTCCCCTCATTCGCTTTCTTCCACTTTTCAATGAGTTCGCGTGATTTGTCGCTCAGGTGTTCCAGGTCAAATTCCAGGCTGGACAAAATATCCATAAGGCAGTTGATACGGGCTTCCGTGTCAAAAAAACGATTGACTACTGCGATTCTGCGATTTTCAACGAGGCAGTATCCGCTTTGAAAATTGCCTTTCTCATAGCGAATCGAATAGTCCAGTTCCCCGAAGAGTTCCTCTATTTTTTTGAGTGTGGTCTGGGTATAGCGCACGGTTAAAAGTGTAAGAATTGGACCAGGGTGTAAAAAGAAGTTTGGACATTTGAAGTCGTTTCCGAAACGAAATCCGAAACATGCTGTCCTTTGTACTGTATCTTCGCCCTCGATTTGGAATTATCACTCGCAAAAGTATCCAAAATCTGATATTATGAAAGGTCTTCTGCCGGTACTTGTTATTGCCTCTGTTTTTTGTTTCACCTCCACTCAAGCGTTGGGCCAACAGCGTTTCCGGGCGGGTATTATTTTGGGGCTCACCGCTTCGCAAATCGACGGCGACAATTCTGCAGGCTACAACAAACTCGGTTTGCAAACCGGGTTGCGGGCCATTGCAAGGCTCAAAGGCAGGACAGAAGCCAGTGTAGAATTCCTTTTTTCGCAACGCGGTTCCCAAAGCGAACTGATCAAAGACGAATTCAATTACTTTTTTTCGCTTACCACCAATTACCTCGAAGTGCCTGTGCAATGGCATTACAAGGACTGGCTGGTAGAAGGAGATGGCGACGAGCCCGATTACTACAGAGTGTCTTTTAATGGAGGATTATCTTACGCTCGTTTATTGGGAACCAAAGTAAATGACGATCTGAGTGCCATCCGTGTCATTGCACCCGATTACCTGAAAAAAAACGACGTCAGTTTTATGTTGGGCGCCAATTTTTTTGCTAATCGGCACCTGTGTTTTACCGTGCGATATGTACGGTCCATTGGATATATGTACGACCCGCGCGATTGGGATCCTGCTCCCGGCAAAAGTGCGTGGAACAGCCACAGCCTTTATTTTCAAAGTGCGTGGATGTTTTGATTATTGTTAAAAAAACTAACTTTCAGCCAGTTTTTGAAACAGTCCCCAATCCAACCCGGGTTAACTTTTCGTATCTTTTTCAAAAAACCACAATAAGAAAGCGGTTTTCAAGTTTCCTTAGCCCCGCTTTTTTGTAATTGTTTCATCCTCTAACCCGTCTAATCTGTCATGATCGCTTATTTTATCATTTTTCTGACCCTGTTTATTTCGGCCTCCTATGGATTGTCTGGCGATAAGGCCGAAACCGGACCGGGTGAATGATGTGCTTTAGATTGTGAACCGGGATTACCCCTGATGACCGTTCATCGTACCTCTTCCACCTGATAGACTTCCACTTCGCTCAATGCTGCTTCTCTTTTGGATGCGAGAATGCGGATGCGGATTTGGCGTGCCTTTACCTCAGGAAATTGCAGGATTTTGCGGGCGCCGATGGTGCTGGACCGCGCTATTTCCCGCCAGCCTTTTCCATCAGGCACTTCTATGGAAAAAGACTGAACGGCTTGCCCCTGTGAAATGGCTTCGCGCACAAGCAAGGTGTTGAACTTCTTCTTTTTGCCCAGGTCGATCACAACACTTTTGTTGGGAGAGGTGATTTTTTCAAATGTAGATCGGTCGCCATCCAGCACAAAGGAGCGGTATTTTTTGGGTGTAAAGGCGCACACCCGATGGGGAGTCCACACCTTTTTTCCTTTGGCGAGGTTGTGTGCAAATGCTTTCCTGCATTTTTCGCCAAATGCCATGAGCGCAAGCGAATCCTGCTCGTGGATGCGTCCCCGACGGTCCGGCGGCACGTTGAGGATGAGGTTGGCGCCCCTGCCCACCGATTGCAGGTAAATATTCCAGAGTGTTTCAGGTGATTTCACCTTGTTGTCTTCTTCGGCGTGGTAAAACCAGCCCGGGCGGATGCTCACATCGCATTCGGCAGGCAGCCAGAGCGCGCCGTTTTCGTTGCCACGGTTCAGGGTGTCGTT
Source organism: Bacteroidota bacterium (assembly GCA_020160935.1). Lineage (GTDB taxonomy): Bacteria > Bacteroidota > Bacteroidia > Chitinophagales > Saprospiraceae > M3007. Next base: position 16,028 of record JAIUPL010000032.1, on the reverse strand, counting down.
GGAAGGTGCACCCAGTCCACGCTGAAAACCCGCCGTGTCCAGCATACACCAGTTGGTTTCGCTCAGGATCAATCCGCGTTCATTGCCGACCCAGCGGCACCCCGGGCCTATATCACTGAAAATCACTGCATTGGGTTGCAATTGGGCCGCTACCCGCTCGAAGCGATGAAAGTCGTACACCTGTTTTTTACCGTTGGGGCCTTCTCCGTTGGCGCCGTCCCACCAGATTTCAAACAGATCGCCGTAAGATGTGAGCAGTTCGGTCATCGTCTGCACGTACACATCGTTGTAGGCAGGTGTACCGTATTGCGGGTGGTTGCGATCCCAGGGACTCAGGTACACGCCAAACAAAAGGCCGTTGCGGCGGCAGGCGTCCGACAATTCCCGAATGACATCGCCCTTTCCATTGCGCCATTTGCTTTCCCGCACGGTATGGGTGGAGAATTTCGAGGGCCAGAGGCAAAAACCATCGTGGTGCTTGGCCGTAATAATCACGCCCCTTGCGCCTGCCTGTTTGGCTACCCTGCACCATTGGTCGCAGTCGAGCGCCGACGGGTTGAATACGTCTTCCGGCTCGGTGCCATGTCCCCATTCCACATTGGTAAAGGTGTTGGGGCCGAAATGGAAAAACAGGTAGAATTCGGTATCGTGCCAGGCTAATTGTTGCGGGGTCGGAACAGGCGGCGGCGCTTGCGACAGCAAGCCAGATGTGTTGGACAACAGCACCATAAAACCAAGCAAACAGGCTTTTGCTTCGTACCACTTTTTCACAATGTGAAATGTTTTCATACAGGAAAAAATTTGAATTGATTGCGCAAGGTAAGCAGCCGGGGTAGAATGCCAAGTGTCCGTTTTCGAAGCCCTTTTTTCGAACAAGTGTTACCTTTCCAACGTTTTGGGTGCTTTATTTTTTCCCGCATGCTCAAGATCGCCTGGTCACCTGTGTACAAGTACGAATTGCCGGAAGGACATCGTTTCCCGATGGCCAAATACGAGTTGCTGCCCGAACAACTCCTGTACGAAGGCACTGTAACCGACGAGCATTTTTTTCATCCCCAACTGCTGGAAGAAGAAGTGGCGCTGCTCACCCATACGACCGACTGGTGGGCACGCATGAATGCCGTGCAACTCACACCGCAGGAAATCAGGGCCATCGGGTTTCCGATCAACGAACGTTTTGTACAGCGCGGAAGGCATATCTCTCGCGGTACGCTGGAGTGCGCCCTGCATGCCCTGGAATTCGGCTGCGCCATGAATATTGCTGGCGGCACACACCATGCTTTTGCCAACAGGGGCGAAGGGTTTTGTTGTTTCAACGACCAGGCTGTGGCGGCTAACTACCTGTTAAACAATCAGTTGGCCTCAAAAATCCTGATTGTCGACCTCGATGTACACCAGGGCAACGGAACGGCTTCGATTTTCCTGAATGAACCACGCGTGTTCACCTTTTCTATGCACGGAGAAAAGAATTATCCGCTGCGAAAGGAACAATCAGACCTCGACATCGGCTTGCCCGACGGGATGGACGACGCTGCTTACCTCAAAGTGCTGGGCAATACCCTGCCGCGTTTGCTGGACGAAGTGCAGCCCGATTTTGTGTTTTTTCAAAGCGGCGTCGATATCCTGGAATCGGACAAACTCGGCCGACTGGCGGTAAGCAGGGCCGGCTGCCGCGAGCGCGACCGAATGGTGTTTCAGCACTGCAAAAACAACCGCCTGCCCGTAGTAGCCAGCATGGGAGGCGGCTATTCACCCCGCATATCCGATATTGTGGAAGCCCATGCCAATACATTCCGCGTGGCCCAGGAGATTTTTTTCTGAAAAACAGGGAGAAAATTGTTTTAAAAATCCGAAAGTAAAACATACCTTTGCAGCCCGAAATCCAACAGAATATTTTTTTCATTAAACACAAGGAGAAATTTCATGCTCATCGTTGAAGTAAAAGACGGCGAAGTACTGGACAAGGTACTGAAAAAGTACAAACGCAAATTTGAAAAGGCCGGCATCCTGAAAGAACTGCGCCGCCGCAAGAACTTCACCAAACCCTCTGTAACACGCCGTACGGAAGTCCTGAAGGCGGTATACAAAGAGGAAATGTACGGTAACAAGAACGATTAATTCGTTCGCGAAACCAGCAGGTGAAGCACCGCTTTCGAGCGGAAATGCTTAATATTGCCTTTTCAAAGCGCGATGCCTGCCATGTTTCACGAAGAGTCGTTTTTCCGATATTTATCGCTCGAACGCCGCGTATCGTCCCACACGCTCACGGCATATCGCAACGATATACAACTCTTTCTTGCTCATTGTATGGAGCAGCAATGCCTTGGTTCGGTATCCGAACTAAGGCATTTGCATATACGGGCATGGATTGTCTCGCTCATCGAATCGGGGCAAAGCCCTCGCAGCGTCAACCGGCGCCTGTCGTGCCTGAAAACCTACTTCAAATACTTGCGCAAACGCGGTTTTCTCGAAACCGACCCCATGAAAAAGGTGCTGGCGCCCAAAACGGGCAAACGCCTTCCCGTGGTGGTGCAGGAACACCAGATGCAGGCACTTTTCACCCACATCGATTTTGGCGTCGACTATGGCGGCCTGATGCAGCGCTTGTTGCTGGAAATCCTGTATTCGACAGGCATGCGCCGCAGCGAAGTGTCGGCACTCAAACTGACAGATGTTGACCCCGGGCGCATGGTGTTCCGGGTGAGCGGTAAAGGCAACAAACAACGCATGGTGCCTTTTGCCCGTTTTCTGGCCGATATGCTGGAAAATTTCATGCAGGCGCGTTCCAATATGTTCCCTTCTACCGATGAGCCCTGGCTTTTCCTCAACCGAAAAGGCGAACGCCTCAGCCCGGAAAGTATTTATCACATCGTACACAAACACCTATCGGCTGTAACCACCATCGAACAGCGCAGCCCACACGTATTGCGCCACTCTTTCGCTACCCATCTTTCCAACAACGGCGCCGATCTGAATGCGATCAAGGAACTGCTGGGACACTCCAACCTGGCCGCCACGCAGGTGTATATGCACAACAGCATCGAACGCCTGCAACAGGTGTACGAACAGGCGCACCCCAAAGGGGCCGACGAGGACGCGAAAGAACACGAGGACAAGTGATCCGTCCGGTTCCTGCAACTCCTTGTTACACAAATATGTAGTACACACAATAAATTATTCTCGCTCTCCAATTCGCTTGTGTGTAACATGCGGAGGCCCCTATATTTAGGCATGGTTTTCGCTGCCATGTAATCATCTGGATAACATTATCTGATAAGTTTATCCTTTTTTCCGGGCGTTTTAAAAAGCCCGGTTCTTTCCCTTCCAGCGGCTCGACCGATTTCATTTTTGTTTTCTGCAAAAATGCCCGCCGCGTTCAAGCAAAAAATAAGCACACATCCAGGATGTTTTTGCATCGAGGTTTCGAACGCGACGAAAAGGTTCACTCTTTTTGCCTTCGGGATGTTGATCCAACAACGCTTTTGCTTGCCTGACCATGCGTTGCAGCCCCGCTGCAGCGAGAAGTGACTCCCATGTCTTTAATCTGCTAATCCACTGATTTTCAGTCCATTTTCTCTTGTGTCACCGATGCAGGATAGCCTGCCTTTTGTCATCAATTGCTTTATTATGAACCTCCATCCATGCATGCTATATGCAGCACTCGCCTTTTTCTGTTTCATTTCTTCACCACCTGCCATGGCGCAGTGTGGCCCACCATCGTCCCTATGGCTTCATACGACGCAAACCGCTCAGTCGCTGACCTTCAACTGGTCGGCAGTATCGGGTGTGAACGGATACCAGTTCAGGTATTGGTCAGCCGGAACGCCAGACGACAAAACCATCGTGGAGCAGCCTGGCGCAGCGCCTTTTGCTCTTACTGGCCTGAAAAAAAATACCCAGTACAGCGTACAAATTCGTTCTGTATGTTCGAATGGTTCTTTTTCCAATTGGAGTAATGCGATTACCTATCTCACTGGCAATAGCAATGGTTCCTGCAGTGCAGCCACGGGCATTGCAGCCACGGCTTCGGGTACAGGGCTGTCGGTTTCCTGGACTTCCAGCGGTCCGCATTGTATTCGTTATCGGGCCGGAGATAGTGGCGACTGGTTCATACCGCCGGGTGGCTTGTCGGTCGCAGCAGCACCATTTTCCATCAACAATTTGAGTGCAGGTGCCTATCAGGTGCAGGTAAAACGGCTTTGCAGCAGTAACAGCAGCGATTTCACCGGCGTTTCGATATCAACGGAAAATACAGCCACGGCATCCTGCCTCGCCAACAAAAATTATGGCAAAAACCTGAGCGCGGAAGACCTCCTGCAAATCAATTCGGCCTTCAATACGGCCAGCCCATACACCTTTGCCGATATGATTGGCGTCAACGACGGCGGACTGGTATTTCGCTCGTTTTTGAATGCCGCGAGCAATCCTATTACTGCTTTGACCACGCAGTATCGGAATTTCCACACCATTGATGAAGATTTTGACGGCTCTATTGGTTTGTATGCGCAAAATATCAAACCAAAAGACACCCAACCGGAAGGCACCCCTTCCAATACGGCACACAACCGGAATTACTACCAGTTGTACCACAACATACACGGTTTTTCGAATATTACGGGCGCCATTGAACTACTGCAATACAGCCCGCAAACCTGGAAAGACAAAATTTATCTGGAAAGCGACTGGTCGGCAGCAGGCCCGGCAGGCATCCGCAGTTCATTTGAAAACTACACCAAAAAATTTATCGACGAGTTTGCGCCCGCCAACGGCACTCCTGCACAGGTTCTGGTTTCCAATTTCCAGGTAGGCAATGAACTGTGGGATTATCCCGTAAAAACGGATTACCACAACCTGCTCACAGGCGCTCGCAACGCGTTTATCCAGAAATACGGCCCCAAATCGGCCGGTGGCTGGAAAATGAAATTCGTCATCGGGGCTTTTCAGGCTTTTCGCGACAACAACTGCAGTGGCACAGCGCGCAATGTGTCGAACTGCGGAAGCAGCCTGCAACGGCATGATTTTGTCGGCGATTACCTCGATGTGAGCGACTGCAATATTTTAAAAGATGTTGACGCCATCGATTGTCACCCGTACAGTTTTTTGCCGGGCACCACGACGTGGACGTATCCGGAAAATCCCGTTTCGGAGGCATGGCAAATTCGCAACCTGGCTGCCTGGCTACGAACGAACCAAAACGCATCGACCGGCATTCTGAACGATGCCCGTTTGTGGTCGTCGGAATATGGCTTCGACAGCAATCCTGTTTCAGGCGTCGGCGAACAAACGCAGGCTGCATACCTGATTCGAGGTTTGTTGCTGCACAGCCGTTTTCATTTCGAAAAAGTATTTTTTTACAATGCTTTTGATCAGTCGAGGCCCACAGATGGCTCGTATTCAACACTTTATTATAGTTCCGGATTCTGGCGTCAGGGTACGCAGCCGACCAACAGTTCCTGGCCCTCTCCCCTGCCACAGCATGGCGCTACGCCCAAACCTTCGTGGTATTCCATGCTGGATCTAAAAAGCAGGTTTGGGCAGCATGTATTTTACAAAGCGCTTGTAGAAGATGCGGAGGCAAATGTGTGGATCATTGCCCGGCCGGATGGTACAGAGCCATACCTTGTTTTTTGGGCGCCGAAAGCCACCACCGATGGGAATGTAAACACCAATATCAACCTCAATAAATCGATTGACTGGTCGGCAGTGCTGACAGGGAATTATAAAATCTCGACAGGGACAGGGCAAAATTTCACCGGAGATACCAATCCGGGACAAACATTTACGGCTGCATCGGGCAGTGCATGCGGCAACACCATCATCACCACGATCCGCCGCAATCCGGCATTTATCGCACTCGTTGAGTGTGCGGCCTGTTCGAATGTGACCCAGGCGGGCAGTATCATCGAGCCTACACCCGGCAGTGGAGCCAGCCCTTTCGATCCGGGTGTTATCGCAAGCGATTTTCCTGCAAGTGGCGGTACGGGCGGAAGCATTTTGTACCAGTGGCAATCATCGGCCTTCAACACCGATTTTGTTGATATTCCGGGCGCCAATGCGCTTTCCTACGACCCACCTGCCATTACGCAAAGCACCTATTTCCGTCGGTGCGCGCGTAGAAGCACCTGCTCCGACTTCGTGTACTCGCCTTCGGTGGTCATTTCCGTTACCAGCGCTTGTCCTCAAATGACTGCATTCCGGCGCTTGCCCAACAACAACAACGGGTGCAATACCGGAAATGATTTTTACTACGAAGTGATTGTCACCAACATCGGTGCGAGCGATCAGGTTACCATTTCCGGACTGCCTGTCAATGGGCTCAGCATATCCAGTTCGAGTTTGAACGGCGGCGCATTCAATACTCAAACCTTCAATGCCAATCTGCAATACGTCAGCAGCAGCAGTTTTAAATGGCTGGTATCGCCCGCTAATGGGAGTACACAAACCCTGCGGCTTTATTACTGCTGGGCCAATGCCTACCCGAATCCGGTGAGCGTGTCGACTGCCACATCGCTGTGCTCGGGTCAAGTAAGAACCTGCACTTCTTCCAGTACGCTGACGGGTAATTTCACAGAAGAAAGAGATGCCGATGGAACGCAGGGGCAGCCCTTCGATTTCCAGGTGCAACCCAATCCGGGTTCGGAGCAATTTCAGATCATTTATGCCGGAGATCCTGCGCCTGCAGGCACCTTGCATATATGGAATACTGCAGGGCAGCGTATTTTGAGTGTCGTACTGGAAAATCTGGAACCCGGTCAGGTACATACTGTTGATACCGGAAACTGGCCTGCGGGGCTGTATTTTCTGTGTTTGCAGGTGGGTGGTGAAGCACGGTATGGTAACTGGGGCAAATATGAGAGGTAGTAATTGGTCAAGTTATTCACTGTAGATCAAGTAGAGTAGTTTCCCGTAGAGTAGTTTCCCGCAGATTTACGCAGATTTCCCCGCAGATCACCGCAGATCGTAGAGTACACAGACTATTGATTAATAATAATTTGTGTACTCTACGATCTGCGGTGATCTGCGGGGAAATCTGCGTAAATCTGCGGGAAAATACTCTACGAGGAATTACCTGTAAAAAACACAATCCCGAATCCTGGCTTTCATCAAAAATCGGGATGACGCATGTTTGTGTCCTCCGTGGTTAAAAAAACATGGTGATAAAATGCTCTAAAACTTCACGCTATACTCCAGGTTGATCACAAACGACCGTGTCAGTCCATCCGGCCGCGCCTCTCGCACGAGCAGCGGAACGCCCAGACTCAACTGAAGAGCGTTGTGCTGGTTGAGCATATAATCGACATACGCATTGGCATTGATCGTCAGGCCTTGCGAGCCTTCGATTTCCTCTTGTTGACCCAGGTCATTGGTAAATTGGTCATTGCCAAGGTGGTAGATCAGCAACAGGCTGGGCGTCAGTTTGAATTTGCTACCCGCAGACACCGGAATGGCGCCACGCAACAGCACATCGCCCTTTCTTTCAAACCTGTTGGTCGACAGGAAAGATGAAAACCGATGATCTCCCGGTAAGGATGGTCTCAGAAAAGCATTGTCGTTTTGGGTAAGCGGTTGTTGCAAGGCAGCCGCCAGTTGAAGCCCTTTGATGCCATAAGCGAGGCCTACGATAAGGTCGTAGGTGCCCAGGCTCGACTGGTAATCCATGGGCAGCGGAAGGCCATCTTCCAACGCATTGCCATCGGTCAGCGGGATTTTTGCGCCCACACTCAGTTTGAATTTTTCCAAAAACTTGACATGCAGGTTGGCATACACATCCGACAGGCCGAAAGCGCTGGTTTCAGTGCCCGACTGCGCCAGGGAAGTGATTTTGGCATCGAAGCCAAAGCGTTTTCCCAAACTGCGGTTGTATTCCAGGTAGTTGCCGAACACCGTAATGGAATGATCGGCGCCGCCAATGGAAGCCCCGATGCGCACCTGATTGGCCGGTGTTGTGGTGTCGATGGCATTGGGTTTGAAATTATTGAGCGTGCAAAAGCCGGCGTCGCTGCAGCCCTGGGCGCTCAGATCGGCAACATGCAGCAGGACAGACATAAATGGAAGGAGAAGAAATCTTTTCATGCAATTTAGTTGAATGTGACAGGGAATAGAGGGCAGGTACAAAGATAAACGAACCGAAGGGGTTGTTGCATTTTTGCCTACTTCGGTGTTCGAAATTCAGTGTTCGGTGTTCGAAATTAAAAAAATATTGAACACCGAAGTACACTCCCTCCCTCACCGTTTTCCGGTACAACCGTGAGATTTCAAAAATGGCTTTTTTCCGGGATTTTCCGAACGCGCCCGCAGGCCCACCTTTGCCCTGTCCCATACGCCAACGGAATTTCCTTGTAACCAACAAAACGAAGCCATGAAAAAACAACTTCTTTACCTGCTGCTTTTTTCCCTTACCCTTCCTCTACAGATCGCCGCTCAATGCCACAACCTCACCTTGCCGTACGGACAGGTTTCTGTCGACATCAACCGTGGATACAAGATCGCTTCAACCCAGGATGGCAATTTTGTCATCGCCGGAGAGTGGAACAGCGAAGCCTATTTAATGAAAGTCGACCCGGAAGGAAACACCCTGAACATAAAAAAATTCGGAGCGCTGATCGGCGGTCAATCACAGTTCAACGACCTGGTGGTAGCCCCCGACGGCGGTTTTGTGGCCGTGGGCCACTGCGACAACTGTACTGTGCCGAACGACTCGCTGCGAAAGGTGGTAGTGGTAAAAACAGATGCCAATCTGAACATCGACGCTTCCATCGGGGTGAAAAAATTCGGATCGACCACACAGGGGACATTTACAACCCTCAACGAACGATTCCAACCCTGTATCGTACGCACCGGCAATGAATACACGCTGGCAGCAGGCGTCAATGTGGGCGCATCCATCAACCCCCAAAACACAGTTGTGACGCGATTGACATCATCCCTTGAAACGGTTTGGGAAAAATGGTACAACGTCGGCTACTTCGAAGCGCCCTACGATATTGTCGCCACGAATGATGGATTTATTATGCCTGTCAACCGCGCATTTTTACCCACTGCCGCCTTGCTGAAAATCGATATGAACGGCAACCAGCAATGGATCAAACCATTCACCATCGACCCGGCTCGCAATATGGTGTACCTGCCCGACTTCAATCAGGTAGTGGTCACAGGGGATCGAATACTCTCCTCTGAAAACCGCGATATTTTTCTCATGCGTTTCGACGCCGCTACCGGCGCCCCGCTGGATTCGCTCTTGTGGGGAGAAGCACTTTGGGACGAAGGGCGCGATGTACAGTTGCTCGAAAATGGCGACCTGCTGGTAGGCGCACGCATCACATTGCCCAATATTTTTGGCACCTATGGCGCTTCAAGGGTGTATCGGGTGCAGACCAACCCTTTGCAGGTACTTTGTTATGAAAAAATTCCCAACCCCAATACCATTACGACTATGTCGCTGACGAGTGTCGTTCCGCTGAGTGCACAGGGAAATGACTACGCCGTGGCGGGTATTCGGGGCCTGGACAATCGTACTTTTTTCCATATTCGGGAAGATTGCGAAGTGAATTACCAGAACGCTGTTATTTGTCCCGGTAGCAATTATACCCTGCCCGATGGGCAGACGGTAAGTGCAGCAGGTGTTTATGAAAACACCTTAACAGCAGCATCGGGCTGCGACAGCGTTATTCAGACGACTGTGGGTTTATACCCGCAAATTCCCACTACCACAGTGGAGGTGGTGATTTGCCCGGGTGAGTCGTATGTGCTTCCAAACGGGCAGGTGATTTCTTCTTCCGGCACTTATTCCGTAAATATTCCTTCCGTACACGGCTGCGACAGCCTGGTTCAGACGACTGTGAGCCAGTACCCGCAAATTCCCACTACCACAGTGGGGGTGACGATTTGTCCGGGTGAGTTGTATGTGCTTCCAAACGGACAGGTGGTTTCTTCTTCCGGCACCTATTCTGTGAATATTCCTTCCATCCACGGCTGCGACAGCCTGATTCAGACTGTCATAACGGTTCCTAATCCTATTACTGTAGAAAGCGTTGATATTCAGCATGATACCAACAACGGCAATGGTGCTGTAAGCCTTCAGGCGATCAGTGGTGGTACTGCTCCCTATACATTTTACTGGAGCAACAATGCTTCCGGAAGTACCATCAGTGCGCTGGTGCATGGCACGTACACCGTTACCATTACCGATGCCGCAGGTTGTACGGCGGTCGCAGCATTTGTGGTTGAAATGGCAGTAGCCACCAGCGAACTTTCCGACGGCGTGACTTTCTCCATGTTCCCCAATCCGTTTTCTGAGCACTTGGATGTTTTATTTGAAACGACTGACGACGCCAATACCCCATTCGAACTGCGATTGACGGATTCGCAAGGCAAACTTTGCCGAAACTATCACCTGCAAACCGGCCAGGCCGAACTGCTGGATGTGGCGGAATTGCCCTCCGGCGTTTATTGGGCACAACTGATGGAAAATGGGAAACCTGTTCGGCACATGCGGGTGGTAAAAATGAGATGACCACGATTTGACAACTTTTGGAAAGTTGTCAAATCTAGCACCCAATATCATACACCTAGATTTGACAACTTTTGGAAAGTTGTCAAATCGTGATTTTCCAAAAATCCATTTTCCGCCTGGTCTGAAAGCCCAATTTCTCATACAGGGCAATAGCGCGCACATTGTCTTCGGTCACATGCAGGAATGGCAATTGCCCTGCGGCCAGATTGATATTGACAGCGTGCGCAACCAGTTGTGAAGCCAGTCCACGCCCCGTGAAATCCGGATGTGTCACCACCGCGCTGATTTCCGTGTAGCCGTTCATACGCATGCGTTCGCCAGTGACAGCAGCGAGGATTCCATTCAGATAAATGCCGTAATACTGGCCCATTTGGCTGGTTTTTTCCCGGAAATAACCCGGCTGCACCAGATTGACCAGCGCGGAGAGATCGCGGGCATGGTCTTGCGTCAGTCCTTGAATGGCATCTGAAACCACCATATCGATCGGTTCAGGACAAATCATTTGCAGACACACCAGTTGTTTTTCCAGCACATAGCCGCTCGGCAAATCGGGCATGTCACCGATCAGGTAAATAAAATCGTTGTCAGGCACATATAAGTTCTGAAACGCGCTTTTGTCCGCTTCCGGGTGAATGCCGCCAAATGGCGCAAATTCAGGCAGGTACAAACGAATTTGTGCATCCCCGCGCGCGTAAGCGCGATGCGATTCGTGAAGGGCATTCCAGGCAGGGTTGTCGAGTGGGTGCATTTTTCAAAAAAAGTTGGCCTGCAAAGGTAAAAAGTGAGAAGAGGTTCGGTTGTTTTCCTCTTCGCCAGGTGTTTTTTCCCTTCACACGATTTCCCGCGCCGTTCTTGGTGTTTTTTTTAACACCAAGAATAAAAGTATAGCAGTATTACACTTCACAATTAAGCCACAATTCCAGAATACTGCTGTCCCTGAGCCGCAGGTCAAAGACACTGCGGCGGCGTTGCGCTTGGGTTGAGTGGGTTGATTGGGGAAGACCTGACTGGGCGGAAATGTCCAAAGAGATTCAATGGTTTTTATATTTTCCTGGGTAAAATGAATCGTCGTTTGTGCCCGAAGCGATGAAACTACTCCCGCTATCAGAAAAATCAGCACGGTGTACGCATGTTTCCGCTTTTTCATAACACTCAATTTCAGAATTACCAGAAGAATTACAATTTAAGCACTCCTATACGGAATTTATCAGATTGCCCGGCCGGCAGAACAAACCTGTCGGGGCCTGTCTGGATGCCATATCGGGGCATGGGCAAAGCAATTGAATTCGGCCCTGCCAGTTTATCCGGCTCCGAGAGCTCGCCTTTCGAATTCAGCGTGACCCGGTAAAGAGATGCATCGGAGCGGGCGTCGTCGAGATAGATAAAATGGAGCAGTTGGCCCGCATGCATGAGCCCGAAAGATACATTTTCAGGGTACACCCAGTTGTCGTCCCGCTGGTATTTGGGGATGACGTTTCCCCATGCAGCCTTGCCCTCCGAATCAAATGCGACGGCCAGAATATCGCAGCAAAAACGGTCTTTGTTGGTGTAGAGTTTTTTCATGGGCATTTTACACTCGAACAGGATAACTGCCGTCCCATCGGTATACCGGCTGGTACAAACCGGCTCAAATCCATGCAATTCCTTGTCGTCTTCATAGTCGATTTGTGATTTCTTTTCATACCGGGCCTTGTTCTTCGATATAAGGGGCAATAGTGGGCTGTATGTCGGGCGAGCAACCAGTTGACCCTCTGGCGAAATTCTTGCACAATACATACCCGCAACAGGAACGGCTTCGAAAGCCCATTCCTCTTTGGATTGGACGCGCAAAGGACGCGCACGTTTGGTGGCAGTATTTACTTCTATAGACAAACCGGGCCGTTTGTCGCCCCGATCTGCGAAGGCTATCTGACTGGCCATCGATTCGTTTCTCAGGGTGTAGGAACCCATGCACAAGAGCGAGCCATCAGGCTGCCACTGCAAATCCATACTGTTGATATAGGCTTCATCTTCCAGAGAAACCGGTACATACTGTACAGTTTTGCCCTTATCTTTGAACAGTATGACCTGGTAGTGATATAAACTGAAGTGAAGAACACCCTTGGGCATTTTTTTCCATTCCTCCTTGCTCAATGCCTTTTTGGACGCAATGGCCACAACGCCTTTTTCGTACGTCACAAAATGATTAAGAAATCCGGTAAGGTTTACATCACCTTCCAGCAGTATTTCTTTTTCCCACAAGGGTGAAAGCGTGGGCCCAAAGGCATACACAGTCAGGTGAGTGGTATCCTGTTTGTTCAAACGCATTACCCGTCGAAAAGTCAGAACCATCTCTGTTGTATCGTGGTTAAAGGCGCTGTCGAATTCATGAAGCAGAAACAGGTTCATATCTCGCTTATCATATTCCCAGGGCAGATTGAAGAGGTTTATGGGCGAGCCTTGAGGTGCGAGCGTTTTACGATCCAGTTGCCAGGCCTGGATAGCACTTTTCCCGGCGAACAACAGATAGGTTTTGCCTGCCAGGCCAAAAACCCGAATACCGATAATTCGCTCTCCGTTGTATTCTTCCGGCGGGGCTACCTGCGCGACCGGCTTTCCGTCTGGTCCGTATGCTTCAATGGTAGAAATGTGGAGATTGCCAAACGTAGATACTTCATATCGCCACAATACAGTGCCTTCCTTATCCGAAAATGCAAGGGACTCCAGGCCACTTTTTTTACTGACTTCCACGGGTTTTCCCCAGGTGATGGAAGATTGGGCCGACAAATAAATGGAAAAATTAGTGCAGAAAAATAGCAGTGAAATGATAAAGCGCATGTTTGATGGTTTATTGATGAATGAACACTTGCTACCCGATATTAAAAAAAGTTGGCCGAAACCAGGCTATATATGAGTGCAAGAATACGGTTTCCAGTGGTACTGCCGCAACTGCACAAATTTACTATTTTTATCCACTGTTGCACCGGCACCGTGTGTTGTTTTTTTCAATATCATGCGCAATGTTCTACTCCTCCTGTGGTGCATTCTTTGCGTACTCGGATGCCTGTAGTGTCGTAACGACAGCGGATGGTTGAAATTCAAATACAATATCCTATAAACCAGCAATATATAAATTAATTTTATCTTTTGAGTTAAAAAGGGTTTACTTTGTATTTCATAGTAGAATCGAGTAGAATCTTCAATGTTGAATTCCAGGCAAAGGGTCCAATAAAAATTATCTTCTCATGAGAGCCATAAACAAAGCGCAAGCGCCAAAAGGGTAATTGTTGGTAGTTTAAATTGGCCATTGCTGTTTCGTAATCTTCGTGTGGTTGGCCACAAAGGTCAAATCTATTGTCCTCTAAAAAATAAATACTTGTTCCAATTGAGCATGTTGAAAACTCTTTAAAATAGAAATACCTTCCTGAAATAAGCCAAAGAGTAAATATTAACAAAAGCATGACATTTTTCACTTTTACGTTGAAAAAGGTACATAAGAGGAAAAGAACCGAAAAGAATAATGAATAGCCGAATCTGATTTCGCTGAATTCATATAAATACTCGGCACTTGATTCAAAACTGTTAGAAACAGCCCATTGCGTAGAGAACCATAGGCTTACTATCACTAAAAAAATGCCGATTGCGCGAGAAATTCTTTTCATATGTTACGCAAAGCCGCAGCAGTGTCTCCGACCTGCTGCCAATGTACAGTACAACTATGCGCCTATGAACTAACCCGGACGGGCCAACTCGATCGCAAACCCTGCCTTTAATCCAAATTCCGACTTTTTCAGCAGACCCTAATTATTTTTGGATACGATCAACGACGGGTAGGACAAGCGGGGAACACCTAACCAAACGGAAATGCTATTGCAAATTAATCAAAGGTATTTAAACTAATCATCCTTGAATCAAGGTTGATTACATACCGTCTTGTGTTTTTCTCGTAATAGCTACCAAATCCCACCAAATATTCTGAATCCCAATTTGGATAATTGGCATCCGGTTTTTTACAACGTTTAAAGTTTAATAGATTAACAATGATTTTTTTATCCCCCTTACTGTCTAAAAATCCTATGTACTGCCTTTTGTACTTATAGTACTTCCTCTTAATGTTTTTTTGTTCTTGCCAGCCCTCTTTTTTCATTAATATATTATACTGTTCTATTAGAATTTGCTCAGATTGAATAATATCTTGTATAGATGGTGTAAATAGTTTAGTGCCAGCAGGAAGCTTGATAGGAGGGTGATAATTTTCTGTAAATACTACCGACTCATTTTTGAATAGATCAGTATTAGCATATCGATATGCAATGGGTAACTGCTGAGAGAAAGCAGCCTCAGAAATAATTACCCAAATCAATAGAAATTTAATTTTTTTTCTCATGTTATTTTTTGTAAAGATATGGAATAGGAACACCATGTACGACAGTGGATTGGTGAAGACTCATTCTTGTTTTTGGAATCAAAAGTTGCCCAACAGGTTTTCCATTATCCTCCCCATAAAATTCCCTTAATGGAATATCGTTTTCAGATCTTATTTGATTTTCTACAAATGTTGCATATTTCTCGGAGTTAGTAGCAATATCCCCATTGCTAAAGTTTACCCAAGGGGTTATATCTACTGACTCATCAACGTCCCAATCTAATGCATGAGCCATTTTCCGCCTCGGCAGGTCTTCTCCATCCATTCAACAAATCCCAAGCGCAGCGCCGCAGCAGTGTCTCCGACCTGCTGCCAATGTACAGCACGGTCCCAAGTCCAATACTTCAATCCATGTCATCCCAAAAATGTCGCAAAAAAGGCCAGCGCCGCTCGCCAAGAATATACAAGGATGCCGATGAATATTCGTACGCTTCCGCCCTGGCCGCCAGTTTCCATTTTTCTTGCGTCGGGTTCTGATGGATGTATTTCATTTTCTGCCAGGCCACTTTTTCAGAGAACAATGCAACTGACAATGGCCGGTCTTTGAAAAACTGGTGATCCCTGTCCTTTCTTTCCGATTTGAATTGCTCCAATACCAACGGATGGTGCATTTGTAAATCGACTCTGATTTGACCTGCCACATATTTCAGCATCCGTTGTTGCACATTAGACAAGATCGTTTCTCCCTGCAACTGCCAAATCCAATGGATGTGGTTGGGCATGATCACAAAAGCATAAAACCATACTTCTTGCTGGTCCGCCAGAAAGGCCATCGAATCTGTTACCATTGTTTTATACTTATCCGGCTTCAACAGGTGCTTCCAGCCTTTGATGGTTGCTGTGGTGAAGTAAAGGGCTGTATATCCTTCGATGGGAAGCGGTTTCATGTCTTTTTTTGTGTACAAATATATGGGATGATCGTACTGTATGTTGGCAGCAGGTCGGAGACACTGCTGCGGCGCTGCGCTTGGGTTGAGTGGGTTGATTGGGGAAGACCTGACGGGGCGGAAAAATCAGAAAACGTAAAAGACTTCTTGTAATCCTTTGGTACCCAATCCCAAAACTGCTGGCAACTATCTATGCTACGTTCACCTACGAAATAAGAAACTA
>JAIUPL010000031.1 GCA_020160935.1 Bacteroidota bacterium | reverse complement strand
TGGTGGAGGATTTCAATACAACAAAAACCCCAACACACAGATTTTTGCCATTCGTCGTTACGACCGGCTGGAAGGCAAGGTGGAAGAAATAACCGGAGGATCAGGAGGTGCTTGCCGTCCGCAGGTTTCAGCCGACGGTAAATGGCTTGCCTTTGTGCGCCGCGATTACACCAAATCGGTGTTGTGTCTGAGGGATATTGCCACCGGTCTTGAATATGCCATTTACGACGGGCTGAACAAGGATCAGCAGGAAGCCTGGACCGTATTCGGTTGTTACCCTGGTTTTGCCTGGTCGCCCAACGGCGAATTCATCGCCATCTGGGCGGGTGGAAAAATCAAAAAAATATCCATACCTGCCGCTGAAGACCTTAAAAAAGGTATGAAAGCCAGTGATTCAGACATTCCGTTCTCCTGCTCGGTTCGCAGCAAGGTAGCGGAAACGCTGCGGTTCGAAAACAAGGCTTTCGAGCCCGAATTTACAGTGCATGCGATCCGTTATGCAACCACGAGCCCTGATGGCAAATACCTGTTGTTCTCGGCAGCAGGCAGAATTTATGTAAAAGAACTGCCCAATGGAACGCCAAAGATTCTTTTTGAATCCTCAGCAGCGCTCCGGGAAACGGATATTCAGGCCGAACCTTCGTTTTCAGCAGATGGCCGTTCTGTTGCTTTTGTAACCTGGAACGACGAACAAAAAGGGCGGCTGATGCTGTGCAACTTTTCGGCAGGCACTGCATCAAATGTGCGCATTCTGGCTGGAGCACCGGGGATTTATCGCAGTCCCTCTTTTTCAAAAGACGGTAAAAATATCGTATTTGTGCTCCAAAATGGTGATGACGAACTGGGACCGGCCCTGACCGACCGTCCTGGCATTTATACCATACAAGTGGATGGAAAAAGCCAGCAGTTTGTAATGTCCGGTGGCGACTCCCCCAGATTTTCTGCAGATGGAAAACGGATTTTCGTGAATACAGGTGGCGCCTTGTTTGGTGCACTCGATAAGTCCCTGCGCTCTTACGACCTCAATGGCAAAGACGAACGCTTGCATTTCAAAGGAAAATATGCCGGGCAATACAGCATCTCTCCCGATGGTAAATGGGTGGCATTCAGTGAATTATTTAAAACCTATGTGTGCGCACTTCCTGAAATTGGCAAAACGCTTGATATGTCTGCCGATACCAAAGCCGTTCCCGCTACCGCTGTCAGCCGCGACGCCGGCTATAACCTGCACTGGAGCGGCGATAGCAAGCAACTGCATTACACACTGGGCGACGAATATTTCACCATCGACCTGAATAAACGTTTTGCATTTCTCGAAGGTGCACCTGATACATTGCCGCCATTGGACAGCGCGGGTTTGAAGATCGGTTTGAAAATTAAAAGCGATGCACCAGAAGGAACCATCGTGCTGGATAAAGCACGTATTATTACCATGGAAGGCGATCAGGTGATTCCCAATGGCGTGTTGGTAGTGGAAAACAACCGGATTGTATTCGTAGGCACTGCCGCGGAGTTTAAAGCCGCCCGTATCAAATTGAACAGTCCAAAAGTAATCGATTGCCGGGGCAAAACCATTATGCCTGGTATGGTCGACGTACACGCACACCCGGGCAACTTCCGTTTCGGGCTCAATCCACAGAAACAATGGGAGTATTATGCCCAATTGGCATACGGGGTGACTACCCAGCACGACCCTTCCGTCAACTCTGAAATGGCCTTCAGCAATTCCGAACTGATCAAATCGGGACGTATGACCGGCCCACGCCTGTTTTCAACCGGCACGATTCTGTATGGCGCTGACGGCGATTTCAAAGCGACCATCAATTCGCTGGATGATGCACGCTCTGCCTTGCGACGCACCAAAGCATGGGGGGCCATTTCCGTGAAAAGTTACAACCAGCCCCGCCGCGAACAACGCCAGCAAGTGATTGCAGCAGCGCGTGAACTGGGCATGCTGGTGGTGCCGGAAGGTGGGTCGTTTTTCAACCACAACCTGACAGAAATCGTAGATGGCCATTCTTCTATCGAACACAACCTGCCCGTGGCGCCATTGTACAATGATGTGATTCAACTGTGGAGCAAAACTCAAACTTCCAATACGCCTACCCTGATTGTAAATTATGGAAGTCTGTTCGGCGAAAATTACTGGTATCAGCAAACAGAAGTGTGGAAAAAACAACGCCTGCTTCAGTTTACGCCCAAACACATCCTCGACGAGCGCAGCCGTCACCGCAATATGGCCCCGGAGGAAGAATATCAGAACGGCCACGTGCTGGTCAGCCAGTCGTCCAAAAAACTGACAGATGCAGGTGTGAGAATCAACCTGGGCGCGCACGGACAACTGAACGGCCTGGGCGCACACTGGGAACTCTGGATGCTGCAACAGGGCGGCATGAGCAATATGCAGGCTCTGCGCTGCGCTACGCTCAACGGCGCCATTCACCTCGGGCTCGACAAGGAAATCGGCTCGCTTAAGGCCGGAAAACTGGCAGATTTGATCGTGCTGGATAAAAACCCGCTGGATGACATCCACCATTCAGAAAGCATTCGATTTGTAATGGCCAATGGACGGTTGTACGACGCCAATACTATGGATGAGATTGGCCTTGTCAATAAAAAGCGCTCCAAATTCTGGTTTGAATTGCCAGGCAGCCAGACGAGTGGCGCGGGCATGGGCCATACTTGCCAGGAAGTGAAGTGCGCTTGCGGGCATTAGGTTTGAGCCGGTAGCATGGGCTTTTAGCCCGTCGGGACAGCGCCTTTTAAGGCGCTCACGATAAAAATTCTATTTATAGCGCCTTAAAAGGCGCTGTCCCGACGGGCTAAAAGCCCATACTACCCTACTTCACAGAAAACCGATACACAGTTGTTGACTCATATTTCTCACCCGGCCTCAATACCGTACTCGGAAATGCCGGATGGTTGGGAGAGTCCGGATAGTGTTGTGTTTCCAGGCAAAGTCCGGTGCGATGCTTGTAAGGCATTCCGCCTTTGCCAATTACGGTACCATCCAGGAAATTTCCAGTATAAAACTGTACGGCCGGCTCGGTCGTCAAAACCTCCATTAAACGGCCGGAAGCAGGATCATACAGAGAAGCAATATTTTCAGGAGTTCCGGAATTGCTTCTGGCCGTAATCCAGCAATGGTCATAACCCAGGCCATATTTGATCTGTATATCGGAAGTGTCATTGATACGAGCGCCGATTTTTGTGGGTTTCGAAAAATCGAAAACTGTTCCTTTTACCGGTCGCAACTCACCTGTGGGAATCAGGGTGCTATCCACTGGGAGATACATGGGTGTGTTTAACACAAGTTCCTGATCCAGAATAGTTGTTTTTCCGGCATCCGCCAGATTGAAATAGGAATGATTGGTGAGGTTGACAACTGTTGGCTTGTCTGTGATGGCCTCATAGTGTATGTTTAATGCATTGTCTTTCAACAAGGTATAAGTTACTTCCGCCTGGAGGCCACCGGGATACCCTTCCTCGCCATCCTTAGAGTAATATTTGAGTCGTAGCGTCGGATTGGAAGGAGTATCGGTATCTACTATCTGAGCATCCCAAAGCACCTTGTCGAAACCTTTAATGCCTCCATGAAGATGGTTTCCGATGTTGTTCGTTGCAAGATTATAGGTATTGTTGTCAAGTGTGAAATTCCCCTTGGCAATGCGGTTGCCATATCGCCCGATAATGGCTCCGAAATATGGCGTACCGTGCAGATAGCCGGACAGTGAATCGCAACCCAGTACTACATCCTGATAAACGCCGTTTCTGTCGGGCGCCGTCCACGATACGATGGTGCCCCCATAATTGGTAATGCGCAGGGTCATCCCGTTTTCATTCCGTAGGGTGTAAATATCGACGGCGCGGCCATCCGGGAGGATGCCATATGCGGTTTTTTCTATGCCGGCTTTAGGCTGTGAAGGCGCGTTTTTACAGGATTGAAAGCATACCAATGCTGTGATAAGCAGCAGGGAGAAAGGATAGATTTTTTTCATGTCTGGTGTAGATTTTCAAGTAAGGACAAAATGTCTATTGAGGTGAAATCGGGGACGCATAGCATGACGCTTGGAATGGCTGCAAATTCTTCTTCCTTGTGTGTCGTAGTCAGAATAACGGCTTTCATGCCCGCATTCAGGGCTGTGCGGGCTCCGGTTGGAGAGTCTTCGAAGACAAGGCAATGCTGGTATGGTACGTTTAACTGGTCTGCAACTTTGAAAAAAACCTCAGGCTCCGGTTTTCCTTTCGTCACATCATCGGCATGAACAACGACCTGAAAGTAATGTCGAATGTTCAGGTTGTCCAGTACAAAATCCACGTTGGCCTTGGGTGCTGCCGTGCCGATCCCCATGGGAATATTGTTTTTATACGCTGTTTCAAGTAAAACATCAAGACCGTCTACCAGCCTCAATTCCTGCAAAAAAATCTCCCGGTATCCACTTTCTTTTTCAAAAGAAATTTCCTCGCGTTCTTCCAGGGTGTATTTACCCGGAAAGAGGCGCTCGATAATCTCGATGTTTTTTCCGTGACAATTTTCTATAACCTGTTCGAGGGTAAAATCAAGCCCGTACTTTTTCAAGGTTCTTTGCCAGCCACGATGGTGGGTCATCATATTGTCGACCATTGTACCATCCATATCAAAAATCAATGCAGGTTGCATATATCTGAATTCCTCCGAAAGTTGTTGAATTTAGTAGTGAACAAAACGAGTCGCCAATGTAGCATCGGCGACCCGGAATCTAACGCTGTTGTATGAAGTTCGATATAGTAAATTGCAGTTTACTAGTCATTCTGGCCATAATAGGCTTGTTTTCCATGCTTGCGGAAATAGTGTTTATCCACCAGTGTCTGCTTTATAGGAGCAATCGCGGGGTTGATTTGCATGGTTAAATAGGCCATTTTGGCCAATTCTTCCAGCACTGCTGCATTGTACACAGCCTTGGCAGCATCCTTTCCCCAGGTGAAAGGGCCATGACAAGCCACCAGCACCATTTCCACTTCCAAAGGCGACAGATTTTGCCGGGTAAAGGTGTCGATGATCTGATTACCCGTCTCGTGTTCGTAATTGCCCAAAATCATCTCATCCGACATAACTTCCGTCACCGGAACGGCCTTGGTCAGGTGGTCGGCATGGGTAGTGCCCAGGTTGGGAATTTCCCTGACGGCCTGCGCCCAGGCCACCGCGTAGGTGGAATGCGTATGGCAAATGCCCCCGATGGTGTCAAAATGACGATACAAAAGCGTATGCGTTTTGGTATCCGAAGAGGGGCGGAGATTACCCTCCAGCACCTGGTTGTCGAGGTCCACCAATACCATATCCGCAGGTTTTAATGCCGAATAAGGCACCCCGCTTGGTTTGATAGCCACAACACCAGCGGCCCTGTCAATGGCAGAAACATTTCCGAAGGTGTAAATGGCGAGCCGTTGATGCTGGATTTCCATATTGGCTTCGTAGGCTGCTTCCCGGAGTGTTTTGTATTTGTCCATGTTACAAAATCGGCTTGTTTTATAATTCAAGTACAACGACTGAAACAGGCGGCAATGTCACTTTCAGCGTATCGCCAGAAAATGTAAATCCTTTAAAATCAAGCGGTTTGATTTTTTCCGGTTGATCAAAAGCATTATAATCCTGCACTTTTTCGGAAGTAAGGATGCGTCCTTTCGCTGTTTTTGCCGTCAGTCCACGAAGCGAAATAGCCACTTCCTGCGGATGGTTCGGATCAATATTGACCAATGAAATATGCACTTTCCCGGTTTTGTCGCGGCTGGCAGAAGCGGAAATGGCCGGAAGTTTTTGTGCTCCGAATGTATAGTCGCCCGTTTTCAGGTTGACGGGCAACATCAAGGCATCCTGGTGGACGTTGTACATTTCCATCACATGATACGTCGGGGTAAGGATCATTTTTTCGCCTTCCGTGAGCACGACCGATTGCAGCACATTTACACATTGTGCAATATTGGCTACCCTGACGCGATCACAATGGTTATGGAACGTATTCAGTGTTGCGCCGGCGATCATGGCGTCGCGCATGGTATTCTGCTGGAACAGAAAAGCAGGATTGGTACCAGGCTCCACGTCATACCAGCCGCCCCACTCATCCACTACCATTGCTATTTTTTTGGCGGGGTCGTATTTGTCCATCACAGTAGCATGGCGCGTTACGATCTCTTCCATGCGCAAGGCTGATTGCATGGTTTTGAAATACTGCTCTTCGGAAAAATTGGTAGCCGGCCCTTTTTTCGACCAGTCGATAACCGAATAATGATGCACTGCCACACCTTCGATCATTTGGTGCGGAATATCGCGCAGGAGTACTTCCGTCCAGTTATAATCGTCGCCATTGGCCCCTGATGCGACCCGGAAAATTTTATTGGTATTGCCCCAGTTGGTCATGAATGTGGCGTATTGGCGGTAAATATTGGCGTAGTATTCAGGCCGCATATTGCCACCGCAGCCCCATACTTCGTTCCCGACGCCCCACATCCGAACGCGCCAGGGCTTGTCTCTTCCGTTGGTTTTGCGCAGGTCGGCCATTGGGTTGCCCGATTCCTGGTTGGTGTAGTTAACCCAGTCGATCAATTCCTGCACCGTTCCGCTGCCCACGTTACCTGCCAGATAGGGTTCTGCGCCAATGGCTTCGCACATATTCAGAAAATCGTGGGTGCCGAAACTGTTGTCCTCTGTCACTCCACCCCACCACACATTCTTCATCGAAGGGCGCTTGTCTTTCGGGCCGATACCGTCTTTCCAGTGGTACGTATCCGCAAAACAGCCGCCGGGCCAGCGCAGGTTGGCTACTTTCAGTTTTCGAAGGGCCTCGATAATGTCCGTTCGTACGCCCGCCCTGTTGGGTATTTTGGTGTTGTTTTCACCAACATAAAAACCACCGTAAATGCAACGCCCAAGGTGTTCGGCGAAATGGCCGTAAATGTTTCGGCTGATGGTATCGTGCCCAAGGTCGGCATTCAGAACCAACAGATTTTGAGCCGGTACACAAGCCGTTGCGCTCAAGAGCAAAAGGGTAAATGCTATTTTTTTCATAATCAGTTTTATTGATTTTGATGCGAAAAGTTGTCTTACGAAGTAAGATGTTGCTCTACAAAATCTCCCAGTTTCAGGTACTTTTGATATAACTTGTCGTACACCCCTACCCTGTCCTGCTGTGGAAAATATTCGGCATCATAGCCGGTTGCCATAGCCGCCTGCGCTTCGCTCAGGGTGTTATAAACGCCTGCCGCCGCCGCCGCACAAATGGCGGCGCCCAAAGCGCAGGCTTGCTCCGATCGGGCTATTCGAATCGGCATATTCAGCACATTGGCAAGGGTTTGCATCACAAAAGGCGACTTTTTGGAAACGCCGCCAATGCCGATCACCTGCCGAATAGGGATGCCTTCCGAGCGGAAACGCTCAACTATATGTCGCGCGCCAAATGCAGTTGCTTCCACCAGCATTTTAAACAACCTGACTGCATCTGTCCCAAGGTTTAGCCCGGAAATGGCTGCCTTTAATTTGTGGTTGGCATCGGGTGTTCTGCGGCCGTTGAACCAGTCGAGGGCCACCGGGTCTTGTTCATTTACTGGAATTTCAGCAGCGCGTTCGCTGAATGTGGGTATAATTTTCTCAACGAGTTGTGCCGCTTCCGATTCCGGCAAAAATTGTTGCAAGGGGAAGGCAAGCAAGTTTTGAAACCATGCGTACACATCCCCAAACGCTGATTGCCCCGCTTCCATACCCAGCATGCCGGGCAAAATGGAGCCGTCTACCTGTCCACAAATTCCTTTTACCAGCAATTCGCCTACTTCTTCATTGGGCGCGATCAACATATCGCAGGTAGAAGTGCCCATGACCCGAACCAGTGAATAAGGCTCGATGCCTGCACCTACGGCGCCCATATGGGCATCGAAGGCTCCTACGCCGACCACAACAGTTTCGGGCAAACCAAGCCGCCTGGCCCATTCTTTGGAAAGAGTGCCCATTGCTACATCGGCAGTAAATGTTTGTTCAAACAAACGCTCGCGCAGTCCAGCCAATAGCGGATCAAGTTCGGAAAGAAATGCCTCACTTGGCAATCCGTCGAACCTTTCGTGCCACATGGCTTTGTGCCCGGCAGCACAGCGGGAGCGTTTCATGGTCAGCGGGTCGGTATGGCCGGTCAATACACCGGAAATCCAGTCGCAATGTTCCACCCAGGAAAAGGCTGTGTCCCGTACGCCTTCGTCGCTGCGCAACGTATGCAATATTTTGGCCCAGAACCATTCCGACGAGTAAATACCACCTACATATTGAGTGAAATCGACAGACCAGCGTTTCGCCAGTTGGTTTATTTCCTCCGCTTCAGCATTCGAAGTATGGTCTTTCCAAAGAATAAACATGCCATTCGGGTTTTCCGAAAAACCGGGCAACATGGCCAATGGCGCGCCGGAGCGATCGACCGCCACCGGAGTCGATCCGGTCGTATCGACCGAAATTCCGACCACTTTTGCCGCCGTACCGTGCGGCGCCAGGGCCAGTGCGTCTTTCACCGATGCTTCCAGGCCCTCCAGATAGTCCAGCGGATGCTGCCGAAACATATTCCGGGATGCATCGCAGTATTTTCCTGCTTTCCAGCGCGGATAATAGAATACTGCCGTGGAAATCTCGCTCCCGTCCTTCGTATCGACGATGAGCGTCCGGACCGAGTCCGTTCCATAATCCAGTCCAATGACGTAACTCATGCGTAAACGGTTTCATTCCAGCGCAATTCATTTCTGAACTGCCGGAGTTTTGTGTTGGAATCAATGATACAAGTTTCAATTCCCAGCATTTCAGCAAAATCCTCAAAATGCTCTGTCGTCAGGTTCTGGCTAAAAACCGTGTGGTGCGCGCCGCCTGCATATATCCAGGCAGCGCAAGCCGTTTGCATATCTGGTAAAGGCTTCCAAAGAACACGCGCAACAGGTAGATTGGGGAGTTTTTCCATCGGCGTCACAGCCTCTACTTCATTTACCAGCAGTCGGAACCGATTGCCCATATCGATCATGGAAGCATTGAGCGCTGTGCCGCCAGGTGTATCGAATACCAGTCGCACAGGGTCTGCTTTTCCGCCAATCCCAAGCGGGTGGATTTCGCAAGAGGGTTTTGAAGCAGCAATGGAAGGGCAAATTTCCAGCATGTGTGCGCCCAGCACCAGCCGATTATCCGGGTCGAAATGATAGGTGTAATCTTCCATAAATGAATTTCCACCCGGCAAACCCGCAGCCATGACCTTGGCGGCGCGCACCAGTGCAGCCGTTTTCCAGTCGCCTTCTGCGCCAAAACCGTAGCCATCAGCCATCAGGCGTTGTGTGGCGATGCCCGGCAATTGTACCAGGCCGTGCAAATCTTCGAAGGTGTCGGTAAAACCTTTAAAATGGCCGGCTTCCAGGAAAAGCCGCATACCAATCTCTATTCGTGCAGCATCGCGTAGCGAGGTTCTAAATGCTCCCTGCGCCTGAAGAGAAGGCGCCATCTGGTAGGAATCTTCATACTCTGTAACCAATCGATCGACCTCTGCATCTGTCACATTTCTTATTATTTCAGCCAAATCGCCCACGCCGTAGCCATTTACGGAATAGCCCAATTGCATTTCGGCTTCTACCTTGTCGCCTTCAGTGACCGCCACCTGGCGCATGTTGTCGCCCAGGCGGGCAAATTTCCCTCCCTGCCAGTCGTGACGGGCTGCTGCTGCCCGCATCCATGTGTTCAAGCGTTCATGTACGTTCGGATCCTTCCAGTGGCCTACAATTACCTTTCTGCGAAGGCGCATGCGCGACATGATAAACCCGAACTCGCGGTCGCCATGCGCCGACTGGTTGAGGTTCATAAAATCCATGTCGATACTGCTCCAGGGAATGTCGCGGTTGAATTGTGTGTGCAGGTGGCAAACCGGTTTTTGCAGGCTTTGCAACCCACGAATCCACATTTTTGCAGGAGAAAAAGTGTGCATCCAGGCAATAATCCCGATGCAGGAAGAAGCACTGTTGGCCTCCTGGCACAGGTGGTAAATTTCCTCCGGGGTTTTTACCACGGGTTTATAAATAATGCGGACAGGTATTTCCGGGCTTTCTCCCAATGCCTGCACCATAACAGTGGCATGCAGTGCCACTTGCTGTAAGGTTTCTTCGCCATAGAGATGCTGGCTTCCGGTGACAAACCACACTTCCAGTTTTTTTAAATCGAGCATTGCAATGTTCTTTATTGGGTTTGTTATGGATTGGCTATTTCGTTTTAATTCGGTAGATGGTAAAGGAGTACGGCGGTAGTGTGGTGGAAATTTTTCCGTTTTTCACCGAAGCAGTCTGGCTGACAGGAACTAAGTGCATCGGATCATCGAGGCTGTTTTCAGAAGCCAGGTCATTGCTCTGCATGACGGTAACTTTAGCAGTAGAATTTGCCTTCAAAGCGCCATTCAGGATCATTTCTGCAGGTTTTGCTACGCCAGCCGCGTTTACAATTTTTATAATTACTTCATTTCCAGCCTGTTCAAAGGAAGCAGTAGCATACAGGCTATCCTGGCCTGTTACTGCTGAATTGTTGTACAAAACAGGCAAAAGGCGGTCGCCCCGATTGGTCGCATACATTTTCTGAACGTAGTAATTCGGCGTGCCAAACGAACGCAGGTTGTCCATCCAGATCATATCCGGTTTCCATTGCCAGCCATCCACATGCGCCATGAGCGGCGCATACGAAGCCATGCGCACCAGGTCGGCATTGCGTTCCAGACCGGTCATGAAAGCCGCTTCTGCCAGCGCACAGCGCCAGTTGTTTCTGTTTTCGGTGCTTATGACCCGGTCGCTTTGAGCAGCATACTCGCCAGCAAAGATGCGCGGGCCATTCCGGTCATATTTGTCGTATCGTCCGGCGTTTTGAAGAAACCAGGCTGGAGATTGGTAATAGTGTTCATCGATGATGTCGGCGCCCAGGGAATCCATCTTGTGCGACAGGTACTGAAACATTTCGCCTTCCGGGGCGGGGCCGGCACTGGTGACCAGCAGAATATTCGGATACCTGGATTTCAGGGCTTTTTGAAACACGGTAAAACGATCGACATATTGTTCGCCCCACTGTTCGTTGCCGACGCCCAGCAACTTCATGTTAAAAGGTTTGGGATGGCCCATTTGTGCCCTCATTTTCCCTCCCGGTGTAGTGGTATCGCCATTGGCAAATTCAATCAGGTCGAGAGCGTCCTGCACATATGGATCCAGTTGATCCAGCGGCACGACTTCCGAAGTGTTGAACTGGCAAGCCATTCCACAGTTGAGGATGGGGAGCGGCTCGGCGCCAATGTCTGCGCACAATTGAAAGTATTCAAAAAAGCCCAGGCCAAACGACTGGTAATAATCCGGCGTGGGTCTGTGTGCAAATTCAGCATTCCAGCGGTTGATATTTACCTGGCGTTCTTCCACCGGCCCGATTGTTTTTTTCCATTGGTAACGGGTCGACAATTCGTGGCCTTCCACAATACATCCGCCTGGGAAACGCATAAATCCGGGTTTCATATCCGCCAGTAATTGCACCAGATCGGCGCGCAGTCCGCCGGAGCGTTTTTTCCAGGTATCGGTCGGAAACAAGGAAATCATATCCAGGTCAGCCGATCCATTTCCTGCAAACCAGATGCGCAGACTGCCTTTGGGTTCTGTGGCATTACATTGTAGCGACACTGTTTGCTTGTTCCACATTTTGGAATCGATGGGGACAAGGGTGGTCGAGCCGATCACCGAACCTTTGGCATCGAGCATTTCAATATGAAAAACCAACTTGCCGGTGGCGGATTTTGACCAGATGGAAAATTCGTATGCCAGGTCTTTTTTGAACCCCATGCCTCTGAAACCTTCGTTTATCAGGCCAAAATCTCCTTTTCCCGCACGGGCTTTCACGTGGATGTATCGAGGATTGGCGGCATTTTCTCCCTGTCGGTTTTCTACAAGTATCGAACCAGAGGCTGCATTTTTTTTCACCTCTTTCCAGCCCATCAGTGGGGCGTTGAACTCGAAGGAGCGGTTTTTAACCAGTTCGCTATACAATCCGCCATCCGCCCCCATATTGATGTCTTCAAAAAAGATGCCCCACATAAATGGGGAAATATCGGCGCCAGGTCGGCTCACGTCAACCTGAAATACGGCCGGTGTCTGACTGGAAAGTGCAGAAACGGCTACAAATGCAAAGAGAGAAAGAAGATACTTGTTCATATGTTGATTTGATTGGAAAGGTGGTGTTTGTTGCTTTCGTTGTGTCTGATTGACACAATCCATGGCTCAAAAAAAGGCTAACCGTTCTGGTTTAGCCGTTTATTTGCCCTGGCTCGGCATAAAATACCAGAATGCATAAAATTTCTTCTGGTATTTATCTTTATCGAGGCAGTACAGAATGGCTTTTTTGGTCGGAGCACTCATGTTTTTAGCGCCGGTATCGATCAGCAAACCAGTTGAAAGGATTTTTCGGCTGAAATTCCTTCTGTCGATCTGCATATCGTAAATGGCTTCGTAGAGTTTTTGCAACTGTGGTATGGTAAATGCTTCCGGCAACAACTCAAAACCGATGGGATGAAGGGCAGCATTGTATCGCAGGTGTTCAAGGGCCAACACTACCATGTCGTCGTGATCAAAAATGAGCGCAGGTTTGTTTTTTAAACTGATCCAGTGGGCATTGTGCATTCTAACAGCCTCCTGATCGTGGTCACGGATATTGATCAGTGCAAAAAATGCCACAGACAGCGTTCTTTCCACTGGGTCGCGGTCTACTTTTCCAAATGCGCCTAATTGCTCCACATAAATATTGTTCAAACCTGTCAGGTCGAATAATATCCGCTTGGCGCCTGCTTCCAGGTCTTCCTCCTCTTTCAAAAAACCGCCCATAAGCGACCATTTTCCCTCTTCGGGCTCAAAATTTCTTTTGATCAGCAGGAGTTTTAACTCCTCTCCGTCGAATCCGAAAATGATACAGTCGGTTGCCACGAGAATTCGCGCCTGATTTGGATATCGATTCATCATGGCAAAAAAAGAAAGTGAAAATATTCCTTCAGGGTAAGAAACAGCATCAAAATTGGCAGCATTGCGACAAAGGTAAAAAACAATTTTAAAATGTGTCGTTAAAACACAATTAAATATTGAAAAAGTTGTGGCTCGCTACACCTCGACTGCATAACAAAATGAAGGTGTACTCTACGCTTAGTGTCCTTTGTGAAACCTTGGTGTACTTCGTGGTTAAATTTTTTCCACAATAGACACCAAGGTTTCACAAAGGACACTAAGCGTAGAGTACACAAACAAACATTGATTGAGTACTAAAGAAGCGGCTATTACAATTTTACCGACAAGGTCAGCACCACACTTCTTCCATCAGAAGGCCAGATGCCCGGACCAGGATAGAACGTAGGCCTTTTGGTGAAATACTGCTTGTCCGTCACGTTGTTGGCGCTCAAGCGTAATTTCATGTTGTTGTAAATGAGGTATGACATGTGCAGATCGAGCAGGCCATAGGAAGGAACGAGGCCTACAGCGCCGGTGGCAGTGGGCTCGACCGTATTGAATGGATCTGCAAACGTTTCGGCCGTAAAACTGTACAACCCGGACAGGCTCCATTTCCGCATTTTGAAAGAAATACCGTTTCTCGTTATGACATCCGGCACGCTTTCCAGTTTGTTACCGCTCACATCTTTGGTCGTATTGCCCGAACGAACGGCGGCATCCTGATACCTTCCGTGGAAGAAGGCCGTTGAAGTGAAGATATTGCAACGCAGTTTGTCGGCAATTTCAAATCCGTATTCTCCAAACGTCTCCAGCCCGTACGTCAGGCTGTTGCCAATATTGGTGCGCAAAATGTAAAAAGTGCCGTTTTCTTCCAGCGATACGCTACCGAGCCGATTGTTATATTGCAGCATAAATGCGCTTACATCCCATTTGAAACCGCCAGTGGCACCTCTCCAGCCCAGTTCCGCATTGTACCCGTAGGCATCTTTCAGGTTTTTGTCTGTTCTTTCTAAAATAGAACCTGGGATGATATCTTTCAGAATGACAGGGCGATATGCCTGGGAAAATCCGGCATACAGGCTGTGATTCTTTCCAGCAACAAAATCAGCGTTAATGCCAAGTAGCGGGAATTGGTGCTCGATCTTGTTTTCCAGTTCGGAAGGATCATAATACGTTGTAGAGCCTATAAATCTGGAATTGCCGGATTCGAATCGCAAGCCTGGGCTTAGAGAGAATCGACGTGTGATCTGAAACTTGTTTTCTACAAAAAGGGCGATATTGTTGCTTTTCAGATGCAAGTCGCGGCCCCAGGCATCGGGTTCGATCGTCAGGTCGTAATCGCTCCCGGTGGTGCCTTTGCCAAGTTGGCGGCGGTGCAGGTCGTTGTTGATATACTGCATTCCTGCTGCCAGTGTGGATGTATTACTTCCGATATGGTAGTGAAGAAGGTAGCGCAGTTCGGTGGTGTAACTGTTGAACGCATCGATGTCTACCTGTCGGGCATTGTAGTCGAAGGTAGCGCGGTTGATGGTGTCGGCTATATTGGCCGGTCGGTCCCACATGACACTGCGGCGCTCACCCAGCACGGCAGATGCTCTCCATACCAGCAGGCTGCGTGGACCGGTTTCCCATTCCAGCGATACGGACGGCACATAGATTTCCGGATTAAAATAGTTGCGGGATCGGCTCGACTGGCGCGGATCGGCATTAAACATGGCGTCTGTCAGCGGGCCAGGGATGTGGTAAATGTAATTGGAGCGCAGCAATTCGGCGCCAAGTGTCAGGTTTTTGGAAGCGGCGTATTTCAACACAAGGCCCTGACCGTCGTAATCGGACTCGCTGTTTTCACGGTAACCATCCGAAACGCGTTTGCTGTAAAATGCGTAATACTGCAGGCGGCCGATTTTACCGCCCAGCGCGTTGTATGTACTCAAGAGACCGTAGGAGCCGATGGAGTTGATGGTTTCCCAGTTGACTTTTCTTGTAGAGTCCGGTTGTTTGATCACATAGTTCAGCATACCGCCGAATTGAGCGCCATATTGCAACGCCCCTGTACCCCGTACCAGTTCGATCCGCCCGATGGCTTCCATCGGCAGGCTGAAATGGCTGGCCGGATAACCATAAATATCGGAGTTGGTCATAATGCCGTCGGTTCGAATATTGAATTCCCAGCCGCGGTGCGGGTCGAGTCCGCGGGTGCTGATATTCGTTTGGTTGCCCGAACCGTCCATATCGTACACAAAAACGCCGGGCACTTTTGCAAAAATCTGCCGAGGCGTTTTTTCTGCAATATTGGCATCGAGATTTTGAAGGTTGATGACTTCGTTCTTTTTACCCGACCACAAGAATCCACCCTGTGTTTCCGGAAGCCGCTCGATTTGTTCGATGCGCGCATTGATGTCTACTGTCTTCAGGTGTTGATCGCGCAAACTATCCGGCTGAGACTGGGCGCCAAGTGTGGCGCTGGCCAGTACCATACCGGCTCCAAAAAGTAAGTGTTTGAACATGACGTACTTTATAAGTGTGACAGGTTACAATAAGCAGGTGATAAGGCTTTTTGAATAAAAATATTACCATATGCTTATAGATAAATATCAGGCACAAAGGACGGGTTTAAAGGGCTTGCATTTTTTTAAAAGTCGCTTAAAATCGATTCACTTTCATCAGTTGTCCCGATCCCGCACTATGGGATCACCTTTTACTTCGACAAGTGTGTCGTGGCTGAATCTGGACTGAAAAATAAGTGTTCCTTCGGGCGACCATTTGTACATATCTCCATGTCTCACATTATTTTCAAACATGACCGTAAATTGTAACTGACCGTTTTCATACCAGATGGAATCGCCTCCCTGATGTTTACCCTGCTGAAAATATTGAACCTCCTTGATTTTGCCGCTTTTGTAAAACACAACTGTCCGACCTTCCTGGTTTCCGTTTTTGAACCATTTTTCAGCCATTAATTCGCCAGTGTTGTAGTAATCTGTCATTTTGCCTTCTTTTATTCCATCTATCAGCGAGGTACGACGAGAAACAACACCATTATCGTAGTGATCTACTTTCTCAGTAGCGGCAGGCGTTCTTTGCTTGCAGGAAATAGCAAAAAATGCAATAATAACAGCGACCATCAGTCCTTGATTTGTGTATTTACGCATATCGTCAGTTATTTTTGAACGCGATAAAAAAATGCCCCGTCAGTGTCAATCCATGCTCCGAAAATCGGACAGGTTGCCTCTGACGGGGGCATAAGAAACCTTGTAAGGTTGAGTACTTTGTAATGTTTTATTATTTTTTCCAGGGCAGGCGGTTTACCTGGCGGCCGATGCTAGTACCAAAACGTACACCTTCTTCAGAATCCATACGGAGGTGTACGCCCAGTGGTACACGAGACCAGGCATTTTCCTGGGCCATTTCAAAGAAACTGCCGAAACTACGCGGTGTTCCTTCAAATTCAGAACGATTTTCATGACAACGGTCGGTCATCGAGTGGGCATATCCAAACAGATCGCCCAGCACCTCAGCACCAGCAGAGCCCATAGTTGCGTGACCGGATGGATAAGCCGGGAACGATGGTGTAAGCCCTTCGTCACCAGTTACCGGATTGTAAAGTGCCGGCTTCCAGGTAGGGTCGATTACGCGGTTGATGTATGTTTGAGGTCTTTCCGTGTTGTAGTAATATTTGGAATACCATGCCCCGATAGAAGCATCATTCAGAGCCATACCCATTTTGACGTTCATGAAAATAGCCGTTTCCAGATTGCTGTTTTTTTCTGCCAGCACCTGGTCGCCTACTGCCAGCCAACGCGGGCCGGGGCTGAAAGTCAGGCTCACCAGGTCATCGCTCCAGAACTCACCTACCCATTCGTCTTCATACGACAGCGTAGGGGTGTTTTGTGCATATACCTCGATGGCTTGCGAATACATATCGGAGTTGATAGCATCCGAGAATGGCAGCGGCGGGCGGCACAGTTTTTCCGTAATGGCAAATGTGCGGGCGCCTCCCCATACACCGCCCATGGGTTTGCCTGGGCCAGGGAACGTAGGTTTCCAGTCGCCAGGGCCATCGTAGTGGTCTTCCCAAACATATCCCTGGAAAGGATCGAGGTAGTGGTCGTGTCCGATCAGGTCGGTTTTGGAATACGCCCAAACCGCTGCTGCTACTGCTTCACCATATTCTTTGGAACGCTCGAATACTTCCGGACTGACGGCCGCTTCGCCCTTGTCATTGTACTGGTTTTCCAGCGCGATCATTTTCTGACGAAGGTTGTCGGCTGCATTCGGGAAGAAACGTGGCATCAGGTAGGCATAGGATGCGTTTACAACCGTTGGCCAGTGGTATTCCTGGGTACCTGCTTCCGGAATGCTCAATCCGTTGTACAGGTTGGCTACAGACTGGTATTCAGGCATACCGGTTACGCAGGCTTCATAGGCAGATAGGCCGAGGTAAGCCAGCGCACGGGGCGCAGGGCCGGGACGGTAGCCAGCAGCGTAGCGTTCGATCTGGAGGAAAAGTTCGTTCCAGTCGTACGCAACTTTATAATCGTAGTTTTTCACGGATTTGGTATCTGCTGTCTGTACGGGATCATCGTCTTTACAGGCCGGTACCATAAGCCCTATCATAAGGAACAGCAATAGGGCAAGAGGTGTGTAACTTTTCAGAAATTGCATAGATTTAGTTTTTTCGTTAAACATTGTCGAATCATGCAGCAAAGTACCGGCCAATTTTCACTGTGATGTGCCACTTTTTGATTAAAAAGCACTTAAAATGATTGCGAAGGTACTTTACATACCTTTGTGCTGTATTTTTTTGTCGTGATTTGCCATGCAAATTTTGCAGATATGAAAGTGTTACTGATAGAAGACGAGCCTAAAATGGTACAATCCCTGAAAAAAGGGTTGCAGGAGAACCA
Organism: Bacteroidota bacterium; assembly: GCA_020160935.1. Classification (GTDB taxonomy): domain Bacteria; phylum Bacteroidota; class Bacteroidia; order Chitinophagales; family Saprospiraceae; genus M3007. Next base: position 43,622 of record JAIUPL010000031.1, on the reverse strand, counting down.
GATCGATGTGGATACTGCGCTGGAAGGATCAACTGGATACCGATTGGCGAGTGAAAACGAATACGCTGTAATCATTTCAGATGTCATACTACCTGAAGTGAACGGGATAGATTTGCTTCGCAGACTTCGCGGCATTGGCAATCGCACACCAGTGATTTTACTCACAGCACTGGGCCAGACAGACGACAAGGTAACTGGTTTTGAAGCCGGCGCCGACGACTACCTGACGAAACCTTTTGAATTCAGGGAATTGCTTATGCGCATTCGTGCTTTGGCGCGCAGGCCTGTAGAAACTTATCAATCGAGCCCGAATCTGCATTTTGCCGATCTGGAAATGAACCTCGAAACAAAGGAGTTTTTTCGTGGAGGACAAAAAATTTCACTCACACCCCGTGAATTCGCACTTATGGAATACTTATTGCGCAATCCGGGCAGGGTTATTTCGAAAAACGAGATTTCAGAACGTGTCTGGAACCTGCATTTTGATACCGGTACCAATGTAATCGAGGTGTACGTCAACTTTCTACGCAAGAAAATCGAAAAAGGTTTTTCGAAAAAACTGATTCACACGCAGTTTAAAAACGGATATATCCTTCGGGAAGAAGAACTCTGAACCGATATGCAAATACGAAGCAAACTCACCTTGCAATTTATCATTCTGGTAGCAGGCATCCTGTTGCTTTCCCTGTGTTTTATCTATTTCAAGTTCAGACAGATCACCGAAACGGAATTTTACAACAACCTGCGCTCCAAAGCGCTTATGACGGCCGAAATGGTATTGCATGAAGAAGAAAAACTTCATGTGCTTCAACCGCAAATACCGGAAGCAGGTGAAGCGCTGCCATTTAGAGAGAATGTGGTCATTTACAACAGTGATCTGGAAATGGTATTTGCTTTCAATGCCGATGCCCCACCTTTGATGGCCGATCGTTTAAGGCAACTGAAGAATAATGAAGAAACGTGTTTTCAACACAATGACCTCCATGCAATCGGCATCTCACACCAAAGCCATAGTGGTAGACAATACCTGATTATTGCGGAATCCATTTTTAATTCGGAAGAACTGGCTAATCTGCGCAACATCCTGATTATCAGTTTCTTTATGGGTATCGGCATCGTGGCAGCAGGCGGCTGGATTTATGCCGGACAAGCCATGGCCCCTGTATCGCGTATTATCAACCAGGTGGATCGTATTCTTCCCTCCGACCTCAGCGCGCGCCTGGATGCCGCCAACAACCACGACGAAATATCCAGGCTGGTCATCACCTTCAACCGGCTGCTCGATCGGATACAGTTCGCATTTCGGATGCAAAAAAGTTTCATTTCCAATGTATCGCATGAATTAAAAAACCCGCTGTCCGTCATTTTGTCGCAACTGGAAGTAGCACTCGATAAAAAAAGAAGCGCAGCCGAGTATCATGCCACACTTGCATCCGTACATGAAGATACCCGCGAACTAAGCGACGTAACGGAGAAACTCCTTCAATTGGCCCGGGTACATTCGGAAGGCGCCAACATCGTATTCGAACAAGTGCGGCTGGATGAAATCATGCTACAAACCCGTGCTACCCTGCTTCGTATGCACCCTGATTATCACATTTCATTCGATATAGAAGGCATTCCGGAGAGCGAAGACCAACTGTGCGTATTTGGAAATGAATCATTGCTGCGCTCGGCATTCCAGAACCTGATGGACAATGGATGCAAGTTTTCACCAGACAAAAAAGTGGAAGTAAAAATAGGCTTCGAGATGAATGGAAAGCATTATGTAGAAATCACAGACCATGGGACGGGTATTCCTCAAAAGGATATGCAGCTCATTTTTCAACCTTTTTACCGCAGTTCGCAAAATATTCATGTGCGTGGTTCCGGCATCGGTCTTTCGCTGGTAGATAGTATCCTGAAACTGCACCATGTGATGCTGGACGTGGTGTCGGCGCAAGGCAAAGGCACTACATTCAAACTTAGTTTCCCGTAATAATCCCATCCCCATATGTAAACGCAACCCTTTCATCCGACTCATTCACCGATTTACATCCAGGCTTCATCCAATACCCGTTTGGCTTATGAAAAGAAAATGGTTTGCCTGTCTGACAAATACCCTTTTTGCCATTCTTTTGTTCAGCGTTTTACTGAGTGAAAGTTGCCGGCCATTGGGTGAAAGGGAGTCCGAAGCACATAAAATGGCTACGGAAACTACCATGGCCTGGAATCGGTTGATGCTCGACCTGGAACGTTATACACCGGGATACCGGCCTCCAATCAGTGCGCGTATGTTTGCCTATGTGGAAATGGCGGCTTACGAAGCAGCATTGCCTGATTTAAAGGGCTATGAATCCATGGAACAATACTGTCCGGGATACGAGCGGCCGTCTATTTTGCCGGCGGTTGCAAAATTTCACTTGCCAACGAGCGTAAATGCAGCCTACGCGCAAATCCTGCGCGATTTTTTCCCTACCACTCCTGACTACATGAAAAAGCGCATCGACGACCTGGAGGATCGTTATGCGCGCCGTTTTCATGAAATCATAGACAACGAAATACTGTATCAATCCAAAACTTACGGACAATTGGTCAGCAAGGCCGTCTGGCAATGGTCGATGACTGATAAAGAAGGTCATGATGCATTTTTGTACAATTTTGATAAAAAATATGTTCCTCCTACTTGTGCCGGTTGCTGGCAGCCACAGGGCAACAGGCCTTTGCCAGCCCTTCTGCCAAATTGGGGCAAGGTTCGCTCATTCGTAGCCGCCCCTGCAGACGTACCAGTAAAACCGCCGCTCCCCTTTGAGGAATCTCCCGGTTCGGGCTTACATACGGAAGCGTTGGAACTACTGGCTGTTTCACATCCCTTGAGCAAGGAAAACAGGTGGATTGCTGAATTGTGGAGCGACGACCTACCTGGACTTACGGTTACGCCCGCCGGCAGATGGATCGCTATTGCCAATCAGGCGCTGGCACAGGCACAGTTGCCTTTTGAGCAGGTTATCGAAACGTATTTAAAAACCGCCATGGCTTTGTGCGATGTCGGGATTGTTACCTGGCATGGAAAATATACGTACAACCGGGAAAGGCCTGACAGTTATATCCGCAGGGTAATGAAAACCGAATGGAAGCCGCTGCACGACAACCCGAACTTCCCCTCCTACCCTTCCGGGCACTCTGCTTTCGGAGCCGCAGCGGCGGAAGTGCTGGCGGCTCAACTGGGCGAACACTTTACCCTTACCGATCGAACGCACGAACATCGGCAAGAGTTTACGGGCAAACCCCGCACCTATCTATCTTTTGCTGAAATGGCACAGGAAAACGCCGCCTCCCGTGTGCTCATCGGCGTTCACTACCGAATGGACTGCAAGGAAGGGCTCCGACTTGGCAAAATGGTGGGACAAAAAGTGAATGCGCTGGCGCTGAGAAGAGCGGAGGCGGGAGTCTTGAGTAGTGAGTAGTGAGTGGTGAGTAGTGAGTTTTACACACATTGCTATTGGTCACTCTAATGAAGAAACCAATAGCAATGTGTGTAATCACCACTCACTACTCACCACTCACTACTCACTACTCACCACTCACTACTCACTACTGTTTGTACAAACGCCCGCACCCCATCGAGCGGCGTATCCGGGTATACGCCATGGCCGAGGTTGACAATATGATTGCTGCCAAAAGCCTTCAGCATTTTACGGGTTTCTTTTTCAATGGTCGGAATATCGGCGTATAAAGCACACGGGTCGAGGTTGCCTTGCAGTACCTTTTTACCGCTTGTGGCCTTTTTGGCATATTCCGGTGTAATATTCCAGTCGAGGCCAATCACCTGGCAGGGTAAATTTGCCAATTCTTCAAGAGCAAACCAGGCGCCTTTGGCAAACACTGTTTTGGGCACTTCCGGGAGCGCTTCGCAAATCTGTTGGAGGTATGGCACTGAAAATGCACTGTAATGTGCCGGCGGCAATTCGCCTGCCCAGGAGTCAAACAACTGAATCAAATCAGCGCCCGATTCTACCTGGTTGCGCAAGTAAACGATGGTGGTATCGGTAATTTTCTGCAGCAGCGCATGCGACAATTCAGGCTGGCTGTACAACATGCGGCGGGCTTTCGAAAAAGTTTTGCTGCCGCCTCCTTCCACCATATAGGCAAAAATCGTCCAGGGAGCACCGGCAAAACCAATAAGTGGTACGCGATCGGCGAGTTCGCGTTTGGTGATTTTCAGGGCCTCGTACACATATGTGAGATGAGAAGCGGCTTCGGCGCCGGAAATCAATTTTGCTACATCATGTTGATTTTCAATCACCTGCGGGAATCGCGGGCCTTTTGCCTCGATCATTTCATAATCCAGTCCCATGGCTTCCGGTACCACCAGAATATCTGAAAAGATGATGGCAGCATCTACACCCAGTTCATCTACCGGCTGAATGGTGGCTTCTGCGGCGGCTTCCGGTGTTTTTACAAACGCCTTGAAATCAGGGAAGTTCGCACGCAATGCCCTGTATTGGGGCAAAATTCGGCCTGCCTGCCGCATCAGCCAGACAGGTGGGCGTTCGGTGGCTGCACCTGCAGCGGCACGAAGAAACAGGTGCTTGGATTCGGTTGCCGCAGCAAGAGGGGCAGAAGACGCAATCATGGGAATAAGGCTATGGTGAACAAGGACGCAAAGTTACCGCCTTTGGCGACAACATTGATTTCCCTCAGCGGTCTTGACTAAAAAGTGACTAAGGAAGGCTCGTCTATCTGAAACGAATAGCCCGAACAGGTGCAATTCTGGAAACCCACAGCGCTGGCAATATCAGAAATGTAACTGTGATGATCAGAGTGCCGATATTGACGCCCAGGATTGCCAGCCAGTTGAACTTCACCGGCGCATACGAGAGGTAATAGTCTGCTTCATTCAGCCGAATCAGGTGAAATTTGTCTTCCAGAAAGCAAAAACCAAGTCCGATCAGGTTTCCCCAGAACATGCCGGTCAGGGTAATTACTGCCGCGTAGTACAGAAAGATTTTTCTGATACGGCCAGTTGATTCTCCCAGCGCCTTCAGAATACCAATCAGGGAAGTGTGTTCAAGTAGCAATACCATGAGTGCTGTGATCATGTTGATGATCGCTACTGCCAGCATCAGCGCCAGAATGACTACCTCATTGTAATCCTGCAATTGCAGCCACTCAAAAATGGCCGGGAATTTATCGCGTATGCTGACACTGAGTAATTCTGGAGGAAGTACCTCATTGTAAATGAACTCATTATATTGATCCAGGTCACGCAAGTCGTCCAGCCAAATTTCAAAACCTTCGACCTGAGATTCATTCCAGCCAAGTAAACCTTGTGTGATGCGCAGGTCACAGAGTGCAAATTTTCGGTCGTATTCTTCCAGACCGGTTTTATACAAACCGCAAATCTGAAAAGCCCGACGCAACTGTTCTCCCTGTTTTACAAAATGTACAATCAGTTTGTCGCCCACATTCACCTGAAGTCGGTCGGCCGTTTGCATGCTGATAATGATATCGCGGGAAGGAGCCGAGTCGGGCCGCGACAGGAAATTGCCGGCTAACAGGTAAGGTTTCAGGTTGTTCCAGTCGAAATCAGCACCCACCCCCTTCAGCAGGATGCCTTCCATGGTCGTTTTGGTACGGATAATGCCAGGTGTGTGCGCATACACCTGGATGTGCCGGATACCCCCCCGCGACCTTTTTTCAATTTCGTTGCCTGTTTCGTATCCAAGTATGGTTTGCGTCGCCGGGTAAGTGATGCTCCGAACAGTGTCGAGTGAAGGGTAAAAGGGTTGCCTAATTGAAATCGGCGTGGGTTCATACGACAAGGCATATTGCGTATCAGAAATATGAATATGCCCCCAGAATTCGAATATTTTACGGCTGATTTCTGTTTTAAAGCCGGAAATCAATGCCGTAGCCGAAATCATCACAGCCACGCTGAGCGCCACTGCTGCGATAGCAATGCGTAATATGATTTTCGAAAAACTGTTTCCCGAAGAAAAAGCAATACGTCGGGCGATAAAGAAGGGTAAGTTCAAGGGTGAGAACGATTTTTGCAATAATCAATGTTCAGGCGGGTTACTCCTCATTCATAATCGGAAGCAACACTTCCACCCGGGTGCCGGTTCGTTGTCCGCCGGTCATTTCTCCCAGATCAGTGATTTCAATAAAATTTTCGCGGGTACTTTTCTGAATCTGGTGCAGGAGCAACAGGCGTTCCTTTGTAATATCCATACCACGCGAACGATGTTTCTGGAAACCAGGCTGGTTGATTTGTTTTTCCCGTCCCTTGTTGATGCCAACACCATCGTCTTCAATAATGCAACGCACCATATTGTCGTCTTCCAATAATTGAAACTCGATGAGAAGTCGCCCTTCCTGCCGCGGGCGCAGACCATGTTCGATGGCATTTTCTACAAAAGGCTGAATGATCATGGTCGGGATCATCATATCGTCCATATCATGCAGTTTGGGAGCGATGATCTGAAAAGCAAGTCGATCGCGGAAACGCAATTTTCGATTGATGTCCAGGTAACGATCCAGAAATTCAATTTCCTGTTCGAGCGTCACTTCCTCCAGTTCGGAATATTCGAGGGTGTGGCGCATCATTTTGGCAAACTTGGCGAGGTAGGATTCTGCGTCGCTGTTTCGGCCGGAAGTCACCAGTCCCTGAATGGCATTGAGCACATTGAACATAAAATGCGGGTTCATTTGTGCCCGCAAGGCGCGCAATTGGAGTCCGGCCACGCGCAAACGCGCCATCTGCGCCTCCTGTCGACTCCGTTCCAACTGGTGTCGCGCTTCTATTTCCTGCCGTTCGTGGTCGCGCAACTGGTCGAAATGTTGCCTGTTGAGGTCGGTAGCACGTTGTTGCCAGAGGTAGGCGTCTTCGTAGTTCTTTTTTCCGGCAAACAATTCAGCCAGGTTCTGACATACCTGTCCCAAGTGATACAGGTCGTGGCCACGCTGTCCGATTTCCCACGATTTTTTCAGGTGTTGTTCGGCCTGTTTGGCGTCGTCAAGTTGGAGAAAAATACCGGCGCGCCAGTTTTCGATTTTGGAAAGGTTGGTAAAATCGACGGGTTTGGTAGCCGGGTCGTACTGGGCTGCAGCCTGCCCGAACAAGTTGAGCGCCCGCACAAACTGCCCGTCGAGCATAGCCAGGATACCCAGGTTGCTCAGGGCATGGGTTTTGGCTTCGAGGTCGCCTACGCCCGCCACTTGCAACACGGTTTCAAAAAATGTCTGTGCCTGTTCGGCTTCATTGCGTGCAAGCGCAGCGCGGCCTGCATTCAGATAGTGCCAGGCCAGGCGCGGGCGGAGGTGGTGTTTTTCAACAATGGGCAGTACGCGGCGATAGGCTTCGAGGCTTTTATCTTTTTCATCCAGCCGTTCGTACAAATCGCCCAATCCACTGAGTACCAGTGTTTTGATATAGAAATCTTTCAGCCCGGCTTTCGGGCCGATGTCCATCAGCCCTTTTTCTGCCTCCATCAGGGCGTTCAGGGCCTGCCGGTTGTTGCTCAGGTGCAGGTGCAGAAATCCTTCCCTGCAAGCGATGAATGCACGCAATCGTGGTTGTTCTGCTTCGCCGAGGTACCTTCTGGCCCGATCCAGGGCATCTTCTGCGGCCGACCAGTCACGTTTATTGAGGAAAGTGGCGGCCATATCGGCCCACACTTCGGCCAGCGCCCATGAATCGGCCAGGCTTTCCAGAATACCAATAGCGTGTCTGGCATGTAGCAGCGACTGATCGTAGCGATTCCACTGGTTTTCCAGAAATGCGGCGCTTTGATGATATGAAAGCCTGATGTCGAATGGACTGCGTGGCGTAATCAAACCGGAAAGTTCACCCAAAGCAGCCTTGGCCTGTTCAAAATCGGTAAACACCCAGCGCGCGAGGTTATCGCTCAGCCGTCGGAGCAGGGTCGCGTCGGCATTTGCAGTGTTCGATTTGAAGTCAGGAGCGCTGTTCATATTTTTCGTTTGCCCATACTGGTTGGTTGAGCAAAGTAAACCACTTTTATAGAGTATTCTGTTTTTTTCCTTAGAGAATTGGCTTACTTACCAATTCTTAGCCAGTATGATCCTCCGTGCCGTTCCACATCTTCGAGATTCGGATGGTTCCACATATCTTCAATGATGTGGCTCAATTCTTTGTCCTCGGAAATAAAGTAATTGGGCAATATTGTGGAATAGTGGTGCGGATTGGCGAGCAAAAATGCTGCCAGTACGTATTGCTCCGAGTAAAAACGGTCGCACATGAATTGCGGATAATCGTACGGGATGTAGATATCATGGATGTGTACCACCACACCTTTTTTTAATTCGGGTAGCACTTCCATAAAAAACACGGTAGCATCGGAGTTGGGAAAAACCCGGTGGGAGTTGTCGACAAACAACACATCGTTTTCATCCAGGTCTTTCAGGAAGGCATTATCCAGGTTTTCAAACGGCGTTCGGATGACCTGATCTGCCAGGTGGTCGATTTCGGCCCGGGGAAAAGGGTCGATGGATACGATCTGCATATCGAGCCCGAGGTCTTTTTTGGCCTTGTGCGCCACTTTGGTAGAGTTACCCGAACCAATTTCCACGTAGCGTTTTGGTTTCAATTCGGCCAACAATACATAGAGCGCCATGATATCGAGCCCTGGAAGGAAACCATTATTCCAGCCAGGCTGGTTGGCGTCCTGTACAGCGTCCATTTTTTGGATAGATTGCAATTGAGCCTTGTATTTGGCGAAGGTGTGCAACCATTTAATGTACTCATCCCGATTGGCGTTTACCACAAATTCCAGGTGTGCATGTGGCGGCAAACCATGTCCATGGCGTGGCTTGAAATCTACTTTGTATTCCAGAAACAAGGTCTGGAAACGGGGGGCCAGAAAGCGATATACTTTTTTCAGCATGAAATCAACAGGGCCTTTTTCAAAAAGCCGCGCAAAACTACTGCTGAAAGGAATGGATAGGAGTTTTTTTCTTGAAAAAGTAATTGACTTTGGCAACTATACCTTAGATGAGTCATCTCGAATTTTGGGAGAAAGGCGTAGCCGACCCAATGCCTTTCTCCCAAAAATTCAGGCCGAACACCCCCACCGGCCCAAATCTGCAATAATTACTGCTTCACCATTTTCAAGGGTACGCTCTGCTGCTGCGCATCTTTCAGTGTAGCCAAGTAAAGCCCTTGGGGCCATTGTTCGCCGCATTGAATGGTGCCTGATTCACCAGCCACCTGTTGTGTGAACACCGTTTGTCCGAGCGCATTGCGTACTTCCAGGGTAAGTCCATGTTGTCCGGGGCAGTCATACCGAACATTAAAAATGCGCGATGACGGGTTGGGGGCTACCGAAAGCGTAGCCGGCAATGCATCTGGATGCTGCGTGCTGACCAAATTGACCGGAACCACCTGGAAAACGTCGACGCCGGCTTCTACTATATGACCTGGATCTATGTCTTCTGCAATGAAGTGAACTTTCATATCGTCGGTCAGTGGTATCAACCCGCCCAGGTGAATATCGCCGGAATTGGCCCACGCCGAAGCGGATGACTGGTCGGAAAACACCTGCACTTCACTGGTTCCATTTGATACCATAACCCGGAAAATATCATTCGGGGTGGTATTACCTCCTGCATTAAAAAACCAGTATTGAAAAGAGAGAACCGCATCGTCGTAATCAGCCAGTTGCATGGAAGGTGTACTGAGGGTTACCGCGCCGGCATCTACATCATGATCTCCTGCATTCCCATTACCATTGTCGGTTACGTAGCATTGGGTATTGTCATCAAAATCTACATCATTTTCCGGGGCGCTTTGGCTATTGACATATGTGGTTCCGATGGGGTCGGCTCTCACCCAATTGCCGGTTGTGGCATTGGAAGATGCCGTCCAGTTCAGGTTATTGCCAAAATCGTCGTAGTATCCGTGTTGAATCGGAATGACCACAAAGCCGTTCTCGGACAGGTTAAACTGAACCGGCAGAAAGCCCCATACGGGTACCTTGACATTATATATGCCTCCGGGAGCACATTCGAGGGAAAAAACGCCAGTTGCATCGGCTTGTAGTTGATACGTTTGCAAGGGAGACTGCAAGGTGACAGGAACATTAGGAATGGGCAATCCTGTTTCTACATCTATTACGATGCCATTGGTGGTAAATGCAGAAATCGGATCGAGGAGGAGGCTTACCTCCGTCACCTGAGCGGTAGCCAACACAACCGTCAGTGTCTTTGAAATAAACCCTGGCTTGCTAAAGGTAACTGTAAAGGTGCCGGGGGTAGGCTGACCGGTTTTGTAGTCGCCATTGTTGCCTGTTTTGGTAAAGGCCAGCGGATCATTGCTGTTGATGGTTACCGTCACGTCTTTCAATCCTTGTCCGGTACAGGAACTCTTCACATTGCCTTCCAGGTAACAGGCGCGAACGTAGGTGGGGGTCAGCACAAATAATTTGCCAGTCACATTGTTGGTGATGTTGGGAATATTGCTGGCTATCATATTTCCGGATGGGAAAAACGGATATACGCCCCAGCAGCCATCAAACTCGCCGTCGCCGTCGTATGTATCATAACGGCCCACCTGAATCAGGTTGTCGGGTCGGTGCGCGTCTACGAGCGTTACACCATCGATATACCAGGAGGTGATGGCCCAATCGTTCAACACATGGGTATTGTGTCCAATGGAGGTGTTGCCTTCAGGGGTGGTGGCAATTCGGTCCAGTTCCTGAATATCGGTCGGATCGGAAATGTCATAAGAGGTTACAAAAGATGGAAGTTTTTCGTCGGTTGTCAGGATATGCTTTTTATCGCTTAGCAGCCATGAATTGTGCGTAAATCGAGCAGGCGTTTCGACGGTGCCGAGCAGTTGCGGGTTGCTTTTATCGTGCATATCTACAATGGAAAGATAACCATCGTTGATATGGCAGGCGTACAGCGTATCGTTGTCTGCATACCCATCATGTACGTATTGCAATTGATCGAATTTGCCGACAAATTGAGGGGCGAACGGGTTGGGATTCAAGTTAAACACCTTGGCGCCGCCCGAGTAAAGTTGGCCACCATACAAATACAAATAACCCTGCGTCGTATCTATATGCAAAGCATGCACCTTGTCAAGTTGACCTTCAATCACACCGTCGCCCGTATAATAGTAATGAGTCAGATCCGGGCTTGGCAACTGACTAAGGTCGACTATTTGAAGTCCTAGGCCACCTTCCGAAGTAACATAGGCGTAATGGCTGTAGGTTTTTATCTCTTTCCAGAGGTTGTCGGGGCCAGGTATCTGAACGATCAGTTGCGGCATGTCCGGATTGGTAATGTCCACGATGGCGAGGCCGAGGGAAGCGCCAACGAGAGCATATTCGTGCCCATCCTGCGTGTATCCACACACATTGGCGAGGGTTTGACCGGGGAAATCCAGCGTTGAACGCAACTGGACATTGTAGTTCTGGGCAAAAAGGGCGTTGGCCGTCAGCAGGAGTGACGGTAAGAAGAATGTGGTAAGTAGTTTTTTCATGAAAACTTGAATGAGCACTTTTTTAAAGAAAACAAAGGTAAACAAGCCCCTCTCAAACAAACATCAGCGCCGGGGCACAATAGCGACGGTAAGCCTGCTAATGCACGACAATTCACCTTTTTCATCGCTGATTTCAATTTGCCACACATGCACCTGTTTCCCTACCCGTACCGGGCGGCATACGCCTCTCACTACCCCACCCTCGCGAACGCTTTTTAGGTGATTGGCATTAATTTCCAGTCCTACTGCCATAAAAGACGACATATCTTCCAGGCACAATGTGCTCGCTACGCTGCCAAGGGTTTCGGCCAGGGCAACATTGGCGCCGCCATGCAACAATCGAAAAGGTTGCACCGTACGTGCATCGACCGGCATGGTAGCCACCAGAAAATCGTCGCCGATTTCTGTGAATTGCACACCCAGCGTATCGTTTAAGGTTGCCTGATTCAAGGCATTCAGCCCATCGAGGGTAGCAGATTGTTTCCAGAGTGTAGGCATGTGCTGTGCAGGTTATTGTTTGACAAAAGTTGCGTAAGCAGATTTTTCTCCTTGCGTTAAGATGGCGTGATACAAACCTGGCGTCAGATTGTTCATGGCAATACGACAAGAACGGCCATTCTTATCCATTACTTCTGGTTCAAAACATCTCCCATTTGCATCAAACAAACGGCAGTGCAGCATTTGAACATCCCAGTCTGAGGGTAGTTCCAGCCATATTTCGTCCATGGCCGGGTTGGGAAAGGACTTTAATTTTACCTGTACCTGTACATCCGTGGTTGGAGAAACCAGAGCGAAGTTGATAAAAACCACCGTGTTGTTTCCGGCATTGGGTACGGCCAGCGTATCATTTTTAAGGTTGTAATAGATGTCTGCCGGATTGCTCAGTCCACTGTACACCTGCTGCGGTGTACCAGAAAAATCCGATTCAATGCGATGAATGGCATTGGCGCCCCAGGATGCCACATACCAGCGACCGGAACCATCGCGGGCAATGCCATCGATATTCGACAGGCTGGTGGTTTTCAGGATGGAAACCGTACTGTCGGCCAGTGAGATGCCCAGAAGTTTGGCAGAAGCGCCCCAGGTGACACAAACGAGGCGATTTTGGGTCGCATCGTACAAAATGCCATTGGGTGTGGAAGTGGTTTGCGTTACAAAAACATTCCAGGTGTTGTTCGCGGGATTGATTTTATACACTTTTTTACCGGAAAAATCGGTGGCATATAACAGCCCGCTCGCATCATGTGTGATGCCGTTCAGAAAGGTTGCTGTGGTAGTGATCGTAGTAACCTGGGTGCCATCGGACAGTAAAAAACCTTTAATCTTGTTTCCATCGCAGGCATAAATGCGGTCTCCCACAACCTCGATGCCATAGGGCCCATTGGTAAATCCGGAGAGAAAATTCTGAAGTGTTCCATCAGGCGTACGGCGCAGTATTTTTTTACTGCTCGTGTTTGAAATGTACCAGTTTCCAGTAGTTGTATCACAATCAACACTTTCCGGGCCACTGTATGTTTGTGCAAAAGACAGAAAAGGTGCAATGAGCAGGGCAAAAATGAGTTTCTTCATATACAAGCAGGTTCAAAGGCCGAAAAATAGAACGGCTTGTATCAATGGACGGCATAGAAGTGACGTTTTTGCATGTAAGGGTCAAAATACAATTTTAAACAGCCTATCAAAATTGCCTTCCAAACATACGAATCACGAAGGGCTGTTGTACGTTTGTCCTATGATTATCAACCAACGAACCCAGGCGCTCCGTGCGCAAGTGGAAGACATTGTAAAAGACCTGCAGGGACTAAGCCAGGAAATTGGCAACAAGGAACTGGCAGGCATGGTCGGCGAATTGCGCAACCGCATGACCGAACCCTTCATGTTTGTGATAGTGGGTGAGGTAAAAGCCGGCAAAAGCAGTTTTGTCAATGCCTTGCTGGAGTCTGAACGCGAAATTTGCCCGGTCGCACCACAGCCTATGACCGACACCATCCAACAAATCCTGTATGGTGAAAAAGAGGAAATAGTGGTGGTCAATCCGTACCTAAAAAAGGTGTTTTTGCCCATCGATATTCTTCGGGATATCGCAGTGGTGGACACGCCCGGCACCAATTCCATTGTAGAACACCACCAGGAAATCACCGAACATTTTATCCCTGCCAGCGATCTGGTCATTTTTGTGTTTGAAGCCAAAAATCCGTACCGCCAGTCGGCCTGGGATTTTTTTGATTTTATCCACAAGGACTGGCACAAGAAGATCATTTTTGTATTGCAGCAGAAAGACCTGATGTCGGCAGATGACCTGGCTGTAAACGAGCGTGGCTTGTACGATTATGCTTTCAAAAAAGGCGTTTCAGAGCCGGCCATTTTTGCGGTGAGTGCAAAAGCGGAACTGGAAGGCAAATACGATCAAAGCAACTTCTCCACGATCCGCGATTATATCCGTACCCATGTTACCGGCGGCCGCGGGGCAGCACTCAAACTGAAAAACAATATTTCCACCTCCCTGAATATCCTGGAGCGTATTGACTTGGGCCTGATTACCAGAGCAGAGCAGTTCAAGGCTGATTCTGCATTCCGCCTCGACATACGTCAAACCCTTGATAATCAAGAGAAAAAATCAAACCATCAGGTCGGGTTGCTGATTGAAAACCTGCTGAACGGATACGATCGTATCACCAAATCGGTGGGACAGGAATTGTCCAACGGACTCTCGTTCCCGGCCATGCTGAAACGCTCTGTGATGGGAATTTTCAGCAAACAGGCCTCTATTTCCGACTGGCTGAACGAACTGGCTAAAAAACTGGAACTCAACCTCAATGCAGAACTACGTACAAAACTCAACGACGGCGTGGTAGACCTGGCCGATTCTGTACAGCAAATGGCAAAAATGATCGACCTGAAGATCAGAAATGGAAGCACGGCTGTAAAAAGTGATTCCTACATTTTTGAAGACATTTCTGAAAAACGGGCTTCTGTGCTACGAGAATTGCAGGAGGCTTTTGCCCGGTTTATGTCGCGTTCCGAAAACTTCAACGACACCCGCGTATTCCCTGAAAACACACAGGTTTCGCCCAATATTGCAGCAGGAAGCGGCGCTGCCCTGATCGGCGTCATTCTGGCCACTGTAACCCATGTGGCCATGCTCGATATTACTGGCGGCGTACTGGCAGGTGTGGGTATGCTGTTCGCCGGAATTACGGCAGGTATTCAGCGCAAAAAAATTGTACAGGGTTATGAGCAGGAAATCCGGGAAGGTCGCAGCCGCATGGAAGAAGCCCTTCAGAACAAACTGCGGGGATACGTTCATACCATCAAGTCGCGCATCGACGATAACTTTACCGAACTGGATGCCATGCTGGCCAATGAGGAAGTACAAATTGTACATTTCAAAGAGCGCCATGCCGAACTGACCGAGCGCTTGTCCAGCATCGACAATGGACTGGATGTCTAGCTATTACTCTTTGATGTAGGCCAGTTTTGCTGTTTGATAACGTTGCTGTTGGATAATATTCCGGATGTTTTTGATTGTTTCACGTGGGCCCACATCAATTGCCATATTAACCAACCAGTCGGGTATGTTGCCGCCAGGATGTGAATAAATGTAATATTCTACATACACCCATCCTCCATTACCAGGCACCAGCGTCCACTGTGTGTGCGCAGAACGCATTCGTTCGACGTCTTTTACAACAGGAATATAATCCGGAGCGGCCACACTAACAGCGGTTATTCGCCGGGAAACAGGATCTTGCGACAGCCGGGTGTGCATGATAATGTCCCGATCGCTCATTGGCCAGGGAAAATCGAGACGGGAATAGTAATACATTTCCGTGTCGGACACCCTTTGGAGCAAGCGGGATTCCATTACTTTGTATCCCCATTGAGGGTAATTGTCCACTTCAGCAAAAAGTTGAATGATTCCGGAAAGTGGTATTTTCAGAGAGGTGGCTATTTTGATTTCATAGACGTCAGAGGTTTGCTTGTAATACACCTTCATGCCGTCTTTATCTTTGCGAAGAGTCCAGTCATCGGAGCCCTGGGCATATAATGTCAAACAAGAGGAAATAGTCCAAATCAGTATCAGCGTTTTGCGCATGCCTTGTATCTGTAGAGGGTGATGTAAGTGGGGACAAGCAAGAAACGAATAAAATGCCAAGTTGTTTTAACATTGGCTTCATGTAGCGAATGATTGAATTTGCTCAACTACGACGAAATGATTCCATGCC
Source organism: Bacteroidota bacterium (assembly GCA_020160935.1). Taxonomy (GTDB): domain Bacteria; phylum Bacteroidota; class Bacteroidia; order Chitinophagales; family Saprospiraceae; genus M3007. Next base: position 27,911 of record JAIUPL010000031.1, on the reverse strand, counting down.
GTTTCATTTTCTTGCAAATCATCTAAATTTGACCGTTTTTTATTCATAACCAACTCTTTATGCACAAATATTTACTTCCGCTCTTCTGTGGCCTCTTGCTAAGCGGGGTATTGCAAGCGCAATGTCCTACAGGCCAGAAAAATGTTCGACTTGAAATTTCACCCGACCAGTACTGGTATGAGGTATCCTGGAAACTCACCAATGCCAATGGTTCGGTGACCTACGCCAGTGGTCAATTGCCGGGCCAGGTACTCAGCACCTACAACTATTGTGTACCTGACAATGCTTGCGTCGTTTTCAGAATCAAGGATTCCTACGGCGATGGTATGTTACCCAATGGTTATTATCGTTTGTATATTAACGATACGCTTTTTTATGAAAATCCGAATGGCGACTATGGCGATGGAGAGAATATATTTTTCAATTGCCCGCCCGGCACCTACTGCGATGCTGCTGTACCGGTAGATACAGGCCTGACGGTCGCTCCCGCCGGGGGGGAATACTGGTATCATTTTGTGCCGGAAGTGAACGGTACGTATGAAGTGAGCACCTGCCTGCCAGGAAATAATTGCCCGAGCAAAATCTGGGTCTACGATCATTGCAGCAACATTTCCACCAACAACGACCAAACGGGCACTATTTTTTACGCCGATGCTGGTTGCACAAACGGGGCCGTCGCTACGCTTTATCTGGCAGCAGGTTCGAATTATTACATTAGACTGGGCTATACCGGGGGAAATTGCAGCAATGATCCGTTGAATTTTCACCTGGGATATGTAGGGCCTGTATCAGGTTGTACCGACCCCTTGGCCTGTAACTACAACCCGCTTGCAACTGTAAGCGATACCTGTATTTATCCCGGCAATCCGGATTGTCCCAATGCACCTGACCTGGTAGTATTGGAAAATGTATTGCGCAATTCTCTGCAACTCGACTTCCTGGCCAATGCCGATGCCTGTGCTGTAGAAGAAGGCTGTATTCGCGGCGTTGGCAATCGTGACATCCTGCGTTTCAGTACCCACATCAAAAATATTGGCAATCAGGATTATTACATCGGTTCGCCGCCAAGCAATCAAAACACTCCATCCACCCAGTTTTACTGGGACCCTTGTCACAACCACTGGCATTATCGTGGCTACGCCGAGTATTTGCTGTATGACGAAAACGGCTCCCGCCTTTCTATCGGTACCAAAAACGGCTTTTGTGTACTCGATCTGGAATGCAACGACGGCGGCACTGGTCAGTATGGCTGTGGAAACATGGGTATCAGCGTCGGCTGTGGTGACATTTATGGCTCTGGCCTGCCTTGCCAATGGGTCGACATCACAGACTTGCCTGCCGGCACTTATACACTGGTGGTTCGTGTAAACTGGGATAAATCTCCGGACAAACTCGGGCGCCTCGAAAAAACCTATGACAACAACTGGGCGCAGGCCTGCTTCAATCTTTCCTATGCAGGCAATAATCCGGTAGTAGATTTCCTGGATGAGGTATGCCCTGTTTATACCGACTGCACAGGAGAAACATATGGTAGCGCGCAGCCCGATTGTGATGGTATTTGCAATGGCGTTTCGGTGCGGGGCGACTGGAACCACGATACCCTGAGAACGGTGGTGGATGTGCAGGCTTACCTGTCCGCAGCGCTGGCCGACAATGAAACGGCTACCGAATGTCGCGATCTTCACCCAAATGGAAATATCGATGTGTACGACGCTGCCTTGTTGCAGGAATGCACCCTGTATGCTGAAGACCTCGATCACTGGGGCCTTGGCTTCCCCTGCCAGTTTGGTGGTTTTGAAAACACAGAAGATGTGGTTTACCTGCTTCCTGGAACCCTGGATACTGTTGGAAAAACGTTTGACGTGGAGATTGTAAATCCTTACAATGCAGTAATTGGCTATGAATTTTCCGTTAGTGGCTTGAATATCAACTATGTGGAAAATATTAGCGGTACGATGACTGCTTCTGTTCAACATGACAATACAGGAGAAATCATTGCATTGTCCGGTGATGAAACCAGTATCAAGAAAAATGTGCTGCCTACTCCTTTTGTACGTGTACACTATTCAGAACTCACCAGTCCTGAGGTTTGTATTTCACAGATTACGGCAGTTGTCAATTCTAAATACCAGAAAAGTGGCGCACAAATAGCCAGCCCCAGTTGTGTCAGCACGGGTGTTGTTGGTAGCCATGAGCCGAATGATCTGGGCTTCTCGGTTTTTGTTCAACCCAATCCGTTCCGGGAAGACGTAACGATTTTCTTCAACAATCAGAATGCCGAACCATTCAAGGTAACCCTGTCTGATATGACCGGACGCATCCTGCGCTCATACGATAACATCAAAAGTGAATATGTAACCTTCCAGCGTGGCGACCTGCCCGACGGAGTATATATGTACACCGTGAGCAACAGCAAAGGACAGGTGAGTGGGAAGATTGCTGCGCACTGAGTTATAAGTTATAAGTTATGAGTTATGAGTTATACTCACGTTGCTTTTAGTTACACTATAGGAAAAGCCAATAGCAATGTGAGTATAACTCATAACTCATAACTTATAACTCATAACTACCTTATAACCACTTCTTTAATAAAATCCTCACCCAGTTCTTCATTGAGCAGGTTGAGGATTTTTTCTTTGGCAAAAGAAAGTTCGTGTTTGAGGGAAGCCGAAACAATGGTAAGATAGAGCACGTTTTTGCGCACCTGAATACTGGTCGTATAGGTAGAAATGGTTTTTCCCATAAGTTCATGCCACAGATTCCTGACCCGTGTTTCATTGAGTTGAGGGCCCAGGCGATATTCCTGGATCATCTCTTTCATGGCATCCTGCAGGTGGAGTTCATTGCTCTTCTTCATTACCCAAAGGTAAAGGTTATCCGTTATTAGTTATCAGTTATCAGGGATGGATAAGGGATTATTTTCACAATCACAAGGCCATATAAACGAAGGAGCATGAGAATGTTGAAAATAATCCCTTATCCATCCCTGATAACCGATTACCAATAACAGATAACGAACACCCCAAACACGGTATCTTGGCGGAAAAATCACAAAAAAGTGTCTATTGTAAAAAAACACTACGTCTGGATAGCCTTTTTGTTATTGTTACCTGTTATGAACAACAGGGTAAGGCCCAATTTGCGCAGCGTAATCTGGTCGGATGCGGAAGGTTATTATATGTATTTACCGGGGGCGTTTATCATCAAAGATTTCCATAAAATTCCGGTAGGCACCATGGATACCCGCAAAAACGAGCGGGGCGAAGTAGTCATCAAGTACACTTGCGGCGTGTCCTATTTTTTTCTCCCTTTTTTTGCATCTGCCTATGCATGGACGAAGTGGGCAGGTGAAGACCCCAACGACTATTTCAACAGAAATTACCTCCGGGCAATATCGTGGTGCGGTTTCTTTTTCGGTTTTTTGGGTTTGTTTTTTCTGCGAAAAGCATTGTTGCGCAGGTATTCAGAGCGCGTTGTGGCACTCACTGTTTTTTCCATACTGTTGGGCACCAACCTGTTTCACTATGTCACACGGGAAATGTCTGTGTCGCATTCATTTTCGTTTTTCCTGTTTGCATTTACGGCATGGCTAACACCTCGATTTCTTGAAAAACCCAACTGGAAAAACGTACTAATGCTCGGCGGCGCACTGGGTTGGGCAACGCTTATCAGGCCAACCAATGTCATGCTGACACTGTTTGTGCTGCTTTATGATGTGTATTCGCTGGAATCACTACAGGATCGCATCCGATATTTCTGGAGTATGCGAAGCAAACTGCTTGCAGCAGCCTTAACAGGATTTTTTCTGTTTATCCCTCAAATGATGTATTGGCATGAAATGACCGGCTCCTGGTTTCGATATTCATATGAGGAGGAAGGTTTCAGGTACTGGAACAATCCTAAAATCCCGGAGGTGCTGTTTGATGTTCAAAACGGCCTGCTGCTTTACTCACCAATCGTTCTGTTCTCGCTGATCGGTATTGGAATGGGATGGAAGCAAAAAAAACATCAGGCGCTCGCCAACACCGTATTGTTCGGACTGGCCACCTACACCTTTGCCAGTTGGTGGGCGTGGTGGTTCGGAGGGGCATTCGGGCACCGCTGTTATGTGGAGTTTTATGCCCTGCTCGCTTTTCCGATGGCAGGCTTCTATGAAAATGTACTGAGTGCACGTCGCTGGGTTAAAATAGCAGTGCTCTCCATTGCCCTGTTCCTGATGTATTATGGTGTAAAAATGTCGTTCCTGTATTGTCAACTCCCTGGACCCTGGGACGGCAAGGAGTGGCAATGGAACTGGAAAAAGATTCTTTGGATATGGGGGAAGTTATGAGTATTGAGTTATGAGTTAGTAAGTTATGAGTTATGAGTTATACTCACGTTGTTTTTGGCTTTCCTTATAATGTAGCCATAAGCAATGTGTGTATAACTCATAACTCATAACTTACTAACTCATAACTCATAACTCACTTCCCTCCTTTCAACTCATCCTGCAACTTTTTCAATTCATCCCACTTGCCTTCGTCGGCGAGTCGGGCCTGGTGTGGCCAGGTGCCCGGGTCGTGAATCTGGAAGTTGGGGCCGGCCGCGTGCAGAATACCACTGATGGTTTCAGCAGCCGTTTCGGAGAGTTGTTTCCAGGTATTAATACCTTCTTTATTGAGGAGGTCGGCTATTTTCGGGCCGATCCCTTCCACGATTTTCAGGTCGTCCATTTTATATTTTGAGCCTGCGAACAGGATGGTTGCAGCAGCGGCAGCCTTGGCCACCTTGGCTGAGCCGCCACTGCCGGCATTGTTAAGTTGTTCGCGCAGTGCCATGCGTTCGCTTTCGCACAGCATAAGGTCGCTCTTCGATTTGCGTAGTACTTCATTCAAGCGCTCCAGTTCTGCATCCCTTTGCGAAAGTTGAACACGCAGGTCGGTCGTTTCACCGGTCAGGCTGCTCACTTTTGTATTCAGTTCACCATTGGAGGTGGTAAGGCTGTTGATCTGACCTTTCATTCCGCCGACGTTGTGGAAAAGATAGCCGGCCAGCCAGCCCAACAGGAAGGGCAGGAGGCAAAGGGCAAGGGCCATCGGGAGATGGTCCATAAAAGAACATTGCAGAAAAATATAGGTAAGCATGGTATTGTTCGTTTTGAAAGTTTAACGGTTAACGGTGATAACGACCCGGCGATTCTGGTGGCGACCATCTTCCGTGCCATTATCGGCTACAGGTTCAGATTCGCCTTTGGAGCCGGTTTGAATACGGCTGTTGGAGATGCCGTTGTCCGTCAGGATTTTTGCAACCGATTTGGCGCGTTTCAACCCAAATGCCTGATTGCTGGCGGCTTCACCCACATCGTCGGTGTGTCCCGTAACAACAAAGGATGCATTGTCGCTTTTGTGTTTTTCACACAATTCTTTCAAATAGGCGTCTACTTTCGGATCGTGCTCCTTCTCCGTTGAATTGAACGGGAACAGCAAAATCACATCCTTGTCGGATTCGATAATAGCGCTGTCTTCTTTTTTCAGCACCATTTTCGACCAGGCGAAAGAAGCAGATTCTTTTGGATCGCCGTTTTCGACCAGACCATCATTTACCATGGATGCTACGAGCCGAACACGGCTGGCAGGAATTTCGGGCGCCAGCATGTCGCGAATAGCGGCAGCACGGGCAAGCGCCAGTTTTTCGCCGTCTTTTTCACCGCTGCGATAATGGCCGGTAATAACCAGCGTGTCGCCCTGTCCGCCTTTTTTAAGCAGATCTTTTTTCCAGGCAGCGAAATTGGCATCTTCGACTGGCTTTTCCATGTTCCATTTGAACAAGGGCGCCCCGGATGTTTGCACACCAAGCGTCGATTCATCTCCACAACAATGCCGGACCTGGTAGTTGTGCCAGAAATTGGCGCACCAGATGGTATATCCGACCATTAAAAGGAGGATTAACCAGAGTGGAATTTTCATGTGTAAGTTGATTTATCGTTTTGACAATGTATTGTTTTGGCAAATATCTACAACGAAAAATATAAATAGAGAGATTTTGTAAAAAACTTTACAAAAAACTTTCATTTCCCCATCTTATAAAAAATTGCCTTTCGAATATCCCAGCGGTAACGCAGGGTACGGGTTGACAACTTGGGCTCACTGCCTTTTTTCTTTTGTTCTACGATTTGTGTGAGCATAATATCGGGTAACGGTTCTACCACCGGTTCATAGCGTACCTGCATGAAGGAAATTTCGCGAAACTGATCGGGATTCTGTTCCTTTTCCCCTGTTTTTGCAATATCAATTTCAGCCGCCTGATGTGCACTGAAAGGCTCGTACAGCACCCATTTGGTGGTGATAATGCCCATACCATACCAGTCTTCCTTGATGGATAAAAAGGTCTTTTTCCCTATAGAGATCATGGAATATTCCAGGGGAGCATATTCCCCTGGCGCCCCTTCATGCAGGCGGTAGTAGATGTGGCGAACGCTCCAGCCCTGGGGCGTTTTTTCCAGTCGTGCAAAATTGAAAATATAACCTTCCACGGTGAACAACACCCAGGCTTCCTTGTGGCCATCTACTTCCCGAAATGCAATGGTATCGACGCCGGCAAAAAGGCCCCCGTTGGCATCCACGCCAAATGTGTCGAGGGTGGCCTGTGTATTGGGGAGCGTCCAGAATTTATCTGCTTTAGAATATCTGGCGCCCAGAATTTCCCGAAGGAAAGAAGATTTATCAAGGGTTTTGACTGTTTTTTGCTGGGCGTAAAGTGTTTGCAGGGTAAAAACCGGAATCAGGAATAAGAACAAGCGCATGGAAGAAAGTATGGTTACAGCAGATTACAAACAATGAATTGGATGCCTCGCATCCAATTCATTGTCCAATTATACGGGAATAATATCAATATCCCCTTGATCTACTGTAAACGAATACTTTACGATCCGGTCACATAATCCTGCAAATATTCAAACGCAGGTGTAAGCGCGCTTTTTTCCGTGATGGTAGCACGTTGCAGCACATCGTTGTGGAGGCCTTTTGCCAGTTCTGGAAGTATGTGTTCTACCAGTTGGTTTCCAAAAAACACAGAAGCATCACGTGGCAATTCTGAAGGAAGGTTATCGATGGCCATTACATCGATCGCGCCCTTTTGATAGGGTGCTGTTTCCTGGCCTGTTTGTGGGTCGAAACCAAATACCGGTTCGTCGATATGCGTCGGACGGATGGTGCATGGAACGGAAGCGCCCGGCATAATGTCGCAGGTGATGTCGCCAATCACCTGAATGCGAAAATCGGGTCGCTGCATATCTTCTACGTTGAAAAAAGCGGGCGCTTTTTTGTCATAGAAAATACCGTTGATAAAGATATCGGCCTTTTGTGCAAAAGGCAGGAAAGCACTCTGGTAGCGTTCGCCGTGGCTGTAATATTCTTTTTTGTCAAAAATGCCAGAAGGGTCGATCGGCCTGGCATAATGCTCGGCGTGAATCTGGGTAAAAACCGGGCCATCAAATGTTTGATTCAAAAATGCCTCGGGGCTTACCTGTTCAATGCCCATATCCTGCAGGTTTTTGGCTGCGCCGGATGCTACTCGTCCCGAACCGGTGAGCACAATCCGAAAATTAGGTAAGGACGTTTTATGGTACACCTCCAACACTTCGGCGTAGTCGTGGCTTTCGCAGAGACGGGGCAGGCTGAACTGGCCGGTTCGTTTTCCCCAGGTCCATATGGCGTTGTGGGCTCCTACCACGCCGGCATAAAAACCGAATGCTACGAGGCGTTCACCCTTTTCATTGGTCAGCACCTCATAATCAATCATACGAATTCCTTTGGCAAGCATTGCCTGCAGCAAGGGTCGGTTGTAGGGTTGTTTTTTGATAGTATGCGAAAAAAACAGGTAGGTTTTGTTCGGTATCAATTGATCAATCGGCACTTCTTTCACTCCCATTAAAACATCACATTCGCTCAGGTCTTCCTGTATAGTGAGACCTCTGGCAGCAAATTCTTCGTCTTTGAAACAACGTATTGGCGACGGTTGTACGATGATGTGTATCGGCAAACGGGTTTGCACTTCAGCGCATTGCTCGGGGCTTAGCGGCACCCGTGCATCGGGCGGCACTTTTCCTTCACGGATAATTCCAACTTTCAACATGAATAATTACGGTCAATCTGGTTAGGCTAATCTGCGTGCACGGCATGAGCATTCATGCCTTGTCTTCAACCTTCCTGCATGATCTCCAGTACTTTCTGAACGACATCTTCCACTTGTGGCTTGGAATGATAATCGCCGTCTTGTCCGTAGGCAGGTCGGTGCGGTTTGGCGGTAAGGGTAGCCGGGCTGGCATCGAGATAACGATAGCCTCCCTGCTTTTCCAGTATTTGCTGCAAGAGGTATGCCGATGCTCCTCCATCGAAATCTTCGTCGAGCACGAGGATGCGGTTTGTTTTTTTCAGACTATTCACACAAGTCTGTGGCACATCAAACGGCAGAAGCGTCTGAATATCAATGATTTCTATTGAAACCTGTTTTTCCAGCAACGCAGCCGCTTCTTCGGCAATGCGCACGCAGGCGCCATAGGTCACCAGCGTCAGGTCTGATCCGCTGCGAAGCACTTCCGGCACACCCAAAGGCACCGTAAAGGTGCCGATGTTGTCGGGCAAACGCTCCTTGAAACGGTATCCATTGAGTACCTCCACCACAATGGCTGGGTCATCACCCTGCAACAGCGTGTTGTACATACCGGATGCCTGCACCATATTGCGCGGCACACAAACGTGCATACCGCGAAGTGAACCCAGCATCATGCCCATGGGCGAACCGCTGTGCCAAACACCTACCAGGCGATGGCCCCGGGAACGAATGATAGCCGGAGCGGCTTGCAAGCCATTGCTACGCCAGCGCAGGGTGCACAAATCGTCGGAAACGGGCGCCAGGCCGTACAAAAGATAGTCGAGGTACTGGATTTCTGCGATGGGGCGCAGACCGCGCATGGCCATTCCGATAGCCTGGCCCATAATGGTCCATTCCCGTATTCCGGTGTCGAATACACGTTCTTCGCCATGCTTTTGTTGCATGCCGCGAAGCCCCTGGTTTACATCACCGATGTTGCCTACATCCTCTCCAAAAGCAAATACATTTGGATGGTGCGTAAAATGGTAATCGAAACAGGCATTTAATACCTCGTAGCCATCTTTCATTGGAGAATTATCCGAATAAAGCGGCTTTACGACAGGTACGTGCATGGGCGAGCGTGGTGTTTCGCTCAACAGATGGCTTGAATACACCCGGTCGCCCTCAGTGGTTTCACTATTGATAAATGCCTGGAGTGCTGCTACATCCGCATGATCTTTACCGGAAAGAAATGTAAAAGCGCGGCGGGCTATTTGCAATAATTCAAAGCGCAGGGGCTCGCGTTTTTGTTCCAGTTCATCGGCCAGTGCCGAAAAATCTGCCATTCCCGGGTAAACTTTACACAAGTTTTGCAACAAAGAAAGCAGTTGTTTGCGAAGCGCTCCTACGCGGTCGTGGTAGGCATGGTATGCCTTGTGGGCGGCATCGATTACTTCTTTTTTGGCGTCGGCTTTGATCCGGTCGATTTCCTCCTGGCTTGCAATACCGCTTTTTATCATCCAGTCGGCCATGCGGCGATTGCAGTCGAATTCTTCTTCAAATGCAAGCCTTTCCGGGCTTTTGTAACGACGGTGGTCGCCCGAAGTAGAATGCCCGAGTTGCTGGGTTACTTCCTCGATATGCATCAGCGCGGGAACGTGCGTGCGACGCATTTCAGCAATGGCTTCTGTGTACATGTTGCACAAGGCCGGATAGTCCCACGCCTTGCAGTTGTATATCTTGATGCCATTCGTTTTTTTCTTCGGGTCGATTTCCAGCCCGGCCATCGCCTGGGAAATACTTTCCTTGACGGTCTGGTATTTTTTGGGTACACTGATACCGTATCCGTCATCCCATACACTTACAGCCAGCGGGATTTGCAAAACACCTGCAGCATTCATGGTTTCCCAAAAAGGCCCTTCCGAGGTGGAAGCATCACCAATGGTCATAAAAACAACTTCCTTCCCATTGTCTGACAAATCGCCGCAAATGGCCGGATTTTCCCTGAATTTCTTCGAAGCGAAGGCCAGACCGATACCACGCGCCACCTGCCCGGCGGTCGGCGCGATATCTGAAGTAATATTGTACCTGTTTTTGAGATCAACGAAATGACCGCTTTCATCCACAAACTTTGTAGCAGGGTGGCTATTCATTTGACGCCCTCCGGAGAAGGGATCATTGTAAGGATCGCCATACAATTGTCCGAAGAAAGTAAATAGCGTCATCTCCCCCAATGCAAAAAGCAGGGTTTGATCGCGGTAATATCCGGCGCGGAAATCGCCTTTTTTCCAGGCTTTGGCCATTGCCACCTGTGCCACTTCCTTGCCGTCGCCGATGATGCCAAAGTTTGCTTTTCCCATCAACACTTCGCGGCGCGCCACAACGCTGGCCTCCCTGCTGATACAACAGATGTAAAAATCGTGGAGTACTTCCTTCCGATAGGCCTCCTGGTTTGGAGTGCTGGTTTTTTTGTGGTCTGTCGAAGTGGTGGTTGCGACCATGCTTGTCAGGTAAAAGTTGGCGATTGGTAGATGGATGTGTATTTGAAAAGGCGAGCAAAAGTAAAGCAATTTTTAGCGAATGAATACATCCATGTGCCTTGCACGTTATTTTGCTGCTGGAGTAACAGCAACCTCAAACCATTGAATTTCAGGTCTTGAATTGTGTTTCCAAAAATAAGTTGGAGTGTATGGTACTTATCAAAATATTAAATTTTTGAAAACTCATCATTTTCAAAGTTTTTTTTGACCTAATTTTGCCCCGCAAAAACCAGAAAGAAATTCTCAAACACACCGTAATTTTTAACCTGACAATTATGAACGAGCCTAAACTAAGGTACAGCGACGAAGAATTGCAAGAATTCAAAGTGCTGATCGATAGCAAACTGATACAGGCCCAGGAGGAATTGAATACCACTCAGCAACAGATTGCCGACCTCAATGAGAACGGTTTTAATCAGCAAGGAGGTGACTGGTACGATGACTCGACAACGCACACCGACCTGGAAATGCTTCAGCGTATGATGATGCGTCAGCAGCGTTATGTTCAGGATTTGCGCAATGCATTGCTTCGTATTCAAAATAAAACATACGGCATTTGCAGCGTTACCGGCGTTTTGATCGATAAAAGCCGCCTTCGTCTGGTGCCACATGCCACCAAAAGTATCGACGGTAAAAATATTGCCAATTCCGGAAAGGATGCCTCGCAGGAAACTGCAGGCGACTTCTTTAATGCAGGCGGCGAAGAGGGCGAACGTCCGGCAGGCAAGCCTATTGGCGACAAGGTGCGGCTCCCCGGCAAGCGCCCGTCCGCACCAGGTGGTAGCGACGACTGGGAAATTGACAATGAATCCATGGAAGATGCCGGATACGAACGCCGCAAGTTCGAAGAGGACGATGAAGCCTAGTTTTTTTGTGCGCTTCGCCTCTTGTAAGGCACTTTAATTCTGACATGCGTCATCCCGAATTTTGGTCAAGGCCAGGGTTCGGGATATTTTTTTGTGGGTTGTTTGCGTAGAGGAGTTTCCCGCAGCATGTAGAGTAATTTCCCGCAGAACGTAGAGTAATTTCCCGCAGAACTCGCAGATTTACCCGCAGAACTCGCAGAATGTAGAGTACACCAATATTTTCAAAGCGAAAAAAAGGAGTACTCTAAGTGTACTCTACATTCTGCGAGTTCTGCGGGTAAATCTGCGAGTTCTGCGGGAAATTACTCTACGGGGAATCTACAATGAATTACCTGACCAATATTCCACTCCAAAAATTGTCTTGAATGCATCATGGCCGTCTCAAGGTGCGTTCAAATAATTTGAATATCCGTTTGTATTCATCCGCCCAGGAAGTCGGCTCTGTAAAGCCATGGTCTTCCACCGGATAGGACGCCACTTCCCAGTTTTCCTTTCTCAATTCGATCAGTCGCTGCGTCAGCCTGACCACATCCTGGTAATGGACGTTTACGTCGATCATGCCATGGCAAATCAGCAGATTACCTTTCAGGCCATCGGCGAAGTTGATCGGCGAACTCCGTTGGTAAGCAATCGAGTCCAACTGCGGCTCGTTGAGAATGTTCGAGGTGTAACCGTGGTTATATGCTGCCCAATCGGTAACCGGACGCAGTGCAGCGCCCGATTTAAACACATCCGGCGTTGTAAACATGGCCATCAGCGTTATGAACCCGCCATACGAACCGCCATAAATGCCGATACGCTGCGGATCGACGCCCTCGTGCTGCACCAGCCATGCGGCACCGTCCACATGATCTTGAAGGTCTTTTCCACCCATGTGCCTGTAAATTCCCGTACGCCAGTCGCGCCCGTAACCGGCCGACCCACGATAATCCATATCCAATACGGTGTAGCCACGATCAGCGAGAAAGTTGTGGAACATGTTTTCACGGAAATAAGTACTCCACCAGCGATGCGCATTTTGCAGATACCCGGCTCCATGCACAAACACGACAGCGGGCTTTGAGCCTTTTTTCCCTTTGGCACGATACAGCCGGGCATGGACTTCAGCACCATCGCGGGCTTTTATTTTTACAAATTCGGGAGTCCGCCACGGGTAGGATTTGAATTGTTCACTTTGTGAAAAAGTAATCTGAACGGGTGCTGCGCCTGGTTGATTTTTTTGCAAAAACAATTCCCAGGGCTGTGTGGCAGAGGAATATAAATATGCAAAATGCTGATTGTCAGGCGATAAGAAAGCCTGCCAGGCCCCGCTTTTTTGGGTAATTTGCTCGCGCTGTCCTCCAGAAACCGACATTTTGTACAGGTGTTGTTCGCCCGGGTTCAATTCGTTGGTAGTCAGGTAGAATTGGGTTTTATCGCGCGACAATTGAACATTCAATACTTCAAAAGACCCTTTTGTGAGTTGTTTTTTCAAGCCGCTGGAAAGGTCCATGGTATAAAGATGTGCAAACCCGTCGGCCTCCGATTGAAAAAACAACGTGTGGTCATCCAGAAATCCAAGTGCATTGATGGGGCCACCGATCCATGCCTCGTCGCGCTGCCGGTCGAGGGTTTTCAGGCTGGCATTGGCAAGGTCCAGTTCTGCTATCCAGCGATCCTTGTTGTCGAGGCTACGTACTACCACCACTGCATGAGCGCCTTTGTCTGACCACATGATCTCCTGAAAATAGACCTTCCTTGTGGCCGGTTTTTTCCTGGAAAGGGTATCTGCCTGCGTGTATTCTTTCAAATACGCCGGTTCGTCGGAAAGGCCGTCCAGCCCGGCAAGGTTTACCTGAACGATCGTATCTTCGGCAATGTTCAACACCCATAATTCCTGGCTGGACTGTACACTGCCGACTTTGGTACGGCCCGGAATATTTTCAGTAAAACCAGATTCGGTTACATAACTGGGAATGTTGGTGCGCCGGTTATTTTTGGGAGAAATGTTCAATTGGAAAGTAATGAACTTGCCATCCGGGCTTATTTTGAGGTCATCGATGCTCTTGTTGTCCAGAAAAACTTCTTTGGGGTGCGTGGCTGGCTGGCTTTTTTCATTCATTTCTGCTTCTTTTGCCCGATCCGATTTAGTTTTGAGCGTTTGAAACAGCGCCAATTGCTGGTTTTTGAGCCATTCTTCCTGCGTATTTTTTTTGGCAGACTCTTTTTCGGAGCGCTCCGTTACAAAATTGGTCCATTGCTTCAAATACCCTCGATCCAGATCGATACTGAACAGGTTATTTCCTTTGGTGAAAAAAACGCTGGATTCGTCGGTGCTGAAATAAGGTTCGTTTTCACTCTCCAGGGTATTCGTAAGCGCAAGGGACTTCAAGGAAGGAATGTCGAGCAAAAACAGGTCGCCATTTTGCACATATACCTTTTGTGTGCGAGCCCGATTGTATGCCCCGCCGCGTCCTGGTAGAGCGCGGCGTTCTGCAGGGCTCACCTTGTACGGTTTATTTTCACCTACAGATATCGCATACAGAGAATCGGCTGTGCGAAGCTCCGGATTCCAGTAAAAATAAACGGTTCGGCTGTCTTCCGACCAGTAAGGTGAAGAAGGCAAGGGGCCTACCGAAATTTTGGGGTCGGCCATGATGGCATCGATCGTCAACTGCGCCCGAAGGCTGCAGACAGTCAGGGAAAGCAGGCAGGAAAGGAACAGGGTTTTCATGCGTTTTTGTTATTCTTCACAAAAGGATGCAAGAATACTACGCCTTGTCCGAAATGAGAAATGCTATCTTTGCCCGTATGATCAAGCATATATTCTTACCCGTTGGAGTGATCGTTTTATCCTTTTTTCTTGCCTCCTGCGGGCAGAAGGAAAAGAAACCAGCCTTGTTCCAGTTGCTTCGGAAAGAAAGTACCGGGCTCGATTTTATGAACGAATTGCACCAAAGCGGCGAGTTCAATGTATTCAATTACATGTACTTCTTTAACGGTGGCGGCGTAGGAGCAGGCGATTTCAACAACGACGGGCTGGTCGATCTGTATTTTACCAACAATATGGGGCCCAACAAGATGTATTTGAACCAGGGTGGGCTGAAATTCAAAGATGTAACCGATCAGGCCGGCGTGGCGGGTATGGAAGGCTGGACTTCCGGCATCAGCGTGGTCGACCTCAACAACGACGGAATGCTGGATTTATACGTGGGTCAAATTGGCGAGTACCAAAGCATTCACGGACGCAATCAATTGTTTATCTGCACGGGCATCGACAACGGCGTGCCACACTACGAGGATCGGGCTGCTACATACGGCCTCGATCTGAAAGGTTTTGCCACACAAGCCTCCTTTTTCGATTATGATCTGGACGGTGACCTGGATATGTTCCAACTCAACCATTCTCTGCACCAGAACGGCACATTCGGCCCCAAAAAAGCCTTTGAAGGGCAAATGCACCCGCTGGCTGGCGACCGTCTGATGCGCAATGACAACGGAAAGTTTACGGACGTGACCGCACAATCGGGCATTCTGAGTACGGTAATCGGATACGGGCTGGGTATCGTGACAGGCGACCTGAACAACGACGGCTACCCGGATATTTATATCGGAAATGACTTCCATGAAAACGATTACCTGTACATCAATCAGAAAAACGGCACATTTCGCGAATCCATCACCGAAGAAATGATGCACACCAGCCAGTTTTCCATGGGTGTGGATATGGCCGATGTGAACAACGACGGCTGGAACGACATCATTTCGCTGGATATGTTGCCGGAAGATCCATACATCCTGAAAAGTTCGCTGGGGGAAGACAACTACGGCCTGTATCAATACAAAATCGGGCATGGTTACCACTACCAGTTTACCCGAAACAACCTGCAACTGAACAATGGTGATGGTACTTTTAGTGAAATTGGCCTGTTTGCCGGCGTAGCAGCCACCGACTGGTCCTGGTCGCCGCTCTGGATGGATTTCGACAGCGATGGTTTCAAGGACCTGTTTGTCAGCAATGGCATTCCGCGCCGCATGAACGACATCGATTTTGTAAAATTTCAGGAAGACAGAGGGCTGCAACTCAAGGAAAATTCCACCAGAAGCGTAGATGAAAAAGAACTGGCCGTCGTAGACCGTATGCCGCGGGTAAAACTGCCTAACAAACTGTTTCGCAACACGGGCAAACTTCGTTTCGACGACCTGAGCGAGCAGATCGGATCAGCCGTAACCTCTTTTTCCAATGGTGCGGTGTACGCCGATCTGGACAATGATGGCGACCTGGACATCGTGACCAACAACCTGGAAGACGAGCCATTCGTGTACCAAAACCTGCTACGAGAATCCAATCCCACTGCCGGCGCCTACCTGTCGTTTCAACTCAAAGGACAGCCCGGAAACAGCCATGGCATTGGCACAAAAATCCTGGTTTTTAAACACGATGGCAGCCGGGAAACCGAAGAATTTTACCCGGTACGGGGCTACCAATCCAGCGCGCATATCCCGCTGTATGTGGGTGTGGGCGATCAGGCGTCCATTGATTCAGTGTACTGTATCTGGCCAGACGGGTCGTATCAGCGTATTGCAAACCTTGTTTTCAATCAGCCCCAGATCCTGGAATGGAATGCCAACTTGCCAAGGGCCGACTTCAACAAGGTGTATCCACCCCAAAAACCTGCCTTTGCTTTTGAAGATATTTCTGCACGCACGGGATTGAATTTCAAGCACATTGAAAACCCGTTTGTCGAGTTCAACCGGGAAACGCTCATTCCCAATATGGTATCCACGGAAGGCCCCGCGCTGGCTGTGGGCGATGTGAACGGCGACGGGCTGGAAGATGTATTTTTTGGCTCATCCAAGCGCGAGCGCAGTGCTTTATACATCCAGAAAAGCGGAGGTGTTTTCAAGTTGGAAACACCGGAAGCCATCGTGCAGGATAGCATGTTTGAAGACGTGGATGCCGTTTTTGCCGACCTGGAAAATGACGGCGATCTCGACCTGGTTATTGCCGCTGGCGGCAATGAATACCGGGGCAAGGACGAGCAAATGAAGCAACGCGCCTACCTCAACGATGGCAAGGGGCATTTCACCCGAGTCGACCCCTTCCCTACCCTTTTTATGACAGCATCCTGTGTGTTGCCATGCGATTTTAACGGCGACGGGCGCACGGATTTTTTCTTTGGCGGCCGGGCTGTTCCCTGGAATTATGGCATCACGCCCAATTCCTATTTGATGCAAAACATGGGCAATGGCCGTTTCGAGGACGTGACGGCCAGCGCAGCACCCGGTTTGGGAGACGTCGGGCTTGTAAAAAAAGGCGCCTGGGCAGATCTGGACGGCGATGAAGATCAGGACCTCCTTCTTGCCATGGAGTGGGCGCCCTTGACCGTTTTTGTAAACAACCAAGGGAAATTCGAGAAAAAGACGCTGGCAACGGGCAGCGGCTGGTGGAATTTTGCGCTGCCCTACGACTTTGACGGGGATGGCGATGTGGATATTCTGGCTGGAAACACGGGCGGCAATTGCCGTTTCAAACCTACTGATACTGAGCCGGTTAAAATGTATGTGAGCGATTTTGACGGCAACGGACAGGTAGAGCAAATCCTGACCTACTACCTGAAAGGACGTGAAATTCCATTCGCTAACCATGAGGAAATGATGAAAGCCATTCCCATGCTGAAAAAGAAATACCTGATGGCGACCAATTTTGCCAAGGCATCTGTATCGGATTTGTTTGGAAATGAAAAACTATCCAAAGCAGTGCTGCGCGAGGCCGATCGGTTTGAAAGTATGTATTTTGAAAATACCGGCCAGGCATTCACCTACACTGCGCATGTTTTGCCCGACGCACTGCAATTCAGCACCCTGAACGCTGCAGCCCTTCAGGACCTCGATGGCGACGGGAAAAAAGAGGTGGTTCTGGGCGGGAATTTTTATGAATGCAATATCGAAATGGGTCGATACGACGCCTTTTATGGCAAAGTGCTTTCCATTGGCCCAGGCGGAAAAATGAGTCTGTCATCATTGGGCGACTTGCGCATGAAAGGTGAAACCCGCCGGATACAGGAAGTGCATGTCGGCAAGAAGCCTTGCCTGGTTTTTGCGAGAAATAACGCGACAGCAGTAGTGATTGGGAAGAAATAACACAGTAAGGAATGTCAATTCCGACTTTCAGTGTAACATTCCCATTGGCGCAGGCGTCTGCTTTTCATTCTATCGTTCTTTCATTTTTTAAGTTATTGCTATGAAAAAAAGATTCCTGCTTTTGCCGGCTTTCCTGTTCGCCTGCCTGTTGCATGCTCAAACCAGCGATGCGCTCCAGTCATTTGTTCAAAAACACAAAAATGACCCTGCCTTTACTTTTGCCTTTATCAGTAAAGACCTGCTCAATGTCACGCTGAAAACGGATGTTTCCAACGAAGATTGGAAGAAAATCCAGCACGTGGTAAAAGACATCGGTAGCCTGCACATCCTGGCCTCCGAAAAGGTCAGCAATGGACTACAATTGTACAAGGAAGCCTACAATTTGGTAGATGAAAACGAATTATCTGCTTTGCTGGCTGTTCGCGACGATCAGACTGCCGTACGCATCTGGGCGAAAGAAGAATCCGATCTTCTGACCGATATTGTCCTGCTCGTGGGAGCGCCCGAGAACTTCGTGCTCATTTTGTTTCATGGGCAAATCGATCTCGGCGACCTCCCTTCTTTAGCCGCCTTATTCGATGCAACAGATGCCAAAAACCTGGCCGAAAGAAGCGCCCAGAACAAAACTGAATTTCAAATCAGTCCCAATCCCAGCAAAGGCTCGATTACACTGAAATACGCTGCAAAGGATGATGCACCAGTTTCCATGTCGATCATCGACCAAAACGGGCGACAGGTATCCAGCATTCAACTTTCCGGTCAGTCGCAGGAGCAAATTGAACTCGGCCACCTGAACAGCGGCACGTATTGGGTGCAGTTGGTAACCAGGCAGGGTAAGGTCGGGATTCAGCAATTGCAATTGATTCGATAATGAAGAAGGTTCGGCTTCGCCGAACGGGGATTTGGGATTTTGCGGGTTCAGCGGATTTTACTGATTTTTGTGGCCTGACGGCCACTTTTTTTGATTTACCTGATAGAAATTTTAAAAAAAATCTATTTGATCCGCTGAATCCGCAAAATCCCAAATCCCCCCGTTCGGCAAAGCCGAACCTTCCCATCCCCTACCACAGAAGCGTCTGGTAATCATCCCACTTCGCATCTTCATTTTTCATTTCCAGCAAATCCATCAATTGGCCTTCGTACAGGGCTTCCAGTTCGGGAGCGGTGCGGGCAGTCCGCAACTCGATCATACCTTTTTTGAGTTGTTCCATCCTCCAGGCGTAGGTTTGTTCCATTTTCCGGAAAATAGTGTCGCAGGCGGCGGCATGATCTTCTCCCTTACCGGCCGAAATGGCCTCCCGGAAAGCAACTGTATTTCGGGCAATCATTTTGCCGTCTTCCAGGATAAAATAGGCCGTATGCGGCCATTGTTCGGGTGGAGGCAGCAGTTTGGCGTACAGCACCAGTTGCAGGTCTTCACCATTACGGATCAATTCTTTTCTGCGAGTGGCACCGCTCCATTTGAGGTCGACAATGGCTTTTTCATCATCGCGTTGGAGTACCAGGTCGGCTTTGCCTCTTACCGGCATATTGCCAAAATAACCTTCCAGCGGGAGTTCAGTATCCAACACCGTCCAGCCGTTGTTGCGAATAAGCGAAACGAGGTTCCAGGCAGCATTTTTTACACGCTGTAGAAAACTTTGTCGTTCCGGTTCGCGGCCATACAGCAAAAGTGTAGCGCCTTCTTTTTCCAGCAAGGCAAGTGATTCGTGGTCTATCCATTCCTGAATACCACGCCGATCAAAATCGGCCAGGTTCTCCTTGAGCAACTTTTCAAAAAACCGATGCGCCAGGCTACCCAGCAAGGTATTGTCGCCGGTAACGCTGAGCAGGCTCGACCGATACATATTCAGTTGCTGTCTGAAAAACCACCGATGCGGGTAATAAAACAGGCTGTCGAGTTTGGTAGGCGTTTCATACTCGCTTTCCATCAATAATTCCGGGTGCTTCAACACCAAATGTGGGCGCATTCGATCGGCAGGGTGAATAGCAAGCGCTTCATAATCAGGCACTTTCAGGATTTCAGACAACCTCCGGCGATCCTGTTCACTATCCAGCGAGTAGATCAATTTTCGGTAAAACGGGAACGCCGCTTCTATATCGCCCAGCATCAAACTTGGCACCACTTCTACCCCATCCGCCTGATCGGGCACTACAAGGATCAATTGCCTGGTGGTTTGTAGAACGGGCGTCATCTGACTCAACAAATTCGATTGCCCTTCCTGTTCTGGCGTCTGTAGCGACACGTTTTTGCCTTGTAAAAAACGACGCTCTTCTTCCTGCCATTTGTCGGGCGCCGGTACGATATTTTCGTAGAGGCAATTCCACCAAATCAAGGTATCCACGGGCGCTGCAAAAGCGCCGGGCTGGTGGGCATACGGGAAACAACCGGTTTCTGCCGACGCAAATTGAACGGGCGATGGCTGATAAATGGTGCGTACGATGCGCTCTAGTTCAAGAAAGGAAATCCGTTGTTCCGGAAGGGCTTCCAGCAATTCCCGAATTCGGCGCGCTTGTTCGGCCAGCACCAAAAATGAGGTATTGACACTACCATTTTCTTCAAAATATTCCAGCGCCCATTCCTGCAGGTACGCATAAATAGCAATTGCATCTTTTTTGGGCGCTGTGGCATCGGCTTTGTAACGACGCCGGTCGAACCAGAATTCGTATTGCTTTCGGGTCTTGTCGGGGATTTCGCCCCGTTCGAGGTAACCGAATACCGTTGCAAACCAGGCATCGCTCATCATACCGGGTTTTTCGGCCATCACTCGCGCAATTTCCATGGCTAGTCCATAATCCAGCGGTTTGACTGCCAGGGTTACAAATTCCATGATTTTGAAAACATCCACCGGCTCCCACAGGAAAGCCGGCGCCAGTTTCAGCACCTGAAGCGAAGGGCGTGCCAGCGAAGCCGATAAAATACCCAGATTGGGCATACCTTCCTGCGCCATGCTTCTTTCCAGCAGCAGATCCATTTCCGGCATCAGGAAAGTGGGCAGCATCTGACGGTTTTCGCGCAGTATTTGTGCCAATACGACGGCTGCGTCGCTGTCGCGCCGGGCCCGTAAAATCAGAAGGGAATGATCCGGTTCTGCAAGTGAGTCGTTTTCAATTTTCCCGGCAGGCAGTAACCTGCGTTGCAGGCGCCCCAGTAAAGTTATTTCCCCGGCAGCGGCGCCCGGTAATCGTTGCGAGATGACGATCCCGGGCCTGCGTCGAATTTCCGATACAAAGCGTTGAGCAAGAGGCTTCAACAAATGCTCCGGCTGGTACAGCACCAATTCCTGCAATGGAATAAAATGATCTTCCGCCAGCATTTGTAGCGCTGCCGAAAAACGATCGGCAAAGCCGTGCGCCTGCTTTTTCAGGGTCGGGTCGTTCGCTTTTTCCCTGAAAAAATCTTCTACTACGGCAAATGTGCGCAAACGCTCCGGACATTCGGATTCGGGGTCAAAATTCCAGCCGGACAACAACAGTTCGTCGCGGCGCTGCAATAACACCGACGCCGTAGCAAAACGGTCGGCATGGTAGGAAGCCGCATAAAACGGCAAGGGCCGCAGCAAAGGCTCCTGTTCGCATTCGAGGAGGTGCCGGTCCATTGCCTGCCGGTACAATTCGATACGCAGGTAATCCGTATTTTCCGGGTAACCCGTCAATCCCAGTTGATTTTCAAGCCATTGCAGCAATTTTTTAGTGCCAGCCCATATCTCTCCTGCCTTGGGTGCAGCAGGGCCAGTGTACACTATACCATCGAAATCGGAGCCAAAATGCAATATCATCGTATTGGCAAATATAGACGTTTCCATCTTTTTGCCTTAATTTCGCGCCTTCTTTCGCGCAATCTTTTTCGAACGAAATATGGACAACAACGAAGTAGTAAAATCAAGTGATATCACCATCCGGGTCGGCCTGAATTCAGAACAGGTGCCTGTAAAAATTGAATGGGGCGCCAGCGACCGCAACAATGGTGTACTGGAAGAATGCAAGGCGCTGGCCGTCGCACTGTTCGACAAAGACCACAGAGACACCCTGCGTATCGACTTGTGGACCAAGGAAATGCAGGTGCTGGAAATGGATCGGTTTATGTACCAGATTCTTCGCTCATTGAGTCAGACCTACCTGCGTGCCACGCAAAACAAGGATCTGGCAGAAGAAATGGCCAAGTTTGCGCATTATTTCGGAGAAAAAACGGAGATAGTATCCAAGTAATTCTACGGTTTGTGCGTACTCAAAGCCTGAAAAAGCCAGTTGGCCACGGCCTGCCGGTTGTTTTTCAATACGAGTCGTTGTTGATCCCAGTCGTTTTTGATATTTCCCATTTCGATGTACACCGCGCGCTGACAAGTTGTTTCCTGTAGCGTAAACAGGTATCGGGGGCTAACTGTGCCCATGTACCCACGTTGGCCGCGCAGGCGCAGGTATTTTTCCAAAAAAGTCCGGTGAATATGTTGCGCCAGCGCCTTGCTGTCGTCGCTCTCCGGGCGGTAGTAAAAAAACACATCCGTTTTTGCGTCCTTGCTGCGGGAATCGACATGTATTTCTACCACTGTTTGATCACGCTGGCCTGATTTGAGGTGTTTTTCTGTCAATTGGTTAATCAGATCTGTGCGTTGCTGAAGACGTTCTTTCTGGTTGATCGGGATTCTTTTGTTTCCCCACACGACCTCGTCCTTGTCGCACAACAAGTAGTTATCATCCCGAATACCATCATTTGGATCGCGCACAATCATGTAAGCCGTTGCGCCATGGCTGATAAGCAAGCGCAACAGGCGCAATGTCACATCGTAAGCGTATTCGTCTTCACAAAGCAAATTGCCCGCACGTCTGCCCTGGGCGCCGCTGTCGGGGCCACCGTGGCCGCTAATCAGGTAAAACACTTTCCCTTTCAAGCGGCTGCTGACGAGCGGAGTTTTGGCGTATTTCGGGCCGAAAATGGAAAATGAACGGCTGCCTTTGGCGCTGATTTCGCCACCTTCTATTCGTTCGGAAGAAACTGCGGTTTTACCCGATTCAGATTTTCCAATATTGCTTTCCGCACTCGCATCTTCGCAATTGATCTCGTGAAAAGGCACCCAAAGTTTTTTGCTTTCCAAAAAATTGTCGTTGCGTAGGCCGTCTTCCCATGCGCGTTTGTTGAAGGTTTCGATGCGTTTGGCCGTTTGCCAGTCGTCGAGTCCGAGGGTGGTTCTTATGCTTTTTCCATTGTACGGCACCACCCAAAGCGGCAGTTTGTAGGTAGCGCCTGATTTCAGGCGATAATCTTCCCTGATTTTGTTGATCTTGAAAAATTCTGTGATATTACACGGAAAATCGGAGAGTCCGTATCGTTGCAACAACAATGGAACGTCGTCGCCGGCACGGGCAACCACCGACATATAGTTCTTGGGCTGGAGCAGATTCTGTGCACCCATCACGACGGGGCGTCCTGCCAGGCACAAAAGAATGAACAACAGATTTCGGGTTAGCGTCATAACTGATCGATACGGTCAGGCAAGGTGCAAAAATGAAAAAAAGTTGTCACACCCAAGCCAATCAGTTCGTTATTTTATTCTAATTTATTGAAAATCAATTGCATAAATGAAACAAACCATTCTTTCCAGAAACCGAAACTACAGTGCCCGGGTACAATTGTTGCTCGATTCACTGTCTTCTTATTCAGAGGAACAGTTGAATAAAAAGCCTGCGGATGGAGGTTGGACGCCCATTCAGATTTTACACCACCTGGCAATGAGTGAAGAATTGTCGCTGGCATACACGAGGAAAAAGATGGGGTTTTCCTCTGATTTTGAGGAGAACAACCTGGCAGCCCGGGTGCGCAGCCTGTTGCTTCGTATTTCGTTGCACCTGCCGGTTCGGTATGCGGCACCTCCTGCCATCGATACAGACAAATTGCCTGCATTTTCCACATTTGCAGAAACCCGCGCCAAGTGGGAACAGGCGCGGGCAGCCTGGACGCAGTTTTTTGAACAAATGCCGGATGCGCTGGCCAACAAACTCGTGTACAAACACCCGCGGGCAGGCAGGGTCACCTGGCTCCAGATGTTGTCGTTTTTTAATACGCATATGGAGCGGCACAGGAAGCAGATTTATCGGCAGGGGTTGTAGGGAAATGATTCGTTCGGCTTCGCCTCATGCAAAGGGGGAAAAAGGATTTTGCGGATCGGGCAGAACAAAATCCATTTAATCCGCTCGATCCGCTAAATCCTTTTTCCCCCTTTGCATGAGGCGAAGCCGAACTGCAAATCCCAAACCTCAATAAATCACCTGCATTTTCATATTATACAGCATAAACGACAAAATATCCGCTGCTTCTTCGATGATTTTGGACGTTGGCTTACCCGCGCCGTGGCCAGCGCTGGTTTCGATACGTATCAGCACCGGATTGCCGCCCTGTTGGTTTTCCTGCAAGGTAGCCGCATATTTGAAGGAGTGCGCGGGCACCACCCGGTCATCGTGGTCGGCCGTCGTTACCAGCGTAGCAGGGTAAGCAATTTTTTTGATGTTGTGCAAAGGCGAATATTTCAGCAGGCAGGGAAATTCCTCTTTGTTGCTGCTCAGGCCGTAATCGGTGGCCCAAGCAAAACCAATCGTAAATTTGTGATACCGCAACATATCGAGTACGCCCACTTGCGGAATGCACACGCCGAACAGATCCGGGCGCTGGGTCATACACGCGCCAATCAGCAGTCCGCCGTTTGATCCGCCCTGAATGGCCAGCCGTGCCGGCGAAGTATATTTTTTAGCGATCAGGTATTCCGCTGCCGCAATGAAATCGTTGAACACATTCTGTTTTTGGCACCGGGTGCCCGCCTTGTGCCATTTTTCTCCATACTCACCACCACCGCGGATGTTGGCCACGGCATAAATTCCGTTGTTTTCGAGCAGCACCGCACGGGAAGCCGAGAAGGAAGGTGTAAGGGAAATATTGAACCCGCCGTATCCGTACAACAAGGTAGGATTGGAACCGTCAAAAGAGATGTTTTTCTTGCGGGTGATGAACATGGGAACTTTTGTACCATCGGAACTGGAATAAAACACCTGCTCGGTGGTAAACAAATCGGGGTTGAAATCCAGTTTGGGCGCTTTGAACACAGTCGGTTTCAGATCAGCCAGATCGAGGGAATAAATCGTAATAGGACGCAGGAAGGACGTGAAGGAGAAAAATGCCTGCGGTTCGTCCTTGGAGCCACTGATGTCATTAACTGAACCAATTTCAGGCAATTTCACCTCCTGAATCAGTTTGCCATCGGCGCCGAAAACGCGCAATGCGCTGGAAGCATTGTTCAGGTAATTGCAGAGGATTTTTCCGCCGCATACCACAGCGCTTTCCAGTACGTCGCTGCTGTCTTCTGCAACCAGGGTTTGCCAGTGTTGTTCGCCGGGCTGTGCCGGATCGACCAGAATGAGGCGTTTGTTCGGCGCCTCGCGATTAGTGAGTACGAGCAGTTTGCCGTCTAGGTGTTCGATCACCGTGTAGTCGTTGTCGAAGGTTGTAGCAATAGGTAAAAAATCTGCCTTTTCTTTTGTCAAGTCTTTGAAATACAGGACGTTGCCACTGGTAGATTCAAAACCTGTGACGTACAAAAACCGTTGATCTTCCGTTGTACCGGCGCCGAAAGAGCGATTGGGATGCGCTTTGTCCGTGTACACCAGCCGGTCTTTCGACTGCGGAGTGCCCAATTGGTGAAAATACACGGAACCAAACTGGTTGACCGACGTCAGTTCAGCGCCTTTTTTCGGCTCCGGATAGCGGGTGTAGTAAAACCCGTCGCCTTGCCAGGCCAGGCCCGTGAATTTGGCCCATTCCAATTGGTCGGTCAGCATTTGGCCGGTTTGCAGGTCTTTTACATAAATGCTACGCCAGTCGGAACCACCTTTGGAAATGGTATATGCCAGGTAATGCCCGTCTTTGGAAAAAGCCAGTTCGCCCAGCGACGCCGTGCCGTCGGTGCTGAATGTATTGGGGTCCAGCATCGTTTCTGCCGCTGCCTCCAGGTTGTTCTGCACATACAGCACGCTTTGGTTTTGCAGGCCATCGTTTTTGAAAAAGTAATACTTGCCGCCCTTTTTTTGCGGGTTGCCATATTTCTCGAAATTGAACACCTGTTCAATGCGTTTTTTGATCTTGTCGCGATACGGGATCTGGCTCAGGTAGCCATTGGTCACGATGTTTTGTCTCGACACCCATTCTTTGGTTTCAGCGCTCTGGTCATCTTCCAGCCAGCGATACGGGTCTTTGATGGTTGTTCCAAAATAGGTATCGGAAACGCTTGTATCCTTACGCGTGGCTGGATAGGTTACTGGAATTGGTTTTAGGTCCATACTGACTTGATTCGATTTTGAGTCACCAGAACGATCGCAGGCGCTCTGTGCAACCAACAGCAATAGAGAGAAGTAAAGAAAATTTTTCATTCGTTAACGATTTAACAGAAGTGTTTTGCGTCAGTATTCCAGAAAACTTTCTGCGCAAGGTGCTTCGGATTAGGGTGATGGTGTGGTTAGTCGTTTTTGAAATGCGTATTTGAAACGCTACTTTTGCCGCGAAAGTAGGGCTTGCAGATATTATCAAAAGCCATTCTTTCGACTTTGTACACGACCCAAACGCTTAAAGCCGATTTCAATTAGATGAAACATTGCCGTTACCTGCTCCTGTGGCTGTTTTTTATCCCTGCATTTGCCGCCATGCAGGCTCAAGCGATATCCACTACGCCGCCTTCGACGGATACCATCGCTCCTGACACCAAGCAGCAACCTTCAGATTGGGATATTGCCGTAGAGGCCGTACAACTGTCCAAAGAGGCAGCGTTTATGCGCGACAGTATCGAGCGACAAGGGGCTGTTTATACCAACAAACGCAACGCACTTCAGGAGGAAATCAAAGCCGCCGAAACCGACAGTACCACAGACGCCGAAAAAATCAAAATGTTGCGGGCCGATCTGAAATCGACGCAAAAAGCAGAGAAAGAGACCGAAAAGAACCTGAAACGGGCGCGAACGATTGCCGAGTTTGCCGAATCGGTGGCCAATATGGAAAGCAAACAGCAGCGGCAGCAACTCCCCAAAAGCCGCAAACAGGTGCAACAACTCAGGAATATTTTCAGCCCGCCGCCACCCGAACCGAAGGTGGAGAAAAAAGAACCTGCCGTTGACACGCTTGCCAAAATAGAAGTACCAGCGCCAGTGGCGGCAGATAGCGCTGCGGTGGCGGCTCCCACAAAAACAGAAGAAACGGATAAAAAACGCAGTAAACCCAAAAATACACCGAAACCCAAGCCCCTCGTTCGCTCCTATTCCGCTGTGGAAGATGTGCTGATCAACCCGCCGGCAAAACCCTGCGCCCTGGCGCCCGAAATTCGCGACGAATTCTCCGGTGAAGTGCGGCGCGAAACACTGCCAAAGGAACTGTTCCGCTACACCAACCAGGCACTCCGAAAAGTGTATGGCCCGGAAAAACCACACACCATTGCCGAAGTATCGCTGATTAGCAATGGCGCCAATGCGGCCCTGCACCTCACCCTGCGCATCAACGACCCCGGCGTGCGGCGCACACAAGGAAGTCTGCAAAAAGGAGGCACCGCCACCCTGAAATTTATGGACGGCTATTCCATCATCCTGAACAACAGCCGCGCAGACGAGGGCGTCACCGAACCCGACGGGCAGGTGGTGGTATTTCAGGGAAATTTCCCGATCGACCGCGCGACCATTAAAAAAATGCGCACAGTTGAACTCGATCGCCTGCGACTCGCCTGGACCAACGGCTACGAAGACTACGATGTACAACAGGTCGATTTGTTGATGTGGCAATCCAAATGCCTGTTTGAACAATAGTCACCACGATTCCGGAGAAAATACCCATGATTCAACAGCATATCTCCCTCCTACCCTACAATACTTTCGGTCTGGAGGCGCACGCGGCTTTTTTTGCAGAAGTGTTCAGCACACAGGAACTTCTCGATGTTCTGCAATCGGGCATTCAGCCGGTCATGATCCTCGGCGGGGGCAGTAACATGCTGCTCACGAGCGATGTGAACGGTCTCGTCATCAAAAATTCCATCGGCGGCATCCGGGAAGTGGGCAGCAAGGGCAACAAAGTGTACGTGCAGGCCGGTGGCGGCGTCGTTTGGCACGAACTGGTGTGCTGGGCGGTGGAACATGGCTTCGGCGGCATCGAAAACCTCAGCCTGATTCCCGGCACCACGGGCGCGGCGCCCGTGCAAAACATCGGCGCTTACGGCGTCGAATTGAAAGACGTTTTTGTGGAACTTGAAGCCGTCGACCTCGGTAGTGGCGAAATCAGGACTTTCGACCATGC
>JAIUPL010000030.1 GCA_020160935.1 Bacteroidota bacterium | reverse complement strand
GCTGAATCTCAACCATTCAACTACTCAACCCCTCAACTACTCAACCCCTCAACTAATCCCTGGCCTGAAACACCCATCCACCCTTACCCCTCCCTGATAACCAATAACAGATAACCGATAACTACCCCAGCCTGACCTTCAGCAACTGCGCCAATTGTTCGAACGCCTTTTTCCAGCCTTCATTGACAAATACCCATTGCCCTTTTCTATATCCTTTGGTAAACAGGTAAAACACGTTTTGGCTGCGCCAGATACTGGGTTTGATACCCATATCGGCCACAGCGGTGAGCACGCGATTGAGCCATTCCACCCTCGAAACGGAAGATTCGCCGAGGTTGATTTTTTCAATTTCCCGGTACACCCGCTCACTGATGGCGTGGCGAATCGCTTCCTCATCATTGAGTTTGATGCCCCACTGTTTCAAGTCGCCGGCAATACGATTCAGCACACGTGTTTCCGTCGGCTGGTCATTTCTGAAAAAATCGAGCAGATCGGAATTAAGAACATACGATGCAATATTTCGCCAGGCATCCGGCAAGGGCAATCCGGCCTCCTGAAGCCCGGTCATCAACTGATAATTATCGTTGAATACATTCCGGAAACTCGACTCGGCCACAGAAAGGCTGTGGTCGGTGATGCCACTGATGATTTTTATTTTTTCATCGGCAAAAAGGCTCGACAGGGTAAATTTTTCGGGACCGAAATATTCCTGCAAGGTACCGATCACTTCGCCCAGGTTGGCATTGTGAAATGCCTTGCCGGTACGGGCAAACATTTCCTCGAAGGTCGTTTTGTTCATCGTGCCGCTGATGTTGCCGATGATGTGTTGCTGACCGAGGTACAACACGGCAAAACAAAAAGGGCGTTCGGCGCGGCTCAGGCGGGAGCGAATCACCAGCCTGCCGGCGGCAAACTGAGGCGTTCCTGCTTCTATTTTTTCAAAAAACTCGACCGCCGCGGTATAATTAAACAGGTTGAGCCCTTCCGGATGTTCTTCAAAAAGGGAGGCTACGGCAAAATGCATGGCTACCCGTTCGAGCGTAACGCGGGTGGGCACCACATTTTGTAAAAAACTGGCGGCGCCGTTGGGGAAAACATTGCTGGGCGCTTCGCTCAGTCGCCGTACAAATTCCGGGTACAAATCGAGACCCGCAGCATCGTTCGCATAGTCCATGGCACGCAGGGCATACTGCAAAATCTGATTGGTTTCAATACCCGAAATTTCATCAAAAAACCAGCCGCAACTGGTGTACATAAGCACTGCATGGCGCTGCATTTCGAGCAGGCGCAGGGTGACCACCTGTTCGAGATGGCTGAGTTCGCGGCGGGCATGTTTTTTCAGAAAACCATTTACAACGGCATCAGAGCGATTGAGCGTAACGTCAATGTAGTCGTTGCGGGCAGCCCAGGGGTCTTGCAGAAATCGGGCGGCCTCCTTTTCATACAGAGGCGCCAGTCGGTCGCGCAGCCAGTCGAGTGTTTCGCGCAGGGGTTTTCGCCAGCGCTGATGCCAGCCTGCACGGCCTGAATTGCAGCCGCAATCGGCCCTCCAGCGCTCCACACCATGCACACAACTCCAGGAAGAGTTTTCGTGAATTTGCACTTCCCATTTGGGCGGAAACATCTCGAGAAACTGTCCGTAATTGGTCAGGGTAGCCGTTTCGTTGTCCTCGATGAGGTTGAGGCAGTCGGCCAGGGCCATTTCGCCGAAGCGGTGGTGGTGACCGTAACTTTCGCCATCTGTAGCGATATGTGCCAGTTGCGGTTCGTCGCTATTGTCGAAAATACCACTCAGCCGGTTGGCAAAATTTCGGCCGCTGTTGAGCAGCCCGTTGAACGCCACCTCCTGTGCAATACCGCCGTGGTAAAAAAACAGTGCGATACGGCGGCCGCTTGGAAGCACACACCAGTAGGGCTGTCGGGTATCGATGGTGTCGGCACTTACACCTTGCCATTCATCGCCGCTGCCCATTGACCGGATAGCCTTCGCTTGTCGGGGCGCCAGGATGGTAAACTGGATGCCGTGTGAAGCCAGCACTTCCAGTGTTTGTGTATCGGCAGCCGTTTCAGCCAGCCAGATACCTTCCGGATAGCGCCCGAAGCGATGCTCGAAATCGCGGATGCCCCAGGTTACCTGCGTTACCTTGTCGCGGTAGTTGCAGAGCGGCATGATGAGGTGGCTGTGCACCTGTGCCAGTGCCGAACCGTGTCCGCCGAAGCGTTCCATGCTCCGATGGTCGGCTGTTTGCAGCAGGTGGTAGGCATCCGGGTCGTTTTCTTGTAACCACGACAACAGGGTAGGCCCGAAGTTCCAGGAAATGCGGTTGTAGTTGTTGCGGATTTTCACAATCCAGCCTTTGTCGTCGAGAATACGGGCCGAGGCATTCGGGGCGTAGCATTCAAAATTGATGCGCGTATTCCAGTCGTGAAAAGGGCGGGCCGACTCCTGGCGTTCTACTACTTCCAGCCAGGCATTTTCACGCGGCGGCTGGTAAAAGTGGCCGTGTATACAGACGTATTTATTCTTGCGAGACATAAGCGCGAAGATAAGATGCACGTACAAGAAAAGAAGTCTTCGCCCTGGTTGTCAAGGTGTTAGAAAGATGTAATACAGCCTTTCAAAATTAAAAAACAAAATATATGAAACCCAAGACATTTATTTTTAAATAAAAATATCACAGGATGTCGTTTTTTCAAAATCGAAAGGCTGTATCACAAGTAGCAATACATCATTAAATTTTTTCGTGTACCAGGGCTACAATAGCGCGTTCTTCAGCATCTGCGGCCTGTGCCATTTTTTCGGCTTCGGCTACTACCTGAGTGGCGTAGTTCTTGTCGTCGAGGCCTGTAGCATTCACTTTTACATTCAGGAAAGCCCCATACACGGCAGCGCGGGCACACAAGGCGCCTACTCCTGCATCTGTCACGGAATTAGGGTTGCCGGTTTCCACCATTTGCCGAATCAACGGGAAGGAATCCATGCTCAGGCGCATGACTTTTAGCGGCACTTCGATGGCTTTTTTGGTAGCCGCCTGTATGGCTGCTTTACGCGCCGTTTTTTCTTCCGGCGTGCTGTTGGGCATCCCGAATGCCGTCATGATTTCATTAAAGGCATCGGTATCTTCATCGACCGACCGGATCAGCGCATCCTTCAGTTGCTGGCCTATTTCGGCAGCATTGGAAAACTCTTCCCAGCGCTCGTCCCAGCCGCGTTTGTGGCTGCTAAGGTTGGCTACCATGGTCGCAAGCGATACACCGAGCGCGCCGACATAGGCGCTCACGGAGCCGCCGCCCGGCGCCGGGCTTTCGGAAGCCGTTTCGTCGGCAAACCCACGCAAGGTTTTGTTTATCAGCGCTTTCTGCGCAGCGGCATTTCCTTTTTCGAGGTTGTATTCAATGATTTTTTGCTGCGGGTCAAACGGCGCGAGTTCGTCGAGCCCCATCGATTTTACAGCAATTTTGATCAGTTCGGAATCGCTTACTCCAACGCTGCGCTGTTGCTTCCGGAGGAAATATTTACCTGCCTCCAGCATCACATTCAAGGGCACCAGGCCTACCAGTTCGGAGCCCGAGACGCGCATGCCACGCTGGTCGGCACTTTTGCAGCAGGCCTCGAAAGCCTTGTGCAGCGGCGTGGCAGCAATGTCGGTGATGTTCATCGAAATCTGTGCGATCCCGTATTCCTCGATGTACCACCCGATGGCTTTTACGCCTTGCAGGATGCCGGGCTGGCGCATGGGTTCGCCTGATTCATCCTTCATGGGTTTGCCTGTGTTTGGGTCATTGAGCACGCGGCCTTTTTCCCGCACGTCGAATGCTACGGAGTTGGCGCGGCGCACAGAGGTAGTGTTCAGGTTGACGTTGTAGGCGATCAGAAAATCGCGGGCGCCGATCACTGTGGCGCCACTTTTCGCATTGAATCGGGCCGGGCCAAAGTCGGGTTTCCACTCGGGTTGTACCAGTTTTTCGGGCAAGGCTTCGTATTCGCCGGCACGGATGACCGCCAGGTTTTTGCGCTCGGGGCGGCTTGCTGCAGCCTCGTACAGGTAAATAGGCAGATCGAGTTCGCGGCCGACGCGTTCGCCCAGGCGGCGCGCCCATTCCGCTGTTTCCTGCATGGAAATATGGGCAATCGGAATGAGTGGACATACGTCGGTAGCGCCCATACGTGGGTGTTCGCCGCTGTGTTTGCTCATATCGATTACTTCACAGGCTTTTTTGATGGCCTGGAAAGCGGCTTCCACGACGGCCGCGGGTTCGCCGACAAAGGTGACGACGGTGCGGTTGGTGGCCTTGCCGGGGTCTACATCGAGCAGGGTAACGCCTTCTACAGTTTCAATAACATCGGTGATTTGTTTGATCACAGCGGGGTCGCGCCCTTCGGAAAAATTGGGCACGCATTCGATAAGTTGTTTCATAAACGGAATGTCTGGTTATGGCAGGGCGCAAAGATAGGCAGCAGTGGTCAGTCTACAGTCAGCAGTCGTCAGTCTACAGTCGTCAGGCCGCGACAGGCGATGAAGGACGTGAAAAGAAACAATTTTTTTACGCGTTCCAATGTTTTTTAAAAATGTAATAATTTCGATCTTATTTATTTTAATATTCTTAAAATAGCAATAATTTAAATTTTTTATGCTAATAATTTACACTAATATAGAATTTTATTAATGATATAGTATTGTTATTATATAGAGGTAAAATCTCCTTTTTTTAGAGGGTGACTCCTTGCTACGCCCTATCTTCCGGCAGCATTTTCCCAACATGCCGTATCTCTTCTGCATTCCTTCCGTTTCAAAAAAATTCAAAAATGGGAAACCGACTACGCCTTCCGACCTTCTGCCGAGTGATATTGTCCGGCTGTATGCTCCTTTGTTTGTCTACTTTGCTGAAAGCCCAGCAGGATCTGATGGTTCAGATTGGAGGGCCTGATATCATTTGTGAGTTTTCCTGTGGAACCTACGCTGTAACCGTTACACCCGGCTCTACACAAACGTCATCTGTGCAATGGAGCATCAATGGATTTCCCGTAACGACGAGTCCGAATACCAATTTCCTTGTTTTTTGCCCTTCTCAGTACAATACCGGGCCGGGCCAGTCTGTCCTTATGGCTCAAGTGTTGGGCGCCAATGGCCAAGTTGCTACGGATACAATGGTCGTGTATGTTATTCCTTTCCAACCCTTGCACATCATTTCTTCCAACGAGGCGCCTTGCAACCAGGCAGACAGTTCAATTTGCGAAAAAGTGTGCCCCGGAACTACTGTGACGTATTCCGTTTTCCCACAAACCCCTACTGGTCAGACATTTGTCACTTGGCAAGTATCGGGCGCCAGCGAATGGCATGTGAACAACCCGGGTGGAGGGTCAAACCAGGGATCTTCTGTCACTGTTACCTGGGGAAATACAGGGACGGGATCGGTATCCGTATTCGCAGATGGCATCTCCGGATGTGCTGGCGAGTCTTCCATTTGTGTAAATATTATTGAAGCACCAGAAGCGGCCTTCACCACCAACCCACCTCCGCCGACCACTGGCAATCTGGTGGTATGTAAAAACCAGCCCGTTTATTTCCAGAATCAAAGCAGCGGCGCTGATACGTACGAATGGACTTTTAGCGACGATCAAACAACCACTACCGAAACCAGTCCTCAACACACATTTGTCAATCCGGGCACTTATACCGTCACGCTGGTAGCCGCCAGCAACTGCCTGTGTTCCGACACGACACAAATGACCATCGAAGTGCTGGATGCCAGTTCGCCTACGCTGGACTGTATAGGCACCGTATGTCCCGGAGAGGCTATCACCTACACCGCCTCCAATGGTTGCCAGCCTTTCACCTGGTCAGTGTCGGCCAACGGTACCATTACCGGCGGCGGCACATCTACATCGGATACCATTGCTGTTACGTGGAATAGTGGGCCTGTCGGAACCATTACACTAGGCTCGCAACCTTGCAGCGGCATGCTGTGCCCCACACCGGCTGTGATAGAAATTCCGGTGATCGACAACAATGCGCCCATTCAGGGCCGCGAACGGGTATGCCCTTCGGCCGTAGAGGTGTATAGCATTACTCCATATGGAGGCACCAGTTTCAACTGGAGTATTTCCGGAGGCGGCACTATTATGGAAGGCCAGGGCACCAATCGTATTACCGTAGCATGGGCATCCTTTGCCAGTGCTGCAGCCTATACGATTAGTGTCGATTATGAAAATTGTTACCTGGGTTGTGGTGGCTCTTCTTCGCTTCAAGTGCACATTTTGTCGCCATTTGCTATTACTGGGGCGGTAGAAGCCTGCGAAAACGGAAATGTGATGCTGATGACCAAATTGCTTGCCACCAACCAGAACCTGAATTCCAACTGGACGCTGTTCGACCCTTCGGGCGCTTCCGTCTGGTCGGCAACAGGCGCTGCTACCGTTATGCCCGATTTTCTCAACGGTGCAGGCAAATACCGCATCCTCGCAATACCAACCAACCCCGCACAAACCTGCACCGACGAACAGGAATGGGGTGTGAGCGTATCCGGATTGCCCACCGAACCCACTGGCATTACAGGAGAACCCAATATTTGCCCTGGTAGTGCCTACACTTATGAGGCACAAGGCGTGACGCCGGGCACCAAAGTACGCTGGACAGTCACCAATGGCGCCGGCGCAGCCCAAACGGTGTATGGTAACCCGATCAATGTGACCTGGGCAGCCACCGGCCCCTACGAACTGGCCGCCGCCAGCGTGAGCACCAACGGACTGAATTGCGCCAGCGATACCGTGCGCATCCATCCGGCAGCCATCGGCATTCCGGCCATTGCGGGCACTGCAACATCCTGCGAAGATGCCGTGGGCAGTTATTCCATTATTCCACAAAACATTGACGTGCAGTGGACGATTTCACCTGCGGGCGCAGGGGCTGTGTCTGATGGCCAGGGCACCAGTGCTGCCGATATTTTCTGGACACAACCCGGTAACCATACCGTGAATGTGGCTGTGTGTGGCCAAACGGCTTCTTTCCCTGTCACGGTGTGGGCCAACCCTGACCCCATGGTGCAGCATCCAACTGGACTCTGCCCGGGCAGCACGGCGGCTATCCAGACGAGTGTGGCTTTTGCAGGTTATTCCTGGAAAGACGACAACGGCGCTGTGTTATCTACTGCGGCCAATCCAAATCTGGGTTTTGGCACCTACGCCGTTCAGGTAACCGACGCCAATGGCTGCGTAGGAAAATCGGAATTTACCATACTCAGTTACGATGCGCCGGACGTATCGCTTACGACAGCCGATCCTACCGGATTTTGCAACAACTCCATGTATGTGCTGCTGACCGCGCTCACCAATGCGGATGCCAATTACACCTATCAATGGGCAGTAAACGGAACGGCCATTGCCGGTGCTACGTCTGTAGATTATGCCACCAATCAGTATGGATTTTATACCGTTCAGGCTACCAATCAATATGGATGCACCCATGTGGCCGGGCCAATCAATATTTTTAACTACTGCGGTGGCGGTAGTGGTGGCGTAGGCGTACCTGGCGGTGCTGCACTGTGCCCGCCTGGTGCTTTTGACGCCACTTTCGACCCCAATGTTCGCTGCGATTCATTCCAGTTTCATATTGTCGACAATACCGGCCAATATGTGCCTGGCAGCGCCACCTGGCTGTTTTTCATATCGGGCGGGCAGGTGCTGGGAACGGCGACAGGCGACAACCCCAATTTTGTGTTCAATAATGCCGGTAAATACCTGTCGTTCACAACCGTACAATTGCAGGATGGCAGCACCTGTAAATTCCTCGATTCGGTAAAAGTGGAACTGGTGGCGCGCTTCGATGCAGAAGCCGATTGCCCCGGCAACGGAACAACGTTTGAAGACGTGAGCGAACTGCTGCCTGGCAACAGTATCACCACATATGCGTGGGATTTCGGCGATCCGGCTTCCGGCGCTGCCAATACCGATAATATAGCCGATCCCACACACAACTACGCTACATCCGGTATTTATCAGGTGAAACTCACCGTCACAGGCAATAGCGGATGTACTACCAGTGCTACAGCACCCGTGGAAGTATTCCCACTGCCGGATGCTACCTTTGCCGCACCAGCCGCCCGATGTGCAGGGAATGCCCTGCTTTTCCAGCCTTCCAGCATGCCCGGCGATTTGCTGGATGTATCCTGGGATTTTGGCGATCCATCGTCCGGTAGCGCCAACGATGCGCTGGGAATTACCGTGTATCACCATTACAGCACACCTAATACATATACTGTAAGCGCAACAGCCACCAACGTGTACGGTTGCTCGGCCTCTTATTCGTTGCCTGTTACGGTAGAACCCAATCCGTTGAGCGGTGCGATTTCGCCCGCCAACCCGGGTATTCTGTGTGAAGGCGCTACGATGATACTTACGGCGCCCGCCGGTGCTGCCAGTTACTTGTGGTCGGATGCGGCCATGACCAGCACCCAAACCCTGACAGTGACCGAGGCTGGCGTGTATCAGGTAACCCTTACGGATGCCAATGGATGTACGTTTGTGCCAGCTCCTGTAAAAATCGACGTGGCCCCTGCGCCGGATGCACTGATCAAAGCCTTGCTGAAAAACCAGTTGGGGCAAATAGTAGGTACTTCCTATCCTACTCTGAGCACTTGCAGCGGAGAAGACGTGTTCTTGCAAGTACAGGGCGACGGCATATATAATTATGTATGGTCCGGTGGCAATGGCATGACCGATGAAATCGAGTTTTCTGAAAACAGGGGCAACCTGCTGCCCGTAGGCACACACACCTATAATGTAACCGTAACCAACCCGGCCAATGGTTGCACAGCCGTGACCGATCCGTTTGTAATAACTGTGCATCCCAACCCCAGCGGTTTCAGTATCAGCAGTAGCAGCAGTTGCGCCAGCCCGGCCAATGTGCTGAGTTACACAGGCCCGCAGCCTGCCAACTGGCAGTTTATCTGGAGTACCGGCGCCACGGGCACTACGCTTACGACCGAAGACTATGGCGGTTTTTATATCCGTGTCATCAATGAATTTGGATGCGAGGCAAAGAGTAATGTTGTAACGGTGCTGCCCGGCCCACAGGTGTCGGCCATTCCTTCTGGCTGCCATGAACGCTGCGCCCCCGACACCTTGTGCGTGCCTAATTTGCCGGGTGTAACCAGTTGGCAATGGTATCAGAATGGTAGCCCGATCGCAGGCGCTACCACGCCTGAACTAATTGTTACTGAAAATGGTAGTTACTATGCAGTGCTGACCGACGCGAGTGGTTGCTCGGCCCAGAGCGACCCGCTCAACGTGCAACTGACCGGCGGAACCGGCGACCTGCAAGGTACTGTCTGGTCCGATGTAAACCACGATGATGCAGTAGGCTATACTTCCGACACCACCCTGGCTGGCATTACAGTGATGCTATTCAAAGATGGCGTGCCGATTGATACTACCTTGAGCGATGCCAATGGCGTATTCCAGTTCTCCAACATTACGGCAGGATGGTATGTGGTCATGCTCGATTCTACCACATTCGAACCGGGTTGGTCATCCGTGATTGGAAAAGATTCCGTGTACGTAAGCGGCTGCGGAGAAGGGTTTGTCCCCATTGATCTGTTGATGGACTTCGACTGTGTACCGATCATGGAATCGGTAGATTTATCTGCATGCGAAGGTAGTTTTGCGGTTTACAACAATACGCCTATTCCGGCAGGCTTCAGTCAGGTGTTTCAATCCACTGATGTGCATGGCTGCGATGTGTTTACCATGGTTACGGTATACCCGCTGCCTTCATTCACTGATTATCTGACTTTGTATGCCTGCCCGGGCGGTATGGCCGATTATCAAGGCACGCCTGTACCGATTGGTGAAAATTACTTCACCTACACCAACCAGTTTGGATGTATCTCTACAACCGTTGTAACCGTAGAGCCTTATGTGGTCGGTACCGGCGCAGTAACACTTCAGGCATGTGCAGGGGAATCTGCACAATACAATGGTGTTGATGTGCCGGCTGGTACTACACAGAATTTCATGGTTACGACTGCCAATGGCTGCGATTCCACAGTGGTCGTTACCGTAATGACCTTGTCTCCATCGGCTTCGACGCTGGATGTGTATGTTTGCCCGGGTGAGGTATATGTTTATCAGGGAGTATCCGTTCCTGCTGGCCAGACGCAAAATTTCACCCTCATCAATTCTGTAGGTTGCGATTCGATTGTCACGCTTGTTGTACATGCTTATGCTTCCGCTTCGAGCAGTTTGCAGGTGTCCGTTTGTCAGGGCACGGCATACAATTACAATGGTCAGCAAATCCAGATTGGAACCACCGAAACCATACACCTGACCAGTGCCAATGGCTGCGACTCCATCGTGATGGTAACCGTGAGCGGGCTTCCAGCGGCTTCGTTTTCACTGTCGGGCACAGAAAGTTGTCCGAACGAAACGAATGGTAGCCTGGAAATTGCAGGCGCCAGCGGAGGGACTCCGCCCTACGAATACGATTTGAACAACTCCGGCAACTGGCAAAGCGAAACCTTGTTCGGCGACCTCGCAGCCGGGCAATACACGGTTCAGTTGCGCGACGCCTCCAATTGTGTTGTAGAGGAAAGTCTTGAAATAAGCGCCCTTCCAGCAGTTTCGATCGTGACAGTTGGCGGTATTATCCCTTGCGATTCCACGGAAATTACCCTGGCGCCGGAAATTACTGTTGGTAATCCGAACGAATATAAGTTCCTCTGGTCGACGGGCGACTCTACCCGCAGCATCAAGGTATCGGAAGCAGGTATATACACTTTTACAGTGCAGCGAATTGACGGGCAGTGCCTGACCGTGCCTGGTACCATCCAGGTGGAATGGGCCGAACTGAGTGCCGAGCAAGGTCTCGTGTATATGCCCAACGTAATCAGTACGGAAGCCTCCGATCCTGAGAATGCCGCTTTCCGCCCACACTTCGCCAGTGGCATGACCATCCTGAAATACAATTTCGCCGTATTCGATCGCTGGGGAACACAAGTTTTCCAAAGCGAAAACCCCGCCGACAGTTGGAATGGCACCTTCAAAGGCTCCAAACTTCGCCCCGGCGTTTGGGTGTGGACACTCGAAGCGGATATTGATTTCTGCGGAAGGGTGGTGCAGATCAGGAAGCAGGGAGATGTGGCGCTGATACGGTAGTTATCGGTTATCAGTTATTGGTTATCAGGGGTGAGTTGAACCAGGATTTGTGCGATTTAAAGGATTAGAAGAATTCCCAACGGGATGTCGAAATTAAAAAAATCAGGCTGAAAGATTACCACCTCATTCACTTGAATTAATCATTGGAATTTCGACATCTCATTGGGAATTCTTCTAATCCTTTAAATCGCACAAATCCTGGTTCTACCCACCCTGATAACCAATAACTGATAACCGATTATCTTTGCGGGATGCCACCCATTTCTGCTGTCATCATCACATTCAATGAGGAACGTAACATTGCTCGTTGCCTGGAATCGCTGGCAGGCGTGGCCGACGAAATTGTGGTGCTCGATTCATTTTCCAGTGATGGCACGGAGCAGATTTGTCGCACATATGGCGTACGCTTCGAACAACATGCCTTCGACGGGCACATCGAACAAAAAAACCGGGCACTCGGATTGGCAACCCACCCGCTGGTATTGTCGCTGGACGCCGACGAAGCCCTGAGCGAGCGCCTCCGCCAGTCTATTCTGGGTGTGAAAAAGTCTCCTGGCTTCGATGCTTTTATGATGAATCGCCGTACCAACTATTGTGGCCAATGGATTGCACACTCTGGCTGGTACCCCGACCGCAAACTGCGTTTGTTCGACAAACGCCTGGGCCACTGGGGTGGTACCAACCCGCACGACAAGGTGGAAATGAACGTCGGAACAAGCATCGCACGCCTTGATGGCGACCTGCTGCACTACAGTTACTATACGGTGGAAGAGCACCTGGAGCGTGCCCGGAAATATGCGGTCATTGCAGCACGGGCCATGCACCAACAGGGTAAAAGGGGCGCCTGGTGGCGTATGTGGTTTAGCCCTGTCTTTAAGTTTATCCGGAATTATATCCTGAAAGCAGGCTTTCTGGATGGCCGCGCCGGCTGGACAATTTGCAGGATTTCAGCGCTGGAAACGTATTGGAAGTACCGGGAATTGGCCAAATACAGAGAATAAAAGTCTATCCTACAAATAAAAATGGCTCCTGTACACCATGCACAGGAGCCTGTATTCCACATTAATTCGCAATTACTATTTCATCGATGATGATGTAACTGGAATAAGAGCCGTCTTTGAGGACGCTTCTGAAGTAAAACTTGTAGGTGCCGGAAACAAGACCTGAGTGGGTCAGGCTTGTAGCGGTCGTGCCAACCAAGCCACTGGTGTACCCATTTTCTGCTCTTACGTAGTACGATTGGTACGAACTGGCTTCTGCCACGGCAGCCCAGGAAAATGTTGCAGAATTGCTGGTCTGTGAAGCAAGTGTCACAGCAGGTTCTCCGCTTGTGATGTGTAAAGAGGAGGCTGACAAGCCAACTCCTGCAGGCAAAAGCAACAGTACCAGCAAACATATTTGCGCTCCCTGTTGCCAAACCATTTTGACTTTGTTTTTCATTGTCTGAAATTGTTAAGTGAAAAAAGTTGGATGGCAGGGCAGAAACCTGCTGCAGGAGCATAGAGAGAGCAAGGCCTGAAGGCGCATATACGCAGTCATCAAAGCCGTACCAGCCGGTGCTCGTTGCAATAAAAAAGGGGAAAGCGCTTACAACCTTTTGCAGATTGTTACAGCGGTAGCATACCCGTAGACCTGGCTGCTACTACTATACCTGACTGCCATCCGGTTTGTTGATACAAAGGTAGGGGGCAAACAAGCAAATAAATTCTTAAGTGATTGAAATACAGTGTTTTACATGAACAACATGTGAATTTTATGTAAATTCACAAACGACGCAAAGTGCCCGCCTGCTCGTGTAGTTATCAGTTAATGGTTATTGGTTATCAGGGTGATAGGGGGCCATTTGCACAATTGTTTGTTATTCTTTATTAAGATGCGAAACAATTGTGCAAATGGCCCCCTATCACCCTGATAACCAATAACCATTAACTGATAACTACACGAGCAGGCGGGCACTTTGCGTAAAAGCCTTATATGCTTCCAGGTAGCGGTTGTACATGGTTTCCTGGTCCTTTTTGGAAAACTCCAATACCGGACAATTGGCTCTTCGAATGCCATACAAATATGGCGAAACCATCATTTTACCGTCATCCGAATCGCCATCTACAATCAGGTACAGGCTGTAAGGAATATGTTGGTAAACGTAAATTTCAAACGTGCCGGGGAGGTTCATCAACTTGAACTGTGCACACAAATGGCGCAAATCCGCCATCACTTCCCGTATTTTATCCAATGATCTGTTTTCGGTATCCAGTGTTCCGGCCCGGTCTTCAAAATATATGCGCGCCTGTTCGCAATCCGGATCGAGCAGGTATCCCTTTATGTGTACACCTCTTTGCAGTAAATTGAGAATGTGCTGTTTATACGCACTGTCACTTTGCGAAATGAAATACGTAGAAAAGGAGTTGAGGCGAATACCAACTTCCACTAACTCCTGTTTTGCGTCGGCAAAAAATGCCGTTTTTTGGGCCACCGTAGCCCTGCCTTCTGCATACACTTTGATGCCTTGGTTGGCAGGGTCCTGTTTCTCGGGCACTATAATCGGCTTCCATTCAGGGGTGTTTCTGGAAATAAAATCGCTGGTAGTATCATCATAAGCCATGTCAAGTTCCTGCTCCATGAGCAATAAAACGCCTTTGGCTGCTGTTTCGAGCGTAGCGACACCCACGGTCTTGTCGTTCTTGATATTCGAAAGAGAGGCCGATGAAATTTCGTGCCGAAGCGTACGAAGTTTTCCGAGAACATCGCTCTGAAGATAGCCCAGTTGTTCGTACAAACGTTTAAGCCCGGCGTTGACGATGGCTTGGTAGCGTTTTTCTTTAGGAGTTCTTGCCATATACCAAGGTGTTTGGTGGTTTACAAATTGCAGGTATGCAAGGGATACGGCGTGTTTGGCAGTTATTTACTCTGTAAATGTAAACATGTAGCGTTCTCCGGGCGGTATTTTTTTTCCAAATTCAGTGACGATTGTTTTGGCGCCGCTGTACTCAAAGCGGATCAAACAGGTTGGTGCGCCAGGCTCCCGCTCGAAGGTAAGTTGGGCCGGTACGCGTCCTTTCATGACACTGATGTTTTTTACGCCTTTGCTTTCGGTTATTTTCCAGTCGCCCGACGGGCCCACGAGTACAAGCGCATACTGCCGCCCCGCTACGGTATCTACGGTTGCAACAGGGCGGCTGAAATCGAATGGCCCCCATTCGCCCATAATAATAAACCGGCGGCCACGCGGAAAACCGTCGGGCAAAACGGCCAGCATTCCCCCCGGCAGGCTGTCGGGCTCGTGCAGTTCTCCATACGGAATATCCAGCGGCGCATACGGGTTCTGGGGTTGGCCCGGGTGCGTAAAATTCAGGCCTTTAAACGGCGCCAGCACAGGGTTTTGCCATACAAAAGCAATTTGGGCGGTGTTGCCGTAAATATCATTGCGTAAAAAGCGCAGGCTGTCGTTCGGTTTGGGTGTTTCCAGTAGTTTGTCAAATTCGAGGAACAGGTTTTCACCATTGATCGACACGTTTTGGGAAGCACTGATGACAAGGGGTTTTCGGACGGCGATAAACACATTTCTGTCGATGTTGTGTCCCAGGCTGCGTACATCGCGGTGTTGGCTATAGCCCCAGTCGGCCGGTTGCTCATCACGCGCCCAAAGCCGAACACCCACACTGTCGTCCTGAAACAGGTTTTGCCGTATGGTGTCGTGCTGGCCATGTTCGATGGCAATACCGGTTTTGCAGTCGGCCAGGTAATTACCCAAAATACGCGAACCATAACTATATCCGCCCCAAATACCATAGGTACACTCCCGAATAATGTTTCCCTGAATCCGGTTGCGGGAAAAAGTCACTTCCACGCCATTTGTAGGAGCATGGCTGAAGTCATTGCCAAAAATCACGTTGTCGTTGCAGCCGCCCTCGCCGCTGTCCATGGTGCTTTGTCCGGCCCATAAAAAAAAGCCGTCACCCGAATGCGTGGCGGAGTTGTAAGCAATGGTATTGCCGCTGCTTTGCTCATACAACAGAATACCTGCCGAATCCTGCCCGCGAGCATATATTCGGTGAGAATATCCGCGCACATTCCAGTCGAGCAGGTTGTGCATGATTCGATTGCGGCTACTTCGGTACATGCCAACGCCCAGGCCGGAATTGAAATGAAAGGTATTGTTGTACACCAGCCCGTCGTTGCAGTCGCTCATGAGCAGTGCGTTCTGGTTGCCCGTAGCGCGGCAACCGCGCACAGTCGCTTCCGGGCAATTTTTCAGGTAAATGCCAGCACCGTATCGCAGCCACTCATCGGCTTCATTGTGGTGATAACTTAGCCAGTCGCTTTCGTTTTCTTTCAGGCGTGTCGACAGCAAGCGAGGGCGATAATTGTAGGATACATCGCAATTTTCAAGGGTAAGATGGCGGGCATTTTCGGCGTATATGGCAACTTTAAATCCTCGTATCCAGGCATTTTTTACCCGAATGTTGTTGCCTTTGACAACAAGCCCGTAGCCTGCAAAACGATCAGGCAGCACACCTTCCTCTGCCCCGCGCAGTTCGGCATTTTGAAAATCCACTTCCATGTCATTTCCCTCGATGGTACAAACCACCATTTGTGAAGCCGAATCGGCTGCCAAAAGGTACGCTCCCGGCCGAATGGAGCAGGAGGAAGTGATATGCATGCCTTTGGTGAGCGGCAACTCAGGCGTTTGGGCATCCAAAACAGTATATAGGCAGAGCCACAAAACAAGGAACCAAATTTTTCTCATCCCGCTTTTTTGAGCAAAAGTAAGAGTGGCTTCGGGGATTCAGCGTAGGTTTGAGCAACATTTGCCTAACCATTTTATCATGCAACAACCATCTTCTGTTATCATCGTCGGAGCCGGACTGGTCGGCTCCCTTTGGGCTGTATTTCTGGCACGCCGTGGCTACCAGGTGAAAGTGTACGAGCGTCGGCCCGACATGCGTGCTGCCGGCTACCGTGGCGGCCGTTCTATCAACCTGGCTATGAGCGAACGCGGCTGGAAAGCCGTGGAAATGGCGGGCATTCGCGAGCAATTGTCCAAAACTGCGCTGCCCATGCCCGGCCGAATGATGCATTCCGTAACGGGTGAACTAACTTTTCAGCCCTATGGCAAAGAAGGAGAAGCCATTTATTCGGTATCCAGGGGCGGCCTGAACCTTGCTTTGTTGGAAATTGCGGACAGTTTTCCCAATGTGGAGTTCTTTTTTGAACACCGCTGCGTG
Organism: Bacteroidota bacterium; assembly: GCA_020160935.1. Lineage (GTDB taxonomy): Bacteria > Bacteroidota > Bacteroidia > Chitinophagales > Saprospiraceae > M3007. The sequence goes on along the minus strand of JAIUPL010000030.1, from coordinate 46,188 downwards.
GATGTCGACCTAGATTTGCCCTACATCACATTTGAAAATATGCAAACCGGTGATACGCAGCAGGTGGAGGCGCCGCTGATTTTTGGTACCGATGGCGCTTTTTCTGCTGTTCGATATGCGTTGCAAAAAACCGACCGGTTTCAGTACACACAGTTTTACCTCGATCACGGGTACAAGGAACTCACTATCCCGCCTGCTGCCGATGGTGGTTATCGGATGGACCCAAAGGCGCTGCACATCTGGCCGCGCGGCAATTTTATGCTCATTGCGCTGCCCAATGCCGACCGGAGTTTTACCTGTACGCTGTTTCTGCCATTTGAAGGCGAGGTGTCTTTCCAGCACCTGACAACCAATGCAAATGTGACGTCTTTTTTCCAGCGTTATTTCCCCGATACGCTTGATCTGATGCCGACCTTGCTGGAGGATTTCAAAAATAACCCTACCTCCTCGCTTATTACGGTAAAATGCCGCCCCTGGCAATGGCAAAATCGGATCCTGTTGCTGGGCGATGCCGCACATGCGATTGTGCCGTTTTATGGACAGGGTATGAATGCCGGTTTTGAAGATTGTACCATTCTGGATGGTTTGCACGATCAATTCGGCGGCGACTGGTCGAAAATGATCCCGCATTTTGCCGCTCAACGAGTAGCCGATGGCGATGCTATTGCGGAACTTGCTCAACGCAATTTCATAGAAATGCGCGACCTCGTGGCCGATCCGAAATTCCTGCTGCGCAAAAAAATTGCCGCCCACCTGCACGCGCAACACCCCGATTTTTTACCTGTCTATTCGATGGTTACGTTCAGCAATACGCCGTATCACATCGCTCTGAAAGAAGACGACGCACAAAACCGCCTCTTCGCCGATATTCTCAACCTGCCGGGTATTGAAGATAACTGGATGGATAATCCTGCGGTGGAGAGGATAATTAGAGGTGAGAGAGGTGAGAGGTGAGAGGGTGAGAATCACGGCATAGCCCTGAAAGGGCGTCTCCAATAGCGTAGGGCAACGCCCTACGTATTCGATACGCATGTATTTGATACGCACGTATTCGATACGCACAACGCCCTACCTATTCGACAATTCCCCATCTACGAAAAAAATCGTAGAAAAAATTTGCATCTACGAAATTAATCGTAGATGTTTGTGTCTCGAATTCGAACCACCTGTTTATTTATGAAACCTACCGATTCGGAACTGGAGATTCTGCAAATACTCTGGCAGCAAGGTGCGAGCACTGTGCGCACAGTGAACGATCTGCTGAACGAGCAACGCAAAAGTAGTCAGGCAGCAACGCGCAACACTGCCCGGACGAAAGAAGTCATCGGCTACACCACGACCCTGAAAATGATGCAAATCATGTTTGAAAAGGGCATGGTGACCCGTGAAGAGGATGGGCGTACCCACCTGTACAAGGCAGCCGTCCAGGAAGGCGACACCCAGTCACTCCTGCTTCAGGAATTTGTAGACAACACGTTTCGGGGCAATGCAGCCCGGCTGGTCATGCAGGCCCTGGGCAACCACGAAGCCAGTGCCGACGAACTCGACGAGATCAAAGCACTTATTGCTCAACTGGAAAACAACCCGCCCAAGCCATGAACGATCGTTTCGCTATTTCCGACGCTGTGGTTCGGGCCCTGGGCTGGACGCTCACGCACTCCATTTGGCAAGGTGCTGCATTCGCATTGTTGCTGCTGATCCTGCTGCCAAGGCTACCGAAGGCGCGCCAACGTTACCTGGCTGCCTACGGTGCTCTGATGGCTGTTTTTGCAGTATCTGCCGCTACGTTTTTCTGGGTTTTCGAACCTGAAACAACGGTAACCATCACCTCAAACGGGGCGCCGACCTTCGGGCCGTTCCTTCTCACACAGCAGCAGGCATACACGCAGACCATGTGGACAGACCGCCTGACCGACTGGCTGGAAAGCCACTATGTGTCCATTGTGCTGGTGTGGCTGATGGGATTTCTTTTTTTCATGATCCGCCTGAGTACCGGACTTTGGCAGGTTCATCAACTACAAACGCAACGCTTGAAACCGGTGGAAGATCACTGGCAACAAAAAGTAGGCGAACTGAGCCATCGGCTTGGGCTCGTGGCTACTGTGAAACTGTTCGAATCGGCACTGGTGTACTCACCCGTGGCGATCGGCTGGTTGAAGCCCGTCGTTTTGTTTCCCATCGGTTTGATCAATCGCCTCAGCCTTGCCGAGGTAGAAGCCGTTTTGGCGCATGAATTGGCACACATTGCCCGTCGCGACTGGCTTTTCAACCTTTTGCAAGCATTTGTAGAGGCTGTATTTTACTATCACCCTGCTGTATGGTGGGTATCGGCCGTCATTCGGCGCGAGCGGGAAAACTGCTGCGACGATGCTGCGCTGGCCGCCACCGGCAACCCGCTGATTTTTGCCAAAGCACTGGTACAGGTGCAGGAACTGGCCATTCCTGCTCCGCGCCTGGCGCTGGGCATCGGCGGTTCATCGCGCCGCCCGCTCCTGCTGGAACGCGTCCGGCGAATTCTGAATCAACCACAACAAAAATCTCAAGTTATGGAAAAACTCACAGCAACAGTTATTCTGCTTGCCTTGTTGACTTTCATCGGCCTGCGCGCAAATACGCCGCCTACGGTGGCCGCTGCTTTCGCACAAATTACAGACTGGTCTGACGGACTGCTCTCGAGCACCGACCATCACCAAATGCCACAAGACAGCGTGCCTAAGTCCAAATCCAAAAGTATACAGAAGATTACCCGCGAAGATGACAATGGCAAAGTGGAAATGGAACTGGAAAACGGGCAGATTACCCGCCTCAAAGTAGACGACAAGGAAATTCCAAGCAATGAATTCGCTCAATACGGCGAACTGGCCCAGGAACTTCAGCGAAACATTGCACCTCCAGTGCCTCCGGTTCCTCCCATGCCTCCTGTGCCGGGTGTGCCTCCCGTACCACCCGTACCACCGGTGCCTCCTGTGCCCAGTTTCGGGTTTGTCAATCCAAAATTAAGTACCATCACCGACCCGGATGGAAATGTCATTATCACCCTGGAAAAAGATGGTAAACCCATGGAAATCAAGGTGGAAAAAGGTGAAGTATGGATGAATGGCAAAAAACTGGAAAAAGGCGAAAAAATTGACTTGCCCGGAATGGGTTTCCATTTCGCAACGCCTCAGCCGGATATGAATTTTGGATGGGGCAACAGCAGCGGCGGCGGCATGTCTTACTCTTTTTCCGATGAAGACCGTGCCCAATGGGAAGAGCAAATGGAGGAATGGAGAAAACATGCCGACGAATTTCGCGATCACTACAATGCCTTGCGCGAAAGTTACCACAACATGAGCGATGAAGACCGAAAAGACCTCGAAAAAGATTTGAAAGAGTTTGAGGAAGAATGGAAATCCGGTCAGGAGGAATGGAAAAAAGAGATGGAAAACTGGAAAGCGCACCAGAGCGATTTTCGCGAACATCAACATCAACTTCGGGAAGATCTCCGCAATCAGGAACGCAACAACCGTGGTATGGAATTCCAGGCGGCATTGAGAGCCCAACTGCTTCAGGAAAAATTAATCAGTGATCCGAACGACTTTTCCTTCAACCTTAATCCGAAGTCATTGAAAGTGAATGGCAAAAAACAGTCGGATGAGGCACACAAAAAATACATGGAACTGTACGAACGCTTCACCGGCAAGCGTATGGAAAAGAGAGATAATTATACTTTGGAAGTACACAATTGACAGGATTGATCCGACGCCCGATTGAAGAAGTATGAAAGGTCATGCATCTTGAATCGGGCATCGGGTATATTACGTCGCTTTTAACATGAGTCATCCTGAATGCTTGTCTCCCAAAAATTCGGGATGACTCATGTTACTCTTTACCTTTAAAGTTTCGCTTGTCGCGGCGGCGGTTATTGCCTTTAAAATTATTCCCTTTGTTGTTATTGTCGCCACCCGTGCCGCTATCAGGTGGGCGTTGTTCGCCTTCTTTTCTGGGCTGCTGCTGTTGGGGCGGTCTTTTATCGCCCTGATTCTGAGGCGGTTTAGGGCCTGGAGGCATTTGTTTGGCCTGTGGGGGGCCACTTTCCTTTCTTTGTTGCTGCTGTTGAGGAGGCCGTTGATTCGAACGATTATCGGGCCTGCGCTGCCGATCATCGCGCCGAGGCGGTTGTTTCTGCGAAAGGTCGTCTTGTTGAGCCGCTTTTTCCACCGCTGCTGCTGCGCTTTGGGAGCGGTCGCGATTGCCCTTGTTTTTCTTCTTTTTCTTTTTGCGTTTTTCGATCGGCAACTGGATTACATCCTGCACGTTTTCGAAATCCGGTTCTACTTCCTCGGGCTCGTCGGCTTCCACCTGGGGTGCCATGGCGAGAATATCTTCAAGGCTGCCGGGCACTTTGCCTGATTTAAGCATGTCGAGCGCCTCCCATATCTGGTCGACGTGTACGGCCAGGAATTTGCTCCGATCATCGGCATAAGTGTAGTACATGAGGCGCTTGAAAACGTCCGTCTTGATCAGGATCGCAAGCCCGGCGCCGGTTTTGAGGCGTTCGGCACGATCCGGGAAATCTTCCAGCGCATCGATGTATGTATCGAGTTCGTAGTTGAGGCAGCATTTCAGGCGGCCGCACATTCCCGAAAGTTTGGTCTGGTTAATGGCCAGATTTTGATAGCGCGCTGCGGCAGTATTTACACTTTTAAACTCGGTAAGCCAGGTAGAGCAGCACAGTTCGCGGCCGCAATTGCCCAGTCCGCCGATGCGGGCCGACTCCTGCCGGGCGCCAATCTGGCGCATTTCAATTTTCACTTTGAAATCGCGGGCGTAGTGGCGAATCAGTTCCCGGAAGTCGACACGGCCGTCGGCAGTGTAATAAAACGTGCATTTACGGCCGTCGCCCTGAAATTCCACGTCGCCGATTTTCATATCCAGGTCGAGCGTGCGAGCGATAGCGCGTGCCTGAATCAGCACTTTTTTTTCTTCCTGGCGCACTTCGTCGAGGCGTTCCAGGTCGCGTTCGTGGGCTTTGCGCACCACGCTGGAGAGGCGCGCATCGGAGCGTACGCGCTTGCGTTTCATTTGCAGGCGCACCAGTTCGCCGGACAGCGACACCTTGCCCACATCGAATCCGCCCGACTGCGATTCTACAATAACCCAGTCGCCCGTAGTGGCACGGGTGAAAGGCGGGTTTTTGTAAAACTCCTTGCGGGAGCCATTTTTAAAACTCACCTCCACCATATCGAAAGGGCGGGCATCGCTGATGCCTTGCGCCGTAATCCAGTCGTACGTATTGTGGCGGTTACAGCCGCCTGTTGCGCAACCGCCGTTGCTATTACACCCGCTCACTGCATCCTTACCGGTCGAGCAGGAACATCCAACACATCCCATATTATTTTGATTTCAAGAGAGAATAATCAGTTTAAAGGCAGTAAAGATAAGCGAAAGATTAGAAGTGAGAAGCAGGAACTGCATGCCGGGGGCACGAGATGTAGAAAAAGGTCTCTTTCTCCTGCATTTTTTACCTGAAAGCAAGAATGAGCAGGCCAATGATGGCACACGCCAACCCCGTCCACAGGAAGTAAAAACCGGCCCTGTGCCTGAACATGCGCATGACTCCTGCAATAAAAAAATTGGGAAAAGCCATTCCGATAAAGATCGTACCAATCACAGCCTGATTGATTTTTCCATCATTGAACTGGTAGGCTGTTGCAAGAATTCCTGCTCCGATGAGCAAGGTGAGCAGTACGACGCCGAGGGCGCGGCTCAGTTTTTTCATGGGTTCAACTTTTAAAGATGCTGTGCATGGAAATAGAGGTATCCAGGAACAGTGTTTTGGGGTTGGCGTTGCGTTCTATATAGTAAATATTGTCGTTGAGCAGGCTGACAAGTTGTGCAATTTTATCAAAATCAAGCACTTTTGCCATATTTTGAGCCGTACTGAGTTCTTCAGGGCGAAGCCGCAGGTTGGTATCCCGGGTGGTGAGCAAAAACAGCATTTCGCGGAGAAAATGCAGGCCGTACTGTAAAAACTGTTTCTGGTTCTCCCGGCCCAATTGGGCAAAATTTTCGGTCCATTTCACCAATTCTACCGGATGGCCGCGCCAGCATTTGCGTAGCCAGTCGAGCAGCAGGTGTGCGTCGTCGTTTTCAGGATTGTCGGCCAGGCCGAGTGCGATGCCGAAATCGCCGCCTGCCAGAAACGCCACCTGCCGGGCGCGGGTGGCATCGAGGCCCCGGCGCTGTTGCAGCCCCCATGCTACCTCCTCGTCGCTGAGCAAATCGGTTTTTACCAGTTGGCAGCGGGAGAGGATGGTATTGAGTATGGCTTCCTGGTTTTCGGCAGCCAGCAGGAAAATGGTTTGTTCGGGTGGCTCTTCAATGAGTTTCAGGAGGCGATTGCCTTCTTTGCCCAGGTACTCGGGTAGCCACATCAGCAGGATTTTGTATTTGCCTTCAAAAATAGCGAGGCTCAGTTTTTTGATAATGGCATTGCACTCGTCCTTGGTGATATTGCCCTGCTTGTTGTCGGCGCCGAGTTGCTGGAGCCAGGCATTGACGTCGCTGTACGGGTTGTTTTCGAGAAATGCGCGCCATTCTTTCAGGTAATTGGTGCTGACAGCATTGGCGCCTACTGACGGGAAAGAAAAATGGATGTCGGGGTGTACGAACGCCGCCGATTTGTGGCAGGCATTGCATTGGCCACAGGCGCCACGAGGGCCGGGGTTTTCGCATTGCAGCAACTGGGCAAATGCCAGGGCCAGGGCCAGGTTGCCACTTCCGGTAGGGCCCAGAAACAGCAGGGCATGCGGTATGCGGTCACCGGCCGCCAGTTGCAGCAGAAAATGTTTGGTTCTTTCCTGACCGATCAAATCGTCGAATTGCACGTCGTACCTTTGTTTGTCGAAACCGCGAAGGTAAGAAACTGTTTTAAAACCCGCGGGCAGCCCACACCTCTCACTTCTCGTCTCTCACCTCTCACCTCTGTTTATGCTCGTTTCCGCTATTGTTGCCGTTGCTCACCAAAATGTAATCGGGAAAGACAACCAGATCCCATGGTACCTGCCTGCCGACCTGAAGTATTTCAAACGCACCACGCTGGAACACCATGTCATCATGGGGCGCAATTCCTTTCACAGTATCGGACGCCCATTGCCCAAACGCACCAATATTGTGATTACCCGCGACCCGTTTTTTACTGCGGAAGGCGTGTTGGTAGCGCATTCACTGGAAGAGGCGTTGGAAATTGCCCACGACAATGGCGAAACGGAGGCGTTTATCATTGGTGGCGGCGCCATTTACAGGGAAAGCAGCCATTTGTGGGATAAAATTTACCTGACAGAAGTGGATGTAACAGTGGAGGGTGATGTGTTTTTTCCAGACATCAATCCGGCCGAATGGCGGGAAATCTCGCGGGAATCCCATGCGCCCGACGAAAAGAATGAGTGGGCGTATGTGTTTAGGGTGCTGGAGAGGGTTTAGTTGGGGTTGATAGGGTTGATAAAGGTTGATAAAGGTTGATAAAGGTTGATGAGGGTTGATGAGGGTTGATGAGGGTTGATGAATGACGGCTCGAGGTAAGGATTGTATTTCACATTCATCGAGTGGATGAATATCAACCTTATCAACCCTTATCAACCCTCATCAACCTTTATAACCCAATTTAGTTAAATCCGCCCCCAATAATTTTATCCTGCCATGTGGATACAAAAATAACCCGCAATTTTTTATACTTTTGCACCGGCTTTGTCAGAACAAAGGTTTTGTCAAAAGCCCAAAGTCGTCCGACAAATTTTTTACACACACCGCAGCGTTTATGTAAAATCGGCGACTATGCTTACAGGGATTTCTACACACCAATCAAGTCTGGTTATCTGATAACATGGAAAAGAAGCGTTTGCTTATTATCACCCAGGAGTTGGAGCCTTATACGGAAGGCCCCGAAATATCATCGCTGGTGGCAAAATTGCCCAAATTTTTACAGGATACGGGGTATGAATTGCGGATTTTGATGCCGCGTTACGGCGTAGTAAATGAACGGCGCCACCGACTGCACGAGGTGGTACGTCTTTCCGGAATGAATATCATTGTCGACGACGACGATTACCCGCTCATCATCAAAGTTGCGTCTTTGCCTAATTCCCGTTTGCAGGTTTATTTCCTCGACAACGAAGATTTTTTCAAGCGTAAAGCCATTTTTGAAGACGAATCGGGCAATGCTTTTGAAGACAATCCCGACCGCGCGGCTTTCTTTTGTAAAGGCGCTATCGAAACGGTGAAAAAATTTGGTTGGGCCCCGGATATTGTGTTGTGTATCGGCTGGATGACGAGCCTCGTACCGCTGTACCTGCGCACAGCCTACAAAACGGAGCCAATTTTTGCCAATTCTCAAATCGTATATTCTGTGTACGGCACGCCCCACGAACGCGAAGGCAGCGACCGTTTTATGGAAAAAGCAGCCATCAACAACCTGTCGAAAAAAGACCTCGAGGTATTCCGGGATGGCGAGGGTGTTTCCATGCACAAAGGTGCGGCTGCTTACTCGGATGCTTTGATCATCGGCAGCGAATCGGCAGACACCAACGTTGATTACCTGTCCGTCGCGCAGGACAAACCCGTACTCCCCTGGAAGGGAACGGAGGATATGCTGACCAGTTATGGTGAGTTTTTCCGCAGCCTGCTCGAAGCCGAAGTGCCGCAATAGGCTTTCGGACGTACTTTCAACAAATTCATTTCCAGTATGACGGCGAGGGAGCCCGGAGCGATGTATGCTCCGGTTCCCTCGTCTTGTAAAAAAATATGAAACAAAAATTCCCCCTATTCGCCGCATTCTTTGTCCTGGCGATCCTGTTTTGGACTGCCTGCACACGCACCAGCCCGTTTGGCGCCGACCTGCTGGGCGACCAGTTAGCCGACTACGATTTTACCGACACGCTTACGATCCGTTGCAGCCTCGAACGCGAGGACAGCCTGGTTACCTCAGATCGCATTTCTACTGCCGCCTACTTTTTGTGCGGCGACATGACCGACCCGTATTTTGGCAAAACAAAGGCCGATATTTATGCGCTCTTCCAGCCCAGCGTACCTACTGCACTGGAAAACTCCCTTCGTTTCGACTCCATCATGCTGTTCATGCGATACGGAAACACTGGTTTGTACGGCGACACCATGCAACCGCAAAACATCCTGGTGCAACGGGTCGATGAAGGCTATTCCATCGGTTCCACTACTGTGTACTATTCCACTTCGTCGTTGCCTGCTACCACCGAAATTGGCCGACTCGACAATTTTGTACCACATCCGGGCAATCAGGACAGCCTTTTTTCTACAACTGCCCGGGGCGCTTACATTAAAATCCGCCTCAATGATGACTTCGGGCGCGAACTGATGGCGCTCGATAGCGCCACCCTGGCTGAAGATTCCGTGTTTTATCAGAAACTCCGCGGGATCAAAATTACCAGCACGTCTTCCGGAGCCACGCCCGGTCTGATTCTGCCCCTCAACCTGAACGACCAGAATTTCAGCCGCATCCGGCTATACTACACGCGTCAGGATACCATACATGGCACCTTCGATTACTTCTTCCAGGGTAGCAACAAGTTTTCCAATTTCAAACATGATTACACCGGCTCTGTCGTTGGACCACTGCTTGGCCATAGCGCCAGCGACCTGCTGTACGTGCAGGGCGCCGAAGGCATCAAGGTAAAAATCGAGTTTCCATTTGTAGATCAGTTGGAGAATATTGCCGTGAACGAAGCCGACCTGCTGCTGACCGTCAACGACCAATTGGCCAATGACCTGCCTGGCCTTTTAAAGCCTGCAACTCAGTTGGTGTTGTCCCGTTCTGTCGGAGATACTATTTTTGACGTCACGTCCGATGTGTCCAACTCGATCAACTCCCTCAACAATTATTCAAGATTCGGGGGAGCACCCAACAAGGAAACCGAGCCTGGAGGCATCGTTACGAGGTATCACCTCAATATGTCCGATTATTTACAAGGCCTGGTCGACTTGCCGGCCGGAAGCGATATCAAAAAGAAAACCGTTTACCTCAACCTCAATCTTCAAAGCCGGACTGCCATGCGTTCCATTTTGTATGGCCCGGGAAGTACAACCTACCCGGCGAAATTGTTGTTGAAGTATTCGAGAGTGAAGTGAAGCAGGTTGAGGGGTTGAGAGGGGTTGAGATGTTGAGAGGGGTTGAAAGTGGAGATAGGCCCTAAGCAAACGCCTGCCGGGCTCCTTTTTTTAATAGCCCAATCTCAACCTCTCAACCCTTCAACCTCTCAACTCCTTCATCATCCCTCATCAACATCCAAACCAACTTACTCCTCGCCTATGTGCGGAATTGTTGCATACATCGGTTCCAAAAAAGCCTATCCGATCCTGATCAAAGGATTGGCCCGTCTCGAATACAGAGGGTATGACAGCGCCGGTATTGCCTTGCAGAACGGTGAACTGAATGTGTATAAAAAGAAAGGCAAAGTAGCCGACCTGGTCGAGTTCACGAAAGGCAAAAACATCGACGGCAGTATCGGTATGGGCCATACTCGCTGGGCTACCCACGGGAAGCCCGACGATACGAACGCACACCCGCATGCCAGCGGCAACGGGCGCCTGCTGATTATCCACAACGGCATCATTGAAAACTATGCCGTCATCAAAAGTGCTTTGCTCAAACTCGGCCACACCTTCAAAAGTGAAACCGATACCGAAGTGCTGGTGCACCTCATTGAAGAAGTACAACAACAGGAAAACCTGCCGATTGAGGAAGCCGTACGCCAGGCGCTCACGCAGGTGCATGGCGCCTACGCCATTGTGGTGATGGATCGCCAGGACCCCTACAAAATCGTAGCCGCCCGCCGCGCCAGCCCGCTGGTAATCGGTATTGGCAAAGGAGAATATTTTATCGGGTCGGATGCCACGCCGATTGTTGAACACACCAAAAAAGTGGTGTACCTCAACGACGAGGAAGTAGCCACCTGCACCCTCGATGGCGACCTCACCATCAAAACCCTGCGCAATGAGGTGATGACGCCGACCACCCACCAGATTGAACTCGAAATAGAACAACTGGAGAAAGGCGGGTACGATTATTTCATGCTCAAGGAAATTTACGAGCAGCCCATCACCATTGCCGAATGTATGCGTGGTCGTATGGATGCCGAAGAAGGCTGGGTGCGCCTCGGCGGCATGGAAGAGCACATGAAGCGCATCATCAATGCCCAGCGCATGATCATTCTGGGCTGTGGCACTTCCTGGCATGCCGGTATGATTGCCGAATATTTGTTTGAAGAAATTGCCCGCTTGCCGGTGGAAGTCGAATACGCTTCGGAATTCCGCTATCGCAACCCTGTTGTGCGCGAAAATGACGTTGTACTCGCCATTTCCCAATCGGGCGAAACAGCCGACACTTTCGCAGCACTCGAACTGGCCAAGGAACGCGGCGCCCTCACCTACGGCATCGTCAATGTGGTGGGCTCCTCCATTGCCCGCCTGACACACAGTGGTTCGTATATTCACGTGGGCCCTGAAATTGGCGTGGCATCCACCAAAGCATTTACGGGGCAGGTAACCATGCTCACCATGATGGCGCTGGTGCTGGGCTACGAGCGTGGATTTTTGCCCAAATCGCAGTATCAGAAACTGGTGCAGGAACTGGCACGCATTCCACAAAAAGTGGAAGAACTGCTTCAAAATTGCCAAAAACAGGTCGAGTACATTGCCGGAGAGTTCAAAAACGCCCCCAATGCACTGTACCTGGGCCGGGGATACAATTTCCCGGTAGCGCTGGAAGGCGCACTAAAACTGAAAGAAATCAGTTACATACACGCCGAAGGCTATCCGGCCGCTGAAATGAAGCATGGCCCGATTGCGCTGATCGACGAAAATATGCCTGTCTTCGTTATTGCTACCAACAAAAGCGCCCACGAAAAAGTAGCCTCCAATATTCAGGAGGTGAAAGCGCGCAAAGGTGTGGTGATTGCTGTAATCACAGAAGGCGACGAAACCATCAAATCACTGGCTGATTTTGCCATTGAAATACCGGAAACGGAAGAACCGTTTACCCCGCTGCTGTCGGTTATCCCGCTTCAGTTGCTGGCCTACCACATCGCCGTATTGCGCGGCTGCAATGTGGATCAGCCACGCAATCTGGCTAAATCGGTCACGGTGGAATAAACCTTTTAACGTCGGCAAGGTTAACGTCGGCAGGGTTTGAAACCCTGCTGACGTTAACCTTGCCGACGTTCAGGGTAACATCATTTGAATAACCTGCTTTATGAACAGACTAGATATAGAATACAATACCGAGCGCTCCCAAATTCAGTTCCCAGAATACGGACGCTCTATACAGGAAATGATCCAGCATGCCAAAACCATTGAAAATCCGGGATTGCGGCAAAAAACGGTTGAATCCATCGTAGGATTGATGATCCAGTTGGGCCCTTCCGGCAACAAAAACATGGACGACTACCGGGAAAAACTCTGGAACCATGTGTTTGAAATTGCCAACTACGAACTGGATGTGACGCCGCCGCCCGGCATCCTCATCCGCCGGGCCGAAGAGCGCCCCAAAGCAGAGCCGCTGGGCTACCCGGCTTCTGCTACGCGTTTCCGTCATTATGGCAACAGCATACAGGCGCTTATCAAAAAAGCCATCGATATGCCGGAAGGCTCTAAAAAGGAAGGTTTTGTAGAAGTAATCGCTTCCTACATGAAACTGGCTTACAAAACCTGGAACAAGGAACACTACGTGAGCGATGACATTGTGAAGGAAGACCTTGAAAGTCTGTCTGATGGCCAATTGGCGCTGCATGAAGGCCACGATTCGCTGGATAAACTGGCAGCAGGCGCTGGCAAACTCGACAACCAGCGCAATCGAAACAACAATAACCAGCGCAACCGCAAACAACGCAACGGCGGCGGCAACCAGCGCAATCGCAACAATAACCAGCGCAATAGCGGTGGCGGCGGCGGGAATTACCGGAAAAGGAAGAAGTAAGGAGCAAGAGGCAAAGGGCAAAGGGCAAAGGGCAAGAGGCAAAAAGCAAATTTGGCACTTATGCAAGGAGTGTGCGTATTCGCCTCTTGCCCATTGCCTCTTGTTTTTTTGCCTCTTGCCTCTTGCCCTTTGCCTCTTGCCCTTTGCCTCTTGTTTTTTTGCCTCTTGCCCTTTGCCTCTTGTTTTTCCCCTTTCCCTCTTTCTTGTTTTTTTAACGTGAGTTCGGGATTATACGCCCGCTTCAGTCAGTGTAAACATTTGAAAATCAATGCATTGACCAAGCCTTGTTCGGAGGGCCTTATTCAAATCCCGATTTTGCTCTCCTTGGAAGCGGCAGTGAGCACCCATGTTTGAGGCCCGCCGCAGGCGGGACGAGTTTGGGTGTGAACCCGCTTCCAAGGAGAGCAAAATCGTAGGATTTGAATAAGGCCTTGATTTTTTGGTACTTTTTCATCAAGGAAAAGTACAGTATAGCACGATGATTCCACTTTCAGAATCTCTTTTTCAGTTTCATTACAATCAAATTATAGCCGAACTCAGGTTTTTTTAAAAAAACTACGCTTTCCACTTAATGCCGCAGCCGATGGCTTTGGTTTGTTTTACCGGCACTTCTTTTCCGGCACGTAGCGCGTCAATCGCATTTTCCACATATTTTTCTTTGGCTTCCGAAGCCTCTTCCGAGTTGTCGTCGATGGCGCCGATATAGCGCACTACACGGTCTTTATCGAGCAGGAAAACATGCGGCGTACGGGTAGCGCCATAGGTCTGTGCTATTTCCTGCGTTTCGTCATATAGGTACGCGTAAGGAATGCTTTTCTCTTTTACCCGTTTTTGCATGTTATCGTAACTGTCGCCCGGCTGTCTTACTTTATCGTTCGAATTGATAGCAATAACCGGATAGCCCAGCGGGGCGTATTTTTTGTGCAGTTCGATGATCCGATCTTCATACGCGATGGCGTACGGACACTGGTTGCAGGTAAACACAACGATATAGCCCTTGGCGTCCTTGATGTCGGCCAGCGACACCATTTTACCATCCACATTTTTCAGGCTGAAATCGCGGGCCGTATCGCCCACCAGGTACCCGGTTCCGGGGTCTTTCTGTGTAAAGGAAAAAGCAATCAATACTGTTGCAAGCGTACACAATGCAAGGAGTTTTTTCATGGTGATGAAAATATTTAATGATGAACATATGGGTATTGCCAATCCCTGATTGGCTAAAATTTCTCGCCTCTCACTTCTCACTTCTCGCCTCTTACTTCTCTCCACTCACCGCTCTAAAACCTTCTTCACCGCTGTTTCCAGTTCCTCATACGAGAGTTGTTTTTCAAAAAACAGGTATTGATTCTTTTTTTTGGAAATAATCAGAGTAGCCGGAATAGCCCCCGACCATTCGGGGCTGACGCGGTCGATCCAGGTATTGGGGTTGGATTCATCCATAAAAACCACCTTGCTTTTGAGTTTTTTTTTAGCCACAAAGGGTTTTACTTTGGTTTCGACCTGTTTTTTAAAGTCATTGCTCACCAGTATTACCTGCACTTTTTGGTCGGCATATTCCTTATTCAATTTTTCAAAAGAAGGCAACTCCGCCACGCAAGGGCCGCACCAGGTAGCCCAGAAATTAAGTACCCATACCGTATCCGTGTCGGCTTCCTTCCATCGGTCTATTTGATCGGCCTTGATAAATGGAAGTTCCTGGGCCTGCAAGAATGCGGTATTTAAGAGCAGCGCAATCAACAATATCTGTTTCATAAGCAGAAAAAACGGGAAAAATCAAGGCTTGTTTACCTGTGCAGCGGCCAATAGCCCAAAGTTCAGCCTGAAAAGCGGAAATCTGTCGACGAAGTACTGGCATCATTTTCTACAGTTCAGCCGCCTCATTCTACAGTTCACAGGTTTTGACTTCTTTACAAGTCAGGGTATCCGACACATTTGTGTGTCCTCTGACAAATAAAAGTTATCACACCTCTGAATTATGAATACTAGACAACTCTTTACCCTCCTCGTTGCACTACTGCCGTTTTTTGCGGCCGCGCAAACCCAAACCCTCCGTGGCACGGTGTATGATCAACAATCCGAAACACCCTTGATCGGCGCTACCGTTCAACTTATGACGGATGGCCAGTCCAACGGCGCCACAACAGATGTAAACGGCATTTTTACGCTCAAAAATGTACCTGTCGGCAGGCAGGCACTGCGTATTACGTACCTGGGCTACGAACCCCAAACCGTCAGCAACCTGCTGGTAACTGCCGGCAAGGAAGTACTGCTCGATGTACGCATGCAGGAATCCTATTCCAAATTGAATGAAATAACTGTTACTGCCCGCCGCGACAAAGACCGTCCGATGAACGAACTGGCCACCATTTCGGCGCGTCAGTTCAATACCGAAGAAGTGATGCGTTATTCCGGCGGCCGCAACGACGTGGCCAAAATGGTGGCCAGTTTCGCCGGCGTGGCAGCCAACAACGACGCCCGCAACGACATCATTATCCGGGGGAATTCACCCACCGGCGTACTATGGCGCCTCGAAGGCACTCCGATCCCCAACCCCAACCACTTTTCCACGCTCGGCACTACCGGCGGCCCGGTATCGGCACTCAACCCGAATATGATCGCCAATTCCGATTTCCTCACAGGCGCCTTTCCAGCAGAATATGGCAATGCCACGGCAGGCGTATTCGATATCAACCTGCGCACAGGCAACAAGGAAAAATTTGAATTCATGGGCCAACTGGGTGCTTTTTCGGGCATGGAAGCCCTGGTCGAAGGCCCGCTGAATAAAAAAGACAATGGTTCGTTCGTGGTAGCCTACCGCCACTCT
Organism: Bacteroidota bacterium; assembly: GCA_020160935.1. GTDB lineage: Bacteria > Bacteroidota > Bacteroidia > Chitinophagales > Saprospiraceae > M3007. The sequence continues at coordinate 30,379 of JAIUPL010000030.1, read as the reverse complement.
TTTGTAGAACTGGCTTCGGCTGCCGGCATTAATGTGGGTACTACTGCCACGCCACGCTACAAAGACCTTTCGTTCAATGCCGATCTGGGCAATACCAAAGCCGGCAAATTTTCGGTGTTCGGCATTGGCGGCTGGAGTGCCATCGACTTCCTGGGGGCCGAAATCGACACCACCGACCTTTTTGCCGACCCTACTCAAAACGCTTTCAATGTTTCGAAATTCGGTGTGGTGGGCGTGAAACACAACCTCTTGCTCAACGACCACGCTTTCCTGCGCACGGTGCTCAGCGCGTCTTACACCGGCAATACCTATAAGAGCGAAGATGAAACAATACTGGAAGACGGCAAACCTTTCCAACTCAACGACGTAAAAGACGCTCTGGCAACCTATCGGCTGTCGTCGTTTTACAACAACAAAATCAACAGCCGGCTTACCCTGCGCACAGGTTTGTTGCTGCAAAACCAGCACCTGGATACCTATATCAACACGCGCCAGAACCAATTGGATTACAATGGAGATGGTAGTCCTGACTGGGTAACCCAACGTGATTTCAACGGCGCATTCAACCTGCTGGAAGTGTATGCCCAAACGCAGTACCGCCTCACCGAAAAACTCACGCTCAATGCCGGCTTGCACAGCCAGTATTTTGATAAAACGGAAGATTTTGTGCTGGAACCCCGCGCTGCCATCAACTGGAAGTTTTCGCCCCGACAGTCGCTCAATTTCGGCTACGGCATGCACAGTCAGCAACAACCGCTACCCGTTTTCTTTTTCCGCGAACGCCAGCCCGACGGCTCTTACCTGAACAACAACGAAAACCTCGGATTTACCCGAAACCAGCACCTCGTATTGGGTTACGACTTCAAACCAGCCACCGACTGGCACCTGAAAGTAGAATCCTATTACCAATGGCTGAGCAAGGTGCCGGTGGAAACATTTTCTTCCAGTTTCTCGCTGCTGAACACGGGCGCCGATTTCATTTTCCCGGATAAAGGTTCACTCGTAAACGAAGGAACCGGCACCAACCTCGGGCTGGAACTGACTGCTGAAAAGTTCTTTTCGCAGGGCTACTACGCCATGGTCACCGTCAGCCTGTTTGATTCCAAATACAAAGGCTCCGACGGCGTAGAACGCAACACGGCTTTTAACGGAAATTACGTTGCCAATGTGCTGGCAGGCAAGGAGTTTAAACTTGGCAGCACCGGCCGCCGTTTCCTTACCCTCGACACCAAGGCTTCCTTTGCCGGAGGACGCCCTTACACCCCCGTCAACCTCGAAGCCAGCCGCGCTGCCGGCAAGGAAGTATTGTACGACAACCTGGCTTTCAGTGAAAAACTGGATGATTACTTCCGCTGGGATGTGAAAATCGGGTTCCGCACCAACAGCCCGCGCCGCAAACTGTCGCAAACTTTTTTTCTGGATTTCCAGAATGTGACCAACCACCAGAATATATTCGCCATGCGCTACAATGAAGTGAAAGGCGATGTGGGCAAAATTTACCAGATCGGATTTTTCCCGGATGTGTTGTACCGCGTAGAGTTTTAAAGAGCGGTTGGAACAGGATTATCCGGATTTATTGGGATTAGAAGGATTGATTCAATAAATTTTTGTCCTTCTAATCCTGATAATCCTGTTCCAACCCATCACATTTGCCATGACCAATTCACAAAAAGACTGCACCCTGCTGGGTTTCGACGATCGCCTGTTCCGGCTTATCGGCATACCTGTTGTGGCAATGGTGATTCCGCTGCTGTTTTTCAGGGGTATTGTGCGCGATATGCCGAGTTACTGGCAAATTGCAGGATTCGGGCTGATACATACGGCTGCTACCTGGCAAGGCGTGCGGGCTATCTTCAAGGCCTTGTCGCGGCGCTTTCCCGACTGGAAGGACTGGAAAAAAAGAATGCGTTGGCTGGTTGTGCTATCTGTGGCGTATACAGGTGTTGTATGTACCCTCATTACAAAAGTGGGGCTGCTCTTTTCCGTACAACGCGACGCCACCCTGGTGCCCGACACACTAGCAGGCTTCGGTGCTTCTTACATGATGTTGCTGGCACTGGGATCTATTTATGAAAGCATTCGTTTTTTCCAACTTTGGAAAACCACCGCGGTGGAAAAAGAACAACTCGAACGCGCGCACATCGCCAGCCAACTGGAAGGCCTGCGCAATCAGGTGAATCCTCATTTCCTGTTTAACAGCCTCAATACGCTGACCTACCTCATCCCGGAAGCGCCCGATAAAGCCGTACGCTTTGTACAACAACTCAGCAAAGTGTACCGATATGTGCTGGAAAGCCGCGACGACCGGGTGATTCCACTGCAAACCGAACTGGAATTTTTGCAGTCCTATATTTTTCTCCTGCGCGAACGTTTTGGGGAAAATTTGCAGGTAGATATTGGGAAAAAAATGGATGAAAACGCGGCCATCGTGCCACTCACCTTGCAAATGCTGTTTGAAAATGCCATCAAACACAATGTCATTTCCACACAAAAACCCTTGAAAGTTGAAGTTTTTATGGAAAACGGCCATTTGATTGTGCGCAACACGCTCCAGAAAAAAAATCAGGTGATGGACTCTACCGGCGTCGGGCTACAAAATATCCGCGATCGCTACCGCATGCTGACCGATCAGAGCGTGGAAGTGATCGCTTCCCAGCAGTATTTTACGGTGATATTGCCCGAAATTACCGTTGCCGCCATGGCATAAGATGAAATAACATGAAAGTACTCCTCATAGAAGACGAAATACCCGCGGCGCGCCAATTGAGCAAACTCTTGCTGGAACAACGCCCTTCCTTGCAGATATTAGACACGCTTGATTCTGTGGAAAGCGCCGTGCAGTGGTTGCGCACTTTCCCTGCACCCGATCTGATGTTTATGGATATTCAGATTGCCGACGGCTTGAGTTTCGATATTTTTAAACAGGTGTCGGTGCCAGCGCCTGTTATATTTACCACGGCATTCGATCATTACGCAGTTCAGGCCTTCAAAGTCAATGCAATCGACTACCTGCTCAAACCCATCGACCCGCAGGATCTGTCGAATGCCTTGCAAAAAATGGAAAATCGCCGCACGCCTGCCCCGGCATTCGAATATGAAATGCTGGCCCAGTATTTCAAAAAAGAACAGTTCAAGGATCGTTTTCTGGTGAAATCCGGCCAGCAACTGGCTTTTATAAATACCAGCGACATCTCTTTTTTCCGCTCTTCCGACGGACTAACGCAGGCGTTTACCAGCAGCGGCAAAAAGTATTTTGTGGAAAATACGCTCGAAGAACTGGAGCGCCTGCTCAACCCGCGCGACTATTTCCGCATCAGCCGAAGCATGACCCTCCGCATCGATGCCATCGCCAAAATCATGCCCCACCTCAACGGCCGGCTCAAACTGGAAACCAGCCCCGCCGCGCCCGAAGAAATTTTTGTGAGCCGGGAAAGGGTAAACGAGTTTAAAGCCTGGTTGGGAGGATGAATTCAGTCCTCAGTCGACAGTCCTAAGTCCTCAGTCCGTAGAGTACACATTTGTATTCATGGGCTGAATAGCAAAGGCACCAAGCGTATCTAGGATTACTCTACGGACTGAGGACTGACAACTGTCGACTGACGACTGTTCAGGACTGACGACTGTGGACTTCTTTAGCCATTTCCCGGATCAAACCCGGGTCCTTTTCCACTGCATTGCCAACCACCACGACATCGGCGCCAGCGTCGAGGTTGGCGGCTACTTTTTCGGGTGTCCGAATGCCGCCGCCTACAATAAGAGGAAGAGAAACAGCCCCGGAAACGGCCTCGATCATACTTTCCTGTACCGGATTTTTTGCGCCCGAACCAGCGTCGAGGTAGATCATTTTGAGTCCGAGCATTTCGCCTGCCAGCGCCGTACAGACAGCAATATCGTCTTTGTGTGCCGGGATAGGGTAGGTGTTCGACATGTATTGCACCGATGTTTGTACGCCGCCATCAATGAGCATATATCCGGTACTGATGATTTCCAGTGGCGACATTTTTAAAAACGGCGCTGAAATGACGTGCTGCCCGATTAGCAATTCGGGGTTTCTGCCGCTGATGAGCGATAGAAACAGAATGGCATCTGCCCGGTAACTCAATTGGAATGAATTTCCCGGGAACAGTATCATGGGAATAGAACACTGCTCCCGAATGCGCGTCAGCACGGCATCGAGCATGTTGTTGACAACGAGACTCCCGCCAATGAAAAAGTAATCGACCCCGCAATCGACAGCGAGTTCGAGGGCTTGTTCCATTTTCTGGAGCCGCAATTTGTCGGGATCGAACAGAATGGCAAGTTTTTTTTCGCCACGCTGTTTGGCCGCTAGGAGATTGGAATAGATATGTTTGTCGTTGAGCATGTTGATGATGAGGGTTGATGAGGTTGATAAAAGTTGATGAGGGTTGATAAAGGTTGATTAGGGTTGATAAAGGTTGATAAAGGTTGATAAAGGTTGATAAAGGTTGATAAAGGTTGATAAAGGTTGATGATTGGACACTCGAAATACGAAAGAATTGATCCCTATCGAGCCGATGAATATCAACCCTCATCAACCTTTATCAACCCTCATCAACTTTTATCAACCCTCATCAACTTTTCAACCCTCCCCCCGATATAGCATTCTTCCAGCCAGCGCCATATCTCTCCACACATTCCAGTCTTTGGCATATAAAAAATTAAGTCTTTCAATCATTTGGGCCGTGGGGTGCAGGTTTTGGAGATCATCTATGGGTGAAAAAACGCCTGGTTTCAGGGGTGGCAGGCTGGCAATATTTCCTTGTGGCACATATCCGATCCATGTTTTCTGCCCGCTTAAAACGGCCCACCAACTGGCTAGCCATGTTTTTCGACGGCCTGAAAAAAGAAGCCACAATGGGGCTGTTGGAATAAGACTCAGGCACAACAGCAAATCAAAAACACGTTTGTTGCGGCGCTGCCCCGACTGAGCGATGTTGTAACGAATGGTAATGGTGTACAATTCACCCGGTTCATCCTTGTTGCTGCTCCCGATAATGCTGAGGCTTTCTTCGGGCACAATTTTATAGGAAATTCCCGGGCCAAGGCTGGTCATGCAGGCCATAATATCCTGGCTGCGAATATCCCGGGAACAAAAAATGATTTCATTGACCCTGTAAATCCGCACCACTTCGTCCATCTGGTTGAAGGCACTCAGGTATTCACGTGGGTCGGGCTCCGAAGGCGGTGCAATGACGCCGATCATATTCTGTGAAATACCCACTTGCCTCAACAGTCCCGAAACCCGATCCGCTTCGGAGTTGGAACCAATGATAAGCAGGTTGCGGATCTTGTCAAGCCCCAATCGGAAATTTCTGAATTCAATGAAGTGGGCTGCTGCGCGCAACCCCAGCGTTGCCAGCACTGCCCACACGGCGCCCATCAACACCAGTGCCCGGGAAGGCCGGTAGTCGAGGTCGAGAAACCCGTACACGGCTGCGAGCACCACCGTGCCGAAAGCCAGCCCCCGCGCCAGTCGCCTGATATCATAGCGTCGGTCGTAGCCGCCATTGAGCCAGGCGGTTCCGAGCCAGATCAGGATATACAAGGGAAAATTAAACCAAAGGACATTGGTTTTAAACCATTCAGGGTCTTTGTAGTAATAATTGGCCCAGAAGTTTTTTAGCACCACCAGCCCCGCATATATCAGGCCCGCATCCAGCGCAGGCAGCCAGATTTTATCCCAGAAATTCTTCGCCAGCGTCATACCCGCGCGGAGCCAGATGGCGGCTTGCAACATGGAAACAAACAAGCCCGCTTTTCTACCTGAAAAATGTTTTTGGGTAAAAATGATCATGGCCTGATAAAACGTCCGTACGTAATTCAGGCTGCCTTTTTTGGTGCTTTCTCCCTTGTAATGAATGATTTTTGTTTCAGGGAAATAGTAGTTTCTGTACCCCGCCTGAATGATGCGGTACGACAGGTCTATATCTTCCCCATACATGAAGAATGCCTCGTCGAGCAGTCCGGCCCGGTCGAGTGCGCTGCGCCGGATAAACATAAAACAGCCTGCCAGCACATCCACCTCGTTGGTCTGGTCGGCATCGAGGTAGCCCAGGTAGTATCGGTTGAAGGTTTTGCTTCGAGGGAAAATGGCCGATAGACCAAAAGTTTTACAAAAGGCAACCCAGGGCGATGGGAACCCTCGTTTGCTTTCAGGCAGGAATTTGCCACTGCCATCGATCAGTTTACAGCCCAGTGCGCCGGCGTCGGTGTGTGTGTCCATAAAAGCCAGGCATTTTTCAAAGGTATCTTCCTCCACCAGCGTGTCGGGATTGAGCAGCAATACGTATTCACCGCTGCTTTGCCGAATCGCCTGGTTGTTGGCTTTTGCAAAACCTGGATTATCGTGGTTGACGATGAGTTTTACCTCCGGAAACTTTTCTTCCACCATGCGCACTGAATCGTCTACCGAATTGTTGTCGACCACCCATACTTCCGCGTCGATGTGGCGCAGGGCACGCCGTACCGAACCGAGCGCCTGTTCGAGGAAATAGCGCACGTTGTAGTTGACAATTACAATAGACAGCCGCATGTTGCGCTCTTAAAATTCGATGGTTACATTTTTGGATTCGGTGAAAAAACGCAGGGCATCCCAGCCGCCTTCGCGTCCCATGCCGGAGTTTTTTACGCCTCCAAACGGTGTACGCAAGTCGCGCAGCATCCAGGTATTTACCCAGACGATGCCGCATTGCAGGGCCGAAGCCAGCCGATGCGTCCGATTGAGATCGCTGGTCCAGATGGTGGCACTGAGGCCGTACGGCGAATCATTGGCCTGTTGCAGGGCATCCGCCTCGTCATCAAAGGACTGAATAGTGACCACCGGGCCAAAAATTTCCTCCTGATTGGTGCGGCACTTCGTGGGCAGACCTTCAATAACCGTTGGCGCTATAAACCAGCCATTTTCATGGGGCGTTGGCAACTGAATCGCCTCGCCGCCGCAAAGTACGGCGCCACCTTCTTCGCGCGCCAGTTGGATGTAGGACAATACTTTTTCAAAATGCATTTTCGATACGACCGCTCCGAGGCGGCTGTCAGGGGCAGCGGGGTCGCCCACACGAATCTGACGCACTTGCGCTACAAAATCCTTTTTGAAACGCTCGTACAGGCTTTTTTCTACATAAATGCGGGAGCCGCACAGACAAATCTGTCCCTGGTTGTTAAAAGAGGATCGAACTGTCGTTTCCAGCATCTTATCATAGTCGCAGTCGGCAAAAATGAGGTTGGGGTTTTTGCCGCCCAGTTCGAGGCTGAGTTTTTTAAACTTCGGGGCAGCCACCCGGGCAATTTCTGCCCCCGCTCGTGTGCTGCCGGTGAAGGAAATGGCTTTTATCTGCGGGTGCTCCACGATGGCGGCGCCCACTTCCGGGCCCAGCCCGTGCAGGATATTGAGCACCCCGGGGGGCAGCCCGGCATCATTGCAAATTTCGCCTAAAAGTGCAGCGGTCAGCGGCGTAATTTCTGAGGGCTTGCCCACCACGCAGTTGCCTGCTGCCAGGGCAGGCGCTATTTTCCAGGTAAACAGGTACAGGGGAAGATTCCAGGGCGAAATGCAGCCTACCACGCCCAGCGGTTGCCGAAGCGTATAACTTAGCGCATCGGGCCGCTGGTGGCTTTCAGAAGAAAAATGAAGAAGGGCTGTAGCAAAAAATTTGAAATTCTGTGCTGCTCTTGGGATGTCAATCGTGCGGGCTGTCGTAATCGTTTTGCCTGAATCGGCGCTTTCCGCTTCTGCCAAACGATTGAGGTTTTGCAGAATACCATCGGCTACCGCACGCAGAATATCGTGGCGCTGATCGAGCGACAGGCCCGACCATGCCGGAAAAGCAGCCCATGCAGCCTGCACAGCGCGGTCGACGTCGGCGGTGCCGGAGCGTGCAATTTTACCGCTCACAGTCCCCGTGGCGGGCGCGAAATTATCGAGGTACTCGCCACTCAGCGGCGGCACGTACTGGCCATTGATGAAGTTGTTTATTGTTTGCATGTTTGTGGTTGATGAGGGTTGATAAAGGTTGATGAGGTTGATAAAGGTTGATGAGGGTTGATAATCATCTGCTCGGGGTAAGGATTGTATTTCACATTCATCGAGTGGATGAATATCAACCCTCATCAACCTTTATCAACCCTCATCAACCCTTTCAAAGCCCCTTCACCATCACCCCCGTCCTGATACGAGGTTCAAAATACGTGCTTTTGGGGGGCAGGCTTTCACCTGTGTCGGCTATGCGCATCATATCTTCCAATTTTACCGGAAACAACATAAAACCAATGCGGTTGCTACCTGCGCCTACGGCGTTTTGAAGGCCATGAATACCCTTGCTGCCGTCTACATAAGCGATGCGTCGGTCAGTGCGGACGTCATGGATACCCAAAAGATCGTGCAATACAAATTGATTGAGCAGCGACACATCCAGCAGCACCTGTTCTGGCGGAAAACTTTCCAACAATGTTTGTTTCCAGCGAAGCGCGTACCATCGCCCCCCTGCAAATAGTACCAGTTCATATTTGTGCGCAGGTCGGCAAGGTTCGTCCAAGGGGTCGACATCGAAGAGTTCGTTCAACTTTTCGGGAAATGTTTCTGCTTGCCAGGAATCCGGCAAATCCACCACACGGTTAAAATCGAGTATATCGAGTTCATCGGCGCCAATGAAAATGCAAAACAGGTGCTCGAAATCATACGAGTGCTTTTGCCCTTCAAACTGTTCCTGCAAGAGTGCTACCGATGTCGTACGATGGTGACCATCTGCAATGTAGGCAGCGTGTATGTGTTGTGCAAACAGGTTTTTCAGCAATGATATGTCATCAGGAGCGCTCACAGGCCACATCCGATGGATTTGCCCGTCTTTTTGAAACCGTGTGGTGAAAAACGCAGGTATCTGTCGGATGTATGTCTGCAACCATTGCTCGATGTCGGGCACGGAAGAATACGTGAGCAACACAGGCTTCAGCATGGCTCCCCATTCCAGAAACAAGTCCATCTGCTGGCGTTCCTTGACGTGGATGGTGTGCTCATGCTTTTTTATTTTTCCATCCTTCAAATCAGACACCTCGTTGAGGGCAATCAGGCCGGTGTGCTTGCGGTGGCCGTCCTCTATTTGGTAGACGTAAAAGGCTGCCTGTGGAAATTCCCGGTATAATCCTTGCTTTCTGAATTCCGGGAATGCCTCCTTTGCTGTTTCGCAGAACACATCCGGCGAACCGATTTTACTGAAATCAGGGAACAAGGCCTGAAAAGGTTTAATTTTCATATCGGCACGATCGGTTGAGCAAACAAGTTTCGTTGGAAGGCAACATGCTTCTCGTCTGCAAGGCCGGGCAAAAATAATGCTTTTTCAAACCGCATCCGGATTCTGTCGTTTTTGTGCCAAAATCTTCGACCTTCGCGGCTGATTTATGGTTCCAGCAGAACATTCTTTGGGTCAGAATCAATAAATTTTGAATTTTTGCGATTAATATGCCTTGTGCATTAATCCTTTCCGAAAACCGTTACACCATTTGACTTCGCACTTCGCCCTGCCGACTTTGCACCTATGAAGTACCTAACCGCCTTTTTTTTACTCTTTATCCTTGCCGGATGGTTGCCGGCAAATGCCCAGTCCATTTCCGAACTGGAAGCCAAATACAACAAGTCCGGCTCCAAAAGCGAGCGGATGAACCTTGCCTATCAGATTGCTGAAAAAAGCCTGAGTGCCAGCAATGCCAAAAAAGCATCGGATTTTGCCAACCGTGCCAGCCAGTTGGCAACGGAAATCGGCGACAAACGCCGCGAAGCCGATGCCACTTTCCTTTCGGCAGAAGCCGAGTATCGCCTGCGAAATTTCAAGGAAGCCTCCAGTCGTTTTATGCACTCCTGGAATGCTGCGCGCAACTATGGCTTGCGCGATGTGGCCCTGAGTTCAACAGAAAAATTGCAAGACATTGCGCTCAAACAAAACGACTACCGCGAAGCACTTAAATGGAGCCGCGAAACGGTCAATTACCTCAAGGATTCCGGCGGCGGTGTGCGCGGCGGCGGTGATGCCCAGCGCCGACTCGAAAACCAACTGGCTACAGCAGAAGCCAACAACCGGGCCTTGCGCGAACAACTGGCGCAAATTACCGGACAAACCCAGGTGCTGGAGACTACTTACCAGAGCCAACTGAAAGAGGTTCAGGAAAAAAGCAAACAGGAAATCACCGAGAAAGACCAAACCATCACCCAGATTGAACAGGCACGGCAGCGGCTCGACTCGCTGGCCAGTTCAAAAAGCCGCATGGTGGAAACCCTTACCAAGGAACAAATGGCCGACGCCATCGTGCGTGCCCAACAGGAAAAAGAACTTCAACTGCAAAAAACGCTGGTAGCCGAAGCCGAACTGGGTAAACAACAAAGCGAGAACATGCGCAATTTGCTGGGACTCGTAGCAGCATTCGTACTGGTGATGGCCATGCTTTTTTATTTCCGATTCCGCGCCAAACGCCGGGCCGCCAACGAACTGGCCGAGAAAAATGCGCTGGTGGAAGCCGAAAAAAAACGTAGCGACAACCTCCTGCTCAATATCCTTCCCCCGGCCATTGCCCAGGAATTGAAAACACGCAACAAGGTAGCCGCCCGCAAATACGACCAGGCCACAGTAATGTTTATCGACTTTACAGGCTTTACGCAGGTAGCCGAACGCCTGAGTCCGGAAATGCTGGTGGAAGAACTCGACTACTGTTTTTCCAATTTCGACCGCATTATCAGCCAGTATCGCATCGAAAAAATCAAAACCATCGGCGATGCCTACCTCTGCGCCAGCGGCCTCTCGGACATGAATGCCAGCCCTTCCGATATTATTCGGGCGGCCCTCGAAATTCAGGACTTCCTGCTGGCCCTCAAAGCCGAACGCATGGATCGCAGCATGCCCTACTTTGAAGCACGTGTAGGTATTCACATTGGCCCGGTGGTAGCCGGTGTGGTAGGCGCGAAAAAATTCGCCTACGACATCTGGGGCGATACCGTAAACGTGGCAGCCCGATTCGAGGAAGCCTGCGAACCAGGCCGCGTCAATGTGAGCGAAAACGTGTACGATTTCGCCCGCTATGAATTTGAATGGAACTACCGCGGAAAAATTGCCGCCAAAAACAAGGGCGCCATGGATATGTATTATGTGACAGCGGTGAAGCAGTACTAGGATGTACGATTTCCGATTACATGATGTACGATTTCCGATTGGATGGAAGAAATATGATTTAGGATTGATCGAGATGCTATCAATCAACATTCTCAAATCTTCCATCCAATCGGAAATCGTACATCATGTAATCGGAAATCGTACATCTCAATCTCCCCAGCCCGGCTCGTCTTCCACTACTTTCGGCTGCTTGCGCACGATACCGTATTCGATTTCTTTTTGGCAGGAGCCGCAAATACCGTACAGGTTGAGCGAGTGGTGCGTCACCTTGAAATTGAGCAATTCGCCCACCATATCCTTGATTTGCTGTACACGCGGGTCGCAAAACTCCACCACCTTCCCACAATTGGCGCAGATCATGTGATCGTGCTGTTTGTAACCGTACGACTTCTCATACTGCGCCAGGTTTTTGCCAAACTGGTGCTTTTTTACCAGATCGCAGGCCACCAGCAATTCCAGCGTATTGTACACCGTAGCGCGGCTCACGCGGTAATTGCGGTTTTTCATATGGATGTACAAAGCCTCCGCATCGAAGTGATCGGTGCGTTTGTATATCTCTTCCAGAATGGCAAATCGCTCGGGCGTTTTGCGAAACCCGTTTTTTTCCAGTTGGGAGGAAAAAATATTGAGTACCTGCTGGATAATTTCCTGTTCGTTGCGTGGAGCGGTCATGGCAGAGGTGAGAGGTGAGAGGTGAGAAGCGAGAAGTGGGAGGTGAGAAGCGAGAACAGATGGAAGGGGTGTTTGGTTGATTTCTGTTCTTAATCAATACCCCGGCGGCTTATTTCCTGCTGAATAAAAGACAACTCGCGGCCCACGTCGCCCGTCACCGTCGAATTTTCCTGGGCACGGCGAATCAGGTAAGGAATCACATCGGCCACCTGCCCATAAGGCATGTATTTGGCCACGCGGAAGCCAGCATGCGCCAGGTTGAATGTGAGAATATCTCCCATACCAAACAACTGGCTGAACATGCAGTGCTGGTGATCGTGCGCGATCCCTTTTTTGTCCATCAATTCTACCTGCAAGCGGGTGCTTTCGGTGTTGTGGCTGGCATTGCAGAAAGCCATCGTGTCGACATGATCGATGCAGAAGCGGAGGGCCGTATTGTAATGATCGTCGGTGGTATCCTTGTCCGGGTTGATCGGATTTTCATAGCCCATTTCAGCCGCACGCAGTTGTTCCTTTTCCATGTAGGCGCCGCGCACGAGTTTGGCGCCGAGCAGGAAGCCTGCGCTTTGTGCACGGTCATAACTTTCCAGCAAAAACTGAAGCCGGTCTTTTCGATACATCTGGAAAGTATTGTACACCACCACGCGGGTTTTGTTGTACCGTTTCATCATGAGCCATACGAGATGGTCGATTGAATCCTGAATCCACGATTCTTCCGCGTCGATAAAAATAGACACACCTTTGTTGGCAGCATGGTAACAAACGGCATCCAGGCGCTTGAGTACATTGCGGTATTCGGCCAGTTCGGTTTTGGTCAGTTCCGAGCCGCTCTGCATGCGCTCCAGCAATCCGAAACGCGCAATACCGGTTACTTTCGATACCACTACGGGAATGTGTTTGGAACGACAGGCAAAATCGATGGCGCGAATATTCTCGTTCATGGTGAGGTTGAAATCGATTTCCGACTCCTTGGCTTCCACGCCATAATCAAGAATGGTAAGTGTATGATTGGCTGCCAGTCGATCGATATTTCCCTGACAATCCAGCAGCGTGGTGCCTCCGCAGAATTGTTCGAAAATGGTTTTTTTCACGATGACTTCCGCAAATGGCATCCCGTTTTCCACTGCCCACAACCCGAGGCTGGAACCGTATTTCACCAGCCAGGAATGGCTCATAAGTTTGAAGAGCCAGGCGGTTTTTCTGAGTTCGGTATCGGTCAGGTGGGAGAAGGCAATTTCTGTATTGGAAAAATCTATTGTGGCCATAAATTGGTTAGGTTTTACTGTTGCCACACTTCCCAGGCTTTTTCGGCCTGGAGGTGCAACATATCGAGTCCGTTCTGCACACGCGCATGCTGCTCCAAAGCGTTGCGCAAAAGTACGGTTTGTGGCGGATTGTACACCAGGTCAAATACCAGATGCTGCGCGGAAAGTTTTTCAAATGGCAGGTCGGGGCAGCCTTCGGTATTCGGGTAGGTACCCAGCGGGGTAGTGTTGACCACCAGCGCATATGCCGACCAGTCAACATGGCGTAAATCTTCGTAATTCAGCCAGCCTTTTTCAGCATCTGCCTGGCGCGAAACGAATTGATAATCAATGCCGATGCGCCGTAATACGTAGGCCACTGCCTTGGAGGCGCCACCCGTGCCCAGAATGAGCGCCTGGTGTAGCATGGCGGCTTCGTCCATGCTGTTGCGCAGCGATTGCTCGAACCCGTACACATCCGTATTGTAGCCTGTAAGCCGTCCATCCCGTACCCGAATGCAATTGACAGCGCCTACTGCGCGGGCTGTTTCGTCGAGGTCGTGCAAAAAGGGCAGTACAGACTCCTTATACGGGATCGTTACATTTAGGCCATGCAGATCGGGGTGCATGCGGAGAATATCTGGCAGTTGCGCTATTTCTGGAATCGGAAACAGTTCATAGCGCGCGTCCAGAATACCTTCCCGGGCGAATTTTTCTGTAAAGTATTTTTGCGAGAAAGAATGTCCAAGCGGATAACCGATCAGGCCGAATAGTCGCATAATTTGTGGTGTGTAAAAAGGCAAAAATACTTTGCCTTCGGGCTTTTGCAAACCCTTGTTTATCATTGCCCTGGGCAATTTGCAACGTTGTTTTTTTGCTTACTTTCGCGGTTTCATGTTTTCAAAAATGTCACATTGCCGTTAAAAAGGCAGCAGCCCCAACTTTTCATCTAAAATACCGTTTATTTTGCTCCCTCTTTGCAACCTTTTCCATGGTAAAGGAACTTTGGGAGATGACATTTCAGCATTTCTATCAGATTCGCGATGGTGAAAGATAATTACAGTCTGCTTATTGAAAAACTCGATGCGTTTATTCGCCGGTTTTATATCAATCAATTGTTGCGCGGAGCGCTGTACACCGTAGGTGCAGTGCTGGGCATGTTTATCCTGCTCAACCTGCTGGAGTATTATTTCTACTTCGGTACCGGCGTGCGCTCGGTGATGTTGTGGGGCTTCCTGGGCCTGAGCGGTGTGGCGCTGTACCAATGGGTGGCCTTGCCGCTGATGCACTATTTTCACCTCGGCAAAGTGATCAGCCACGAGCAGGCCGCTGTGATTATCGGCGAGCACTTTACGGATGTAAAAGACAAGTTGCTCAATATTCTGCAACTGCGCCAGCAAAGCAACAATGCTATTTATGCCGAACTGATCACGGCCAGTATCAACCAGAAAAGCAACGAAATTCGCCTGGTGCCTTTCCAGTCGGCCATCGACCTCACCAAAAACCGCAAATACCTGCGCTATGCCCTGCCGCCGGTTTTGCTGCTGCTGTTCCTGCTGCTGGGTGCACCCAATATCATTCGCGAAGGCACCAACCGCCTGTGGCACAGCAACACCAAATTTGAAAAACCCGCGCCGTTCAAGTTTATCATCGATACCGATACACTGCGGGCTGTACAGTTTTCCGATTTTACCCTGAAAGTAAAAGTGGAAGGCAATGCCCTGCCCAACGAGGTGTTTATCAACCTGGGCAATGTGCAATACCGACTCAACAAGGAGGCTGCCAACGAATTTTCCTACAAATTCGTAAACGTTCAGCAAAACACCGATTTTAACCTGTTCTCGGGTGGTTTTGAAAGCCGCGACTACACCCTGGAGGTGCTGCGCAAACCGAGCATTTTGTCGTTTACAACCAAACTGAATTTCCCTTCCTATATCGGTCGCAACGCCGAAGAATTGTCCAATGTGGGCGATCTGGTCATTCCCCAAGGCACCAATATTGGCTGGGTGTTCAATGCACAACACACGGACAATCTCCAGTTGCGCTTTGGCAACGAAGCGGGTTCGGAAGCCAAGCGCTTCGACGACGAATTGTTTCAATACAGCCGCCGGGCCCTTAAAGATGAAACGTACAAGGTTTTCCTGAGCAATGCCCTATTGGTCGGCGGCGATTCGGTAGCCTATACCATCACCGTTATTCCCGACCTGCATCCGCAGATTTCTGTAGAAGAATTCAAAGACAGCAGCAACCTGAAACAATCGTTTTTTGCTGGCGACGCTTCCGACGACTATGGCCTGCAAAACCTGACGTTCAATTACCAAATTAAAAAAGGCAAGGGCGGTCAGATGCCCATGACCACTGTGAAGGTGGAAAAACCGGCCGGCAAACAAGTACAATACGAATACTCCTGGGATGTGGCCAACCTGAACCTCGAACCGGGCGATGAAGTATCTTACTACTTCGAAGTGTTCGACAACGACGGCGTAAATGGCTCGAAAAGCGCCCGCACCGGCATCATGCAATACCGCATGCCGACGCTCGACGAATTCCGCCAGCAACAGGCCGACAACTCCGCCGAGATCAAAAAAGACCTCGAAAAAGCCGTGAAGGAGAGCCTGAAAATCCAGGAAGAACTCAAAAAACTCCGCGACAAGGTGTTGCAGAAAAAAGAACTCGACTGGCAAACGCGCAAGGAAATGGAACGCCTGATGCAACGCCAGAAAGAACTGCAAACCCAGATGGAGGAAGCCAAACAAACCCTGGAGCAAAACAACAAGCAACAGCAGGAATTCCAGAAATCTGACGAAAACATGCAGGAAAAGCAGGAAAAACTCGAGGAAATGCTCGATGAAACCCTTTCCGATGAGATGAAACAACTCATGGAAGACCTGCAAAAACTCATGGAAGAGCAGAACAAGGATCAGGCGCTCGAGCAAATGGAAGATATGCAGCAAAATACCGAAGACCTGAACAAGGAACTCGAACGCCTGCAGGAACTCTACAAACAACTCGAAGTGGAGCAAATGCTCGATCAACAGATCGACCAACTCGAAGAAATGGCCAAAGAACAGGAACAACTGGCCAAAGAAACCGAGGAGCAACAAAAAGACAACCAGCAACTGGAAAAAGAACAACAGCAACTCAATGAGAAAATGGAAGACCTCATCAAAAAAATGGATGAGTTGCTCAAGAAAAACGAAGACCTGAAACGTCCGCAAAATATCGAGAACAATAAGCAGGACATGCAGGACACGAAGGAAGAGATGAAGGATGCCAAGCAGGACATCGGCAAGCAGCAAAACAAAAGCGCCGGTAAAAAGCAGAAATCTGCCGCCAATAAAATGAAAAACATGGCGAACAAGATGAAGCAAAACAAGGAGTCCGGCGACCAGAAGCAAATGGAGGAAGACATCAAAGCCATCCGTCAGTTGCTCGAAAACCTGGTGGGCCTGTCCTTCGCACAGGAGCAAAACATGAAAGACGTTACCAATTCGACCATCAATACCCCGCGGTATGTCGAGTTGACGCAACAACAATTCAAAATCAAGGACGATTTCAAACTCGTGGAAGACAGCCTGCAGGCCCTGGCCAGCCGCCAGTTCCAGATCGAGAGCATCATCACCGAAAAAGTGTCTGAAATCAAGTCCTCGCTCAAATACAGCATTGACGAACTCGAAGAACGCCGCCTCAATACCGCTACCGAACAGCAGCAGCGCAGCATGAAAAGCCTCAACGACCTGGCCCTGCTTCTGGCCGATGCCATGCAGAACATGCAACAGCAAATGGCCGAAGGTATGCCGGGAAGCCAGTCGTGCCAAAAACCGGGCAGCGGGAAAGGACAAGGCAAAGGCAAACAGGGCGAACCCAAAGACAAGATCAGCAAAGGGCAGGAAGACCTGAACAAGATCATGAAAGACCTCAAGGAACGCATGGAAAAACAGGGCAAGGGCGCTTCCGGAGGACAACCCGGCAGCAACAGCAAAGAGTTTGCTCAAATGGCTGCCAAACAAGCCGCTCTGCGCAATGCCCTGCGCCAGATGCAAAAAGAAAAACAGGAGCAGGGCAAAGGCAGCAAGGCGCTCGACGAAATCATGGAAGACATGAATAAAATCGAGACAGACCTGGTGAACAAACGCCTGACCAATGACATGATGAAACGCCAGGAACAAATCCTGACCCGCCTGCTCGAAGAAGAACGCGCCGAACGCGAACGCGAACAGGACGAGCAACGCCAGGCTGAATCAGCGCGTCAGCAACAACCAAAAATGCCGCCGGCCCTGGAAGAATACCTCAAAAAGCGCCGGGCCGAAGTCGAGCAGTTCCGCACCGTGTCGCCCGCACTCAAACCCTACTACAAACAACTGGTAGAAGAATACCTCAAAGGCGGTACACAGGGCAAATAAACCCAAGTCTCACAGAAAACATACAATAGCAGGAGGCTGTATCTCTTCAACAGGGATACAGCCTCCTTTTTTTGTTTAAAGTTTTTTAATTAAAAGGATCGTTTTGTTAAACATAACTTCTCCGCTACTTGTTTCCCTTCTTCATGCTAAACCAATTAAACATGGTACACCTGAATTTGAACGGTCATTCCAACGGCCTCAGCCACACCGACGACCTGGGCGATGCGCACATTGCCACTTCTGCCCATACGCCTATGCGGCCGGAAGCCTTTGAAATGCCGGATGAACAGAAAATCAAACGGATCAGCGAGCATTTCAGCCAGATTATGCACATCCTGGGGCTCGATCTGAAAGACGACAGTCTCAGCGGTACGCCGCAGCGGGTGGCCAAAATGTATGTAAATGAAATTTTTCGCGGCCTCAACCCGGCCAACAAACCTGCCATTACTACCTTTGAAAACAAATACCAGTACGCCGGGCTGGTCATCGAACGCAATATCCCCGTGCAAAGCACCTGCGAGCACCACTTCCAGCCCATTTTCGGCGTGGCACACGTAGCCTATGTTCCTAATGGCCGGGTGATCGGCCTGTCGAAACTCAACCGCATCGTCGACTTTTTCGCTCGCCGCCCTCAGGTGCAGGAACGATTGGTGGTACAAATTGCAGAAGAACTGAAGAAAGTGCTGCACACCGAAGATGTGGCCGTCTACATCGACGCACGGCACATGTGTGTACAGGCCCGGGGCGTTGAACACCACGGCGCCAGTACCATTACAGCCGAATATAGTGGAAAATTTTTGCAGGATACTGCCCGCCAGGAGTTTTTGCAGGCCATCCGAACGAAGATGCCGGAATAGAGTTATGAGTTATAAAGTTATGAGTTATACTCACTTTGCTTTTGGCTTCTTCATTAGGATAGCCGAGAGCAAAGTGAGTATAACTCATAACTCATAACTCATAACTTTATAACTCATAACTCATACCTGACTAAACAGTCTGCTTACTTCCGCCCAATTCACCGTATTCCACCAGGAAGTGATATAATCCGGACGGCGGTTCTGGTAGTGCAGGTAGTAGGCGTGTTCCCACACGTCGAGGCCGAGAATGGGTGTACCTTTTTGCTCGGCAACATCCATCAGCGGATTGTCCTGATTGGGTGTGGATGAAATGAACAACTTGCCATCGGCGCCTACGCTCAGCCAGGCCCAGCCGGAGCCGAAGCGCGTAGTAGCGGCTTGTGCAAACAATTTTTTGAATTCATCAAAAGATCCGAACGCCTGATCGATGGCTGCTGCCAGATCGCCCGTAGGAGCGCCACCGGCATTGGGGGCCATAATCGTCCAGAACAGGGAGTGGTTCCAGTGTCCGCCGCCGTTGTTGCGCACAGCAGCTGGCAGTTTGGATATGTTAGCGAGTAGTTCTTCCAATGATTTGCCTTCATGCTCGGTGCCTTGCAGCGCAGCATTCAGATTGTTGACGTAAGCAGCATGGTGTTTGTCGTGGTGGATTTCCATGGTGCGGGCATCGATATGCGGTTCAAGGGCAGCAAATTCGTAAGGAAGGTTGGGAAGTGTAAATGCCATATTTCTGTGTTGTTAAATGGTGTAGCACGGTTGTGATGTGGGTAGAACAGGCTGCAAAGTAAGATGTTCAGAATACAGGTATCATATTGACCGGGCACATAAAAAAAATAGGCGCTCGCCGTTCTCACGAACGACGGGCGCCTTGTTCTGACATAGTATGCACAATTAATTCTAACTCGACGGCCGGTCAAAACCGGATATGCCGGCTAGGAAGTATAGCGGATTAAACAGGGGGGGGAATAACAACCTGTCTTTTCAGGTTGCGGGAGATTGAAATAGCATCTATGTTATCGGCATCGAATTTGACACGGCCGACACAACACACTTTGGTTGTCAGGGAATATACTTGAGTGGGATCTCAACTTGGGGAGCATTTGCAAAATTCTGAAAATGCGTACAGGAGCACGCAAAAACCGGTTTTTGCAATGTGGTGCAAAGTTAGCCCCATGCACATCCTTCAAGCATCCGTGGAAAACCGGGATTTTTTTTCAGGGTTTTCCCTGATGTTCCAAAGGAATAGTTACCAGTGTGCTGACGCCCTTTCCTGGCGCGGTTTGAATATTGAGTTCGCCGCGTAAAAACTGTATACGGTTGGCAATATTGTCGGTACCCATTCCTTTGCGTACGGTGTCCGGGTCGTAGCCAATGCCATCGTCTTCTACCAACAGGGCAAGTTGGCCCTCGGTACGAGTGATTTGTACCAGAATTTCCTTTGATTTTGCATATTTCAGGCTGTTTTGAATCAATTCCTGAATGATGCGGTACGAATTCAGCGCTACGGTCTGATCGAGATCGCGCGTATCGCCAAAGTGTTCGAATGTGATATTCGGCGCGCTCTCGCCATAAATACGGCTGGTAAGGTCTTGCACGGCTTTTGCCAGGCCAAATTCCATCAGCGCGCCGGGTTGCATATTCCGGGCAATGTTGCGCGTTTCGGATACCGTGTCGTCCAACAGGGTTTTTACCTTGATCAGATCGGCATTATCGTTCAACTGAGCGTATTTAGCCAATACACTTTCTACCTGAATACGGGTAGCCGCCAGCATGCCCCCTACGCTGTCGTGCAAATCCTGTGCGATGCGCCTTCGTTCGCCTTCCTGCCCTGCCAGCATGCTCCGCATGGTTTCGATTTGCAGGCTGTCTTCCAGTTCGCGGATGATGCGTTTGTTCAATTCTTCATTCTGGGACGCGATCACGCGGTCGGTATGCAGGCGGTGGCGATAGTCGCGGATGATAAAAAACATAGCCAGCGACACGGCGAACAGGGCTACAGCCAAAGCAGCCGCGGTGAGGCGATGGCCCTGGGCGCGACTTTCCACGGCTCGTTTCTCCTGTTCGAGGCTTTGTATCTGTGCCCGTTTCTGACGGGTATCAAACTGAAGCGCCAGGCGCTGGAGGGTCATTTCCTTTTCCCGTTTCAGGAGCGTATCGGTCAGTTCTCCGTATCGGAGCCCATATTCATACGCCAGCGGGATGCTGTCGAGGGCAGCATACGCCTTGGAGAGATAATGATAAATATCGTGGCGCTGTGGTTCATTGGCCCGTTGGGCTTCGGCTTCGGCCTTTTTCAGAAAAAAAATGGCTGTCTTGAAATCGCCTTCCAGTACACAAAAGCGACCGATGGCTGTGCGCGCGTCGTTGGCCAGGTAGGTATAATTGCACTGTTCGGCGAGGCGCAGGGCACGCGATGCCGTGTAGCGGGCGTTGCTGTATTTTTTCTGGTAAAAAGACTGCATGGCCTCGTCCATCAGCAGTTTTACCTCCAGCACGCTGTCTTTCAACACCTTGTTCTTGTCAACGAATTTTCTTTTGGCAATCAATGCCAGGTCGGCATTCCCGTTGGCGAGATAAATTTTGCTCAGGCGGGCCAGCGTATGCGTTTCGAGATACAGGTTATTGGAACGTTGAAAATACCCCAGTGCCGCCTGATGCATCCGAATCGCTTCATCGCTAAAACCACGGTCAGCAAGGCGATCGGCCAGTTCCATGCCGGCTCTGTAATACCCCAGGGAATCCTTTGCCTTCCCGAACTTATCCATACTCTTGGCCAGATATTGGAAAGCAGAATCGGTAATGCCGGTCTGGGTTTCATCGTAAATGGCCCAATGGTACCAGGCAAGCGCCTGTTTGCGCAGATCGGGCTGAAAAATACCTTCATTCATCAATGCCTGAATCTGATCGAGGGTCAGGCGTTGCTCAAATTCAGCCTGGGCATGCAAACGAGTAGCCGAACCGCAGCATATCAGCAGCCATACAAACAAGAGCGGGCGCAGACAGCCCAAAAACGTTTGTCGGTCGGGGGATTTTTGCATGAACGAGGATTTGTATCGGTTGGGTAGAAAGAGGTTTATTCGCCTTCCAGAAGTTTGAGTTGCAGGGCCGATTTTACCAGGCCAGCAGTGTTTCGAACGCCCAGTTTGGCCAGCAGGGCAGCGCGGTGGCTTTCCACGGTTTTTTCAGAAATGAACAGTTCGGAAGCAATTTCCTGCGTCGTTTTCTCTTCAACGATCAAACGCAGTACTTCTTTTTCCCGACGGCTGATTTTCGGATTTTCCTTGGAAGTAGAAGCGGTACGGCTGTGCATAAGGCCTCGCATGACCACATCGGTTACTTCCTGGCAGAAATATGTTTTCCCGGTCACCAGGGTGCGTATGGCGTTGCATAGTTCTACTTTGCCTGTGTTTTTGAGCAGGTAGCCTTGGGCGCCCAGGCCCAGCATGGCCGTGATGTAACTTTCCTCGCTGAACATGGAAAGCACCAGAATTTTCAGGTCGGGCTGCTCTTCCCGGAGTATTTTACATACCTCCATACCCGATTGGTCGGGCAGGTTGATGTCGAGCAAAAGCACATCGGGCGGGTTGAGGCGCACGTGTTTGAGCGTATCGGCGGCCGTACCGGCTTTACCTGTGAGTAAAAAGTCGGGCTCACCTACCAACAAACTTTCCACGCCTTCAGCAAACATGACGTGATCGTCGGCTATAAAAATGCGAATCATAATGTAGAGTCGTCAGTCAACAGTCAACAGTCGTCAGTTGGTAGGCGATTGTTGCTCGACAGTCATTTGATAAACAGAATAAACCGTCCGGCGTTCACTGGCGGCCGCTTTTAAGCGTGGCCGCACCCATGAGCCGGTCGTATCGGGCGCCGAAAGGTCGGAAATAAACCAGAATAGTGTACTGATTTCCCGTTTCATACCAGTTGCCTTCGAATCCATCGGTGTCTTCCACGCCTGTTTTGCGGTCTACCACGATATACTGATAGTTGTAATAGCCCTGTTTCAGAAACGGCTCGCAATAGTAGGCTTTTGCCTCGGCACTGTACTCCATTTTGAATTCGGGTTTCAGTTGCCAATCCGACAATTCTCCGAAAACATATACATCTTCATCTTCCAGGGGTGCATTGCGGTCGAGCGAGAACAGCACTTTGGCATAATCACATTGCAGGAGCGTCTGGTTGTAATTGCGGTTATCGATCACAAATCGCCCGTCTGCATCTTCCCGAAATGTAGCGGCCCGGTCGAATCGCGATTCGTCGCGTTGCAGGGTTACTTCGTAATAGTCATATTTTTCGGCAATGCCTTTTACACGTTCGCCGCGCACATCGAAGGTGCGCATATCGAAAAAACGAAATTCCTTTCCCGCCGGGAATACGATCTCATCCTGATAGTCGTACACAATATCCTCGCCGCGGGTGATGTAGGGTTTGATGGGTCCGATCGCATTGTCCCAACGGCCGTTTTGCAGCACAAACGCTTTTACGTCGTTTTGAGGATTTGAAATGCGTTCGCCCTTGGGTTTTACACTGAAATCAATTTCGTGGTGCGTATTGTACTTGCTCACCTTGGCTGTGCGGACAAATTGCGCAGCGATACGCCAGGTAGGTTCTACTACCATAAATCGGCGCACCAACACCAGTTCATCGCCTTCATCTACATCGAACACTTTCAGCAGGTAGTTGCCCGATTTACTCCAGCGCATATTGCCGTTGGGCAGCGGCAACATGTAATGGGTGTATTGTTTGAGCGTATTGAACGAACTCTGGATGTTGGTGATTCGGTCTTCCAAAAACCCGTCGAGGTATTGGTTGTCAACCAGATCGGAGGGTTGCCAGTCGCTGTTGCAATGCACCAGCGTGTATTTGTAATCTTTGATGTCTTCTCCCATGTGGTCGAATTCAAGCATCAACGCACTGGGGCGCGTAGGGTAATCGACCATTGGGAGCGATAGCGGAGAGTTGGTCAACTGGAACTGTACTGTCCGAATATCTTCATCAAAAATATTGTTTTCCGTTTCGTTTTGCGCACTCAGAAAGAGAGGCAACAAACAGAAAAAAGACTGTAATAATCGCGTTTTCATAGTGTAAAAGACGTCATAAACGTATAAAGGTCTCATTTCTTGCCTGTTCGTTCAAAATCCCTCGGGCGCCGGGGCTTCCAGGGTCATTGGAGTACCGGTTTTTGGATGATGAAAGGTCAGCCGCTGCGCATGGAGTTTTATTTGATACTCTTTCCAGGGGCGGCCACCATAGGCAATATCTCCTGCAATGGGACATCCTACATGCGCAAACTGCGCGCGTATCTGGTGAAAACGACCGGTGGAGGGGTACACTTCCACCAAAACCGATTGGGGGCCGACCGAGAGGGTTTTGTATTCCAACAGCGCCTGTTGGCTGTTGCGTACCTGCACGTCCGACACCAGCGCCTTTCGGCCGGTATCGTCTTTCAGCAGCCAGTGAAGCAACTGGCCCGATGGCGAGGGTGGCTGTTTTTCCAGTACTGCATGATACACTTTTTGTACACTGCGTTGCTCGAATTGTTGCATCAGCGCCTGCAATGCCTGTTTTGTTTTTGCAAAAAGCAGTACGCCACTGGACACCCGGTCGAGTCGATGTACCGCACGCAAATACGGTGTCTCCTTGAGCCGTTTCGAGGTCGAATGCTGTTGCAGTGCCTTTGTAAAATAAAGCAAAGCCTCCTGCTCGGCCGAAGGGTGCCGCTCTTTACCGCTTTCGGAAGAAAGGCCCGCCGGTTTATTGATGGCAAGCAGGTAATAGTCTTCAAAAATAATATCCATAACAACGGAAGAAAAAGCGTCTATTTGTCATCGGGGCAGGGCCACACGTAGTCCGACAAAGGGTAACTGCGTTTTTGATAGGAAAAATGCCACCATTCTGTGCGAATGCCTTTGAATCCTACGGCTTCCAGTGTAGTGCGCAACAAATCGCGGTTGGCCTGCACCCTGGCCGACAAACCTTTGTAGTCGGTATGTGCTTCCTTTCCAAAGAAATCGTAGGGCGTACCCATTTCCAGTTCACGGCCCTGCATATCCACAATGGTCAGGTCGACGGCCGCCCCACGGCTGTGCATGGAGCCTTTCGTGGGAGGCGTCACGTAATCAGGGTCGGGTACCTTGTCCCAAAGGCGTTGCTGATAAGGCCTGGGGCGGTAGCAATCGAACATTTTTAGTGCATATCCTTTTGCTTTGAGTGCCTTGTTCGCTTTTACAAGGGCTTCTGCTGCTTCCGGCCTCAAGAGGCAGCGGGGGCAATCATATATTTTCGACTTGGTGAAATTATTGGCCGTAGCATATCGGATATCCAGCCGAATGCCAGGGTCGAGCACAGCCACATCCGAAAATCCGCCCTGTGCAATGCCTGTGGCAGCGCTACTGCCAGATTTGTACCCGGCGTTGGCATCCTTTTGCTGCGTTTCCGACTGCGGACTCGCTTCCGGATTGGGCGAGGGCTTGGGAGGAGCGATGGTATCGATGGACGCCGTCTCTTGTGGTAAAGCAGCGATGGGATTGGCCGGCGGCTTTGGCTGCTCCGACTGGCAGGCAAACAATGGAAGTGACAGGAATAAAAGTACGGGCAGTATTTTCATGGTAATGTGTTGTGTTTCATGGCAGGCCGGGAAAACGTGCCGATCCGGTTCTTATTTCAGTTGCCGGACAAAGATACGTCCTTCCTTTCCGGGCTTTTATCGATTTTTTGTAAACGAAAGAGGCATTTTGAGCGTTTAAACGTCTCTTTAATTATGATGATGAGTACAAGTCAATTTATAGAACGCCCGTACAAAAAAGGGCGTAGTTTCAGACAATTTTTGAGAACGGTGTTCCCTATGTCTCCATTGCTGTTGAGGGGCATATTCGCCGCTGCACAATCGACGCCATATCCCGGACAGCCTGCTTACGGGCCCGGTGGTGCAGAGTACACGCACCAGTCGGTGGCCTTTTTCGACCATGCTACAGCAGCCGACGGTTACTGGCTGTTCGAGCCGCGTGACCCGCAACCCGATTCTGCCGAAGTCGTGGTCTTTATGCACGGCTATGGCGCCTACAACCCCATGGCTTATGGCAAATGGATCAAACACCTCGTCGCCAAAGGTAATATTGTCATTTACCCCCGCTATCAGAAAAACCTGGTGTGGCCCCGCCCCGACGGCTTCCCGCAAAATGCCGCAAAAGGCATCCGCGATGCGCTGAAAGCACTGGAAAAAGACGGCCATGTGAAGCCCCGTACTGACAAGGTGGCCTATATCGGACATTCTTATGGTGGCGTCATCGTCAGCAACCTGGCCTGTCACTGGGAAAAATACCGCATCCCCAAGCCGGCATCCGTGTTGCTCTGCGAGCCTGGAAGCGGGCCGTTCAAAGGCGCCCGACTGAGCGATTACTGCCATATGCCTTCCGATATGGCGATGGTAGTAGTAGTAGGAGAAGACGACTACGTGGTGGGCCAGGAATTTGGCCGCCTGGTTTTTGAAACGGCCGTCAACACGCCCCAGCGCAACCTGGTCCTCCAACGCCGCGACCGCGACACCACCGGTCACCGCTGGGTGCTGGCCTCGCATTCCGAGCCGTACTGCTACGACCTCGACTTTGATACCGGCGTACGCAACTACACGGCCAAACGGGTACTCATGACTTCCCGACTCAACGAAGTGGATTTTAACTGCTACTGGAAATTCGGCGATGCGCTGATGGATTATACGCGCAACGGCTGCAACGAACACATTGCCTTCGGCAACACACCCGAGCAATGCTACCTCGGTTGCTGGTCGAATGGTATACACATGCGACCGATGCAGGTGTTCTTGCCCACCGATAAACAGGCAGCAAGTGTAGTGCCCGCCCAGACTTCAGGGCCGGCTGCGGTGGAAATGCATAAATAGGGAACACGGATTACACAGATAGTTGCGGATTGCACGGATTGGATTTCTGGTATGGAACCATTTCTTCTTTCTTCCAAATCCAATCCGTGCAATCCGCCTTTCTCCGCGTAATCCGTGTTTCACACTTTAAACCCCAGCATAAAAGACTTCACTGCTTCCTGAAAACCGGCTTCATCGTCGTCGCAAAAAGCGACCTGTACAGGTAATACATATACCGGAAGGCGGTGTTCGAGGAAAAAATCACGGTGCAACTCCAGTCGAGCAGCATCCTTTTCGGTTGTTACAATGATCTTGTTTTTCGAGTCCATGCGTTCAAAACGACGTTTCATCTCTATCAAGTCCTCTTCCTTGAAATAATGATGGTCTACAAACTCGAGGGTTTGTACGGATTTGGCCTGTTCGCCGAGGTACGCCAGCAAATAGTCGGTATTGGCAATAGCGCTGAGCAGCAGCATGTCGGTTTGAAGATCAAAAGGGCGTTTGTCTTCCGGATGTAGTATGTGATACGGTTGTCCGTATTCATAGCGGGAAAAGAACACTTTTTGGTGTGAATAAGGGTCTATTTCTGCCAGCATTTCGCGCCGCTGGCGATTGGTCATTTCCGGGGGGCATTTGCTTACCACAATAACATCGGCGCGGCGGTATCCGTAGCGCCATTCACGAAGCCGGCCGGAAGGCAATAGCCAATCGCGGGTGAAAGGCCGGCTGTATTCCGTCAGCATAATATTGAGCCCCGGTGTGACAGCCAAGTGCTGAAACGCATCGTCGAGCAATACGCATTGCAGGCCCGGGTTGTATTTCACCAATTCCGGCACTCCCAGCGCCCTGCTTTCGCTCACGCTGATGGCAGCATCCGGAAATTTTCTTTTGAATTGCAAGGGTTCGTCTCCCGCTTGTTCGGCGGTATCGATCGTGCTCACAGCCCGATACCCCATCGTTTTGCGCCCGTATCCCCGGCTCAGCACGGCTACATCGATGTATTGTCCCAGCCATCCCAACAGGTATTCGATGTGGGGCGATTTGCCCGCCCCGCCAACCGACAGATTGCCCACCGAAATGACTGGAATATCAAATCGGACGCTGCGCAGCACTCCGACGCGGTAAAGCAGGTCGCGGAGCCCAATGCCTATTCCATACAACAGGGAAAAT
Organism: Bacteroidota bacterium; assembly: GCA_020160935.1. Lineage (GTDB taxonomy): Bacteria > Bacteroidota > Bacteroidia > Chitinophagales > Saprospiraceae > M3007. Next base: position 2,986 of record JAIUPL010000030.1, on the reverse strand, counting down.
GGCAACAGCAAAACCCGAATGACGATATCTTCTGACATGAATGTTGATGCGGTAAAGGTAACAGGTCTTTTGCGAGGGTTCAAAAGGGTCTTTAACCCCTGATTCACCTAAATGTTCAAGAAATTGCCCTTTGCCTTTTGCCCCTTGCCTCTTGTTTTTTGCCTTTTCTCCCTTTTCACCTGTACCCGATCCCCAACTCCAGCCCGCGCAATTCCGCTAGCCCGCGCAGGCGCCCGATGGCCGAATATCCCGGATAGGTTTTTTTATTCAAGTCGTCGAGCATCTGATGGCCGTGGTCGGGGCGCATGGGTATAGCAATACCCGTGCGTTGCATCAGTTGTACAATTTCCTGCATGACGGCGGCCATATCGGTATCTCCATCGAGGTGATCGGCTTCGTAAAAATTGCCGGCAGCATCGCGGCGGGTATTGCGCAAGTGCAGGAAATGAATGCAGTCGCCAAAACGTCGAAGCATTTGTGGTATCAGGTTGTCGGCGCGGGCTCCCAGCGAGCCGGTGCAGAAACAAAGGCCGTTTGCCTCGGAGGGCACGGCTTCCAGCAAATCAGCCAGGTCTTGTTCGGTACTCACAATACGTGGCAGCCCCAGCACCGGGTATGGCGGGTCGTCGGGGTGAATGGCCATCTTCAGGCCGGAAGCCTCCGCCACAGGCGCCACTTCCCGCAAAAAATCGATGAGGTGCTGCCGGAGTTTATCGGCGTCGATGTTCCGGTATTTTTCAAGTTCGGCCAGCACGAGTTCGGGTGTGAAGGCATCGTCGCTGCCGGGCAAGCCGAGCAGGAGGTTGCGAAAAACCCGCTCCTTTTCTGCCTCTGACATACCCGACAGTTTCTTGCGGGCTGTTTCAATTTCAGCCTCTGAGTAGTCATTTTCCGCATTTGGGCGTTTCAACAGAAACAGGTCGAACGCGGCAAAGGCCGCTTTTTCAAAATACAGGGCGCGGCTTCCATCGGGCATTTCATATTCGATGTCGGTACGCAGCCAGTCGAGCACGGGCATAAAATTGTAGGTGACCACTTTCAGCCCACATGCCGCGACATTGCGCAAACTGGTTTTGTAGTTTTCGATGTATTGTTTCCAGTTCCCGGTTTGGCGTTTGATATCGTCGTGTACCGGCAGGCTTTCGATCACCGTCCAGGTCATGCCTGCGGCTTCTACCTGTTGTTTGCGTTGTTCAATTTCCGAAACGGGCCACACTTCGCCATACGGAATATGGTGCAATGCTGTGACCACACCTGCACAGCCTGCCTGCCGGATGTCGCGCAGGCTCACGGGGTCGTGCGGGCCGTACCAGCGCATGGTCTGGTGCATTTTTATCATGGGGTGCTCTGTTATTTTTTAAATGGCTTCCAGGCCTTTCCGCCGGCCATTATTTCCTGTTTTTGTTCGTCGAAAGTAATTTTCAGGCCCGTTCGGTAGGCCGCATTGGCCATCATATTGGCGATGGAATGTTGATAGCCGGCTTCGATGGGCGCATGGGGTTGTTTGCGGCTGCGCACACATTCCATCCAGTTTTTTACATGGTTGAAAGTGTGCGAATCGGAACCGGTATTGGCGTCGTACACCACGCTGGGCCCTTCAATTTTTCGCGGGATGAGCAGATTGGGTTTCATGCCCATGGCCGACGCTTCTCTTTCCTGCAAACCACCGTTGGCACTGATCTCGTTGGTGTCGAGGTTGATCATGCCGCCATTGGAGTAGTACAGTTCTTTGGTATCGCCCGCCGAATTGGAAAATCGCGAGGTAAACTGCACCTGAAAGCCCGATGTCGGGTCGTTTTGCGGGCCGTAGTCGAACACTACTGTGAGCGTGTCTGCATTTTTCCGGCCATCTTTCCATTGGTAAATGCCGCCGTTGGCCACCACACTGCGTGGGTGTTGCAAGCCCGAAAACCAATGTACCGTATCGATCTGGTGGCTCATCCACTGGCCGGGAATACCCGAAGAATAGGGCCAGAACAGGCGATATTCGATGTATTTGCGCGGGTCAAAATCCTCGTAAGGGCGATTGATCAGGAAGCGCTTCCAGTCTACATCCGATTCTTGGAGGTTTGCTACCAGTTGAGGGCGGCGCCAGCGGCCGGGCTGGTTGACATTCCAGATCAATTCGACCATAACAATCGGCCCAAACTGCCCCGACTGGATAAATTCGGCGGCTGCACGGTAGTTTTCGCCGCTGCGCCGCTGGGAACCAATCTGTACGATGCGGCCTGTTTCCTTTACGGCTTTCAGAACAGCCCTGGCATCGGCCATGGTTTCTGCCAGGGGTTTTTCCGTGTAGGTGTCGCAACCGGCCCGCACTGCCTCGATGGTATGCACGGCATGCTGGAAATCGGCGGTGCTGATAAACACTGCATCCACGCTTTTGGAGTCGTAGAGTGCTTCATTGTTGGGAAAAACGCTGATGTCGTGCCCGAGTTTTTCTTTCAGGTGGGCACGTCCTTCGTCGCGGCGGCGATTCCAGGTATCGGAAAGCGCCACAATGTCGAAGTTCAGTTCTTTTTGCAGGCTGAGAAAAGGCGGTAGCAGCGAACTTTTAAAACGATCGGAAAAGCCGACCACCCCGACGCGCACGCGGTCGTTGGCGCCCATGATGCGGGCATACGACTGGGCGCTGAATGCCATAGCCGCAGAAGCCATGGCGGTGTTTTTGATGAATTTTCTTCTTTTCATATCGGATTTTTTATGAAATGGGGTGGTGAAACTAATCATTCGTTGCAGGATGCCGGCGACTCCGTCAAAACCCGAATTTTCAGGCTGCGAAACCGAACGGCATTGCCGTGGTCCTGCAAAAGGATCGGGCCAGCGTCGTTCATCCCGAAACCATCAAACTTTTCGTACTTGCTGCGGGCCACCAATGCCTTGAAAATGTTGGACTTGCGTTCGTATTCCAGCACTTTAAACCCGTTGAGCCAATACTGAATCGTGTTGCTGGGATAGGCGATGATGCGGCCCTGGTTCCAGTCGC
>JAIUPL010000050.1 GCA_020160935.1 Bacteroidota bacterium | reverse complement strand
AAGGTTTGTAAGGCAGGTACGTGTTTATCCAGCACCGAGTAGTCCAGGTCGCTTTCCTCGTACTGGTATTCCTGGAGGAATTTGTAGAATATTTCTTCTATGCTGTCGGGTTCGGGCATGTGCGGGTAGGGTGGTGGTATGAGGCGTGAAGGTACGTATTATGTTAGATTGAGTGCGTGGTGGAGGAATGGGACAAACCAAGGGGACTATCCCAAATTTTCCCGGCTGCACTTCACTGCAATTTGATACATTTGTGAAACATTAATTTTCCAAATGAATCTTTTGACATTGAAAAACAATCTCATCGTATTTTCGAGTTTCCTGCTCTTCTCTCTTGCTGTTGGGACGAATGCCTGGTCCCAGACGACTATCTGGAGTGATAATTTCAACAATGGTTGCACCTCCGATTGCGTTGCCAGTACTTATGGCGGCTGGACCATACAGGATAATGTAGGTGGCACCACAGGTAGTGCTCCCAATAATTGGTTCGTCAGTTGTGCCGAAGCAGGCATAACGCCTCCCGGGTGCGGAACTTCCTGCAATGGAGACGCCACCTTGCATATTGGTGCAAATCCAGGCGCCGGCGGAGATATGGGCGCCAGTTTTAATGAAACAGGTGCGACCAATGCTACGTATAAAATGGCCGTTTCTCCCACCATCAGTACAGTTGGCTATACAGGTATTACGCTTTTGTTCGATTTTATAGCCTACGGCAGCCCGAACTGTAGCGATGATCGGGCACAGCTTCGGTTGAGTACCGATGGTGGCGCCACTTGGCCAGTCGGGTATCAATATTGTCTGAATACGGTCTGTTGCGGCACCTGTAATGGATACAGCGTGGGACAGTGGACAACGTATACGTTGTCGCTTCCGGCTGCATTTAATAACAACCCGAACCTTAAAATTGGTTTTCACTGGGTTAACAATGGCAATGGCTCGGGTAGCGACCCCGCTGTGGCGATAGATGACATCCAGCTGACTACTACGGCACTACCCTTGAATTTGATCGACTTTAATGCCCGAATGGAGCAAAAAAAGGCCAAATTGAACTGGATGACGACCGATGAAACCGGTTTTAGCCATTTTGAAGTAGAACGATCCGGAGAAACGAAGTCGTTCAGGAAGGTCAACCAGGTGGCGGCTAAAGGCAATGGCCGGAAAGGAACCACCTATTATCTTTTGGAAGATACACCTGTAGAAACACCGACCGTGTATTATCGCCTTAAAATGGTAGACAAAGATGGCAGTTTTAAATACTCACCCATCATCAGTGTGGCCAATGAATCTGCCAGCCAGGCGTCCCTGAACTTTGAGAACCTGGTTTCCGGTGATAAATTTCTGAAATTGTACCTGAACACTTCCACTGACCTGAATGCCAGGGTGGACTTGTACGATCTGCAAGGGAAAAAACTGATCAGCCTGAACTCCAAGAGTTACCCAAAAGGCCAGAATACGATTACACTCGATGTTTCCAAACTGAAAACCAGTTACTACATTGTCCATGTTACCTCGGATGACCGTCGGGTAGACCTTTCCGGGAAGTTTTTTAAAGCGAATTAAGCACAAGGGGAAATGATCGGTCAGTTCCTGATGTTGGGTTTTAGTGTGTTGTTGCCTGTATTCTTTGGGGTGTATTCGCCCATTCTGACCACGGAGATTCTGAAAGATTTGCGCATTTTGCGGATTCTGCACTATGTAGCCCTGGCCGGATTGGGTATGGCCCTGTACCTCAGAACGGCTGATGACTCGTTTTTTTCTTTGACGTTCCGCATCCTGCCGGTATTTCTTCTTTTTATGGTTGCCCTGGTGTACGCAGCCGTATTTGCCATCATCACCAACAACATAGAAGACCTGGAGGCCGATAAAATAAGCAATCCGGGACGGCCATTGGTCAGGAATCGGGTGACGAAAGCCGCCTATTACCGGGCCGGCGTTTTTTGTCAGGTGTACGCCTTGTTGCTGGCTTTTTTGGTTCAGGATGCCATGTTTTTGGGGATTTTGGCCATTTCTGTAGGCTACTATATCTACTCTTGTCCGCCGTTTCGATTGAAAAAATTCCCTTTTCTGGCTAAAGGAATCATTGGTTTCAATTCTTTAGCCGTAGCCCTTTGCGGGTTTGTGCTCGCCGGAGGGCACCTGTTTCAGTTTCCTGCCATTTGGATATTCTATATTCTGGTGCCCCTTTCGCTGGCTGCCAATTTTGTGGACCTGAAAGATACCGCCGGAGATGGCCAAACCGGTATTCTAACCCTGCCTGTTTTATGGGGTGAGCACAAAGCCAGGTTTTTCATAGCCTGCTGCACGATTGTGGCTTACGGAATGGCTGGATTTCTACTTCGACTTGTGTGGGTGTATCCGCTGCTTTTGTTGGTAACCAGTGTCCATATCTGGCTTTTATACAGAAAACCATATGATGAAAAACCGATTTTTCTGGTTTATGTAAGCGCCTTGTTGAGCCTGGATATTTGTTTGTTTTTCACTACCCAATTGTTCTGAAAATATGGGGCACCTACTTTCTCCGGTTGCCTTGCGCTGCGCTATTCTGTCCCTTGGATGTGGCTTTTTATTCCCGGTAATTTTATGCTGCCAGAATGAGGCGAAAGAGGAAAAAATCCGCGGGGCATTGGATAAAGGAACCCGTTTTTTGAGCAAAATCCAACGCACAGACGGGGGAATTTGCGACACCCTCAATCCACTTTTCGATACCTGGGAAACCGTGCTGGCCGCTACAGCATTGTATGAAACCAATGGAGGAGATACCAATCAAATTGTTCTCCATCACGCACTGGCCTATCTTCGGCAACAGGAAAACGCGGAAGGTTTGATTTGCCATAATAAACGATGTAAAGAGGCGTATTGCCTCGAAACGAGCGCGGCTTATTTTTTACTGCTCAAAGAAACCGGGCAAGCAGGTAAAGTAAACGTACGCGCAAAAAAAATCCTGGATTTCCAAAAAACAACGGGCGAATGGATGGTCGGCAACCCGGACGTCAGAGAACAAAAAGATTTTCCCTCGGTAAGCGGTTTTGCTCTCAGTTTGTTGCAAACATTGAATTTGAAACCCCTTTACCCGGAGGAAGCCCTGCACTGGCTGCTGGAACACCAAAGCCCCGAAGGGGACTGGGGCGCCGCCTGGGAATATTATGATTGCCCTGCTTATGCGCTCTCGCCTGTATTGCAGGCGCTGGATATGCACCACACACGGGAAGCCGATCTGGCGAAACAAAAAGCCGCACAGTACATTCGTTCCCGGCAGCATTCGGATGGGAGTTGGGGTGTCAGCAGTGCTGTAAGCGGCAGGGGGCCTTCCAGCGTATTACAAACCGGCCTGATGCTTTCGGCAATGAAATATGTCGATTATGCAGAAAAAGCAGTGCAGGTCGATAAAGCCATTGATTTCCTGCTGGCACAACAACAGGCAGATGGCAGTTGGGATGGCGGGTATTTTCCGATCGACAGCCCAACCTATATAAAAAAGGAGTACGTATTTGCGACGGCCCAGGCAATGATGGTGCTACAAAACTACCTTACCCAACAAAAGAACGGCAAATGAAAAGAAGCGCCTTTACCGCATTCATCGGGTGGATACTCGTGTTGGAAGGATGCTCCTCCAGCCGTGCCTTGCCAGAAGAAACAGCCCTTTTTCCCAGTCCCCGTTTGGAGAAGTGGTGGATCATCAACACCGTTTTCCGCGATGAAAACGACAAAGACGTACACCTGTGTTTGCTCATGACGCTCACGCCGAGCGATGACAGGTATTTCACACACTTTTTTACGTCGTTGTGGATGGAAGCCGACAGTGCCTATTACTCAGGTAGCCAGTCGTCGGAGGAGCCGTTTTATCAGAAAAAAGATAAATTCCCTATAAAACTGGCCATTCCTGCCAAAGACTCTGCCTCGTTCGGATGGTATTGGAAATTGGATCGCAAAAGCATGCGCCTGCAATCCGTCTTTCAGCAGCCATCAGGACAAGTGTATTGGCCGCTGCATGTAAAGGTAAACAGGGCGCAGGATTCCGCTTTTCATGTCCTGAAAGCACCCGGCGAAACCACCCTTTACCATGTGCCCCCTGCCCTTGCGGCGCTGCATGTATCCGGCGCATGGCAGATGAACGCTCCGGCAGTATTGCAATGCCATGTGATAGATTCCGGTAGAAACCTGCTGGAAAAAACAAAACACAACTTTATTTCCTGGCTGGACATTTCTTTGTCGCAGGAACTGCGCCTCAGTGTGTTGTACGAAACAGATGCACAAGGGAATATGCAGGTATTGAGTCAAACTTTCTGGCAAAAAGGGCAGGTCGTCGATACCATATCCGCCTTGTTGACGACACAGGAAGGTACCATATGGCCGGGCGCCAGGAAAAACACCGCTTACCCACTCCGTTTTTCCATCGCTGTGCCGGAAAAGAAAATCGATGTGCTGGTGGGGCCGCGCATGGAAGCCCAGGAAATAAGCGGCCGCAACAACTCCTTCTGGATGGGCGCCGTGCAGGCAACTGACCCGGTGGCCGATACCATCGTGGGCGTTGGTAATTTGTATGTTTTAAAACAATAGTTGGCAAAAATGTGGAAGACAATACAGGCTTTATTCGAGCGCATTTCCGCGCAGGTTGAAAACAACCCCACTCCTTTTGTGCGGTACTTGCAGTTGTTTTTCGCAATTCTCACCCTGCGTCTTACCCTCGAATTCTTTTCCAGCCAGCGCTTGTTTACCCTGGACGATATATTGCATATTGGCCTCTGGTTCATGTTTATTGTACTCGCCTTTCTGCTGCAGTTGCATTTTTTTTCGGGAGAAAAAATACTTCGGATATCAAAATTAGTCATCACCTTTTTCTCCATTGCCCTTACCGCGCCGATCATTGATATGCTGATTTTCCAGGGGAAAGGGGCAAAAATGAACTATCTGTCTTTGCATACCTGGGAACAGGTGGTGTATTCGTATTGTACGGTGGGCGGTGCGAGTTTTAGTCGTGGCGCTACCCCGGGCATTCGCGTGGAGATTATTCTGCTGCTGATGGCCTGCTTTAATTACGTTTATTTAAAAAGGAAAAGTGTTTTTTGGAGCATACTATCTGTCTGGAGTATTTACACCGTTTTATTTATTTCCGGCGCCATCCCGACCCTGTTGGGCATTTTGGTAAGTACTTTTCACCTGCAATACCAGCCCGATGATCAATCTACCTTGCTGTTGCTTCTCACAGCCAATCTTTTCCTGTTGTTGATCGCTGTTCAAAGGTATTCGCCCACGCGGTTTTCTCAAATCTGGCGGTCTGTCCCCTGGATTTCCATGTGGATGGCTTTGCTGTACGGGGGAGTAGGCGCGTATCTGGCCTTGCATCTCTATCCGGACAACTGGAAACTGACCCCTACGACCTTGTTCTGGTTTCCTTTACTGAGCGGTTTGTTTGTATGCTTTTCAGCCATTCGGGGCGTACAAAACTGGCAAGACCCCACTCTAAGCACTGGAAAGTATCATCTGATCACCAACACGATCTTGCTGCTTATCCTGATCATTGGCCTCGCTATTTCACCCAAGACTTTTTTTATGGCAGCATTGGCCTGGAGCATCCTGTTCTTTTTGAATGAGCCACCCTTACAATTTCAAAAAATTATCATTCTTCGAAATATCCTGGAAGGTATGCTGCTGCTGGCTGCCGCTTTGCTGGGTTTTGTAACGTTTGGAGCGCCTATGATCGGTTTTCCTTCGCTTTGGCTGTTTGGGCTTTTGGGAATAGCGATTGTTTTTAGTGTTTTGAGGGAGGGGCTTAGTGGTGGCATGGGGTGTAGGTCACACCCTAGGCCCAGTGCATAATTATTACGACGGACGCGCCAAAGCGGATATTTCCAAATGGGTGGAATATTTTTGTATGGGTATGGCAGAAAGTTTTGAAAGTGTAAAGCATCAGGCAAAAGAGTCTGCCGGAAGTGGAGCACAAGATTATTCGCCAGTCCTGCGACAACTTGATCCTTGACAGCGTAAAGCGCTTGAGTTGTTTCGACATAGTTCCACCATTACAAGTCATGATGTAGGGGGGCTGTTTGGTATTTCTGATCGTGCGGCGCGCAATTTGCTATCTGCTTGGGTAGATGGGGGGGGGGGGGATGGTTGCTGACTCTTCGAAAAAAGCTTTAA
>JAIUPL010000029.1 GCA_020160935.1 Bacteroidota bacterium | reverse complement strand
TTACCCGCTGTCGTGCCTGTACGGTATTGGCCTGGTCATCCAGACGTACATCTATTTGATAATCAACTTGTTGGCGCCAACTTTGTCCGAAAGAATGTAGGCTGGTGATAAACAAGGCAATGGCCAGGCAGATTGTTTTGAGGAACTGCATTTTGATCGTTTTTGGCCTGTTGTGGCCGTCGGTATGGTCATTTTGTATTGGACGCCATCAACAGTTTCATTTCATATATTTTGCCCGCCTCCATGACAAGGCCGGCTTGTTCAAGGCTTTTCAGGCCGGTCATTTGTACGCGCAGCGCATAGTCGCCGGGGGCCACAATAAATGTACAGGCGCCATACTCATTGCTTACTTTGCCGTGCATTTTGTCGATGTCGCGCCGGAGCAATACGGTCGCTCCAAGGATAGGCCCTCCTACACCGGCTTCAAAGATTTGGACGTGCAAAACTGCCCGGTTGTTTTCGGCGGTTCCAGTGGCTTTGAATGACAATAATTCGCTTTCGAGCGGCGCGCTGTTTTGCGCAATCAAGCCGTATGGAAGAATGGTTAAGAGGAGAAAAAGGCGGAAAATAGGATGTTGGAACATAGTCGATTAAATTTTAAAGTATGTTTTTCAGGCAACATACACTTTAGAAGTCCGAAACATACGAACAGAATTAAAATCGGCGTACTACCGAAATCGTCCGTTTGAAGTTTTTTACTTCCCCGTTCGCATTGAACAACTCTACAAAAAGTATATAGATGCCGGGACGAACCCGTGTGCCTTCATCAGATTCTCCATCCCAACGCACAGTACCTTCCGTGCCAATCAACTGATATTTGACAATTTTTCGGACAGGCATTCCTCCCGCGTCAAAGATGGTAAAGTTGGCCTCATAGCCTTCTTCCGGAAGCCGGTATTGCAATTCAGCAAAATCCTCATACCCGTCATCGTCCGGCGAAATTCGATCGGATATCAATTGGAGCAGGTCATCTGCATTGTCCGGAACATTGCCCAGTCGCTGGGAATTGGGCAACGTCGGTGTTCCTGGCGCGCCGGTCAGCAAGGGTGAAGCAGAGGTCCAGTTGGATCGAAGGTTAGTCGGTTCTGACACCCTTATGCGTTCCAGTGCTACGCCATCCTTGTCACTGCTGGAAAACAGGGCGTTGTGCCAGTCATCTGTATAGTCGAGCGAATCGATGGTAATGGTTTCCCCGTTTTTTGCCCAATACAGAGTAAAATTGTCTACATCGTCGGCCAGTGAAGGCAGGTTTTGCCGAATAACATCGCGAGGATGGATATTTTGATAATTGTTCAGTACAAAATTGCGATCTGAAGTAAACACATGGTATTTTCCGGGGAGCGACAGTTGCATAGTGGTTAGTGGTTCGGTGTCTGCCGTGTTGTTGAAATTGGCTACAAAAAATTCTGACCACCTAAAAATTTTATTGCTACGATTCAGCAACTCTACATACCGTGAACCGCCGGTTGGCGGATTGAACAGGATTTCATTAATAACAATGTCTTGAAAATCAGGCTTTTCCGGCAAACCTGTCAAAATAGTATCCGTAGTCACCAGGGCATTCCCTTTACAATCAAGCAATGTATTCTGGAAGGAAACGATGTATACGGTAGCCGCTTGCAAGGGCTCGGTTAGCAACAGACGTAATTGCAAGCGTTCTGTAGCGGGCTGAATAGAAGCAATCTGACGTGCAGGCGTTAATTGATACCGTTCAGGTTGAAGGGCTGTTGTGTAATCCAGACCTTCCGTGAAAGTCAGTATTATTTCGGTGCTGCTTTCGGGTATGGCAAACAAGGCGTGTGGCTGTTTGGTGTCAGGTGCGTCGTCATACGCTGCATTTTTTTTGCCCGGAGTACCACCGGGTAACGAAGGACACGAACGCCAGTTATCCTGCCCCAGACATGGGAGTTCCGGGTTGATTCGTTCCAGACTCCATCCGCCTTCGTCTTTACCGTCCTCTGTGTGCCATTCGGAAGTGTAGGATACACGATCGACTACAAGTCCTGCGCCAGTACTCAGCGTCAACACATCACCTTCGTTATTTAAAGCAGTAGAACTCAGCGTAATCCCAAGTACGGTATCGGATGAAACCGGCAACATCGTGGCTACGCTTGACACCGGGGTCAGCACAGCAAAGCGACCCGGATACAGCAATGTCGCCGGCAATGACTGAGGAGCACTACCATTATCTGAAATACGCAAAGTGCTCAGGTCGATTATTTTTGACGATCTATTCAATATTTCCAGCCATTCCACCTCAGGAAGCCCCGAACTTGGTGAGGGGTCTGCCATGATTTCGTTCACAATAATGTCAAATACATCTGCAGGTTCAACATTAATGTATTGAAAGTCACGCGATTGTACAGATGATTCATTTCCTGCCAGGTCCTCTATGGCGCTTACTGTAAGGGTATATGCACCTGTTGCAAGCGGTGCGGAAAGCGTTAGTACAACCGTTTTGTTGTCGCCTTGTAAAACAGCGGAAAAGGGCTGCCCTACCCCACCCGATATTTGGTAATGGCTGGGGTCATTGGCAGTAGAAGGATTCAGGTCTTCATTAAAAACAAGTAAAATCTGGTTGGCATTAATAACTGATACGTTCGATAACTGTGGCGGAGTTGTGTCTGGCAAATCCGGAACGATGGAAATATTGTCGAAATGAAAATTGCCGGTGTTACTGGACGTATAAACACATTGAAAACCGAAAAAACGATCCAGGCCACCGCCATATGTGGCATCTGTAAAGGTAAATTGCGGTTGCAAGGCGCCGGAAGGTTGAGCGGCTTCCAGTGTCCACTGGCCGCTGACGCTGCGTACCATTTTCAAATGCAGATTGGGGTTGCTCGCAACCAAAGCCGCCTGCCCGATAGCAAGCAAGGTTTTGACGCCCGCGTCCTGCCTGTACATGCGGATGGCATCCTGGCTGCCGGTTTCGCCCATTTCCAGAAAATATCCATTACAAGTGGCAAAATTGGCCTGATCACATAGTAGATAAATACGCAGATAATTCTGGCTGGAAGGTGCGAATACCATGCGGAAATCAAGATCCCAAATGGCACTGTCGGGGATGTTTCCCTGTACAGAAAGCATCGAAGTGCCTGCTGCAGGAGCATTCAGTTGTAATTCACCCGATGTATTCACTATAAAAGCATTCGCATCGCCCGACCAGGCCGGGTTCTGGCTGAAATCACCATCCGAAAAGTTGTCCAGAATTTGGCTTCGGAGCTCGGAGTTGTGAAATAAACCGGTGATAATCAACAATAAAAGCGCTCGGAACATAGATTGATTTGTTTCGTATCGGGAAGGTACGGCATTTGTTTATTTTCAAGAGTTTTGCACCATGCGACCGCTCATTTTTTTAGGCATTTCACTGTTGTTCTGTTTCTGTAATAATGATGAAGGCGTCGGCCTGAAAGTCATAGCAGACCAAATCACGCTGTATAGTGCAGCCGGACTCAACAGCAACAAATTGCAGGTATTAAAAAAAGGCGACCTTATAGAAGACATGGGCACTGTGGGGCCTTTCGAGAGCGTCATAGAATGGAACGGCACTTCATTGCAATCGCCCTGGATAAAAGTGCAATCCGACGCCGGACAAGGTTGGGTAATGGCAGCCTTGTTGAAACCCGCCAGTGTAGATCATGCCAACTGGTTGCGCAGCAAACGCCTGGTCTGTTATTTCGGCGCCGACCTGGCTCAACGATACAACACCTGGATTCCTGCGTCCTCCGATATCCAATCGGATGTGCAACTGGCATCCTGGTATTTGGAAAGTGTTGTTTTGCGGGACACTTTTATGGGACTCCTTTCTCAACGGGCAGAACCCAGCGAGTATGCTACAGCCTTGAATTACAACTGGTTGAGAGACCTTTTGCCCGGCTACATCGCTCAAAACGTGCCAGGCCGCATCAGTCCCTACCTTTTTGCGGATTATGGTCAGTTGTTGCAAAAGGCAAAAAACACTTCAGGCCCTCAGGATGACCTGTTTTTTGAAATGTGCGCTTCCATTTTTCCATACGACCATATCGAATCATTCTTTCCTGTCTGGAAATTCCAATTGGACGATCGAACTTCCGTAAGTCAGTTGGGAAGCGGAAAACACTTGCAGGTATTGCGATTATTGGAAGAAAAAGGGCCGGCAATGCAGGCTTTTCAAGCGGAATTGACCCGAATTAAAAACCAGGTGCTGGATGACATAGCGGGAAAAGACATTGGTTATTGGCAAAATGAAGAGAAAATTTTGGCGGAGTTAGATGAAATATCAAAATCAAACTTGTCTGTTCTGGGCAACGAAGATCGGCTGGTCATACAAACACGTATGAACATGTTTGCAGACCCGCAAGCCAATGGCATACGTGTCAATTTGCGAAGCGGACAGTGACGGTTTACTATTCTTCTGTAAAAATCATAGGCTCTTCAGAAGGAGCCAGGGGATATTCCCGCTTGTATTCCACAGGGCGTTCGGAAGCGGAACGATAGTATTTGGGCCTGAGTGGTAGCGGCGGTTGTAGTCCTCTGTAGGTAAGGATGGCGATCAGGGCAATAATTGCCCAGCCGAGCCATTCGGGCAGGTACACTTCCTTCATTTCAGGCATTTTCATCGCCTCGTCGTCGTCTCCGAGGTAAGGATGTGCCCGTTCGGCAGTCAAACCTGTTCCCGCATCTGCGGCTACAAGTCTGGAGTGGAAATATTTTTCCTCACCCAGTCGCCGCTGCAGCGCATGGATGTATTTGGCCAGTTGGTTGGTCAGTTGCAAAAAACCTTCTTCCACGGGTTTGTTTTCCGACAGTGTTTTATTCGTTCCCAGTGGTTTGAATCCTGCGAGGCCGGATTGTTCTTTCCAGTTGGAAGGAGTAAGCAGTACAGGAAAAATGAGTGGATTCAGTTCGTCGCCGGTTGCAATGCGGCGATTTACTGCCAATGAAATATCACCCTGAATATTCATATTGTTCAGGGATTTGTAACTGGTCATGAACAGGTAGATGTGCGCCCGCTCCTTTTGTTTTTGTAGCCGACGGTAGTATTCGGAACGGTTATTGGGCGGCGAGTACCAGAAAAGAAGAATTTGCCAGGGCAGCGGCAGCGGCGGTGGTTCGGGTGGCGGTTTTTCATACCACAGGTTTACTTCGTCGCGCATCGGATACAGCCAGGAAAGCAGTGTTTGCAGGTATGGCTGGTCAGATCGGTCGCAGGAAATAAACAGATTTATTTTTACAGGGGTCATGCTCCGAGGGTTTTGGAATACAAATTAACGTGAATTTTATCCATTTATGCAAATTCTGGGCGATTTGAATTCCACAACCTGAAAAACAAAATTTGAAACGCATAAACAATCCACTATTCCGGTAAATTTGCCCGTTCGTCGCTTTTTCGAGCGGGAACTGCAAAATTACCGCTTCTTCGCACCTCCAAATTTCACAGGGACAACTCACATTACAAACGAAAGAATATGACAACTACCAAGTCGTTGTTTGCTGCCGAAGGGCTCGATGACCGCAGCCTGGAGTTTTTGACCTCCGCTCTGGAAAAAAACAACCTGCCAGGTTTTGATTATTTTGAATTCAAACGGGCTGTATTCAACCTGCTCGCCATGCAACTCGATGAAGCCGTTGCTTACAAAAGCGCGTTTACCACGGCCGCAACACTGGGGGTTACAAAGGAAAAACTGATCGAAACGGCAGGCTACTACCGCAATCTCGTAGGCAAGGAAAAAGAACGTTTTGACGAGGCACTTGAAAACCAGAACGAAGTAAAAGTCAATGGGAAACAGGCTGATATCAAGCGCCTGCGCGACCAAATTGAACGCCACAAAGCCGAAATCACCCGCTTGCAGGATGAAATCGCCGGTTATCTGACCCAGATCGAACAAGCGGAATCATCTGTAAAAGCAGAAACAGAAAAACTTCAAAAAGCGAGAACTTCATTCGAATTCACCCACCAGGCCATGCTCCTGCAAATGGACAAGGACGTGGAAAACATGCATAAATATTTGTAGTGAGTGGTGAGTAGTGAGTGGTGAGTAGTGAGTAGTGAGTAGTGAGTGCCCCTGCTCACTACTCACTACTCACCACTCACTACTCACCACTCACTACTCACTACTCACCACTCACCACTCACCACTCACTATCACACATGGAGCAAAAATCATTTTGGCAACGCCCGGAAGGGATTACCGGCTTGTTGTTTCTGGCTGCTGCTGTTATTGGAGGCGGTGTGCTGTTGAGTGCATTGCTGCCAACGTTAATTGTGCTGGCGCAAAACACCTTGTACCTCGCGGGAATGTTGGCGGCACTGGCAGCGATTATTTATATGGTGCTGGACCCGAAAATGCGCAACCTGGTTTGGTATATGTATAAGTCGGTCATGCGGGCTATCACGGGGTTATTTGTAAAAATCGATCCGATTTCGATTTTGAAATCATACATTGAAGACCTGGAAGACAACCTGCGTTCGATGAGTAAGCAAATAGGTGCCTTGCGCGGCCAGATGCGACAATTAAAAGGGATCATGGATGGCAACAATGCAGAGATCCAGAAAAACATGACCATCGCAGAGCGGGCTAAAAAACAGAACGACGATAAAAACATGGCCTTGTCGGCGCGCAAAGCGGGGCGCTTGCAGGACGCCAACGAAAAGTATGATGTGCTCTACAAGCGTATGGAAGTGTTGTATCGGGTGCTGACTAAAATGTACGAAAACTCAGAACTAGTTCTGGAAGATACCAAAGACCAAGTCAATCTGAAAGAACAGGAGTACAAAGCCATTGCTGCCAGCCATAGTGCAATTCGTTCTGCTATGAGTATCCTGAGCGGCGACCCCGACCAGCGTGCCCTCTACGACCAGGCCTTGGAAGCACTGGCCGATGATGTAGGGCAGAAAGTAGGCGAAATGGAGCGCTTTATGGATACCAGCAAAAACCTGATGGCCTCCATCGACCTTCAAAACGGCGTATTTGAAGAAGACGGCCTCCGTTTGCTGGAGCAATGGGAACAACAAAGCCCCCTGTTGTCAGAACCAGGAAAAAATAAAAAGTCGGGCGCAGAAAAACCGCTTGACCTGAATACCCCGCCCAAGGAAATCCTGCGGGATGAAAATGACTACACGAAACTATTCGATTAATCTTCATGAACATACTCGTCACGGGGGGAGCCGGCTTCATTGGCTCTCATACAGTTGTTGCATTGGCAGAAGCGGGATTTACGCCCATTATTCTGGATGATTTTTCCAATTCTGAAGCCGGTGTTATCGACGGCCTGGAAAGTATCCTGGGTTTCAGGCCTGTCACTTACACTGAAAATTGCCATAACCCGGAGACCTTGCGACGGATTTTCAGGGATGAAAAAATTCAGGGGATCATTCACTTCGCTGCGTTCAAGGCGGTGGGTGAATCGATGCAAAAACCCCTGGAATACTATGACAACAATGTGGGCGCGCTCATCGTACTACTCAAAACCATGCAAGAGTGCCATATTCCCCATCTCATCTTTTCATCTTCCTGCACAGTGTACGGCGAACCGGATGCATTGCCGGTTACGGAAAAAACACCTGTAAAACCGGCATTTTCTGTGTATGGAAATACAAAACAGATTGGTGAAGAAATTCTGCATGACACGGTTTCGGCAGGTATTCCTTTGAAAATCATTGCTTTGCGGTATTTCAACCCCATTGGAGCGCACCCATCTGCTGCTATCGGCGAATTGCCGAGAGGCGTACCAAACAACCTCGTGCCATTCATTACCCAGACGGCTGCCGGCCTTCGTACATCCCTGACTGTTTTCGGCGACGACTACCCTACCCCGGATGGTACCTGCATCCGCGACTACATCCATGTGCTCGATTTGGCGGAGGCACATGTAGCAGCACTTTCACACCTGATGAAAACTACAGCGTCCAGTTATTATGATATTTTTAATATTGGTACGGGCCAGGGCGTAAGCGTTATGGAACTTATCAAAAGTTTCGAACGTGTCACAGGCGTCTCCCTGAATTATTCTATAGGCCCGCGCCGTTCCGGCGATGTGACTGCGGTATATGCCGGTGTAGAAAAATCGGAAAAAGTACTTGGATGGAAGGCAACACGCAGCATGGATCAGGCACTGGTGGATGCGTGGAGATGGCAGGTGAAAGGTTGATAAAGGTTGATAAAAGTTGATGAGGGTTGATAAAGGTTGATGAGGGTTGATATTTAGCATTTCAGAATAAGGACAGATTGTTCCATACCGAGCCGATGATTATCAACCTTTATCAACCCTCATCAACCTTTATCAACCCCTCAAATAAAATTCCCTCGTCAGCGCACCATACGCTTCGCTATATTCTTGTCCTTGATCGTAAACTACGAGAGAATCGCGTTGAAACAAATAAGGATTGCGTTGGAATTCAATTATTAAGCGTTCGGCAGGTTTTTCTTTTCGGCCATACACTTCTGTGATACGTGTCCAGCACAAGCCGAGCGGAACGGCCAATTCACACCATTTCCAGCCTTCTTTTACAGGTAAAATGACCGAAAAACGGCCATTAGGCGCAAGTAATTTTCGAACTGCGCGCAACATATCCTGCGGTGGCAACGACTCAATATGACGCCCCAGTCGCCGTGTAGGATCGGGGGCTTTGGTCGTTTCAGAAAAATAGGGCGGGTTACTGACGATCAGATCATACTGCAGGTCCGTTTGTTGCGCAAATTCCTGAATCGATAATTCCACCACATGCAATCGTTTATTCCAGGGAGAAGCAGCAAAATTCCGGGCAGCGCAGGCTGCTGAGCCCTGGTGTATTTCAACCGCATCGATCTGTACATGCTCGTGATTTTCAGTTCGTTGTGCCAGCATCAGTGCAACAACGCCCGTACCTGTTCCGATGTCGAGAATGCGCAAAGCCTTGCCGATATTCGTCCAGGCGCCCAACAAAATCGCATCCGTGCCAACCGGGTGTGCGGCGCCTTGCTGCTGAATGCTACATCTTTTGAAATGAAAGTCGGGTGTAGCCATGATCTGTTTGAAACAAGACGAAGTAGTTGCCAGCGGGCAAGAATTTGACATCCAATTGGGTATTACCCGTATTGGCGGCTTGCTGTTCTATCAGCCTTCTTCCCCATACGTCTATAACTCGTATGATGCCAATATCCTCATGTTTTAGGCAAATGGCATCTGAAACAGGATTCGGTGCAAGGGTCACAGCCGGTGCTTGTGAAACAGTCGGGATGTCAGTAATATTTTCCTGCCAGCGTTGTTCAAACTCTGCTTTGTAGAGCAGTGCAAGGTTGGCATCGTGGATCACGAGGGTATTCTCGTCGTTTTCCGTTTCTGCAGCAAAAGTCCAGTTGTGAGAACCCGTTACCAGCACAGGCTCGGAAGCAGGGTCATTGGCATCGATAATACCGTATTTGTGGTGCATGGTACCCGGGAATACGTGGCGCTGTACATCCATGCCATATCCGGTCAGGTACCCAAATTCGGAGCCTACGTCGCCCGTGTTTTCAATCAGTCCACGTACGGACGCCCCTGCCAGAAAACGGTCGATAATGGCATCTGCCTGATCGTTTTTGGTAAATGTCAGCAAGCCGAACAGAATTTCCGAATCGGCCGTTTCCAGTGCTTCCGTTATGTGGCTGGTAGTTTGATCAGAAGGTGAAAACCACGACTCTACAGGGATGTCGCCTATGATATATCGGTGTGGCGTATTGTTTCTTTTTTCACTGCCAAAGCGGCTGTTAACCAGATCCGGGGTTGCGTTGGAACTGCCCCACATTTCTTCAAACTCGATTCGGTAACCTCGTGCAATTGATTGATCCTGAATAAACAAGGTGTTGTTGTAGTCATTTTGAATATTAACGTTGGTCCAGTTCATGGAGCCGCCCATCAGCCACGCCTGGGCACTCAGGTCGGCATCGATAATCATAAACTTGTTGTGCATCAGGGCATAGGTATTGCCATATACTACCGGAAAGTTGATTTGCTGTTCGAGGGCATAATTTTCCGTTTCTTCTGCGGCTACATACCGCACTTGAACGCCCCGGTTGACTGCGGCAATCAATGCGTTGGTAATATCACTGCGGCTGTTGTTGTACATCGCCACATCGATGGTTTGCTGGGCAGAATTGATACGGGCAATGGTTTCGTTGACCGCGGCAGTGGCACTTTGTCCGTCGGGAATAAGTCCGCCAGCTACGGATTCATTGATCGGGTGGTTGAAATATACTTTTATCTGCCCGGTCGACAAAGAGCGGGTCGCAAATGGCATGATTGGAGAATAGATTTTTTCGCCATTGTGCGTAGCCTCCACCTGTGCCCAGTAAATTCTGCCTGGTTCGAGGTTGGAGAACGTGTAAGATGAAGAAATGCCGGAACCTGGAATTGTTACCTCCAGATTGGGATCCGGGCTCGTGCCATATCTCAGTTTAAAGGTGGAATTGAGGTTGGTGCTCCAGTATAGTGTGAAGCCATTCGTTTGAATATTGGATTGATCCGGATTACTGGAAAAATAAAAACATGGCGCTTCCTGGAAATCTGTTTCAAAACGCGGAAGCAACTGATAACCAAAGAAATCTGAAACAATGGCCACCAGTTGAACCGGATTTTCCGGGATGGGCAATCCCAGTAGCGGATGATTGCTGCGCAAATAAATTTCAGCAGTATGCCCGTCCGTATCAGTAAACGGATATGATCCGCTACTATTGAACGAGCCACCGGATGCATCAAAAGTTACACACGGCAGTCGCACCAGTTTACCCTCCAGGTCATTGGAAAGATCGGTAATGGATACCGGTTGAGGTGCAGGAACTGCGTTTCCGGAGGAAATAACGGTGTAGGACGTGATGGGGGTAATTTCCAGCAAACCCTGGAAATTCGTCGTTGTGCCGCTTACTTCGATGCTGTCGCCCAGCAACACGTTGCTTTCAAAGCCTGGCATGGAGCCACTACCCGGATAGGCCGCTATGCCTGCTGTGGCATCCTGTAGGTAACGTATTTTCCCCAATTCTAGCCCGTTTGTGACGATTCCACGTACGGTAACAAACGACCCAGCGGGCAATGCGCGCGCCGATTCAATCGTAATTACCTGGGCATTTGAGATAAAAGTATGGCATAAGAGGGCAACAACGAGTAAAAGTAAGATTCGATTCATGTGCGCGGAGCGTTGGGAAGCGCGGGATTAAAAGAAGGGGTTGATGAGGGTTGATTTTTAGAGTTGATGAGGGTTGATTTTTAGAGTTGATGAAGGTTGATAAAGGTTGATGAGGGTTGATATTCAGCATTCCCAAATAGGGACAGATTGCTGCATACCGAGCCGATAAATATCAACCCTCATCAACCTTTATCAACCTTCATCAACCCAAAATATCAACCCTTATTTCCAAACCCCCACAGGCACACTAATCTTCCCATCTTTGTAAATTACATCTACGAAATAGGAGCCAGGAGGCAGATGTTCGAGGTTTTGAAAGGTCAATATGGATATTTCGTTGGGAGAAAACATAGGCTGAGTAACCTGAATTTGCTCACCAAAAACATTTCGAAGCACAAAAGTAGCGTCTGAAGGCACATTTACATCGGGAAGCAGGATACGGAGTGTGCCTTTTGTCCGGTTATAGGCAAAGATATAGCGATTATTTACAAATTGTCCGAGGCTGAACCATGCTGCCGTCATATCCGGCAATCCGTAGCCACGTTTGTTGTCGGGGCTGGTATATTGATCGGCAGAGGCAAAGACGGCATCCAGAATTTCCGCCGCCGTTTTTTCCGGATAGGCACTCCAGAGCGCTGCAATACTGCCGGCCAGCATGGGAGACGCCAGGGATGTACCGCTGGAAACGCCCAGTTGGGTACCCACATTTCCGGCAGTTACCACTTCATCGCCTGGTGCCGACAAATCGGGCTTGATGCGGCCGTCGCGGGTAGGCCCAAAAGAACTGAACGCCGATTTTCGGGCATTGTGTTGCACCGAACCCACGGAAATGATGCCCGGGGCATCTGCCGGTACGCCAATATACTTCCATGGGCCATCGCCCTCATTACCGGCGCTGTTGCAGATAATCATACCTTTGGTAGCAGCAATAGCAGCGCCTTTCGAACCAATAGCCGTACGACCATCGAGTTGCCAAATCCAGTGGCCCAGCGTGGAATCATTGAAAGCGGTGTACCCCAATGAGGCATTGATAATGTCCACTCCTGCACTGTCGGCCCATTCGGCGCCTGCTATCCAGTTGCTTTCTTCTACCGGGTATTCCCCACCAGTATCTTCCGTTTTCAGGAGGAAATAAGTGGCCTCCGGTGCAGTACCCACAAAATAATCAGGGGTGTAGGCTCCCATGACCGACAAAACCGAAGTGCCATGCTGGGCGGCTTCAAACACTGCCTCGTCATGTTCTACAAAATCATGGGCTGAAAAAAGGCGGTTGTTTACAGCCAGGCTATCAAAAAACGGCAAGGTATCCACATTGGTAAAGCCCCCATCCATCACAGCAACATAAATCCCTTCGCCCTTGATACCGGCCATGTGCAATACCGGTACACCGAGTAAGTTATTTTGAAGCGCCGCGTAGCCCCAATAGGTGCTTTTGCCTTCAATTTTAGGAGAAGCCGCCAATGGGCGCCGTTTTTTTTGTGGTCGATTGATAGGATTGCGGTATTTGAGGTGCGGCCCGAGGTATTGAACATTCGATACAAATGGCAGTTGGCGAATGGCTACAGCGGTACTGGAGTCGCTGATAATGGCCGCAGCGTTCATCCAGCGCGATACCGTATGAATTTGTGCGCCTTTGTATTGCAGCGCTTTCAGGTATTCCGGATTGGGAGGAAGGTCGTTCTCCACTACTTCAATGCCGGCTTTGGCCCTGCGTTCGATGGAACGGGCGGAAAGAAATTCAGCAGGTTGGCACGTGCAATAAGGCGAATTGTTCTTATCCGTAAATTCCACCCAGTACTTTTTCAGTTTGGGAGTTTGTGCAAACAATACAATTGGAAAAAAAACAAACAAAAGGGCAAGTCTGTGCATGCAGTAAATTTTGGCACAAAGGAAAGACTATGTACAAATCCAAAATTCGATTTTCGATATCTGTTTTGCAATAATTTTTTTGGGAAAAGCATTGGTTCGGCTACACCCTTCGTAGAGTGAGGGGACACGGATTACACGGATAAAGCGAATTTACGCTGATTTTGTGGCCTGCCGGCCACTTATTGCTGATTTTTAACGGATCAACGCCACGCCTTCGGCGTGTGAGACAGATCAAATGGGCTTCACTTATCGAAAAACAAACAATTATGAGCCCAATTTCTCTTTCCTGTTTTCCTTAGCCTAGCGCTTGTTCCATTCGCCGAAGGCGAATGATTTAACCCGTTAAAAATCAGCAACAAATGGCCGACAGGCCACAAAATCAGTGTAAATTCGCTTTATCCGTGTGATCCGTGTTACCACCTGCGCGCCACAGCAGCCCGACGAACCGGCGCTTTCTTTTTGGCTGGCGCATCAACTAAATTGATCATAACACCGGTGCTCAGTGCAATACCGCGATTCTTAATTTGCTCATTTACAACGGGAAAGTTGTACAATTGTGTCAAGCCCTGCGTGTATCGGGCGTCGGCAAACCATTTACCCCCGTTGAAATTCACCTGCATACCCACGCCGCCCACGGCAGATACTTCGAAACGATTGTAATCGAGGTCGTCAAAGTTCAAATTAGTACGAATTGGATCGAATTCAAAGAAAAAACGTGTGCGAGTAATGAGTTTCCCATTCATCGCATAGCCGAAAGAAGGGCCGAGTACGGCATAGGCCTGTACTACATCGTTTCCGATTTTGGCTTTTGCCAATAAGGGGAGTTCCAGGTAGTTGGTCCGAATAGTGGCTTCCACACCAGCCGGAATGTCCAGTTTGCCGATCGGGACGTTGATATCTTCGCTAAAACGAAAACCTTTCTGCACCCAGTTCAACTCGGACTGGACTGCGAAATACTTGCCAAAATTGGCCTCCACTACCCCACCGGCCAGGGCACCGGTAGCCGATTTGAAGTCGGGCGCCAGGTTATCCAGCGTTTTTGTCATATACACATTGCCAAAATTGGCGCCGCCTTTCAGACCGACGGCCACCTGGGCCGAAAGCAGGTTGTTTACAAAAAGGGTTATCAAGGCGATCAACAGAAATTGATTGGAGGATTTCATATTTGTTAATGTTGTTTAAACAGTTGATTGTCAGTGCTTTAAAACTGATGGCACAAAGGTGTGGGTCGCCTTCGTTAAGGGTGGTTAGCGCAGTGTTACCATTCCAATAAAGTTTAAAAGAAAGCCGCTTCCACAGTTAAAAACGGTTAATTTTTCGTACCTTCGCGCGCATTTTAAAAGCGAAAAAAGCAGAATACCCGCTTGCTTGCTTTTAAATCCGGCGCAACCTGTTGCCCGACATTGTTCCTAATACTAAAAAAGCCACTGTTTAGCGAAGCGTATGCAAGAATCGAGGATTCTCCCCATCAACATTGAAGAAGAACTAAAAACCGCTTACATCGACTATTCGATGTCGGTGATTGTCAGCCGCGCCCTGCCCGATGTACGTGATGGCCTTAAGCCGGTACACCGTCGCGTTTTGTACGGTATGCTCGAACTGGGGCTGGGTTACAACAAACCCTATAAAAAATCGGCCCGTATCGTGGGCGAGGTGCTGGGTAAATACCACCCGCACGGCGACGGATCTGTGTACGATGCCATGGTGCGTATGGCACAGGACTGGAGCCTGCGCTATCCATTGGTAGATGGCCAGGGTAACTTCGGCAGTATGGACGGCGACTCCCCGGCGGCCATGCGTTATACGGAGGCTCGTCTGCGCCGTATTTCTGATGAAATTGTAGGCGATATTGAAAAGGAAACCGTCGATTTTCAATTGAACTTCGACGACTCCCTCGAAGAACCCTCCGTAATGCCTTCCAAAATCCCCAATCTGCTGGTAAACGGCGCTTCGGGTATTGCTGTCGGCATGGCTACCAATATGATGCCGCACAATTTGAGCGAAGTGTGCGCAGCCATTATTGCCACTGTCGACAAACCGGATATCGATGTTGAGGAACTGATGGAGTATGTAAAAGCCCCGGATTTCCCTACAGGAGGTATTATTTATGGCCTTTCTGGTGTAAAAGAAGGTTTCCGGACAGGCCGCGGCCGTTGTGTGGTGCGTGCCAAAACGGAAATTGAAACGGATGATAAAGGACGCGAAGCCATCATCGTGACGGAGATTCCGTATCAGGTAAACAAGGCCATCCTGATCACAAAAATCGCCGAACTCGTCAACGAAAAAAGGGTACTCGGCATCAGCGATGTGCGCGACGAATCCAACCGCGAAGGTGTTCGCGTGGTCATAGAGATCAAACGCGATGCTGCTGCCAATGTGATTCTCAGCCAGTTGTTTAAATTGACGCCGTTGCAAACCAGTTATGGTATCAACAACATCGCCCTGGTGAACGGCCGCCCGCGCCAACTCAACCTGAAGGACCTCATTGAAGAATTTATCAAATTCCGCATCGAGGTGGTTGTTCGCCGCACGCGCTACGAACTTCGCAAGGCAGAAGAACGCGCCCATATCCTGGAAGGCCTGCTCATCGCACTCGATCACCTCGATGAAGTGATCAAATTGATCCGTGCGTCGAAAGATGCTGAAGAAGCGCGCGAGGGTTTGATGTCCAAATTCGGGCTCAGCGAAATACAGGCCAAGGCCATTCTTGCCATGCGCCTGCAACAACTCACCGGACTGGAGCGCGACAAGGTGAAACTGGAGTACGAGGAGTTGATGAAAAAAATCGAGGAACTCCGCGCTATTCTGGCCGACGAGGGTTTGCAGCGCGACATCGTTAAAAACGAAACCGCTGAAATCAACGACCGCTTTGGCGATAAGCGCCAGACCAGCATCGAAATCAATGAAGCCGATATCAGCATTGAAGACCTGATTGAGGATGAAGAAGTTGTTATCACGATCAGCCACGCTGGTTATATCAAACGCACCCCGATCAGCGAATACCGCGCTCAGGGCCGTGGCGGGCGTGGCGCGCAGGGCGTTCGTACCCGCGATGAAGATTTTGTGGAACACATGTTCACCGCCACCAACCACAATACCCTGCTGCTCTTTACAGAAAGCGGGCGTTGTTTCTGGCTCAAGGTGTACGAAATTCCGGAAGGTGCCAAAGCCACTGCCGGCCGCGTCATTCAAAACCTGTTGAATATTCCGAAAGAGGATAAAGTGCGTGCTTATATTATCGTACGCAACCTTCAGGACGAAGAATTCATCAACAACCATTACATCGTTTTCTGTACCCGACTGGGGCAAATAAAAAAGACCCTTTTGGAGGAATACTCTCGCCCGCGTCAGGGTGGTATCAATGCCATTGGTATCAATGAAGGAGACTCCCTGATTGAAGCGAAACTGACAAACGGCAAAAACGAGATCATCCTGGCTGTACAAAGCGGCAAAGCCATTCGTTTCAATGAAGACGATGTACGCTCGATGGGTCGTACGGCTGCTGGAGTTCGTGGTATCCGTGTAGACGATGAGGGAGGCGATGCTGTGGTAGGTATGGTATGTGTAGACCCGGCAGATACCAGCACCAGTATTCTGGTCGTTTCTGAAAAAGGCATGGGCAAGCGATCTGCACTGGAAGATTACCGTACGCAAAGCCGCGGTGGTAAAGGTGTAAAAACCATGAATATCACTGAAAAAACAGGCCATCTGGTGGCAATCAAGACCGTTACAGACAACAATGACCTGATGATTACCACGACTTCCGGCATTACCATTCGCACTTCTACGGATGAACTCCGTGTGATGGGCCGCGCTACCCAGGGTGTGAAACTGATTCGACTGGAAGACAATGACAACATTGCAGACGTGACGGTGGTAAGTTCTGCGGAAGAAGAAAACATCCCTTCTGATGGTGAAAACACATCGTCGGAAGAGTAGTTTTGATGGCATTAACCATGTATTAGCAACCTTTTTCTGAAAATCGCGTCTCGAATACGATTTTCAACAAACATTACAATTTTTCGAACAGACCATGAAAAAAGTCCTTTTCGCCCTTCTGGGCTTCTTGTTGATAACCGTTGCCGCACAGGCACAGGAAGACGGTCCAAAACTCGCCAAACAGGCCGGCAAAGCCTTGATCACCTATAACCAGGATCCGACGGGTAACAAAGCCAAACTGGCAGAGGCGATTCAGAAAATCGATCAGGCAATGCAATCGCCTGAAGTACAAAGCGATGCAGGCGCCTGGCTTACAAGAGGTGATATTTACAACCGCCGACTCGACAGCGATATTGCAGCACAAGTTCTGAACCCGCAGGCGCCTTATACAGGCGATAATGATGCGCTCCAGGCATTTGAAGCCTATAAAAAGGCCTACGAAATGCCTACTGCAAAAAAATACGAAAAAGCAGATGCGCTCAAAGGCATCCAGAATGTTCAAGGTTCTCTGATTAATATTGGCGGCGCCAAATATGCCGACAAACAGTACGACAAAGCCTATCTCTCTTATGAGGCATCTCTTAAAGCCCATTTCATCATTGCGGAGGGCAAAGGCAAAAGCGTTCTGGAAGAACCTGCCATCCTGAATGACCAGAAGTACTTCACCGCCATGATTGCTTCTATGGCCAAACGTTGCGCAGACGCTGTTCCGTACCTCGAAGAACTGGTAAAACTGGACTCCGCCAAAGCCTTCGAACCCCTTTACAACTGCAAAATGGAATTGGGTGATGAAGCCGGCGCTGAAAAAGTCCTGGCAGAAGGTCGCCAAAAATTCCCGGAAGATTCCGGTCTGCTTTTTGCCGAAATCAACTCCTACCTGAAAAAAGGCAAACTGGATGTGTTGACCGATCGACTGAAACAGGCTATCAAACAGGAGCCTAACAACATCGCGCTGTATGTTACGCTGGGCAACGTGTACGACAACCTGTACCAGGCCATGATCAAGGATAAAAACGACGCGAAAGCGACGGAATACTTTAACGAAGCCAAGAGTTACTACGAACAGGCCAGCAGCAAAGACCCCCAAAACGTAGATGCCATCTACTCGCTCGGCGCTTTGTATTACAACAAGGCAGCCGTACGCACGCAGGAAATCAACTCCATGCCGGACGATTTTTCTTCTGCTGGTTTGAAAAAAATGAAAGCGCTGCGCGACGAAGTAATGGGACTGTTCGATCAGGCTTTGCCATTTTTCCAGAAAGCAGAAACGATCAACCCCAACGATGTCAACACCCTGATCGCACTCAACGAAATCTACGCTCGTAAGGAAGATGAACTGTCGCTTGAGTTCAAAAAACGCCTGGAAGTTGTAAAAGGTGGCGGCAAAAACGCTTCCTCTTATTTCAAAAAATAGGAATTTTTTTGGTTAATTGATAGAGGCACAAGCAACAGCCGGGATGGCTGTCGTTTGTGCCTCTGTAGTTTGATACAACCATGATAAAGCAGGTATGAAACCCGTTTTTTCCATCATTACAGTTGTTTACAATGGCGGCTCCCTGCTGGAAGGCACTATCGAGAGTGTTTTGCAGCAAACATATCCGCATATCGAATACATCCTTGTGGATGGCGCGTCTAAAGACAAATCCCTGGATATTATTCGTGCGGCCGAAGCGCACAGTGCAAGGGTGCGCTGGATTTCAGAGCCCGACAAAGGCCTGTATGATGCCATGAACAAAGGCCTTGCGCTCGCAACTGGCGATTTCGTCTGGTTTCTGAATGCCGGGGATCACCTGCATGCATCTGATACGGCTGAAAAAGTGGCTGCATGCATTACTGATCGCACTGACGTACTTTACGGAGAAACCATGCTGGTAAACGACCTGCGGGAGCCGGCAGGTACTATGAGCGAACTCAGTACACGCAGCCTGCCTGAACACCTGCAATGGAAAAGTTATCTGGGCGGTATGCTGGTGGTACACCAGTCTTTCATTGCCCGTCGGGAATTGGCGCCGCTTTACATGCAAAAAAATATGTGCGCTGATTATGACTGGTGCATCCATATCCTGAAAAAAAGCCGTGAAAATGTAAATACGGGCATTATTCTGACCGATTATCTAATGGGCGGGCTTTCCAAACAACGGCACCGCCAAAGCCTGAAAGATAGATTCGCGGTGATGCGCAACCATTTCGGCCTTTTCCCCACCCTGCTGGCACATGCTATGATTGTGTTTCGTGCAGCCTGGCACCGACTTAAAAGACAAGGGAAACCACGATATTGAGTTTATCAGACACTCCCTAACTTCCCTGGCTGGATTTTCCAGGCGCCTGCACAGCATGATCCGTGCTGGCATGTTGTTGCCTGAATACAGTGGGCGTTATTCCTGTTGCTTTCTTGAATGCCGTATTGAATGATACCTTGTTGTTGAAGCCAACCGCATAGGCAACTTCTATCACATTCAGGGCACTTCTGCTGTGCTCCGCCAACAGTTTTTGGGCTTCCTCAATTCTCAATCCATTTATATAATCGAAAAAGGTGCCATCCGTGCAGGCGTTGATCACCTGTGAGACATGGTGCTTGGAGGCATTCAGATGATGCGACAGCATATCCAGGTTAAGGTCCGGGTTTCGATACAATTGCTCTGTTTTCATCACTTCGGCAAGCCTGCCAAAAAGGGATTGAATGGCGGCGTCTGTCAATCCTGAGTTACGGTACTTGGCAACCGGTGTGGTTTCCGATATTTTATAGCCTTGAAAAATAGCCGGGCGAATATAGCCTGCCACTGCGATCAGGTAAATAAACAGCGTCATGGCTAGAGAAATGTGGTAATCCCAGTTCTGGTTAAAAAAATCAAACCTGATCAGGATATAGTAACTGGCATATGCCAGGGCATATCCCAGCAAAAAAGTATTGAGCCAATATGCCCAGCCTTTGCTTTGCCCTACATGGGGTTGGCGTTTCAGGTAAATATAATTCCAGGTCGTGTAGGAAATCAAATGAAAAATGCTTCCCCAAATGCTTACAAGGCTTTGCCAATGCGGTACCGGGGAAAAAGCCGCACCGGAAATGACATTTAATTTTACCCAGCCGGGGAGCAAGTAATATGGCATGTATATGCCTGCACAGATCAGAAAGGGAATCAGGTGCCAGCCCCAATTGATTTGAAAACGTTTTTGTTCGAATACCAGACGGAAATACCACCACAACAATGGGCCAAACAGGAATGGGAATGCCAGGCTGATATTGCTCCAATGGATAAATTTTTTCATATACCCCGTCCAGAACAACACGTATTCGGTCATAGTGAGCGCAAATAGCAGCAAAATAACCGCCAGCAAACGATTGGGTTTGTATCGGGAAAAGCCGAATACCAGTGCCAGCAGCAAGCCTTGTGCTGCGCTGATTATAAAAACGACGGTCCAGGCACTGAAGGATGGTTCCTGCATGTTTTCATAGCAATTTTATTCAGGTCAAAAATACCGCCTGTTGGATTCAAATACATGGTTGCGTCGGATCATTAATGGTAAGGTTTATCGGATTTACCTGTTTTTTGCTACTTCGGGGGATAGTTTGCATTTATTTTCTCGCAAACAAATAGCAACACATGAAACGACTTCTCCCTTTGCTGCAAATCCTCCTTTGTGTTGATGTGCAGGCTCAACAGCCCGTTTTTTCCCGAATCACGGATACGTCCAATCCCGTTGTTACCTTTTCCAATACGCCTGCGCCCTACAAGGGTCTTGCCTGGATAGACCTGGACGACGACAACCTGCCTGATTTGTTCATGAGCCAGCGATTTTTGTTTCACAATGATGGCAACGGGCAATTCACACAACTCGTGAGCGTGGCGGGCGCACAGGGCGGCCAGGGCGCTGCCGGTTCCAGTTGGGGCGACATAAACAACGACGGGGCAATCGATTGTATCACAGCCAGCAGCAGTTCGGCCATGCACCTCAACAATGGTAATGCTTCATTTATGGTATCAACGGCCGATGTACCTGAACTAACTGGATTTGCTGCCTGGGATTGTGCACTTGCGGATGTAGACAACAACGGCTGGCTCGATTTGCTGTTCGTGCACGCGGAAGGGTTTCATGCTACTGGCCCATTTCCCTGCAAATTTTATCTCCAAACCAGTCCAGGCGTTTTTACCGCACAAAGCGATTATGAATTTACGGATATGAACGACCCGTACACCGTCCCGACCTGGACAGATTACGACCTGGACGGCGACCTGGACCTTTTTATCGGCGCAGGCCCGGGCAATGGATTGGGGCCTGATTATCGGTATAAAAACCTCTTGAAAGAAACAGGTACTTTTTCCTTGCAGCGCCTGACGGATGCCCCTTTCAACCTGATGGAGAACGGCCAGGTATACAATTTTATCGATTATGACAACGACGGAGATATGGATGGATTTCTAACCAATTACGTTGGCGTTGTTTCCAGGTTCTGGAAAAATGAAAGCGGGACGCTCACTCCCACATCCATGCCATTTACACAAAGTGCCAATGCTTATCTCTCAAATGTATGGGGCGATGTAGACAACGATGGGGATCTCGATGTTCTGATTGCTACTGATGGTACGCCTAATATTACTTTGTACAGAAACAATGGAAACGGCGGCTTTCTGGCTGCCCAACTGGCAGGTAGTGCCGACACCACGGTTTGTGGTATCGGTCTGGCAGATTACGACAACGACGGCGACCTCGACATGGCCACCAACGGGCCGTTGGGCGGGCGGGCCCTGTTTCGCAACGACAACCTGGCTGCTGGTCGGCACTGGATCGCATTTAAACTCAACGGTGTAAACAGTAACCGTTCTGCCATCGGCGCCAGAATCCGGGTAAAATCGACGCTTAATGGTCAGTCCGTTTGGCAACTCAGGGAAGTATTGGCCCATAATTCATTTCAGACACAAAGCGATTTACGCCAGCATTTCGGCCTGAAAGATGCTTTAAATATCGATTCTGTTGAAATTTCCTGGCCCTCTGGTCTTACACAGTTTTTCGGCGCGCTGGCTGCTGATCGAATCTATCGAATCACCGAAGGCGGACCACCTGAAGAGGTGTCCGCTACTCATGACCCGATGACAGAAATACCGGAAATCAGGGTTTCGCCTAATCCTGGAATGAGTGTTTTTCAAGTTGAACTTGCAAATACGCATCCAGACGTGCAAAAAATTACCATACAGGATATGCAGGGCAAAATGATGGAAGCAGCGATACATCCATTTCAGGAAGGCAAGTATGAAATCAAATTGTCAGAAACCGTCCCGCCCGGATTGTACTTGCTTCAAATTCGTTTTTCGACAGGGCAAACTGCCTCAAAATCAATCATAAAGCATTGATTATCTGTTATTAAAAAGTGTAGCCACACCACTCAGGCATGGCCACACTTCACAGAAAGTTTGGTATGGTGAACGCCCCGGCAAACGTGCCGGGGCTACTTTTTTATTTTCGGAGCGAATTGATCCAGATGGCTATTTTTTCGATGTCCTTTTTCGGAACATGTGCCATCGGCGCCATGGGCGTGTAATCGGGCCAGTGCTCGGGTTTGGGGCTGTGCACCAGCGACACAATTTGTGCTGTGGTGTATTTCCTTTTGGCAACTTCTGTATAGGCGGGTCCGACGGATCTTTCACTGATTTTGTGGCAGGCGGTGCAGGTGTGTTTGGTGAGCAAGGCGAGCGCTTCTTTTTCCGTAACCACCTGTTGCTTGGGAGCGGCTGATTTCTGTGCTTTTTTCGCTTCTCCCTCAGTAGATGGTCGTGCCTCTTTCATTTGCTTGTCGGGCGAGTTTGCAGCGGCGCCCGGGTCGTTTACAACGGCTTTGTTTTTGGGTTTGGACGGAGCCGCTGTCAGTGGGAAATCTGCCTTGGGGCCTTCCGGAATAGCATTCAGCGTATAATAGGCCGCTCCATGTAGCAAGGGAAGTTTTTCTGCCGCGGAGCGAACGCCTTCCGGTTTGATGTCGTGAATATACCCTGCTCTCAATCCGTCTATAACGATGCGGACTTTCATGCCGTCTGCGCTGAGTTTGGCGCCCCGTACAGCGTTTTCCTCAAATCCTACGATAGGACTGCCGTAGACAGGATGGTATTTGTAAGAGTAACTGGTCACGGTATAATTCGTTGTCTTTTCGGCGCTTGCCTTGTCGACAGGTTGGGTAAATTCGATTTCGAAGCCGTCCGGCATAGCCCGAACAGCCTTCATTTCAAATGGCAATTGTCCCGTCCACACCAGGCGTTCGAGTGCGTAGGCTTCCTTGCCTGTGCTCCCCCAGCCCCGGTTGGTACCACCTACATACAGGGTATGATCGGCGCCCCAACTCATGCGAAGCACGCCTGAACGGAACCC
This sequence comes from Bacteroidota bacterium, assembly GCA_020160935.1. Taxonomy (GTDB): domain Bacteria; phylum Bacteroidota; class Bacteroidia; order Chitinophagales; family Saprospiraceae; genus M3007. The sequence goes on along the minus strand of JAIUPL010000029.1, from coordinate 41,097 downwards.
GCTCCGAAAATCAAAGGATGCACCCTGGTATTCGCCTTTTACTTTTTCCAGAAAAACCCTGGCAATTTTTGACATACCCTGATCGCCTACCAGCAACTGGCCTGCAAAGGGGCCAAAAGCGCCACCGGTTTCATCGCTTATGATTTCGGACGTAGAAACACCCAGAATACCGTGGGGCAACCATACAGCAGGCGCTTTAACTTGTTTATCGGGATACATCCGATGCTCCATGTCATAAATAGTCGTCACGGGCTCGTCTTTGATGTATTCGGGTTTTACGTTGGGATCATCGCGCGGGTCTATTTGCTTGTAAACCAACTCTTTACGCATTTTTACAGGCGATTCTGGTCGATCAGCCCATGCAAGAGAGGCCGGGTGCCCTGCAAAATCACCGCGTTCGATATGGCTCACAAACCCGGAGCCCATCCAGTCGCCCTGGTTGTCGCCGTAGAAAAACTCGCCGTCTACCGAACCGATTCCGCATGGGGAACGCATACCTGCTGCAAATGGCTCCATGTGGCCATCTTCGCTTATTTTCATGGTCCAGCCGCGCCACGGCACTATTGACTTGCCCGCCCACCAGTCGGAACTGCCAAAACTGACATTTCCGGTGACCCAAAAGGAGCCATCGGCGGCCAGTTTCGGGCCAAAACTGTATTCATGGTAGTGGCCCGAAATAGGCCACGCATATACTGTTTCATAGCGGTCGGCTTCTCCATCGCCGTTGCGGTCGACAAGTTTGGTCAATTCGCCACGCTGTGCGCAATACAACTCGCCGTTTTTGCAGGCCAGACCAAGTATTTCATGCAGACCAGAAGCAAACAGGCGGTAATTTGGATGCACGGATGCCGGATTTTCAATGATCCAGACTTCGCCCCGGCGGGTGCTGACGGCGATGCTGCCGTTGGGCATGGTGCAAACGCCACCCGCTTCCAGAATAACACCTTCCGGAATGGGCACCTTGATGATTTTAAAGTAGGTGTCTTCCGTTGGCAGTATTGGTTGCGCCATCAACGTTTGCAGGGCAAATAAACAAACCAGTGTGAAAAGAGAATATTTCATAAAATGTATGAAACTGGATTTGAACATGGAAAAGAAATTACCACATCAGGCGGTATGAAACACCGGACGAAACGGGCACATAAAGGACAGACAAATCTCCGGAACGGGCAACCTGCGGCTGTGCGCCTTCCTCCAACTGAATATAGTATCGTTTGCCGTCGATCGCCCAGGTGTTGTTTTCAACGCGGTCAATTTTGCTGCCGAAAGCAATGCGGCATATAAAATCATTATCGGAGGGAATATTGGCAATTTTCAGGTTTCTCGACAGGGTTTTACCGTCGGCAACTTCCAGGTGATCTTCCACCTCCATACCCAGGCGTTGATAACGAAACACGGGCGTTCCTTTATCATCCAGATCATAACCATGCGGGCGGTATTGTTCGATCGGCTCTGTAATGGACGGCTTCCATTCGAACATATTTGCTTTGGATACAATCATTGAAACATCGTCAAGAGCCAGCACGGCGCCTTGTGGCTGGGAAGAGCCATCGCCCCTGTTGTCCCACATAGGTGAAGTATTCAAAAAGCCACCTTTCCAGACCTGCGCTACTGCCCCGTTGTCGAGGTCGAATGTGTAATGTAGATGTGTCGGGTCGCCGACCTGTACGGCATGCACGATTCGTTTCTTCCCGGTTTCAGGGAAAAAATTTGGCTTGTTTTGGTATTCTGTTGCATTCGGAAAACGCGGCAGCGTCACATCCATAAACGATCGGAACACAACGGGTTTGTCGGCTTTCAGGCCGATCGGATCTGAGGGGGTTTGCGCGAGCGTAGAACTAAAAGAGTGCAGCGAAGCAGGGCGCGAGCCCGGCCCTTCGACCCATAGGCCGATGTATGGCGACATCCAACCATCCATTTTGGCAACAGTAAGTTCAAGCGCAGCAGTGCCAGCAGGCAAATCGACTTCTGCACTGCGTTGATCCGTTGTAAACGTCCATTTGAAAGGAAACACTTCATTGCCATTGATCGACAGCAAAGCGCGGCCAGAATTTTGGAGTGTAATGCGGTATTTCCCGGCCTCCGGAACAGCAATATTTCCTTTAAAGATGATGGCGTATTCGTCTTCTTTTTTTGCTACTTCCCAGGTAAGTTGTGGTGTTTTACCTTCCAGGTCGGCTTTTTTACCGGCAAATTCCGAGACGTTGCGGAAGGCGCCATAAATCACCTGGTAGGAAAACGGTCCGCCGGTAACTTGTGCGCCTTGCTTGGATTTTATCTGGAAATTGCGAAATGCTACCGGGCCGTGATCGCCCTGAATCATAAACGGGCCGGTGGCAGCCTCCTGCTCGGAAATCGGGCCGCCGGTCGGGCCTGTCAATTCGAGGTTTTCATGCAATACAGCGCCATTCAGCACCACTTTTAGCAGTTTGGCATTTTCTGTTTTTTTTCCGGATGCATCGAAGCGGGGCGCCTGAAAACTGATTTCCATGTGTTGCCAAAGCCCGGGAGCCAGGCAGGCATTGACACGCGGAGGAACGCCGTCGAACAATTGTTCCTGTGGGTTCCAGCGCCTGCGGGCAAAAATGCCTCCACAATCTGCGAAAGTCGGTTTTTGTACACCCCAACTATCCATTAATTGCACCTCATAACGTCCTTGCAGGTAAAAACCCGAATTGGAATGCACGGCCATCATAAAATCAAAAGAGACATCCACATCTCCGTATTCATTGACAGACAAGAGATTAGACCTGTTTTTGTCGTCGGGAATATTCACCAGCACGCCCGTACCGGCGGCCTCATTCATGCGGTCGTGGCGATTTAGATCCACTGTGGCATCAGAAGCAACGCGCCAGTTTTTACCTTCTCCGGCTTTCCAGAAGCCCAGGTCGTTCAAGGGAAGTGTTTCCTGCGCCCGTACCGTTGCAACACCCAGGATGAGCAACAGAAATACCGGCATTTGGAGGATGCGATGGGATAAAAGCATATCGAAAAATTTGAAAATACGAAGTTTCCTGCCTTGTAATGGCCGTTTCATGGGAAGGAGAAAATGTTAATCATCATCTTCTTCTTCACCCATTTCCTGAAGGTATTCCATTAATATCGCAAACAAAGGTCGATGCTCGGAGACAAATACATCTTCTGTAAGTCGTTCGACATCAAACCATTGTACCTCTGCAATATCATCGCTGGGCGAAGGTTTACCTTCGATGAGCGTACAAGCATACAGATGCGTCATGATGCTGTCAAAGGCATCGTAGTATCGCCAGTCGTCGATTTTGGTAGAGCCCAGGTAGGTAAGTTCATCAATTGTGAATTCACCGCATTCCTCACCCAGTTCGCGCAAAACTGCATCTTCATAACTGGGGTCGCCGGGGTCTGTAAATCCGCCCGGAAAACGGTATCGCGTTTCATTGGATTTGCGTGCCAGCAATACCTGTGTGTACTCTCGGCGAAATACAGCGATATCAACCGTTGGATAAACCGTTGGAAAGCGGCGAATATTGGCATAAATCATACCTGCAAGGAAGTCTTTCAGGTTGCCGATTGCCGATAATTCAGGCTCTTCCGGAAAATCGTCTTCATTGGCTTCCAGCGCTACTGTGGCATAATTTCCGGAATACCGATCAATAAAATTATCCTGGGTTCCGTAAAGAGTCACATTCCCCTCCGGTCGCACTTCCAGTATGCGACGATCCAGTTCCTGACTCCAGATACGGTCATCCGGTAAATCAGGCATTTCCTCGATCCGTATTTTATCGTTGTATTTCTCTTCAAATAACAGGCGACGCAATTCATAGTCCAGCGGATTGTGAAGGCCGGGAGCAGGGTTTGAGCCCAGAAACAATACCACTTTTGCATGTTTCTGTAACACTGAAGAAATAAGCCTGGTGTGTACTTTATTCAGTTCAAAAACCTGAAATCGACCGATGATGATGCCGGTTCCACTCTTTTTGGGCATGCTTGTATTGATTTAGTTGAACAGCATCGATGGCTGTCGGGCGAAGGTCTTAAAATAAAGGCGTTCGCATTGATTTTAGTGCCAGATTTTTGTGTCTTCATCGCACCACTGTCACGTCTCCCGAGAACAATTCGGTCACTCCATCGATAAACGTGACCTGGGCCTGCCAAACGAACACGCCCGGATTGACGGCTTGCCCTCTGAAAGAGCCGTTCCAGCCTTGCATTTCATCATTGATTGGCAGATGCTCTACATCATACAACTGGTTGCCCCAGCGATCGTAAATGCGTAGCCAGCGCACATCCTGCACGCCTTTGCCAAACAGGTTGAAAAAGTCGTTTTTACCGTCGCCATCCGGTGAAATGACATTGGGCGGGAATAAAACGCGGTTGGTGTTGACACGAAGCAAAGTACTGGCCTGGGCGACACATCCGTTCAAGTCTTTGATAATCAGTGTGTAAGCAGTGTTTGACAGCGGCCGGGCAAAAGGCTCGGGGCAATCTGCACACGACAGCCCGGTCGAAGGCGACCACTCCCAGGAAGCAATATTATTCGCTGGAAGGTTCAAAACAGGTTGCAGTGATACTGAATCGCCCAGTAAGAGTACATTCAAGGCTTCGAGTGCAACGCTGGGCTGGAAAGGCGCTATGATTTCGCGGGTTTCCACGGCGGTACACCCGTAATCATCCTGAACGATCAATTCGTATACACCCGGGGACAAGGCTTCGAAAGAATTGGCGGAAGCGTAATTCTGGCCGCCATCCAGCGAAAAACGATAGGGCGCTAAACCGCCTGTCACAGGGCCAAAATCGATGGCTCCTGTAGGCAAATGGCAATCAGGCTGGAACACAACGGGCAGAAAATCAGGCGCTTGTACTTCGCTTACGGTGGTTTGAGCAATAGCAGTACAGCCATTCAAGGGATTGGTAACGGTAACCCGATAAGTGCCTGGCGCAACAACTACCGGCGCGGCACTACCAGATCCGGAAGCAATCACACCGTCGACCGTATTCCATGAGAAAGCGGCGTTCGCAACATTGCTGGAACCCGCCAATGAAATCTGTGTGCGGTTGCAATGAAGCGGCGGCGCAGGTGCTACAGCGGCACCAGGAATGGTGGTGTTTTCCGATACTACCACCGATTGTGTTGATATACAGCCATTTGCAATATTTTCCAGGGTAAATGTATAAGTTGCAGGTTCGTCAATGATGGGTGTCCAGGAGTTTTGCCCCGACACAAAATGTCCGTTGGAAGTCGTACTCCAGGATGCCTGATAACTGGCTCCCTGGCTGGAACCAGTTGTTTGAATAGACACCTGTTGTCTTGTGCAGGTCAACAAATCAGGCTGCGCAAGGACAATAGTAGGTGGCGTGGTGTTGGCACTTACAAGTGTAGTTGCCATAGCAGTACATCCATTGCTCAAGTCGGTAACCGTAATCGTATAATTGCCGGCTCCGGATACTTGCGGACTGGCTGTTGTCGCGCCATTATCAATGTCGGGTCCGGCCCACAAATACGTGATCTGGGAACCGGAAGCAGAGCCGGCTGAACTAAGTGTAATAACCGGGTTGTCGCAGGTGATCGGCATGGAGGCTGTCGCTACTGCTGCCGGAGGCGTCATGTTTTCAGTAACAAGTACGCTTACAAATGCATTGCACCCATTGGTTTGATCCAGTACATTCATTTGATAGGTGCCCGGATTGGAAACAACGGGTTGCAGGGTGTTTATTCCATTATCAATTGTTCCACCTGTTGTAGTCCAGTGTACTGCAAAGTTGCCTGTGGGCTGACTTACTATTCCATTCAGTGTTCTTGTCGGGAAAGCGCAGGTAAGTATCGGCGGCGTTTGAATGGATAACACGGGTGTTTGAGTATTGCTTCCCACCGTCGTTGAGTCGATGCTGGAACACCCGTTGAAAGGATCGGTAAGCGTTGTAATGTAGGTACCCGGCATATTTACAACAGGAGTAGCCGATGTATTTCCGGAAAGGAAATTGCCATCCGGGGTAGTCCATGCGAACGTGCCACCAGAAATGGGTGTTTGGGCCGACAACTGTACCTGCACACTTGTACAAGTGAGTAGACCGGGTGTGGCAATGGTCAATGCAGGTTGTGTCAGGTTTTCATTTACCTGAACGGAATCCCTGCGCTGGCAGCCATTAGAATTGTCTTTTACAGCCAAAATGTACATACCCGGCGCAATTACTGTGGGTTGCAAGGTGGTAGCGCCGCTAAAAATGGAGCCATCAGTGGTAGACCATTGATAGGAGTATTGGCTGCCGGTACTGGCGCTACCCTGCAAAACGGTTTGGGTAGTCTGACAAGTGAGCAATGCACTTTGGCCCGCCTCTGCCATCGGTATATTGGCATCCTGAAAAATTTGTACGGAATCTTTGGCCAAACAACCATTTGCCTGATCAACAACGGAAAGAATATATATGCCTGGCAGATCAATGACCGGGTTTGGCGTATTGTTTCCGGATTGAATATGTCCGGCATTTCCAACTGACCACTGGTACGTTAGTATTGCTTGTCCACTGGCAACACCATTGATTGTCAAAGAGTTGGAAAGGCAGGTCAGGGTATCCGGCATGCCTGCATCCACTACAGGCAAAGTGGTATTTGACTGAACCTGGACGGAGTCCGTTGCATGGCACCCATTAACAAGATTGGTGGCCAGCATATGGTACATGCCTGGAGCGTCAATCAATGGGGTAAGTGTGGTGTCGCCGGTGCTGATATGACCGCCGCCGGAAGCCATCCAGGAATAAGAAAAACTGCCACCGCTTGCAGTGTTTTGCCCTTGCAATGACTGGCTTGGGCTGGAACAGGTGATAACACTGGCAGGTAAAATATCGATGGGCGGTGGCGTGGTGTTTTGAAAAACGATTGCGCCTCCTGTTGTGGTACAACCATTGGCAGGATCAGTGACGGTAAGCCCGTATTGACCTGGAGCACTGATTAGCGGTTGTGCTGTTGAATCGCCTGAAACAATGTTTCCGCCGGAAGTATGCCACAAAAACAAGGGTGTCATTGCCGTGCTGCCAGATGCTGTTACATGGAGATTTACAGTAGTTACAGCGCAAGTCAGCGGGAATGGAGGAGCAACATTGACGGCAGGCGCCTGCTTATTTTGTGTGACAAGAAGCGAATCCAGAGACGTGCAGCCATTATCAGTATCGACTACCTGGAAATAATATACACCGGGCTCATCGCAAATGCTTGTTGCTCCGTTGGGAGAAACGGCAAAATGACCATCTACGGTAGACCACTGAAACATTCTGTTCGCCGCCGGCAGATTTTCGTTGCCTATCAGGTCAATGAGTGTGTTTGCACAGGTAAGTTCACCCCCTGGACCTGCTTCCACCGCGGGAGCCTGTATATTTTCAATAACTGCAACCGTGTCAAAGCCAATACAACCGTTATCCTGGTTGAGGATCTGCAGCATGTATTGTCCGGGCTCATCTACAACAGGCGATGCGGTTGTTTCGCCCATGCTGATATGGCCACCATCGAGTGCTGTCCAGGAATATATATACTCATTGCCGACGGAGGACCCTGTAGAACTCAAGGCACGGGTAGTTTGCGTACAAGTCAAGGGCCCTGTTGAAAGTGCATTTACAACAGGTACACCAGCCTCCTGCGACACATTGGCGTCAAAAACTGCCGTGCAGCCATTCCTGCTGTCTGAAACCAGCAACTGATATGTACCAGCCGCATTGACAGTGATCGAAGGCGCATGAACGGGCGAAGAAATACCATTGCCGCTTGCGCTCGACCATGTGTATGAGTAGGTTGTGGAGGGCTGAAGCGGGCTGGATGTTACGGTTTGGGTTGGAATAGCGCAGGTAAGTTCATTGACAGGAGCAATTTGCACCTGTGGCGCTTCGATATCTTGTAAAACGGTGACAGAACTGGTTGCGGAACAGCCATTTCCAGTATTGGTCATGGTAAGTTCATATACACCCGGGGCAGATACCAGGGGCGTTGGCGTATCAGCGCCCTGGAGGAAATTACCGCCAGTAGTTGTCCATACATACGTAAAATTCGCGCCGGTGGAGGATCCATCTGAATTTAGCAAAGTGGAAAGCGTAGAACAATCCAGGGTATCAGTCACGTTGGCCACCGCCGTAACTGCATTGGTGTCGGCCATGACCAGTACATCGGCTGTAGCGGTACAACCATTGAGGTAATTCAGTACCGTGAGTGTGTACAAACCGGGTGCATTGACCTCAGGATTAAGGGTTTGATCATTTTGAACAATATGCCCGCCAGGAGCGGCTTCCCACTGATACCCGTAATTAAAACCTGTTGAAGAACCTGTGCCGGAGAGAATAACGGATGTTTGCTGGCAAGTGAGCGAATCGGGGGGTAAGGTGGCCGCAAGCGGCGGTGTAAAGTTGGTAATAACAGTGGTGGAGTCCACGCTTACACAACCATTGATCGGGTCGGTCGTGTACAGCACATATGTGCCAGGAGAGGTCACCTGTGGCATGGGCGTGTATTCCCCGGATGCGATATGCCCTCCATTGGAAGCCGTCCAGACCAGTAATACAAAAGGTGGTGGCGACAGATGCACAAACAGGGGTACTGTGTCGGAGTCGCAATCTATGGCTGGTGGAACATCGATCGATGCATAAGGCAACACCTTATTTGATATAACCACTACAGTATCTTTTACGACACATCCGTTTGCCAGATTGGTAACTGCAAGAATATAGGTGCCAGGCGTGCCTGCCTCCGAACTGATACTATTCGGGGATGACACAATCGAACCGTTTGGTGTAGTCCAGGCATAGGTAATTCCTGGACCTACGCTTGAGCCGGCGCCCGACAATACCGCGGTTGATTGAATACAATTAATGGTGTCTGAAGAAGCATTGGCTACCGGGAGCGCCGAATCGGCCGTAACAGGCATTTGTGCTGTAGAAGTGCAACCAGTAACGGTATTGGTGACTATTAACTGATATAGTCCGGGCTGGTTGACAACACAATTTTTGTTGGTGGTACTCCCCACAATATGTCCGGTAGTGACCAGTGACCACTGATATTGTACGTTTACAACACTGGGTGTTGCATTGCCCACCAATGTAACAGTGGCTGCACCACAACCCAATTGTTGCGGGGGAACGATGATGGCTGTTAGAGGGTTTGTATTATAAAAAACGTTGACCGTTGTAAATTTTTCGCAAATAACGCCGCTTGCTGTTTCATACCACACCCGAAGTGTATAGGAGCCCGGACTGTTGACAACAGGATTGAGCGTATTGGCGCCGCTGACAATGTTACCATCCGGGGTTGTCCACTGGTACATTATTCCGGGGCCTACACTCGATCCTGTTCCGCTTAGTGTTGCGGAGGCTCCCTGGCAAGGCAAGGTGACAATCGCAGCAGCAGCCATTGCTTTCAGATTGATCACTTCCACCCTGACCGTATCAGACACCCTGCAGGTTGGAGAAAAGACGATGTCATCCAGCGCAAAGTCGTTCCCGCTGGGCGCCGTATTCTGGTTCACAATGCAAATCGTGGCAGAAGTGGATGCGCCGCTATTCCATACCGCATAAAAATTTTGCCAGTTGCAGGTAGTACTGGAAAGGTTGAAAATGGAGCCGATTGTTGTGCCATTGATGGAAAACTGAAGTCGCGCAGGCGATGCGGGTACCAGTGCAGTTGCCCATGCCGTAAAAACGTATTGCGTGTTGGGTGACACCGTCACTGTCTGACACCATACGTCCACACCGGCAGTACCGGAGCCATTTACAGCCATCATATTTCCAGAACCTGTAGTATGATCCGTACAGCCCGGGAAATTGGGGTGTGCAGCATTCGGGTTGGTCAGTACATCATACACCCCCTCAGGCCATAAATCGCCGGGATTAAGGAGGTAATCGCTTGTAAAGCCTGCGGTTCCGGATTCAAAATCACCATTGGCAATCAAGTTGGTGGACGCATCCAGCGCAGTTGCCGTTAAAATATAATTGGTAGTAGTGGTGGGATTTACTGTTGGAGTCAGGGTATTCGCACCCGTCATGCCTGCGGTGGGCGACCACGAAAAACTCAGGTAGTTGCCTGTAATACTGCCCGAAAGTTGGGCTGTACCGGGAGAACTGCATCGAACAATATCAGCACCCGCTGAAACAGTGATGGGACATTGTGCAACGGCTGTGTTCGTTTGAAAACCAAGCAATAGAAAAAGGCACCCTGCAAGAAGACGATACATGGGTTGGAAGTAGTTGATTGTACGTGATTTGCTGGGAGGGCAAGCAAATGTACGAACCCATACTTAGAAGAAGTCAGGATTTTGGAGGATTTTGGAAATTACTATTTTTATTTTCCAAAAACACCTGATGACAAATACCTGTCGCCCCGATCGCAGATGATACAAACTACAATACCTTCTTCCAGTGTTTGAATCAGTTTTCCTGCGGCTGCAACCGCGCCTCCACTGCTTACTCCTGCAAAAACAGCATCCTTACGCGCCAGATCGCGCATCATAGCGGTTGCCTCGTCCAGCGAAACATCAATGACGCGATCTACCCTTTCCGGTTCAAATATCCTGGGCAAATAGGCTGGCGACCATCGGCGAATGCCCGGTATGTTGGAGCCATCAGTGGGTTGCACACCCACAATTTCTATTTGCGGGTTTTGTTCTTTTAAATACCGTGAAACGCCCATGATGGTACCGGTTGTGCCCATCGACGATACGAAGTGCGTGATTTTTCCTGCGGTATCGCGCCATATTTCCGGGCCGGTCGTGCGGTAATGTGCGCCCCAGTTGTCGGGGTTGGCAAACTGGTTCAGCAACAAATATTCACCTGTTTCGGCCATTTGTTCTGCCAGTTCCCTGGAGTGTTCGATGGTAAGTGCAGCAGGTGTCAGCAATACCTCTGCGCCGTAGGCTTCCATCGTTTGTACCCTTTCTTCGGTGGAATTGTCCGGCATGATGAGCGTGATATCGACGCCAAACATGCGCGCGATCATCGCCAATGCGATTCCGGTATTGCCGCTGGTGGCTTCTACCAGTTTCATGCCTGGTTTCAATTCTCCGCGCTCCATGGCGCCTTGTATCATGCCGTATGCAGCCCGGTCTTTCACAGAACCTCCGGGGTTTTGCCCTTCCAGTTTTCCAAATACCTGAACGCCTGGTTTATGGATAGCATTTTTAATTTCTACCAGGGGGGTATTGCCAATAATATCGCTGATCGTTGCCATGTTGCTTGTTTCCGAGGCTTATAACCACGGGCGTAAAGATACAAATTGAAGGCAATGCGTGTTAGGAGCGCGGGTTTATCTAACTTTGCGTTTTCAACGGATGATGGTTTTATGAAGAGATGAAACCGATTGATCCGGCGCAGACAAATACATATTTCATGCAAAAAATCCTTATTCTAGATTTCGGATCGCAATTTACCCAACTCATCGCCCGCAGAATACGGGAAATGAACGTTTACTGCGAAATTGTTCCTTATCATAAAATTCCTGAACTGACGCCTGATATTCAGGGCGTTATATTGTCGGGCAGCCCCTTTTCCGTTCGCCAGCCCGATGCCTTGCGTATCGATCTCGACCGGATTGCAGGCGACAAACCTGTGCTGGGTATTTGCTACGGCGCACAACTTATTTCGGATTATTACGGTGGAGAGGTAGGGCGTTCCGAAAAGCGGGAATACGGCAAGGTGATGCTCCAGCACCATGCGCCTTCCGATCCGTTTTTTGCGGGTATTTCCAAACGTTCACAAGTATGGATGAGCCATAGTGATACGATCCTGCGCTTGCCCGAGGGTTTTGAAGTGTTGGGCAATTCAGATACCATTCCGTACGCTGCTTTCCGATCCAAATCCGACCGTTTTAAATACCCTGTTTACGGCATACAGTTTCACCCGGAAGTGTACCATAGCCTGGAGGGTTTTGAAATCCTGAAAAACTTTGTGCTGGATATCTGCGGTTGCGTGAGCGAATGGACGCCGGCTCATTTTGTAGATGAAACGGTGGCGCATTTGCGTGAGCAGGTGGGAGAAGAAAAAGTTATCATGGCATTGTCGGGAGGCGTCGATTCTACGGTGGCCGCTACTTTGTTGCACAGGGCCATTGGCAATCAGTTGTTTTGTTTTTTCGTGGATAATGGCCTGCTGCGAAAAGGGGAATTCGAACAAGTGCTGGAATCCTACAAAGGAATGGGCCTCAATATTGAAGGCGTCGATGCGCAGCAGCGATTCTGGGATGCGCTGGCCGGAGAATCCGATCCTGAGAAAAAACGCAAGATTATCGGCAAGTTGTTCATCGATATTTTTGAAGAAGAATCCAACGCGCACCCGGAAGCAGCCTGGCTCGGTCAAGGCACTATTTATCCGGATGTGATAGAATCGATCAGCGTACACGGCCCTTCTGTGACGATCAAAAGCCACCACAATGTGGGAGGTTTGCCGGAAAAACTGAAATTGAAGATCGTGGAGCCGTTGCGTATGCTGTTTAAAGACGAGGTGCGTCGGGTGGGCAAGGAACTGGAAGTGCCAGCGGCGATTTTGAACCGGCATCCCTTCCCGGGCCCGGGCCTTGGCATCCGTATTCTGGGCGACATCACCCCTGATAAAGTGCATCTTTTGCAGGAAGCCGACGCCATTTTTATCAACAAACTGCGCGAACACGGTTTGTATGAGGAAGTATGGCAGGCGGGCGCTATTTTGCTGCCCATACATTCTGTCGGTGTGATGGGCGATGAACGTACTTACGAAAAAACAATTGCACTACGTGCCGTCAGTTCCACCGATGGCATGACGGCAGAATGGAGCCGCTTGCCACACGAGTTTTTGGCCGAAGTGAGCAGTGAAATTATCAATCATGTGAAAGGGGTCAATCGGGTGGTATTCGACATTTCTACCAAACCGCCGGCCACCATCGAATGGGAGTAAATACATTTGAAAGCATCAAAAGCAACTTTTGCTTCGTTTTCAGTAAAAACTACATTATGCTTTTTCGCTTCCTGATTCCTGCACTGGTCTTGATGATGAGTGGTTGTTACTCATTCAAAGGGATTTCCATCCCGCCGGAAGTAAATACTTTTTATGTTCGAAACTTTGAAACCATTGCCACCAACGCGCCCCCTACCCTGGGGCTCGATTTCGGGGAAAGATTGAAAGATAAAGTGCGCTCTGAAACCCGTTTGAAATTGCTTACAGACAATGCGGACGTGGAATTTACGGGTAAAATCACCGATTTCAGGGTGGTGCCTGTGGCGCCAAAGCCGGGAGAGCAGGTTTCATTGAACCGCCTGGAAATCAAAATGCGCATCGGATTTATCAACAACAACGACGAGAAAAAAAGTTGGCCAGGGGAAAAAGATTTCAGCCACTTTGCCGAATTTTCCAATTCCACTGATTTGCTGGCCGTACAGGATCAACTGGTTCGTCAAATCGGCGATCAGTTGTTGGAAGATATTTTCAATGCTGCATTTAACGATTGGTAATTCTCTATGAAACCTATCAAAAAACACCTGCACGCCTTATTTTTGCTGCCTCTATGACGCAGGATCGCTTTTTTCGCATGCTGAACGACCCCGATTTGCTGGGCAACATCTCCTATGAGGAGTTGAAAACCCTGGCATTGGCGTATCCGTATGCACACAACCTACGCTACCTGCTGGCCCTGAAAGCGAAAAAAATTGACCATCCGGAAGCCGCCCGAACGCTTCATGCTGCTGCCATGTACAGCCTCGACCGTACACAATTGTTTGTGTACATGGCCCCCAAAGCGATTGTTCCACAGAAAATGCTTCAAAAAGAAGAAGTATTGGAACTGAAGCCTATCGAAACCGTACGTCAGGAACTGGAGGCGCTTAGCCCGGTGCCGCGCCAGGCAATATCCGTAGAAACCAAAATGGAGCAAAGCATCCAGCCGGAACCGCCTTTGGTGGAAACAGAATCGAGCCTCGAGCCGGAACAGGCACCTGAACCGGAGCCCGTCATTGAAGCCGTTGTTGTTCCGTCGCCAACAGTGAAAAAAGTATTTGAGCCGTTCGATCTGTGGGTAAGCCAGTTTCAACCACCTGTGCTCGATCTTCAGAAACCATCGACGCCTGCACCAGAACCGGCCCCGACACCCAAGCCTACCAAAGCCTCTACCCTACCCCCTGAAAAAGGCATTGCACAGCAACTGGCAGAGCGCAGCGTTTCTGAAAACAAGGATGTTATTTCAGAAACGCTGGCCCGACTTCTGGCCAAACAAGGGTATAAAGAAAAAGCCCTTGCAATGTATGAGCGCTTATGTTTGGCGTTTCCCGAAAAAAGCGCTTACTTTGCCGCCGAAATTGAAAAACTTAAAAATTAGACGACATGTTATCGACCTTAGCGGTACTGATTGCCATCGTGAGTATTCTTTTGATCGCAGTAATATTGATCCAGAATTCGAAAGGCGGCGGAATTGACCCGAATTTCGGTGGACAGGCCCAGCAACTGTTCGGCGCCGCACGTTCTACCGATTTTGTTGAAAAAGCAACCTGGATACTGGGTGGCGTACTTCTGGTACTCTGCGTAGTAGCAGCCCTGAGTGTTGGCAGTGGCGCAGCAACCGGCGCTGAAATCCCGCTCCAATCGCAATAAGCACTTTCCTGCTTTAAAAGCATATGGGTTTATACAAGTACAACATGTACAGGTATAAACCCATTTCTTTTTGATTGGGAATAAATCTGTATGGGCAAGAAGCAAGAGACAAGGATCAAGATGAGTCATCCCAAATTTTTCGTTCCTTAATGACGCCAAACGCTCCTTGTCTCTTGCCCCTTGTCTCTTGTCTCTTGCCCCTTGTCTCTTGCCCCTTGCTCTTCCCCCTTTTACACGCCATCGAAGCGGTGCAAATTCAGGGAGTAGATCAGCGCCATAAGTTTTTCGGCATACATGCGATCCGTTGCATATCCTGACTTCTCCAGTCCTTTTGCCCAGTTCTTGTAATCTGTTGCATCCAGATCGAACAAAGCCCGATATCGTTTGGATTTTTTCAACATTTCTGAATGTGCCCGGTAACTACTCCAGGCATTGCCATATTTTACGAAGAAATCCTTGTGAGAATCATCGGAGAAATTGGTGCAATGTCCCTTTTTACAGGTTTTGGAAAAACATTTGATACCAAAATGGTTATTGGCATTTTTGGACAAGCGGCTATCTCCCGCGTTGCTCTCCAGTAGCCCCTGTGCCAGAATGATACTCGCAGGCATGCCATATTTTCGCATTTCGGCCATGGCAACAGGTGCAAATCGCTCTATATAATCGCTGCATTTTTCCATTCGGGTGCGTACTTCTTCTTTATCCAAAGCATTGCGTTTTGCATATGCCGGATCGATGGCAAATGTGGTATTATCCAGACTCCCCGGTTTCAGTTCTACATAAACGGCTTCCATTTTCTTATTCGCTTCCTCCGTAAAAACACTTCCTCCAAACAAGGATGCCTTCACGGCTCCTGTAACATGCGATGCATTTGCATCGCTCACCGGCCCCAGTACGATCGAAATTTTATCGCTCCAGAGGAGGTATGCCAATGCAGTAATAACGACCAGTTTCCACAGAATGGGTTCTTGTGTCCACCCCTCCCCGGCCGTACCAGTCGTAGCCACCCTGCTGCTATTGTAAGGGCTTCGGACCTGTTGTAAACGTGCCATACAGTCAAAAAATGTTTGTGGTAAACAATGTGTTGTGTGGTTTCAAATTCATTGACGAGACAAAGTAAAACATTTTGTTTTTTAAAAACAACAAATAGTTTGTAATATTTTTTTCTGAAGGAATTTTTCCAGGTAACAATGGTGTATTGGTGTAAAGCCATGTTGGTTATCTTGCCTCCAAATTATCAAGCGTATGAAAAACACATTACCCGTCCTTATCATGCTCTCCAGCATGATTGTCAGCCTGTTTTTTATCAGCCATAGCGTCAGACAGCCTGAGGCTTTTTTGCACATACCTGGTGGTGAAGAGGAAGAAAATCGCGAACTCAGGGAAGAATGGGAACATATGCGCCTTGCTGACCCGGCTACTGGCGAAATTCCCAAAGGTATATCCTTGCAGGAACGACTATTTGCCCGGGGACTACCCATGGCTACAAGCGAGCGTTCTGGCCCTGATTGGGAATCGCGCGGCCCCTGGAACGTTGGAGGGCGCACACGTGCACTGGCCATCGATGTAACCAATGAAAACAGGATTCTTGCCGGTGGCGTTTCCGGCGGTATCTGGCTCAGTGAAGACGGCGGAAACACCTGGACTCGCAGGACGCCCCTGAATGCACACCAGAGTTGTGTGAGTATTGCGCAGGATACACGACCAGGACATACCGATACCTGGTATTATCTTACCGGTGAATTATATGGCAACAGTGCGGGCGCTACAGGCGCTTACTATCTGGGGGATGGCGCGTTCAAAAGCACCGATGGTGGCCTCACCTGGGCGCCGCTGGGCGCTACCGATAATGGCAATCTGGAAACTTTTACGGATTCATGGCAGGGGTGCTGGCGCATAGCCACCAATCCTGCTGCCGTGGAAGACGAAGTGTATGCTGCCGTTTATGGCGCTATTCTAAAAAGCACCAACGGGGGAATTTCCTGGAATACGGCCCTCAATTCTGCCGACTCTTATGCAACCGATGTGGCAGTGTCTTCTACAGGAACCGTGTATGCCACGACCAGCAGCGATGGAGGCGCCGGTGGAATATGGCGTTTTCAGACTGGCATGCCCTGGACAAGAATCAATCCGGATACCGCCGCAGGCTTTCCATTCGTATTTGATCGCTTTGTAATCGGCATCAATCCGAACAACGAAAATGAAGTGTATTTCCTTGGTTCCACACCGGGCTACGGGCACTTTAATGAGTACATCAACAGTGAAGACTGGACCAGTCTGTGGAAATATACCTATATCAGCGGCGATGGCTCTGGCGCTGGTGGACAATGGCAAAACCTGTCTGAAAACCTGCCTGCTATTGGTACGGAGTTCGACCGCTTTGCTGCGCAGGGTGGATATGATCTGGTTGTTAAAGTGCAACCTGGAACCAATAATGTATTTGTTGGCGGCACCAATATTTACCGTTCTACCGATGGCTTCACCACACCCGACCATTCCACGCATATAGGTGGATACAAGCCTGGCACCTTCCTGCCATTTTTTGAAATTTACCCAAATCACCACCCCGATCAGCACGATATGTTGTTCTTGCCTTCTGATCCCAACGTACTGCTCAGTGCGAGCGACGGTGGTGTACACAGAACCAACGATGCCAATGCGGCACAGGTAACCTGGACACCTCTCAACAATGGATATCGCACTACCCAGTGCTACACCATTATTATCGATCCGCAGGCTTCGGGCGACAGCACAATCATTACTGGTTTACAGGACAATGGCAATTTTTTTGTAAACAGTGAAAACCCACAGGCGCCCTGGCGGCAAACTGTGAACGGCGATGGTTCCTATGGCGCCATTGCTCCGGGAAAGTCTTTTTACATCCTTTCGATTCAACAGGGCAGAATCGCTAAAGTAGTGATGGATGCTCAGGGTAATATTTCAGCATTCCGGCGCATCGATCCGATCGGGCCCAATAAGAATGATTATTTGTTTATCCATCCATTTGCACTGGATCCCAATGATGCCAACGTATTGTACTTGCCTGTAAATCGACGGCTTTATCGCCAAAATGCACTCGGCAGCATCGATTTGACGGGCGCATGGGATTCCATTTCCCAGGGTTGGATGCAACTCCCGGACACCCTGGTAGCAAGTGTCAGTGGAAATGCCAATGTATTCTCTGCCATTGCAGTGTCCGAATCCAATCCGACGCACAGGGTGTATCTGGGTACAAGCAGGAGGCAGTTGTATCGTATAGATCAGGCAAATACCGGAAGCCCTAACTGGGTGCCATTAACCAATCCGGCAATTGTGAGTGCGGGCTACACTACGAGTATTGCCGTGGATCCATTGAATGCAGACCATGTGCTGGTAGCGTTTTCCAATTATGGAATTTACAGCCTGTTCTATTCCATCGATGCGGGTATGAGTTGGCAAAAAGTTTCCGGAAATCTGGAAAGCAGCGTGAGTGGCACCGGCACCGGGCCTTCTGTGCGTTCTGTGACCATCCTCCCCTTACCCGATGGTAAACGAAAATATTTCTGTGGAACGAGCATGGGATTATACAGCGCCGACACGCTCATTTTACATACCAACAGCCAACCAGGAACACAATGGGTGCTGGAAGCGCCGGACCTGATCGGTCGTGTAGTAGTGGAATCGGTGGTGAGTCGCCCGGCTGACGGATTGGTAGTGGCGGGAACACATGCCAATGGCGTATATTCCAAAAACGTTCTGCCGGTGACAGGAAATAACGATCCGCGTCAATTGGTGCAGGTCAGGTGCTGGCCCAACCCTTTTGTGGATCAGGTAACGATTGAAACGGAAGGGGTACAGGCGCTTGGAGCCGTTTGCAGGGTGTATGATTTACAAGGCAAAGTGGTTCAGGAAGTAACACTCCGGCAGCAGACAGAACAGGTCAGTTTGCGATCGCTTGTAGCAGGTACTTACATCTACGATATTCAGGGAAAAGGCTGGCGAAAGGCTGGGAAGTTGGTAAAATCATAAGAAACCGTAGAGTTATTTCCCGCAGATCTGCGGGAAATAACCCTACGGGAATCTACGGCGCTTTAGCCGGCACCACCCGCTTCATCAGTTCATCTCTTGAAATCGGAATCATTTTACCCGATGGCTGCCCATTGTGGTAGGTGGCTACTTTGAACGTAACGGCTTTGCCTTCCGGGATTTCTACCGGGCCCGTGTACTTGTGCGAGTATTTATCGGGCAGGGTTTCATCCAGGGTGTAGTAAATGTCCAGGCCATTAACTTCTGTGGTCACATTGGCCATTAGTTTCCCGTCCACCATACTTCCAGTTACAATTGGATCAAAAGCACTGCGCGCGTAGTTGAAACCTCCAACATCGAAGCGTTGCATGTGATTTTCCATGCGGCGCGTGAAATTGTCCCAGTTTTTCTCGCCTTTCGGGCTCCAGTAAATATCGGCAGTTGCCCACGCCCGTGGCCAGGTCATGTATTCTGCTTGACGAATGGTGGGCACTTTTTCCGTCCAGAGGTTGGCCTGCCCGCCCAGGATATAGGTCGGGTTTATTTCTTCCGGAACAGGCTCGAAAGTGTATGCTTTTTGAAGTCGTACACTTTTATAACTGGTTTGGTCCGGCTCAACCAAAGGGTCTCCCTGCAACAAATCGATGTACACATAATCATTGGGCGACATCACCACGTAATGGCCTTGCTTGGCAGCCTCGATACCACCTTCCAGTCCGCGCCAACTCATAACGGCCGCTTCCGGGGCCAGACCGCCTTCCAGAATTTCATCCCATCCGATCAGTTTTTTGCCTTTGGATTTGACAATTTTTTCTACCCTTTTGGTGAAATAACTCTGCAATTCGTGGGTGGTTTTCAAACCTTCTTTTTGCATAAGCGCCTGACAGTCAGGGTCTTGCTCCCAGTATCCGTGGTAGCACTCATCGCCGCCGGCGTGTATGTAAGGAAACGGAAACAAGGCTGCCACTTCGGTAAACACCTTGTCGAGGAAACTGTACACTTTTTCACTGGAAGGATCCAATGTATTGTCTACCAGCATTTTAAACTGGCCGTTACCGTACCACTCTGCAAATCGGTGGCCCGGGCTGACCATGATGCTGGAATCCTGTGTGCAACACAATTCCGGGTACGATGCCACCGCGGCCGAATTGTGGCCGGGCACGTCTATTTCAGGCAATATCTGGATGTGGCGTTCGGCAGCATAGGCTACAATTTCACGAATATCATCCTGGGTATAAAAACCGCAGTCCGTCGGCGCTTCCGTTTTTTTAGGAGCATCGTGCAGGCCCCATTTCCCGTAACGTTGTACACGACATGCACCCACTTGTGTGAGTTTGGGCAACGATTTGATTTCAATGCGCCAGCCTTCATCGTCGGTCAGGTGCCAGTGAAATACATTGTATTTGTAGCGCGCCATCCGGTCGATGTAGCGTTTTACATCTTCTTTCGGGAAAAAATGGCGGCTTACATCCAGCATCATACCACGCCAGCCGAAACGAGGGTAATCGATAATTTCACAGGCTGGCACGCTCCATTTGGCAGCCACCGCCGTTGCACTTTCAATCTCGGGTGGCAGCAACTGCAACAGGGTTTGAACCCCGTAAAACAAACCTGCCGGTTTGTTGGCATTGATCTGGATTTTTGTGTTGCTTACATTCAGCGTGTACCCTTCGTCGCCGATTTTCGGGTTTGGAGTGGCATTCAGGTTGAGTTGAATGGAGCCTTGTTTACGAACGGTAAAACGGTAGCCAGTGGCGCGAGAAATCTGATCGGCCAACTGCCGGGCGGCTTTTTGCGCTTCGGCATTGTTGCCGCCAATGGTGGTGCCAACGTTTATTTTAAAAGGCTGGCTGCGGGTGTAAACAAACGATACCGGCTGAGGAATAATATTGTTTTGGGCGAAAAGCGAGGATGATGTGAGCACGAAAACAAGTAAAATGAACAGTTTCTGCATGAAAAAGGAGGATTTGTTTTGCGAAAAATGGCAATAGCAGGGCGAAATTAGTTTTCCGTCCAATCATTTCAATAAAAACACGAAAGGAATCTCCAATCGTGTGCGCCAGGCTCTTTCGGAATGGTCGGCACCTTCGAATTTACGGGTTGTCCAGTGTCGGCCTTTGTATTTGTGTTGTTTCATGACTGCATCGATCCTGCGCTGAAATGGTTCGTACCAGGCATCGAGTGTCGCTGTTCCATAGTCAAAGTAAATTCGATGCCGGGAAGGCGAAGGCAAATGGGTATTTACGTATTGCTCGAAGGCCGCTGGAACGGGATTGTTTTCTACCGTGAATGTGCCAGGCCAATGCGTTGACAGGCAAGCCGCCCCGCCAAATACATCCGGATATTCGCAAATAGCATACAGAGAAATCAGGCCGCCCATACTCGAACCCGCCACGAAGGTATGTTTACGGTCTTTTCGGGTTGAAAAATGAGAATCGATGTAGGGTTTGAGTTCAGTCACCAGAAACTTCAGGTATAGATCAGAACGGACAGGAATGGGAAAAAGTGGATTCTGGCCGTTCCTTTTTTCGTGTAACAGACTGTCTTGCAAGGACTTGGGTAGCAACTCAAAAGGTTTTTGCGGAAAATAATCGGAATGCCTTGTGGCGCCGTTGTTCCAGATGCCCACCACGATGCAGTTCGTGATTTTATGCATCCGAAGCAGCGTGCCCATTGTTTCATCCACGCCCCACTCCTGCCCGTTCCAGGTGGCCGCGGAATCGAACAGCATTTGCCCGTCGTGCATGTACAGCACCGCATATTTTTTGGAAGGTGTGTATCCATCCGGCAACCAGATGTCAATATTTCGGGCAGATATATGACTGGAAGGAAATTGTTCCAGTCGTTGGATGGTACCGGAGGCAACCCTGGGCAATTGCGCCATGCCAGGCGTTTGCATAAAGGCAAGCAACAGGAGCGGAAAAAAAAGTCTCATTGCACGTTCCATTTTTATTGATTGATTTTCAGCGTATTACTCCTGTTTGGGGAGTTCAAAAACAGAAGAGTCGCCACCTTTTACTTTTGCCTGCAACAACTGATGAAAGATTTCCAGTTTTTCCAGTATTTGCAGCAGCAGCAATTTTTCCGCCCCATTGAGGTTGGCGCTAAGCAGGAAGGCAACATGATCCATTTGGGCGGCATGCGCTTCCAGCGTCTGTCGGCCGGTTTCTGTAAGGTGCAATTGTTTGCTGCGTTTGTCATCAGGATCGTCTGTCTGTTCAATCAGGCCACTTGCCTGCAAACGTCGGATAATCTCCATGCCTGTCGGCTTTTCATGCCGGTTTCGATAAATGAGATCGCTTTTGGTAAGTCCGTTTGTTTTTGCCACCAGTTCGAGATAGGCATATTCGTCTATGCTTCCAAGCGGCGAGTGTTCGAGTGCTTTTTTAGCATAGGCACGCGCATATCGGCTCAAAAAGAGGATTCTCGTTTGAATGGTTGCGGCTTCATTTCCTGAATCCTGGCTGTTTTTATGGCCGATCTGTTCTTCAGAGGCCGTTTGGCGCGCCAGCCAGACCGCAAAATGCTGCAGTTGTTGCTGTTGGGGATAAGAGCGTTCGTATTCTTCCAGTAAAGGAATTAGTGCTTGCAACAATTCGTATTTCATGGGCAGTGTATTTGGGCAAAAGTATTTTTTTAAACCTTGTTTTCAAAAAATAATTGGAAAACACACGTTTGTAAAGGATGATTTGGGCTTTGTTGCTCCTGTTCTGAAAAATAAGAATGTGCATGTTAATTTTGCCGGTAAAAACAGGGACATTGAACTTGATAAAACGTATCCTTCGCAGTTGGTATCGCGGTATTCCGAAAGACGAAATGGGTAATTTGCAATGGGGGAAGTACTTCCGGCGCCTGATTTTTCGGCTTACACTTTGGTTTTTCGGTATCACGATTGGCCTCACCTTGCTGTACACTTTTTTGCCGATACCCATTACGCCGCTGATGATTCAGCGAACCTGGGAGCAGGCATGGGCATCAGACCGGGATGTTCGGCTGGATAACTATTGGGTACCACTTAATGAACTGTCGCCCCACCTGCAACTGGCCGTTGTTTGCGCCGAAGACCAGGATTTTCTGGAACATGAAGGTTTCGATTTTGAAGCCATTGAAAAGGCATACAAATACAACAAAACGCACAAACGCAAACGAGGCGCCAGCACCATCAGCCAGCAAACAGCGAAAAACGTATTCCTGTGGCCGAGCCGTTCCTGGCTACGTAAAGGCATGGAAGTTTATTTCACCTTTCTGATTGAAACCGCCTGGAGCAAGGAACGCATTATGACGACCTATCTGAATGTCATCGAATTTGGCGACGGCATTTATGGAGCGGAGGCAGCAGCACAGTATTATTTCAAAAAAAGTGCACGCGATATCAATCGGCAGGAAGCGGCCCTACTTGCTTCAGTATTGCCCAATCCCTTGATTTACAAGGCAGATCAGCCTTCCAGTGAGGTACGGCGCAGACAACAGTGGATACTCAGCCAAATGCGCATGTGGGGTGGAAAAATCGACTACGAAGATCCCAATACACCCAAAAAGCCAGGCAAATAAGTACTAAACACGATGTTAAACCCCTCTGTAAGCCCGTCAGTCCTGCTACTTTTGCCGCGCAATTGTACCCCATGGCCACTTTGCTCACTTTCCCTTTCAGCGAATCAACTTTCCTTATGAAGAAGATACTCTTCTCCACGCTCGTTTTTTGCCTGTTTGCGCATTTGGCGCATACTCAAACCAATGGAAAAACCTACGAATATCGCAATGGTCAATGGTATTCCGGTGTCGAATTCGTTTCTGGCACCTGGTATGTAGTCAATGGCCTGCTTACTCAAAAAGCACCTGCCAAGGTGGACTCTGTGATCGACCTCACCGGCAATTGGGTGGTTCCTCCCATGGGCGATGCGGCATCTTCCAGTCTTTTTAGCGGAAAATCCGCGCCCAGTATGATCAAGCAATATATGGATGAAGGCGTTTTTTACATACAGGTTTTGAATAACACCCAGGAATCCCGCAAGGATATACAGCCCGCTTTTAATCACAGCAATACACCGGATGCTATTTTTACCAATGGCGCTATCACCTGCTCCTATGGCGAACCGTTTTTGGAATTTGAAGGCCCTGCACAGGATGTACCCAACCCCGCAGACTGGGCAAAATCATACGACGCCATCAAAAAAGGCCGTAAACTCAATGAAAATGCCTACTGGTTTGTCGATAACAAAAATGCCCTGAACGCCAACTGGCCAAAAATCGAAGCGCAAAAACCGGATATGATTGTTATTTACCTGCTCGATGCCGCCGTAAATGGTGGCAAAGAAAGTAAAGGACTCTCGGAAGACGTAGCCAAAGCAGTGGTGAAAAAAGCCCACAAGTCCAATTTACGGGTTTGGGCGCGCATTGAAACGGCTGATGATGTTCGCATTGGCCTTAAAATCGGGGTGGACGGATTTTTGAATCTGCCCGGCCACAACTGGGATGGAACTGGAAACGCCGCACGATTCGAAATATCCAACGACGATCTGAAAAAACTGGTCAAAAAAAGAACGCCGATTGCTACCCTGCTTTCGCATGCCCAATCGACAGTGAGCCGCCCTGCCGTTAAAGAATTTCAGAGCAAAATGCTGTCGCGTTTGCTCGAAAGCGGCGCCAACCTGGTCATCGCTTCCGACGATCCGCAACGAACCATTCGCGGCGAAATCAACTACCTGAATTCATTGGCGAAACAAAACGGCGCATACCTGATCAGAGCCCTGTGCGAGAATACCCCCGCAGCCATTTTTCCGGGCCGCAAAATCGGTAAAATTAAAGAAGGGTATGAAGCCAGTTTTCTAGTGTTGAACGACGACCCTTTTGCTAATGTGCTGAAAATCAGGGCTTCGGCATTCAAGGTGAAAAATGGAGTTGTTCTGAATAAGTAACTTCATTTTTCAAACTGGAGTTATCCCGCATCTTGGTCAGGGCCTTGGTTCGGAATAACTCCAGTCGTTTTTTCCTTCAGCAAATCGCGTATTTCAGTGAGCAGGGTTTCCGTAGGAGTGGGAAGTGCCGGAGCATTCATGCCAGGGTGGCGCCCCAGCAAACGAAGTAAAAAGAACAAGGCTACTCCTATCAAGGTAAAGTCGAATACGGCCTGAATAAACGAACCATATTCCACATTCACACCCCAGAGATAGAAAGTCAGTCTTTCAAAATTGACGCCGCCCAGAGATATTCCCAACAACGGCATTAATATCTTGTCTACTAGTGCAGTAACGATCTTTCCAAATGCGGAACCTATGATGACCCCTACAGCCAGTTCTACCACACTTCCGCGCATCAAAAAACCTTTTAATTCCTGTAATAACATTCCTGATCAGTATTGGTGAACCACTGTTCCCAAAAAATACTGCCCGGCTAAGTATGGGGATTTTTTTCTACAAGCCTGTCACCATTTCCACCAATCTTTCCACGGTGTAATCTGCTTCAATCCGTTGTGTATGGCAACGAAGCGCCGAAAGCCATTCCAGTTCCTTGCTGCGTGAACGAATATTGTCGCTCGTTTCATCATAGGCGGCTGCCCAGGTCTGAAATTTTTCAAAAATGGCATGTAAGTCGCCGCCGTCGGTAATTCGTGCAGTGCCATAACGCAGTGTTTCCCGTGCGGCGATTCGTTTTGTGCGCAATTCGGCAGGTAACCACAAGTACACGACTTTATCGAAACGAGGAATAAATACATCCCCCCATCCACACAAAGAACCGCTGAGCACCCAGCGATCGGACGCATCCAGGTCGCGGGTCAGCAATTGCCTCCTGTGGTCAGGATTCCGACGCCTTTTGTATGGAAGTGCATCTTCCGTAAACCAGTGGTAATCATCGGTATCAAAGTGAGCGTATCCTAGATGCGCGGCCAGCGTTTTGCCCAGCGTTGTTACACCGGCTCCCGGTGCTCCGAAAATATGGATGTGTTGAAAAGCCGGATCACTCATTTTTTCTAAACCTGTAAGAATATAAATCCGGCTCGCCTTCATAATACCCATCCAGTGTAAGACTGTTGTAAGCGTTTTTAATGGCTTCTACAGCCTCTCCTGCACTCGATACACGGTCGCCGTTGACACTGGTGATGACAAATCCGGGTTGCATATTGGTATCAAAAACGATGCTTCCCCGGCGGATACTGGTCACGATGGCGCCTCCCTTGATGCGGATCGTTCGGCGTTCCTCCGCTGTTAGATCGCGCACAGCCATGCCCAGTTCCTCTTCCAGTTCGTTGCCCTGTA
The DNA here is from genome assembly GCA_020160935.1 of Bacteroidota bacterium. Lineage (GTDB taxonomy): Bacteria > Bacteroidota > Bacteroidia > Chitinophagales > Saprospiraceae > M3007. The sequence goes on along the minus strand of JAIUPL010000029.1, from coordinate 15,283 downwards.
TTTTGCTGACCACAACATTGTTGTTGCCATCTTTCAAGGTGAGCGAAATGCGATTCTTTCTTCCTTTTCTCCAGTATTCCAGCGCTACCTGATCGCCGGGGCGGTAACGGCCGACATGCTCCTGTAATTCCGAAGTGCTGCGCACCGGCGTCCCGTTAAAACCGATGATGACGTCTCCTTCTTCGAGGCCGGCATCCGAAGCCGCGCCTGCTTTGGCGATCCGGTTTACGAGCACTCCCTCGGCGTTTGGAAGTCCAATGTCCATGGAGGTTTCACTGTCGAGGTCCTGTATGCCCACGCCAAGATAGGCGCGTTGAACTTTGCCGAACTCCTTTAAATCGCGCAAGATTTTTTGCACCAGATTGGATGGGACAGCAAAGGAATAGCCCTCGTAACTCCCTGATTCTGTTATGATTGCCGTATTTATTCCTACCAGTTCGCCGGCTGTATTTACCAGTGCGCCACCGCTGTTGCCTGGGTTCACGGCAGCATCGGTTTGAATAAATGACTCGATACTGGCGCCTCCGCCCAGAATATTGATATTGCGTCCTTTGGCGCTTACGATACCTGCAGTGACTGTACTTTCCAGGTTGAAAGGATTGCCAACGGCCAGTACCCACTCCCCTACGTGGATGGAATCGCTGTTTCCAAAAACGAGAAACGGCAGGCGAGTCTCCTGAATTTTCAGCAGAGCAATGTCTGTAGACGGGTCGGAGCCTACCAGTTTGGCTTTGTAGGTGCGTTTATCCGAAAGCGTTACCTTGATGTCGTTGCTTCTTTCCACCACATGGTGATTGGTGACGATGTAACCATCAGGGGACATAATGACTCCGGAGCCGGACGAACCGGTGAGTGCTCCCCCACCCCAAATGCTGTTGCCGGTTTCCAGCAATGCACGGATATTTACCACCGCAGGCGTGGCAATGGTAGCCGACTCGGTAAAATTGGTTGGAGCGGATGAGATAAATTGCCCGTTCGTGCGAGCACTTAACAATTTATCTACCAGTCCGGCATACTTTGCTTCTCCGTCTTCACCATTCCAGACGATGCGACTGGGCTGGAAAAACTGGGCGTATAACAACACTGATAACATGGAACTTGCTACACAGACAATAGCAAGAGGCAAATATTTTCTCATAGCACATGCATTGTAAATTGGGATGTCCCGAGTACTAAAATTCAACCTGCTGCAAATTGATTAAAACCATTTTTGCCCTTTTGCATTACTAAGAACAGTTTATGAATATAAAAAATGGACAGTAGCAAACGCAAATAGTTCAGCACATGCGGCATTTCTGACCATACTTAACTATTCTTAACAAAGTTTTTTGAAAATGAAAACCCATAACATGCTCGGAGCGCAGCAATTTTGACCCGGCAAAACTTTTGCCAAAACTACAAACAAAATGAAATTCTGGAAATATCAAGGCGCCGGAAACGACTTTATCATGCTGGACCAACGCATGAATCAGACTATTACCCGTTCTGACACCCAACTGATTGAGCATATGTGCGACCGGCGGTTTGGCATTGGCGCCGATGGGTTGATCCTGCTCCAGCGACAAGAGGGATACGATTTTGAAATGGTGTATTTCAATGCTGATGGCAGAGAGAGCACCATGTGCGGCAATGGCGGTCGTTGCATCGCCGCGTTTGCCCATCACTTGGGCCTGGCTGGAAACACCTGCCGTTTTATTGCCATTGATGGTCCTCATGATGCTGTCATTAATGCGACAGAGGATGTACATATGCCTGCATGGGTTGAACTGCAGATGAAAGACGTAAACAGCATCGAACGACAGCACGATGCGTTTGTACTCGATACCGGGTCGCCGCATTACGTACAATTTACGGAACATCTGGATCAAAAAGATATGGTAGCGGAAGGGCGCGCCGTGCGCTATTCCGATACGTTCAAGGCAGCAGGCATCAATGTGAACCTCGTGGAAAAATTCCCGGATGGCCTTCATATTCGCACTTACGAACGAGGAGTGGAAGAAGAGACGCTGGCATGCGGAACAGGCGTAACGGCAGCCGCGTTATCGAGCATGGCAGATGCACCTGAACAGGCCGGTGTCGTCGAAGTACCAGTTTTTGCAAAAGGAGGGCGGCTCACAGTGCGTTTCACTGCACATGGAAACGGGCATTTTTCAGATATTTGGCTTTGCGGTCCGGCCCAGCAGGTTTTTGAAGGAGAATGGCCTGAAAAGCGTTCTGTTCGTTAATTTTACAAGGTTGCGCTCTAACACAAATACACCATCCCGTAATATGAAGTACCTTCTTTTTACACTTTGCCTTCCAATATTTACACTCCGGCTTGCTGCGCAAACGGAAGAAATAAAGTTTGCTTCCAGAGGAGAACAGATAAACGCAGTCAGAAAAGATCTTATCCAGGCATTTCTGGATGAAGATTTCGTGAGTGTGGGGCTATGGACGGACTCTCTGCACAACCTGGAAAACCTCGAATACACTGGACTGGTATGGGACGAACGATGGCTCCTGTATTATTGGACGGGATCATACGGAAACCTTTTTGAGGAAGTGGCGCAATTTAATGAAACACAACGCGCGATCGACGACCTCAAAAACCAGCCTCAGGCCGACAGCCTCTTTGAATGGCTGGATCATGTCTTGTACGAGCGCAGATTCGATCAGTTTCAAAATATTCAAAAAGCATTTCTCAACGAGGAAGAAAAAGCATTTGCTACGCTGCTGCTGGAATACCTGCTTCGCCTGGAACACAACGAGGAGGAATGGGCAGGCCGGCTGGAAGCGTTTGTAAAACGCTATCCTGACTCTCGATTCAACACCTATGTCACCTACATCAAACCGCATGTAAAAAAGAAAAGTACAGGGCCGGGGAAAAACGGTTTTGCGCTGGATTTCCTGCTGACACAAGGTAACTGGCGCGACCAACTGGAACGCACCCTGCGCCCCGGTTATGGTATCGATTTCGGTCTGGGGCTCTGGCATCAGCGCTGGAATTATATGCTTCGCCTGGCACTAACCGGGCAAAAACTAGGGCGTGATATCGAAAACAACCCCGATGATGTCTGGCCAAAAGGTGAATCATCGAGTTTCTTTGCGCCATCCTTCGATGTGGGGTATGATATTATTAACAAGCGCAAATTCCGCTGTACGCCCATGATTGGAGCTGGACTTGCATTGATTCGTCCCAGCACCACCGAAGACGAAGACGGCAATTCAGTCAGTGAGTATCCCACTTTCAGTTTTACTAGTGGTATGCTTGATGCAGCCGTCAACTTCGATGTAAAATTGCACACCATCAAAGACGGTGACGTATTTGACCGCCCCCTCTCGGATGCTTCCTATGGCGCCATTCGGGTTCGATTTGGGTACAGGTGGATGAATTTGGGCAAATCAAATCATGCATTGGATGGCAATATGTTTTTCTTTGCAGTCGGTTACAGCATGTTGATGCGTTGAGCCGCTTGCATATGCCCGATTCGAACTTTACATCAGAACACAACGCTCCGCACAATTGGCTTTCCGATCTGCAACCAGTGTTTGCTGCACAGCAATCCTGGGAAAGTGGAGCATATCGTCAAGTGCGCGTGGCACATCTTCAGTATGTTCCGGATACTCCTTTTGTCGTTGCTTGTGGAGCCAGTTCATTGGCCGAACACATTCGGGTTTTCAGGATCACGCCCGAGGTCATTACCAAATTAGGGCAGGTGACGGATGCACAAGGACGCTCACTGTTTCGCGAGAGTTTTTTGAATCACCTTCAGCGATTAAAATTAAGGGTGCAAGTAAATATGCCTCCCGAAGGCAGTCTGCTTTTGCCCGGCGCTCCTTTGCTCATAGTACAAGGCCCGGATTTACACATTCGCTTGATGGAGTCTGCGTTCAATGTATTGGTATGGGCACAAACGCACAGGGCTACACAATCTGCCTGGTTGCGTTGGCAACAAAACAACCTGCTCGAGGAAGATACGCCGCCACCGCCCGCTTTTCCACCCAATCCAGTGGGCTGGAATATCAGGGCAGCCTACATTGGCGGCGCTTCTGCTGATGAAATACTGGAAAACATGCGCCTTCCCGTCCGTCCGATGTTGCCACAGGAAGGTGTCGGTAATGTTGAAAAAGAGATGGATGATCCATTGGTACAAATCCGGCGTCTTTTCAAAGGAGAACAGCCTTTGGCAGACTTGTGGTTGAGTCGAAAAGATGAAGAAATGGCCAGTGACAGTAAAAATCGCATTTGGCTGAAAGAGATGCCCGGCGGCCAATTAAAAGAAATAAACATGACCCGATTCCAGAATTTGTACCAACCAGTGCTTGTAAAAGGGCACCCTGCATTGCCGGTACAACGCCTGGCTTATTTGCGCCAGCGAACCTTCAAACAATTCAATCTTTTCCGGGAAACAGGAATTGATAATTATCCATTCGGGTGGGCTGCCACACAGCCAGACATTTTATGACTATGCTTACTAAAGAATATATTGCGGAACAGTTTCGCCTTCTGCAAGACGACATTTGCCAACAACTGGAAGCCGCAGACGGCGGCGGCCGCTTTCTGGAAGACAACTGGCAACGCCCGGAAGGCGGCGGCGGCCGCAGCAGGGTACTCGAAGGCGCCACGATCGAAAAAGGAGGAGTTATGTTCAGCGCCGTACATGGGCCATTGCCGGATGTGACGGCCAAGGCCATGAACCTGCCTCCAACAACATTCTTTGCCACGGGCGTTTCCATAGTGTTGCACCCGCACAGCCCCATGGCGCCGATTATTCACATGAACGTGCGTTATTTTGAAACCGGAAACGGACGCTGGTGGTTTGGTGGTGGTATCGATCTTACCCCACATTATGTTGTGCCGGAAGACGCCCGTTTTTTTCATGCGTCATTAAAAAACACCTGTGATAGATTTCACAGTGATTTTTACCCCAGATTCAAGTCCAACGCCGACGATTATTTTTTTATCAAACACCGACAGGAAACACGCGGAATTGGTGGCATCTTTTTCGATTACCTGGATGAAAACACGGGGCTGAATCAGGAAGAAATTTTCCAGTTTACCTATGCTGTCGGGAAAACTTTTGCACCTGTTTATACCCAATTACTCGAAAATGCGCGCCATCGTGCCTGGGGCGACCCGGAAAAACAATGGCAGATGCTTCGCCGGGGCCGATATGTAGAATTCAATCTGGTATGGGACCGGGGCACCAAATTCGGTCTTGAAACCAATGGCCGCGTAGAATCAATTCTGATGAGCATGCCCCCGGTTGCCACCTGGGTGTACAATCGGAAACCCGAACCTGGAAGCAAGGAAGCAGAAACCCTGGACTTGCTAAAAAAAGGTATAGACTGGGTTTGAACGATCAGGTATTGAATATCCTCAAATTACTCTTCCTTTGCAGTTCTTTTGCGACCTGACTTGCGATGTTTCAATTACTACGTTATTACGCACCCTATAAAAAACTGCTGACCCTTGCGGTCGTCTGCAACCTGCTGATGTCGGTTTTTATGGTGATCAGCATACCGGTTTTGCAACCATTTTTGCAAATTCTGTTCAACAGAAACACTTCAGACAAGCAGTCCCCTACCCTCCCGGAAGGAAACGGATTTGCGGGTTTCGAGGCACAGAGTAAAATGTATTTTAACAGGCTGATTGCCGAGCAGGGACATGAAAAAGCGTTGCTGGTAGTATGTGCCATGTTAATTCTGGTGTTCTTTGGAAAAAACCTGTTTCGCTATCTTTCCTTGTATTTTCTTGCTCCTGTAAGAAATGGAATCGTACGCGATTTCAGGCAAAAAATGGTCAATAAAATGCTGGAATTGCCTCTTTCCTTTTTTTCAAACGAAAGGAAAGGAGATTTGATGAGTCGCTTTACCTCTGATGTTCAGGAAATCGAATGGAGCATTGTCGGCGTAATGGAAGCCATTGTGCGTGAGCCAATTGTCATTCTGGGCAGCCTGGCATTTATGGTATACATTTCTCCTTCTCTGACTGTTTTTGTATTCGGTTTGTTGGTGTTTACAGCCTTGATCATCGGCGGTATTGGGCGTAGTTTGCGCAAACAGTCGGGCGAGGCGCAAACGCGCCTGGGATATATCGTTTCATTGGTGGAAGAAACTTTGGGCGGTCTTCGAATCATCAAGGGATTCAATGCAGAGGCTTACCAACGCGAGCGTTTTGCAACTGAAAACAAGGCCTATGCGCGTTCGCTTACCCGAATTTATCGCAGGCGCGATGTAGCCTCGCCTTTATCGGAGTTTCTCGGTATCTGTGTGGTGTCTGTATTATTGTGGTATGGCGCCCGGCAGGTATTTTCAGGTACTCTGTCCGCTGAAACATTCATCACATTTCTGTACGCATTTTTCAATGTAATCGACCCGGCAAAAGCGTTTTCATCGGCTATTTACAGTATCCGCAAAGGTATGGGAGCGGTTGAACGCGTACAGGCTGTTCTGGAGGCAGACCTTGTTATTCACGACAAGACAAATGCCCTGGAAATCAATGGCTTTTCGGACAAGATCGAGTTCAAAAACGTTTCTTTTCAATATCCGAATGCAGAGCGCCCCGCCTTGCAAGAGGTCAGCCTGAGCATTCCCAAAGGCAAAAGAGTGGCTCTTGTGGGCGCGTCCGGGGCCGGGAAAAGCACCATCGCTGACCTGTTGCCAAGATTTTATGATGTGAACAGCGGGCAAATAACGATTGATGGCAAGGACATTCGGGATGTTCGCACACGCGAACTTCGAGCACTCATGGGCATTGTAAGCCAGGAAGCCGTATTGTTCAATGATACGGTTCGCAACAATATTGCATTTGGAACGGAAGGTGTAAGCGATGAAGCCATCGAAGCCGCCGCCAAAGCGGCCAATGCCCATGAATTTATTGTTCGGATGCCTGGTGGTTACAATGCCAATATCGGCGACCGGGGTGGCAAACTTAGTGGAGGACAAAGGCAGCGTCTGACGATTGCACGCGCTCTGTTAAAAAATCCACCGGTTTTAATTCTGGATGAGGCAACTTCTGCCCTCGATTCCGAGTCTGAGCAACTGGTGCAGTTCGCACTGGAACGATTGCTGCAAAACAGAACTGCTCTAGTCATCGCGCATCGCCTGAGTACCGTACAAGATGCCGATGAAATTATTGTTCTGGATCAGGGGCGTATTGTCGAGCGTGGAACCCATGAAAGTTTGATGCAACAAGGTCAGATATATCGAAAACTGGTTGATTTGCAGGCACTTTAGTTTTTGCAGGGCCTGAACACAGCACCTCAAAAGTGCTTCAAATACCCACAATTTAATTTTTTTGTTATTGTCGGGCAATTTTCATCACGATCGTTTTTTGCACCAAAAACAGACGTACCTTTGAAGCCATTGACAAATGGTTGTTTTACAAGGTTAAACAACTGCTGATAATCACATTTTTATTTAACAACCATCCGATGAGACGAATGTTACTGGCCCTATTCTCTGCCTTGTGCATCAGTTCTTCCGCCCAAATTACCATTACCGCCTCTACCTTTCCTGTTGCAGGCGATACGTTTCGTATAGCAATCGATATGAATCCAACTAATATCCAGGCGATTACGCCTCCAGGCGGAAATCAGTTGTGGGACTTTAGCAGTTTGCAGATCGATCAGACAAATGAGGTCATCTATCAACCGGCCAGTGCCGGCGTCCATTCCATGAGTTTCCCAGGCGCGGAACTCGTTACCATTACTCCAAATGCGGAGTCATACCTCAATGTTACATCTACGCAGTTCCAAAGTTTAGGGTATGCTGGTGTGGCGGCCAACAGTTTTGGCATTCAGGTGCTGGCAAAATATTCGCCACCCATCACTGAGCGGAAAGTGCCTCTGAATTTTTTTGATCTCAATCCTCAGGAATTCAATCTGACACTTCCTTTCTCTTCGGATGTATTACCTGACACCTTGTTGTCGTTCTTGCCGATTGTTCCGGATTCTTTCCGTATTCGTCTGACTACCAATCGAACCGAGTTAACGGACGGCTGGGGAAATTGCCAAATTCCTGGTGGCAATTATGAGGTTTTGCGTATCAAAAGAACGGACTACATCAGTTCAGGAATGGATGTAAAAGTGCCATTCCTGGGTTGGCTTGACTTGTCTGGTTTAATCGGCGGAGGTGGCGGTGGTACGCCCATTGGCAATTTTATTGGTACAGATACCATCGTCTCCTATCACTTTCTGAGTGGAACCGAACACCAGGAAATAGCGGCAGTAACGCTGTCCAATGACCAGTCGAGCGTACAATCCGTACAGTTCAAAAATAATGCAATCGTTGCCAACAATGAAGTGGATGCTCCTGGAGCAGCCAATATTCAGGCATTTCCGAACCCTGCTGTAGAACGCGTACGTTTTGACTGCACCAATCTTCCTTCAGAAGAATACACCCTGAAAATTTTCAATATCATCGGTAAAGTAGTGTGGAAACAAAACTACGCCATCTCGGGCAATCGTTCCATGACACTTGAACTGGAAGACTTCCGAAAAGGAACATACCTCTACAGTCTTGTAGACAGCAAAGGGAATATTATTGGAACCAAACGACTGGTGGTATTGAAGCCTTAAGACAGTCGACCGTTTTCAGTCAACAGTCCAGTGTTTCGGCGGGTGATTTAGTTAAGATGTGTTAAAAGTGAAAATCATTTCAAATCGTCTGTAACCTTGCCGGGTATTACAGCGTCGATTGGAAATACTTCTTCACAAACAAATCAAAAAGTCATCTTATGAAGCGCAACAGGTTGTTTTTGATCGCCCTTTCTATAGTTCTTTTTTCAGTTTCTACTTATGCCCAGCGGGAAGAAACCGTTCTTGGTGAACGCGGCTGGGGCTTTTCCGGAATCTGGGGAGGTTATCACCATCAATATACCTCCTATGGTAATTCTGACGAGTTCAATCGTGGAGGCTTTTTTGGCTTCGAATTCGGAAAATCCTTGAACGTTGGTTGGGGGAATTACCGCGTAACGGATGCCTTCAACTGGCAAGGCACTGAAAACCAGCGTTTTAACTTCAAGTGGAACACCTTTAAACTGGGTTATGCATTCCTGCCTTACAAGGCTATTCACCCGATGGTCAATTTTGACTTTGGCCGCGGCAAAGTAACCCTGGCCGGAGCCGAAGACCGTGTCTTTGTCATGCAACCTTCAGCAGGTGTGGAAATCAATGTTTTCCGCTGGTTCCGCCTGGGTCTCGAAGGCGGCTATCGTTTCGTAAACGATATCGATATCGCCGCTATTCAGCCAGACCAGATTGAGGGCGCTTATGGACAAGCCAGCCTCAAGTTTGGGTTTTCCTGGGGTCGTTTTCACAAACGTAAAACGGACAAGGATTATCGGCGGAATGACGAAGACTAGTTTTTAAGAGGCAAGGGGCAAGGGGCAAGAGGCAAAAGGCAAGAGGCAAGGGGCAAGAGGTATATTTACCTCCTGTCTTTTGCCTTTTGCCCCTTGCCCCTTGCCTTTTGCCCCTTGCCCCTTGCCTCTTGCCTCTTGCCCCTTGCCTCTTGCCTTTTGCCCCTTGCCCCTTGCCCCTTGCCTTTTGCCCCTTGTAAATTTACTCTCTACCGCAACGATACACACCACTCCGGCGTTACCTTTGCAATATGAAGCATCGTATCGTTTTTTTTCTGCTTTTGTTATTGTCTGGGTGTAGCCTGAAAGCACAGGAGCCGGCAGCCACCAAGGTCCTTTTACCCGATTCTACCAATCTGGCTCTGGTGGATAGCGTGGAGAAACCACACCGTACTGGATTTGTCCGCCGCTTTTTTTCAAAGGATTATCCCAATCCAAGAAAGGCAGCGTTTTTATCCCTGGCCCTTCCCGGTGCAGGCCAGGCTTATAACAGGCACTGGTGGAAACTGCCCATTGTTTATGGAGCCATCGGTGGTATGACCTGGCTGGAGATTCAAAATGTAAAGCAATACCGCAAATTGCGCGATAACTATATTTTGCTGGTGGATGGCGACGATAATACCAATCCTACAGAATCGCCTTATAATCAGATAGATGCGACCTCTATGAAGGCATACCGGAATCAATGGCGGAAGTATGTCGAACAAACATCCCTTGGTTTGGGTTTAGTGTACTTGCTGGTGGCAGCCGATGCTTTTGTGGATGCTCATTTGCAGCGTTTTGACGTGAGCGACGACCTGAGTTTAAGGCTCAAGCCCCAGGCAGAAACAATGCCGATGGGAGGCCCCGTGTTTGGGGTTGGCATACAACTTGCTCTCGGGCGGTAGTATCTAACACTGGCATTTCAAGTAACTATTGTCAAAATTGCAATCCATTGAGTGCTTTAATTGATAGCGAAACGGATAGTCTGGAACTGACCCGTAAACATTTTTACGACAGTATTCGGTTTCCATTGTTTCTGGTGGCACTAATCTGGCTGGTACAATTGTATCAGTGGTCAGACGGGTTCGATCCTGGCATGTATGGAATCATGTCGCGCAGGATATGGGGGTTGCAGGGTATTCTTACCGGCCCGCTGGTGCATGGCAGTTGGGAGCACCTGCTATCCAATACTTTTCCCTTGCTCGTACTGAGTGCCATGACGCTCTACTTTTACAAAAAAGTAGCCATGCGGGCATTCTGGATGATATACCTGCTTACTGGTTTGGCTGTGTGGTTGTTTGCCCGTCCGGTATCCCATATCGGAGCCAGTGGCGTCGTGTATGGGCTTGTATCATTTATTTTCTGGAACGGTATTTTCCGACGCAGCCTGCGCTCTATCATGTTGGCAGCCATTGTTATGATTCTGTACAGCGGCATGTTTATGGGCATACTTCCAGAGCAGGAAGGTATTTCCTGGGAAAGCCATTTGCTGGGGAGTATTGTAGGTATTTTTACTTCTTTTTGGTTTAAAAGCGAACTGGAAGAAGAAGAGGTTAAGCCTGATGATCCCTTCGCCGACGAACGAAATCAGGAGAAACAATTTTTTTTGCAGCGCGATATTTTTGAAAAAACCAAAATGGAAAGGCTTGCCGAGGCAGAAGCCCTGCAGCGACAGATAGAAGAACAAAACAATAGGGAAGGCGATCAGGATCACCGCCGCTATTTGCCACCATTCTGGAACCAGAACACTACGTGGTAGTAGCCTTTCAAGGCACTTATTTTTTCAAATTCTGTAATTTGTATTTGGCTATTACCCGTCGGATTTTGTTGGCCCACTCCGGGTCGCGGGCATAACCGGGTTCGTACTGCCAACTTTTTTTGCCTTGTTTGGCCGACAAGCCTTCAAGAAAACATTCGGCGTCTCCGGAAGGGCATTTCAAGGCATCTGCAAACCATTTTCTGCTGCGCAAAAAACTAGCGAAATCGCGCACGGCTTCTCCTGGAGTCTCATACTGGCGGAATGCTGTCATTTTGCCTTCATGCCACATCATAAACTTCTCTCCTTTCCATATCGCAGTGGCTTTCATGCCGAAAGGATTTTTTGCTTTCTGGTACAAATAACTACTAAAGCCGGCCGATTCCAGGATGGCCAGCCCGATAAAAACAGTGGCAGGCACACCATCGGTCTGTTCCAGTTTGAGCGCTTCATTCATAAAAGCCTCTACGGTTGCAACAGGGGTGCCAAATGAATCAGATACAACACCAGCAATTTCTTTCAGGGCAGCGTTGTTGACTTGTGCCTGTGAAACGAGTGATGAGGCGAAAAACAAGAGGAGGCAGGCAAAGTGTTTGATTTGAATCGTCAGCATATTTGTTTTGATTTGTACAAGCAATTATACGCTGGTTTGGCGATTCGTTACAGGGCAGACATAAAAAAAGCCACGCCGGATGGCGTGGCTAATGTCCAAGGGGTTAGAGGTTTATCAGCCATTACAGAGCGAATAATCGGTCAGTTGGAGATGATGTTATCGGAATCAGGTAATTGATAAGTAAAAATGAAGCGTATCTCCTGTTTCCTGTACAACATGCTGCTTGGATTATTTGCTTCCATTCGGCTCTCTGTGTTATACAGAGATATTTTAAGTTCAATTGCTTGAGTAGACAATTATCTTGTCATTTTGGGTGTCTATTTTTACATAGGCAACATATCCGCTTGGTATCTCAAATCCTGTCACCGCTACCCTGCCATTCTGATCGTCGTGAGGGGTGCCGTTGTATTCTATTACAAACAGTTCTCCTCCTTTCAGACGCATTTGCATGTTTTCCATCGATGAATACGAAGGAGAAAATGCCGTTTTGCCGCTTGGTTCGGAATTTAAAATTTCATATTGGTTATTTGCTGTGAACTTTAACCAAATAACACTTCCGGATGCCTCCTCGTAAATATTTCCATTTTGGTTGTTGTTGATGACATCAACAATGATGATGACATCTGACTGGGATTCACTGCGGGTTACCTTGAGGTAGGTGGGAGTAATGGAATGAAGCGTGCTATACTCGTTTTTTTTTACGGACATAGCATTAAATTTTATTGTGCAAAGATGGTGTTAGCGGGCTGTGCAAGCAAATTGTTTCGCAGAAAAAAATCAGACAATACATCCGATAAGATAAATAATTAGAAAAAAGTTTATTTTTGCAATTGCTTAACTATCAATTATTTATCATACAAAAATTACAAATGGCCAAGAATTCAAAAAAGAACAATCACATTGCCCATAGCCTGTACAGGCTTATTGCATCCATGAGTTCCGGGCAAAAAGCGAATCTGAAAAGGCAAGCCAGGGCCCTGAAAAAAGGGGAAAAGCAGAAGTATATTATTCTTTTTGAATTTATTGATACCTATATCCTTGATCGAAATGATATCCAGAATCTCCCCCGATCACTATCGGAAAGTGGTATGTTTGCCCACAACAGCGACCTGTACGCTACGGCCACTTACCTCTTTGATCGCATCATGGACCAATTGCGTACTGCAAATAATAGTCCGGCCAGCAGACATATCGAATTGCTACAAACGTTGCAGAATATCCATTATCTTTTTTACCACGATATGTACGCGGAGTGCGACCGCATGATCAAACATGCCAAAGCACTGGCAAAAATGATAGATCGCCCAGCCTATTTGCTTGAGTTGCAAACCTGGGAAGCCCGAGTGGCCGCACGGATGAATTATATTCCCTGGAAAATGGAGGCCATGCAGGCCGAACTGGATGAAACGCTTTCGAATCTAAAGGCAACATACAGCACCTTCCTGGAATCCCAACAACTATTTCTTGCGCTCAGAAATGCAGTCGATTCCGTTTCAAAGGAAGCGGAAATATTGATGGAGAAAACAATTTCTACAAGAGACACCCTCACGCAAAAAGCAAACCCGAGGCTGCATTACTGGAAACTGGTTCAGTTGCAATATTGTAGCGAATTGGTACCGTTTGTGAAAGAAAAACACTCGAACAAGTTCTATCTGGATGATACGCTGACTTACCTGAAACAAAACCTGGAGTTTCTCTTGCATGATGGCAAGGTAATCGCCGAAGAAGAGCCGGTGAATTACCTGAGCGTGCTGGAAAACTATCTGACCAAATGCCTGGAACAAAAGAAGGAAGAAAGTATCCAGATCCTGGAATCGGAATTTGTAAAAAAGTACATTGAAAAGGAAGAGATACACCGATACCGGACGATCTGTTATTTCAGACTCCTGTATTTTATCAGTTTCAATCAGTTTAAAGAAGCCTGTAAATACATTCGGGATGAAAACCTGGAGAAAAACCTGAAAACCCGTCAGCATCTAATAACAGATACCCGTATGAGTGTCATCCGGTATAGTTGCATGCAGGCGTATTATTTTACCGAAGACTATGAGCGGGCGCTTGTATGGGCCGACCTGATTGTAGCGAGCCCACGTAGCCAGTCCAACCCGATGGTATATCTGATGTCTGAAATTTCCCGGGTGATCTGCTTGCTGGAAACGGGGCGCTTGTCTTCCATCTATTCGTACGTCGAAAACCTGATAAAGAAATATAAACGTCGGCCAACCCAAAGCAGTTTTTTGCCAAACCTTTTACTCAATATCCGATACGCTTCTGTTCCTGACAATAAATTATATCGGAGAAAAGCAATAGAACAACGCGCCAAACTGAAAAATCAATTGCAGAAAAACCCGCGGCTTAAAGTATATGGTCCACTGCTGGCCTGGATAGACAAACGTATGAGCCCTGTAGAAACTACACTTTCGATAGAAGTGGCGAAGTACGATCACTAGGGCGTATTTTTTGACATGCCCTGATGTTGTCATTGCCCCCACATGGCTCTGACCAGCAACATGGCGAGAATAACACCAATCAAGATAGAAAGAATGAACAGAACAATACGGCCATCCGTCTTTGGGCCCGGTGTAACGGTTTCAATAACTGCTTCCTGGAGTATTTCTCTCGCCCGGGCAGCGTCGATGGGGTGTACGTGTAGCCTTGCCACAATTTGCAGATGAGGAAGTACCGTTTGTGAAATATTGTTAGCCAAAAAACAGTGTATCCCTTCTGCCCGCAAACGGGCCGCTGCCATCTCCGCCTCCAACGGAGAAAAAAAGCGCGCAATGACTTCACCCTCTTCCGCCCAAAGCGGATGCTCATTGCCATCGAAGTCAAAATCGTCTAATATGTCATTGGTATTCATAATGCTACCAAACATCCGACTTTTTCCCGAGTTTGCAAAATCCTCCTTAATTATGCCCCCTTATTGAACATTAACCTTTTTTCAGTCAAATGTACCCATCAATTAAATTTTCGGTAGCAAAACGGCGCCTCTGTATTTCATTGTTTTTCCTTTTGTCAAGCATTGCCCTGTTTGCCCAGGAAAAACCCAAATGGGATGTCAATAACCCGACCGGACAACCATACAAGGATGTCGAATTTAGTGCATCGGAAGGCACCTGGATGTGTCTGGATGTATCGCCGGATGGCCGAAAAATCGTTTTTGATTTACTGGGAGATATTTACACCATGCCAGTGGAAGGTGGAAGTGCAACCTGCCTGCGTTCGGGTATTGCCTGGGAGGTTCAGCCGCGATTTTCACCGGATGGCAAAAAAATCCTTTTCACCTCGGATGCTGGCGGCGGCGATAATATTTGGGTGATGAATGCCGATGGTACGGCGCCTAAACAAGTAACAAAAGAAAGTTTCAGGCTGTTGAATAATGCTGTATGGGCCGACAATGAATACATAGTTGCAAGAAAACACTTTACCAACACCCGCTCGCTGGGAGCCGGTGAAATGTGGATGTACCACCTCAGCGGAGGAGAAGGCGTACAACTCACCAAGCGCAAAAACGACCAGCAGGATGTCAACGAACCCTCCATAGCCCGAAATGACAGCCGCTACGTTTACTTCAGTGAGGACATGTACG
>JAIUPL010000028.1 GCA_020160935.1 Bacteroidota bacterium | reverse complement strand
AGAACTTGTCAGGCCAGGTAGATATTACCCAAGACCCCAAAATGTCCGACGACTGAATGGAAAATATCAAACCTTCAAAAACTATCGAAGAGCATCTTGAAATTCCTTAAGTCAACGACATTGGGCTAAAGCCCGTCGGGACAGCGCCTTTTAAGGTGCTATAATTATTATTTTTATTGTGAGCGCCATAAATGACGCTGTCCCGACGAGCTAAAGCCCATACCACCTCCTGAACAACGCTTGGCTGTTATTGTGAAGAGTCCATTGACCAACAGCATAAACAAACAAGGGTACAATATTTTTTGAATATCGAACACCGAATATCGAACACCGAATATCCAAATATCGAACGCCACCCACCGTGAAAATCCTCATTGTCACTGCTTTTTACGCCCCATTCATCCATCCGCGTGCCCATCGATGGACGGCGCTGGCGGAGCATTGGGCGAATGAGGGCCATGAGGTACAGGTGCTGACCTCGCGGATACGGGACAAAGAACGTTTTGCCCTGCAAAATGGCGTGCAGGTACATCGAACCGGCTTCGACTCGCTGAAAGAAGTATTTTATTACTACTTCGGCAGCCGGCGGGCGAGGGGGAGGGTAGGAGTGTTGCCGCAGCGCCCGGGGCTGGCTGCTCGCCTGGCAGCCTGGCTGTACACTGCTTGCTGGAAAAAAGTGTTTTTTCCAGATGATGCCTGCGTGTGGTATTTCCCGGCCCGACGAAAATTGTTGTCCCTGTTGCAGCAACAACAACCCGATTTGCTCATCACGGTATCGTTGCCTTTCACCGGCCATTTGGTCGGGCTGGCAGCCAAACGCTGCTATCCGCAATTGCACTGGTTGGCTGATATTGGCGATCCTTTTTCCTTCCGCATCCCGCCGCCCAACAATCTTTTATTTTACGATACCCGAAACAAACGCCTCGAACTTCAGGTGTTGCAACTGGCAGATACCGTCAGCGTAACCACCGAAGCCACTCGTATAAAATATGCCCAACAGTTTGGTAATCAGGCAGTTGATAAGATGTGTGTAATACCTCCGCTGTATCTGCCACCTGCAACAGAAATACCGGCGCCGGCGCCTCCAAACCCGGATGGCATGATTCGGATAGGGTATTTCGGCGCCTTGTACAGGCCGACCCGTACGCCTGAGGCTTTTTTTTACCTGCTGCGCCAACTACCTGATGAATGGCAGCAACGACTGGATATTCACTTCTACGGGGAAGTTTTTCCGGACATACACGATGGGTTTGCGCCGTTTCCCAAAATACAACTACATGGCCTGCAATCGCGCGAACAGGTACGCGCAGCCATGTCAAGTATGGATATTTTGCTGAACATCGGCAACACCACCGATTTTCAATTGCCCAGCAAAGCCGTTGATTATCTGGCTGCCGGCAAACCCGTGCTCAATTTGTCGTACTCCGTCAGCGACCCTTTCGCAGATTTTTTTGAAGGAAACGACCTGATTTTCAATCTTTCTGTGGAAAACGACCGGGTACAACCTGAAGCGGTGACCCGCCTGCTGGAGTGGCTTGAGAAGCCCAAAATATTACCCGAAACAGCAGAACTGGCGCAGCGAATGGCGCCGTATGGGGTGGGAAGAGTGGGGGAAAGTTATCTGTTATCAGTTATTGGTTATTAGTTATTGGTTATTAGTTATTGGTTATTAGTTATTGGTTATTAGGGGTTGGTAAGGGTTTATTTTCAGAAATGTTTGGCTTCACTGATTGTGCGGCCATGCATTTGAGTAAATAAACCCTTACCAACCCCTAATAACCAATAACTAATAACCAATAACTAATAACCAATAACTAATAACCAATAACTAACTGCCCGAGGCAGTTCTAATTACCCGCAAATACTGCGGCAGCACCCGGTCATTGCTGAATTTTTTCTCGGCTTTATAGCGGCTGTAACGGCTCATAGCGAGTTGTTCGGCCGGGTCGAGGCGGATGAACGACAACATGGCTTCGGCGAGAGCAGCGGCATTTTCGGACGGTACGATGAAACCATTGATACCATCTTCCACCGTATCGCGGCAGCCGACGCTGTCGGTCGTGATGACAGGCTTTCCCATAGCCATCCCTTCCAGCAGCACGCGTGGCATTCCTTCGCGGTACGACGGCAATACCACAGCGCCCGCACTGGCAATGTATGGGCGCACATCGTCGGAATAACCCAGGTAATCGATGTGTTGTTGCTCGATCCAGTGCTGGAGTTCCGCTTCTGCAATGGAGGCAGGATTGCCTTCGTCGGTACTCCCCAGCACCTGAAAGCGTACCTGTGGTTCGGATTGTTTGACGATCGTGGCTGCCTGCACAAATTCCCGAATGCCCTTGTCGCTGAGCAGGCGGCCGATAAAGAGAAACACCGGGGGCGTGGTTTTTACGCCGGGCGTCGGTTTGAACAGTTCCGTATCGATGCCGGTGCCGGTTATGACAATGGTTTTGTCGGCCGCCACGGCCTTGTGCTGCAAAAACTCACGTTTGTCGTCGTGGTTGAGAAAAATCACGCGCCGGACAAAACGAAAGGCCAGGCGGTACAGCAGAAAAATGAAAAAACGAAAGAGGGAAGAAGCCGTGGCCGTATAGCCTTGTCCTTCGACGCTGGCGATGACAGGAACGCCGGTCAGGCGGGCGGCCAGGCTGCCAAAAATATTGGGTTTTACAGTGTAGCACACCACCAGAGCGGGTCGTTCGCGCCGCATCAACTGTACGAGTTCGATAAAACTGCGGAAGTTGTTCCAGACAGACAGCCCTTTTCGAGTAAGGTGCTGCAAAGGGATAAAGGAAACGCCTTTATGGGCCTGTAATTTTTCCTGGTAAGGATCAGGTGGTGCGGCACATACCACAGAAAATCCTTCTCGCACCAGCACATCGATCAATGAGCGCCGGAAATTCCAGATATTCCAGGCAGTGTTGGCGATCAGAAGGATTTTCATGCGAGCAAGGGGCAATGTCTGCACAAAAATAAAAATCCCGAATCCTTCCGGCAGGAAAAGATTCGGGACTTGGCGTTATGCCTGAAAATATCTGTCAAAAGTGGAGATGCACAGTATTATGCTGCAGCCAATCGGCCTGGCGCCAGGTTGCTGGCAGGGCCTGCATTGCCTGCCAGGGCAGCAATATCATCCGGTGTATAATGTTGACTTACCAGATCGTACACCTCCAGCGCCTGATCGCGCGTGATAGATGGAAATTCATCCAGAAATTCATTGACGCTTACGCCAATGCGAAGGAAGTCATAGAATGTTTCGATTCGGATACGTGTACCGGAGAAAACAGGTGCTCCGTCTTGAATTTCGGGGTGGACTGAAATGGAAGAAAGCCGATTCATGCCGCTGCTGTTGATTAGTGTGTAAGGAGATAACCAGCCTGGGATAGTGGAAATCACTCATGGATTAAAGATTAAAAATGAATACAGTGGCGAATATAAACAATGTTTTGAATGCACAAGACCTGGCATGAAAAAAAATTGTAAAATCAGGATTTTCCCTGATAAAGTGGCGGCGGCCAATCCGTATTTGTACGGATAGAATGAGGGAATGGAACCTTGTGCTACAAATACTGCTCACCCGTGCGGGCCTTCACCAGCGCGGTCACCTGTTTGATTTCCTGCTCTTTGGATTTGGGGTAAATGAGCAGCACATCGTTGGTATCCACAATGATATAATCCTGAACATCCTTCACTACCAACAGTTTGCCTTGTGGCGCACGAATCAGGCTTTTGTGGGTGTCCAGGGCTATGATATTTCCCTGCAAGACATTGTCGTGCTCGTCTTTTGGACATTCCGCATACAGGCTTGCCCAGGTGCCCAGGTCCGACCAGCCAAATTCTGCCGGCACCGTAAATACATTGGTGGCCTTTTCCATGATGGCGAAGTCGACGGAAATATTGGGCGTCGTCGGATAAAATTCGTCGATAAAAGCCTGCTCTTCTTCCGTGTTGTACATGTTCAGGCCCTTGTGGAAAATGTCGTAAATGTCAGGTGAGTGGGTTTGGTAAGCCGACAGAACGGTATGCAGGCGCCAAACAAAAATACCGGCATTCCAGAGGTATTCGCCCGAGTCGACAAATTGCTGGGCAATTTCCAGGCTGGGTTTTTCGGTGAAACGCACCACTTTGCGCACGGCATCATCGGCGGCTTCGCCAAACTGGATGTAGCCATAGCCCGTATCGGGGCGCGACGGCTGCACGCCCAGCGTAACCAGTGCGTCCTGCTCGCGGGCAAAGTCGATGGCATGGCCAATTTTTTCCAGGAATACCTGCTCTTTCAATACGATATGGTCGGCCGGCGTGATCACGAGGCATGCATCCGCATTGAGCGCCGCCAGTTTAAAGGCGGTATATGCCACACAAGGGGCGGTATTGTTGCGGCTGGGTTCGCAGACGATCTGGTTGTCGGTCAGTTCGGGAATTTGTTGTTTGACCAAATCCTTGTATGCGGCATTGGTCACTACAAAGATGTTTTCTGCCGGGCAAATCGGTAAAAAACGTTCAAATGTCAGGCGCAACAGGCTTTTGCCAGTGCCCAGCATATCGAGAAATTGTTTGGGGCGCGCTTCCCGGCTTCCCGGCCAGAACCGGCTGCCGACTCCCCCGGCCATGATGGCGACGTAGGTGTGGGTGGACATGATTAGAGAGTGAGAGAGTGAGAGCGTGAGAAAGTGAGAGGCAAAGGTAAAGAGGGGAGAGGGAAGGATCAAAATCAAAAACCCATTGCGATACCAATTCCATAATTCCCGCTTGGGCGGATGCTCAACCGGAACGACTCTTGTGGTACAGGGGCTGCGGAGGTCTGTTGGCTATTGTAATGTTCGACAGCGCGTTGCAAATAACGGTCTGATTTTCTGCGAATAAACCTGCCGGTGATTCCAATACCTATCCCGCCTACAAGCCCTGCAAGAGCCAATTGGCCGAGCCGATGATCTCTTCCAGTACTCGGGTCGGAAAGTACCCCCGACATCAGCCAGCCCAGACCCGACATCATAGCGCCATACAAACACACAGAACTTCCAGCCGTACACCAGTCGCTCGATACTTTGTACCAGCGGTACTGTTGAAAATCTTCCATGGCATGGGCGTTTGTGGAAAAAATGGTTCTCAACCGTTTGCCCGACAGGCCGATACGCTGCCATTTTTCTTCGGGTGTTGTGCGGAAAAAGCGCCAGGCGCCTGCAAATTCATAGGTGCCAGGTGTACCCGCTATGATTTGACTGCGGTATGTCCGCCGGCCGATTTCTATTTGGCCTGTTTGGGCCACGGCCTGGCTTGCCAGAAATAACAACAAAAACAACAATTTATACATGTTTCAATTGTTTTTGGATGCGTCCGTTCACCCCGCAGGGCGTTGCGTCGGGTTTTGGGGATTCCCCAGGGCGTTGCGTTGGGAAATTGAATACGCCCTTTCATTTCCCAGGGCGTTGCCCTGGGCTATTGTATATGCCCTTTCATTTCCCAGGGCGTTGCCCTGGGCTATTGGATACGCCCTTTCATTTCCCAGGGCGTTGCCCTGGGCTATTGGATACGCCCTTTCAGGGCTTTTTTGCGTGGTAATGTGTAGATTTTTCATTTTTTATTTTCCCTCAACCCCTCAACCCCTCAACTTCTCAACCCCTCAACCCCTTAACCCCTCAACTTCTCAACCCAACTTCCCCTTCACCGCCTCATACACCCCCTTGATTCCTTCTTCCAGTCCGATTTTCGCTTTCCAGCCGAACCCGTGCAATTTGCTGACATCCATCAATTTGCGCGGGGTGCCGTCGGGTTTGCTCAGGTCGTGTTCGATGGCGCCGGTGTAGCCCACGATGCGTTGCACCATTTGTGCGAGTTCGAGGATAGAAATGTCTTCGCCCACGCCGATGTTCACCAAACCTGGTTCATTGTAATGCTGCATGAGGTAGTAACACGCATCAGCCAGGTCGTCGGCGTGCAGGAATTCGCGGCGTGGCGTGCCTGTACCCCAGATTGTGACCGAAGGAATACCGTCGCGTTTGGCTTCGTGGAAGCGGCGAATCATGGCCGGCAGCACGTGGCTGTTTTGCGGGTGGTAGTTGTCGTTGGGGCCGTAAAGATTGGTGGGCATGACCGACACGAAATTACAGCCGTACTGCGCGCGATAGGCGTCGCAGAGTTTGATGCCCGCTATTTTGGCAATTGCATATGGTTCGTTGGTAGGTTCGAGCAAGCCCGTCAGCAGGGCGTCCTCATTCAGGGGCTGAGGCGCCATTTTCGGGTAAATACAGGAAGACCCCAGGAACATCAGTTTTTGTACGCCGTTGCGCCAGGCCGCGTCGATCACATTGGCCTCGATCATCAGGTTGTCATACAAAAACTCTGCCCGGTACGTGTCATTGGCCACAATACCGCCCACCTTGGCAGCCGCCAGAAACACATAGTCAGGTTTTTCTTTTCGGAAAAACTCCTGCACTTCCAGTTGATTGCGCAGGTCGACTTCCCGGGAGTTGGCGAGCACAAAATTGCTGTAACCCTCCGCCCGGAGTTTGCGCAGAATGGCCGAACCAACCATACCGTTGTGGCCGGCGATGTAGATTTTGTCTTGTAGATTCAAAGGTGAGTAGTGAGTAGTCAGTAGTCAGTAGTGAGTAGTGAGTAGTGAGGTTAACCTCATTTTTCTAGGGCGTGGATGAGGCCGGAGATAATTTTATAGCACGTTACCAATGAAATGCCAAGTGGTGTTGTATCAAATTTTTGTAAATAGCCTAGACTAGATGCAATATCAAGTGCAGCATCCACCTCAACACAAGAACCACGTGCTATTTCAAAAAAACGTTTTCGTTCCAATGTAGACTTTCGGGAGGCACCCTCAGCAATATTTAGATGTACTGATAAGGCAGCCCGCCTAATTTGGGAGATCATCCCAAATCTTTCTTCTGTAGGTAGATGTTGGGTCAATTGATAACAATTTCCTACAAATTTTTCAGATGCTTTGTAAATTTCAAGTTGAGTGTGTTTGAGTTGGAGGAACATAATGAAGCGGATTAGTGAGTGGTGAGTGGTGAGTAGTGAGTGGTGAGTAGTGAGTGGTGAGTAGTGAGTGGTGAGTAGTAAATATCTGCAATATTAACAAAAGTTATACTTAACTCACCACTCACCACTCACCACTCACCACTCACCACTCACTACTCATCACTCACCACTCACCACTCACTACTCACTACTCAAATTGGTTCTTTATCACAAACCCTCCCTGCTTCAAATACTCTTCGCGTTTAAACAACTGCACATCCGACTGCACCATATCGTGTACCAATTCGGTCAGCGTATGCGTCGGCTCCCAGCCCAGCAGGTTTTTCGCTTTGGAGGCATCGCCGACGAGCAGATCGACCTCAGCGGGGCGGAAATAACGCGGGTCGATGGCAATGACTTCCTGGCCTGGCCGGAGCAGGTCGTTGCTGGACGTAGCGATGATGCCTTTTTCAGCAACACCTTCGCCCTGAAATTCCAGTTCGGCGCCCACCTCACGGAAAGCCATGCGGCAGAACTCGCGAACGGCCGTGGTTTGGCCCGTAGCCAGCACAAAATCGTCGGGCTGGCTGTGCTGCAGGATGCGCCACATACCTTCCACGTAGTCTTTGGCATGGCCCCAGTCGCGTTGGGCATCTAGGTTGCCGAGGAAAAGTTTGTCTTGCAGGCCGAGAGCGATTTTGGCCGCGGCGCGCGTGATTTTGCGCGTCACGAACGTTTCGCCCCGCAGCGGCGATTCGTGGTTGAACAGAATACCATTGCTGGCAAAAATGCCGTACGATTCGCGGTAGTTGACCGTGATCCAGTAGCCGTACAATTTGGCAACGCCGTACGGAGAACGCGGGTAAAACGGCGTTTTTTCCGATTGCGGCACCTCCTGCACCAGTCCGTACAACTCCGACGTGGAAGCCTGGTAAAACCTTGTCTTTTCCGTGAGTCCCAGCAGCCGAATCGCTTCCAGGATGCGCAGGGCGCCTACCGCATCGGCATTGGCGGTGTATTCCGGCGTTTCAAAACTCACCTGCACATGGCTTTGTGCGCCCAGGTTGTAAATTTCGTCGGGCTGCACCTGCTGAATGATGCGGATCAAATTCGTGGAATCGGTCAGGTCGCCATAATGCAGGATAAAATGGCGGTTGTTGACGTGCGGGTCTTCATATAAATGGTCGATGCGGTCGGTATTGAACAACGAACTCCGGCGTTTGATGCCGTGCACCTCATACCCTTTTTTCAACAACAATTCAGCGAGGTAGGCCCCGTCTTGCCCGGTAATACCGGTGATGAGTGCTTTTTTCATAGCAAACAACGACAGAGTTATGAGTTATAAGTTATGAGTTATGAGTTATACACACGTTGCTTTCGGTTTCTTCAATTGTGCAGCCAAAAGCAACGTGCATATAACTCATAACTCATAACTCATAACTCATAACTCCTTATCCATATTTTTTTGTAGCCAATGTTCCAACACCACCAGCATCCAGATATGCGATGCCAGTACCTGATGGCTTTGGCGGTTAAACTGATCCCACATTTGGCGGATGCGGGTCGGGTCGAGCAAGCCGCGGTCGCAGAGTGCGTCGAGGCGTTGCTGACAAAATGTGTGCAATTCGCCACGCAGCCACTGTTCCCAGGGCAAGGTAAAACCCATTTTCGGGCGATGAACAATCTCGGAAGGCAGCAAATCGCCCAGGGCGCCTACCAGCAGTGATTTGGGGGTATGGGGAAATTTGATGGAATCGGGCAGCGAAAGTACGTAATCCACCAGATCATTATCGAAAAATGGCACCCGGACCTCCAGCGCCGACGCCATACTCATCTGGTCGGTATCCTTGAGCAGCATATGGTTGGTATACCCCGTCATTTCCGCGACAGAATACTGCGACAACAAGGGCAGGCGCTGGATGGCAGCACGGTGCTGATGCAGGAACGTAAAGATCGGATTGGGCGCCGGTGCGTGGCCCAGCATGTCGGCTACCGTCCGTTTGTCGTAAATGCCACGAAACTGCGGATATACCCAGTCTATATCGAAAGCAGGAACGCTCAGGATTTCACCCAGACGCCGCATACGGGTCGATTGGCCCAGTTGCTGCAAGGCAAAACCTGCCGATCGCCGTAAAAAGCCCGGTAATTTCCAGAAAATATGCTGTTTCCACTCATAGTACCGCTTGAATGTGGCGTACCCGGCAAACAACTCGTCGCCACCCAGCCCCGACAGCGCCACTGTAACCCCCGCTTTTCGCGTCATTTTCGACACGACATAGGTATTGATGCCGTCGAGGGTAGGCGTGTCCAGCGCATCGACCATATTGGGTAGTTCGTGCAGGAAGTCATCGGCCTCGAGCGTCAGTACCGTGTGCCGCGTATTGAATTTTTTAGCAATTAGCGCAGCATATGGACTCTCGTCAAATTGTTTTTCCTTGAAACCCACCGTAAACGTAAGCGGTCGTTCAGGGCTCACTTCCGACATCATAGCCACCACTGCACTCGAATCGATGCCACCCGACAGAAATGCGCCCAGCGGCACATCACTGATCAATTGCCGCTCCACAGCCTGGCGCAGCAGCCGGCGCAGTTCCCGCTGCGCTGTATCGAGACTAACAGACTGCAGCGGGCGGATATGTTCAAAAAACAGGTAATACGGTTTTACTACCGGCAGACGCCCTTTTTCCAGCATCATGTAGTGGCCCGCAGGGAGTTGGCGCATGTCATCACAACAACGCTGCACGCCACATACGGCGCCATCGTACAGAAAATCGGCGATAGCATCTCTGGAGATGTTCATTTCAACCAGCCCCGACGCCAAAATGGGGCGTTGCTCAGACGACACGATGCAAAACCGCTCGTCGGAGGTGTAGTACATGGGTTTGATGCCAAATCGGTCGCGTACCACCCACATGCGCTCCTCCTGTTTGTCGTACAGGGCAAAAGCAAAAATGCCGTTCAATTTGGCAAACAAATCGACACCCCAGGCCGCAAAACCGGCCAGCAGCACTTCCGTATCGCTGCCCGAGCGAAACGGGTAGTTGGCCAGTTCCTGCTTCAGTTCCTTGTAATTGTAAATCTCGCCATTGTACACCACTGCGTAGCGGCCTGTCACATCCCACATAGGCTGGCGCCCGAGTTCCGACAGGTCGATAATGGCCAGACGCCGATGCCCCAGCGCTACCCGATCATCGACGTAATGGCCGTCGGCATCGGGGCCACGGTGCTGCAATCCGTTTGTTATTGCCCGGATCAGGGCATCCGCCTCGGGTAAAGGCTGGTGTTGGAAGATGGCTGCTAAACCGCACATGGGGCTGTTTTTTTAAAGTTATAAGTTATGAAAGGGGAGTTATGAAAAGGGAGTTATGAGTTATGGAGTTATGAGTTATGAGTTGTACTCACTTCGCTATTGGCTCCTTCATAAGAGTAACCGAAAGTGAAGTGAGTACAACTCATAACTCATAACTCCATAACTCATAACTTCCCTTTCATAACTCATAACTCCCCTTTCATAACTCATAACTCATAACTACATGTAGTATTCTTTCCGCCGCTCTCCCGTCCCACATCGGCGGTATTTCTCCTTTTTTCCAGTGGCCGGCCAGGGCTTCGTCCAGCAGCGCCAGGGCTTTTTTCGGATCGAGGTCGGCGAGCAGGACATTGGTGCCGAGTTCGACTGTCACCGGGCGCTCCGTGCTGTCGCGAAATGTTAAACAGGGCACTTGTAAATAGGTGGTTTCTTCCTGTATTCCACCGGAATCTGTCAGTACCAGGGCTGCGTGTTCCATCAAATGCAAAAATTCAAGATAACCTTGCGGTTCGAGTAACAATATACGAGCATGTGCCGACAAACGTTTTGCCAGACCAAATTTTTCCAGGTTTTGCCGGGTGCGCGGGTGCATCGGAAACACCACGGTCGTGCGTTGCGCCGCGCCTTCCAGCATCTCTGTAATGGCGGTTAGTCCTTCCGCGGTATCCACATTGGACGGCCGGTGCATAGTGACGAGTAAATACTGTTGGGGTAACAAACCAAGTTGTTCCACCGTACGCGTTTCGGCGGCCTTGGGGCGATAATGCACCAGCGAATCGATCATACAATTGCCCGTAAAATGCACCTTGTGCGCTGGCACGCCCTCGCGCGCGAGGTGCTCCATGCCGCTTGGTTCGGTGACGAACAACAAATCAGACACCGCATCGGTCATCAGCCGGTTGATCTCTTCGGGCATGCGCCGGTCGCCGCTGCGCAGTCCCGCCTCCACATGCGCGACCGGAATATCCATCTTTTTGGCCACCATCGTGGCGGCTACTGTGGAATTGACGTCGCCGACCACCAGCACCCAGTCGGGCCGCTCCTGCTCCAGCACTTTTTCAAAGGCCAGCATGATACCCGCCGTTTGTACGGTATGCGACCCGCCGCCTACGCCGAGGTAGTAATCGGGCTGCGGCAGTTCGAGTTGACGGAAAAACACGTCGCTCATCCGGGCGTCGTAATGCTGTCCGGTATGAACAATTTTGGAATGGACGCGCCCGGAGGCAAGAAAAGCACGGTGCAAAGGGGCAACTTTCATGAAATTGGGGCGCGCACCGACGACGGAGAGGATGGTCACTTTGCGGGAGGATGATTTAGAAATTTGACAACATTCCCTTTTTCGGCTGAAAAAGCAAGCGCTGCCAAAATATGGGTTTTAGATAAAGATGGATGCTGGTAAAGGATGTCGTCAAAAGACATGTCGGAG
The DNA here is from genome assembly GCA_020160935.1 of Bacteroidota bacterium. GTDB lineage: Bacteria > Bacteroidota > Bacteroidia > Chitinophagales > Saprospiraceae > M3007. The sequence continues at coordinate 55,995 of JAIUPL010000028.1, read as the reverse complement.
GCCATCCATCCCAGAATATCGGTCACAGCAATTCGGGTGCCTTTTATACAAGGTTTACCGAATCGAATTTGAGAGTCAATTGAAATATATTGCAGATAATCAGCCATTGGTTTACAAGGCGTTTATACTTTCCAACATCTTCATTGCCAAGGCTTTGCGATCAAAATCGTGCGCCAAAGGAATGCAGCCCTGTTGGTATTTCAGATAATTATCCGGGTGCATAATTTTTTGCAAGGCTTCCTGGAAGGCTTCTTCATTTTCAGGTTCAAAACATACGCCCGCACAATACTTTTCAATAATAGCCTGAGATTCTCCTTCCACACCCAGTAAAACCGGTTTCAGCATAGCCGCATTCTCAAATATTTTGGAAGGAATGACACTTTTGAAGGTGTCCGATTTACGGAGATTTACCAATGCTACATCGCTTATGGAGATGTATTGTGCAATGGATGATTTTGGAACGGGTGGCAGCATATGTACTTTGTCTGCCTTTAAGGTATGTTTGAGCGCGAGGAGTTTGCTTTTTTCAGCACCATCTCCGATCAAAAGCACACATACATTTTCAGGCAATTTCCCGGACGAACTGATTACGAAATCCAGTGCATGCGCCATGCCATGGGTGCCCAGGTAAGCAACCACAAATTTCCCTTCCAGGCTCAATGATTGAATCAGGGCCCTGTCTTTTTCCACAGGCTTGAATTGATCCAGCAATACACCATTTTTTATGACACTAATCTTGTCGGAAGAAATGCCTCTGGCTATCAGGTTTTCTTTAAAAGAGTCGGTCACAACTACTACTTTTCGAGCCTTTTTATACAAGAATAATTCAAGTCTTTCCAAAAGTCGATACAATCGATCATTGCTCATTGCTCCAACGGCGCGTATGGATTCCGGCCACAAATCCCGTACTTCCATCACCCAGGGTTTTCTTTTCAAAACGGATACGGCATACCCGGCCACGGCTGTAAAAAATTGCGGCGAAGTAGCAATGACCAGGTCAAATTTCCGGAATAAGGATGCCAGCGTAGCCATTATTGCAAAACTGATATAATCCAGAATTCGTTTGATAAAACCTTCATTGGCAGTGATGTAACTCCAGACCCGGATGACTGTAATGCCTTCTATCACTTCTTTCTGGTACAGTTTGTTTTTATAACCTTCATATACTTTCCCTTGTGGGAAATTGGGAGCACATGTTATGACGGTCACCTGAACGCCTTGCTGTACCCATTCCCTGCAATGTTCAAATGTTCTGCTGGCGGGCGCATTCACTTCAGGCGGAAAATTGTCGGTTAAAAATAAAATATGCATGTGATCAAAGCGCCCTGATCGTTGTGTGTAAAGAGTCCTTGAATTGAATGACCGCTTTTTGGGCCGGTTTCAGGGTGTTAAAAGCAGGAGCGTACTCGTACGATTGTATTTCCACTTTTGTTGCTCCTTCAAAACAGACGGATGCCAACGTCGTTTCCAATGTGTTGTCCTCTTTCAGCGTCACCTGAACACCTTCCATAAAATGTATATATGCCTGATATACAAATGATTCTATGGGCTTGTCATCCACAGGAACAACCTTGTCATTGATGGAAACAGCCTTGCTATCGACTGTAAATGTACGCAGATGTCGAATACCCAGATGGTCGTAGCCGGTATGTGTAGCAGCAAGCAGATTTGGTTTTTCTTCCAGGATCAGCGGGCGCGCCCGGCGAGCCACCCTGAATCCGCCCCACGCTTCCGTCTGTTCAAATTGATCCACCTGAACAGTGTTGTGCGCAGCCGTGGAACGTTCGTATTGGCGGCGACTGTTTTTTTCATAAGTAGAAATACCGCTATCTACGATAAAAGGGAAGCCACCGACACACAATTCAAAAGACAGTGTATCACTGTGCGCATGACCGGGTATATAGTCGGGGCCGATTTCCCCAGCGTCTGCCACCAGTTCGAAAGGTGGAATTGTAAATTTCCGGTATCCACTTTCCTGTAAGGGTGTGTGGTGGATCGCCACGCCTAATCTTTTGGCATAATCCTGTAAAGCAAGTGTATCCGGGGCAATACCTCTTGCAGAATCGTTCAGTAAAGGAATATCGCCGTTGGAAAATGTAATTTCCTGCAACCAGCCCATCATAACGGCTGCTTTTTTTTCTAAAAATGGCTTGAAATCGGGCTTACCGAAATCCGGATTGTTGCTCACCAGATTCAAACAATCCAGCACGCGGTATAAAATAATCTGGTGGTACATGGGCGAGCGCTCAAAATGCCCGCCATCCGGCAATATTTGCTCCTGTAATTCCTCGTAAATGATGTCATACGCTTTTCGGTACAGGTATTGATCCTCGTAACGGTAAGCAGCAAACAGCAACCCGAACCCATTTTCCAGATAGTGATTGCCCAGCAGATGATACTCTATTTGATCGGCCAGAATGTAAGCCTGCGCATACAGGGATGCCTCTATTTCCGCTGATTCAATCCGGTGTGCTGCGAGAAACCTCGACCAGAAAAGGATGCGCAAGGCAGTAGGGTAGGGCTCCAGCGCCTCCGGAACCGCTGGCAGATGCCGAATAAAATCCTCAATGAGCACAGTACCCGCTGCTGCTGACAGGCCCGGCGTGCCTAAATACTCGAAGTAATGGAGGTTGTACGTCCACAGTTTTCCAAAACGCTTTTCAGACCAATCGAACCGGTCGCCAAAGGTGTGCGATACATGTAAAAAGGAAAAAGTGTGGGAGGCGGGAACCCAGGTCACCTGGGCCGGAAGAGAAGGAAGAAAATCCAAAAAACGCACGGATTTAGGCGTTTTTTGCAGCCTGTAGCGAAATCCGATTGCTTTTCTGAAAGATCGACGCAGGGAATAGTATACCCTGAATACAATCTGGCGAGGTTTCAGGTATTGGAGGGTATGGTAATATTGGGACAGATTCACGGCATGGAGTACTTATCCCGGGTAAGGATCAACGTTTACCCAGGCGCCGGTTTTGAGCGACTCGACAGCCGCTATGGCAGCCCTCGATGTATTGATAATTTCTGCAAATGGAATAATGGCCTCTCCTCCTTCCTGTAGCCGTTGCAGAAAGAGCCGAAATTGTTCCCGGTGCCCCTTGTCCTGCGTTTTTTTCATTCCCGAAGACCTGAAACCGAAATACTCCGACTTGCGGAAATTGTCGATGATCATCGTCCTGTTCTGGCTGAAAATTTCTATTCGTTCCTTGGAATACGACCTGGCTCCGTTGGAAAAATAGTTGATCACGCCTTGTGATCCGTTTTGAAAACGCAGTAAAATGCTAGCATTATCGGTGTTTTCCTGTGCATGAGGGCCGAGCGCATTCATCACTACACTTTCTACCAGACTGCCTGTAAGGGCAATCATCAGGTCGATATAATGGCAGGCCTCTCCAATAATTCTGCCGCCGCCGGTATGCATATCCTGCGTCCAGTGCTGGGCGGGAATGGCGCCAGCGTTCATCGTGGCAATGATGTTGATCGGACCGGCTTGCCCGAGGTGCTTTTTAGCATCGACGATAAATGGTGAAAACCGGCGATTGAAACCCACCGTAAGCGTTTTACCCGATTGCCGATATGCTTCTGCAATCGAGTTGATGTCTTCCTGCGTAATGGCCAGCGGTTTTTCCACAAAAACGTGTTTGCCAGCCTTTAAGGCTTCCATGACCTGGGCAGCATGCGCGTGGTGGCGGGTGGTGATCATGACTGCGTCGACTTCCGGATCTTCCAACATATCCTGGTAACGTGTAGTAGAACAAGCCACTTTGTATTTTTTGGCCAGGGTGGTGCCGGAGAGGCCTTTTGCGGAAGCGATGTATTTCATTTTTGCGCCCAGGGCGCCGAGCATGGGGAGAATTATCGCTCCGGTAAAGTTACCGGCTCCAATGATTCCAATTACACCTTTCTGTCCGGCAAAACCTTGATCCAGCAGCCGCACGGTGGTTTGATCCGTGGATACCTTGCCATCGTATTTCAGGATGGAAGCAATGGCGCCTCGCCCCGACATGTTTCCATAAATGGACTGATAATCAGCCAGTTCCACGATTTCCGTGATGAGCGATTCCACTTGTAACCTGTTGGTCGCCAGGGCTTGCAGGATGGCTTCAAAATTGCGTTTTTCAGTCCATCGCACATACCCGATCGGGTAGTCGTGGCCCTTTTGTTCGTAGTATTCGTCGTAACGCCCGGGGCCATAGGAGCAGGACACCTGAAAGGTCAGTTCTTTTTCGAAAAAATCGGAGCGTTGTATATCCAGTCCGATCACGCCGACCAGCACGATGCGCCCGCGTTTGCGCGACATTCGGGCTGCCTGAGAAATGATGTCGTTTGTTTTGGCCGAAGCCGTGATGAGTACCGCATCGGCGCCTATGCCGCCTGTTTGTTGCATGACCAATGCTACGGGGTCGTTGCCTTCCGATACGTTGAAGGCATGAATACCCCAGGAGCGCGCCAGATTTACCTTGCTTTCATCGAAATCCAGCCCGATGACCTGACAACCATTGGCATGCAGGAGTTGTGCGGCCATCAAACCGATCAATCCGAGCCCGGTGACCACCACCGTTTCGCCAAAAGAGGGCTGTATAAGCCGAATTCCCTGCAAAGCAATGGCTCCGATCACCGTAAAGGCCGCTTGTTCGTAACTGACACCGTCCGGTATTCGTGCCACCAGGTTTTTGGGAACACTTACAATTTCGGCATGGTGGCCGTTGCTGACCACCCGGTCGCCTACCTTGAATTCAGTAACACCGACGCCCACACCGATCACTTCCCCGGCATTGCAATACCCCAAAGGCAGTGGCTCACCCAGTTTTCGAAAAACAGCGTCCATCGTGGGCTTTAAACCGTCCGTTTTTACTTTGTCGAGCACCTGCCGCACCTTTTCGGGCTGTTGCCGCGCTTTTTCAATCCAGTTGGCTTTGCCAAATTCTACCAGCATGCGCTCGGTACCCAGCGATACCAGGCTTCTGTGTGTCCTGATCAGTACCTGCCCCGGGTGCAGGGCAGGGGCGGGGACTTCTGCGAGGATGGTGTCGCCGGACTGGAGGTCCTGGATGATTTGGAGCATGCGGGAGTGCCTTGTTATTTTTCGTAAACGCTTACAAAAAGGTTGGTAGCAAACTTCTCGGGCAGCAGTGCGCGCAGCATGCGCATAAATTTGCCCGAGGAAGCATAATACTGAACATGTTTCAGCCTGAAATCATACTTCTCCAGCATTTCATCGAGTTGTTGGGGCGTGATGACGTGCCGGACGTATTGGTAGTAGGCTGGTTTGCCTAGCAGCCGGTATGCCCATTTTTCCATCCTCCTGTACATGCTGTGACGGTTGGGAAATGACACCACCAGAATGCCACCTTTCCTTAGGCGAACATCGATATTGTGGAATACAGCAGGCAAATCATCGATGTACTCCAATACACTGGAGGAAATGATGGCATCGAACGGCTCAATCAAAGTATTGGCAGACAATGGCAATTCGGCCTGCAAAAATCGTACTTGCTCCAACCCCAGGTGTTCCCGCCGTTCTTCACACAGCCGAATCATATTTTCGGCGCCGTCAATACCTATTACTTCGCAGTTTTTTTCCTGCGCCAGGTAAAAACTGAATACCCCTGAGCCGCAGCCCAGATCGAGTACCCGGCTATTTTTGGGGATATATTGATTCAGCACTTCGCTCCATACCTGAAAACGCTCCTGAAACGCAGGAGAACTGGTGTAAAGGGCGTCGAAGTTCGAGGCGATTTTGGAGTGGAATTGGGAGGCGGATTTCAAATTAAGATATTCTGTATTTGTTATAAATAAATGTTTCAATATACTTGTATAAAAGGCCACTCAGCATAAAACAAATTGGAAAAGAGATAATAATAATAGTAAAAAAATTCAACCATAAATTTTGTATTTGTAATTTTGAAATAATAAATGAGAAAAAAGTTAATATGGGCAAATGTATTAAAAAGAAACTATATGAGATTTTACCAAAGTTTAATAATTTTTTTTGCCAATTAGTAATCATTAATGCATGATGATTGTAGTAATTGATCAAAAATAAAGTGATTAGACTGTAGGTGATTCCAAATAATACATCACTTAAAAAATCTGGCCCATACATCCGAACAAACATTGTAATTGCAAAAACAGGAAATGTCAAAAGATAAATTATCCTACTAAATGCTATGTTTTTCTTTAGTAATATGGCAATAAACATACCCATTGAAAATTCTGAGAGCCTCCCCGGAATCTGATAGTTAATTAGTGCAGTATATGAAATTGAGCCAGTTGATTGTAAGTCCTGTCCCCAAGTACTCACAAAATACCTAACCGCCAGGGTGACTAAAATGCTTGCAATTAAAATGATGATCTTAGAATTTTTTCTATATAAATATAGCATTAATGGAAAAATTATATAAAATTGAACTTCGGTAACCATGGACCATAATGCACCATTTATTGATAAAAAATAATGAACACTTAGGCCATGAAGAAAAAATACATGAGATAATACATCTGTGGCTGGAGGATATTTTTTTGGGATAATGAAATAAATAAAGCAACTAAAAATAATTGATACCCAATAGGCTGGTACAATTCTAAAAAAACGATTTTGATAATATTTTTTTATACCTAAAGGTTCCTTTTCTATGTTCGCATACATCAAGACTAAACCACTAATGACAAAAAACAATGATACTCCTGATGCCCCTAAAGAGAAAAAATTAGGAATAGAAACCTCCTTTATTGAAAAAATATCTATTGGCGGTAGATGCCGTTTATCAAATCCGGCAAGCGCAGATGCGTGAAAAATGAAAACAAATATTGCCGCTATTCCTCTAAGAATATCAACTATTTGAATTCGACTTGGGTTATTCACTCGTATGCTTTTTTATTGTCTCAACAATATTTCTACGATACATAATTGCCTCTGCAATAAGCCTGTCAATAGCATAAATCCATCCTTTCTTTGAAAATATTCCCCCTCTAATTAGTAAACTATAAAGAGGCGTAACCAATATCAGTAATGGAGTTGTGAGTCGAACTCGGTCTCTCCATGTTAATTGCCCTTGTGTTGCTCGTTTCATTAAATTATCAGCATACCTAATTTGGGTATCAAGGTAGGATAAATATGGCTTTAAGTCGTTATGTATTAATTCGGACTGAGTATATGCGACAGTTACGCCTGAAATTAAGCGTTCACCATGCCCAACTGATTCAAAATAGGTTTTTCCATTCCTAAAAATTATTGGTTTGGGAGGGCACAAACTACCATAATCGAGTGGAAATCCATCAACATACATTTTTATAGGGCTAATTAGAACTTCAGAGTGTTCCCTTAATCTGTAAATTTCTTCAGACAAGGGAAGGGTTAGTTCCATATCTGCATCGATTATTCCACAGAAGCCCTCTGAATCATTTAAAGTTATGTCGTTATAAGCATTGCAATGGTTGGTATAATTGTAACTCACTAATGTAACTGGGTATTGCTGAATGATATTAAGGGTATCATCACTGGAACCTGAATCATATACATAAACATCCATTTTGCATTGGAGAAGCGACTCAATACATTTTCTGATATTGGCAGATTCGTTTTTGCAGAGGATATAAAATTTCATTGGGAAATTAATGCTTGCCAGATCGGCACCTGATGATCAACAGAAAGGTGCTCCACAGCCAATTTTCTTGCATTTTTTCGCATAACCTGATATTGCTCTTCGGAAAGAGATAAAATAGTATCTATAGCAGATGCAAGCGATTCAGGATCGTTGGCAATATGGTAACCAGCCTTTTCTTCTTCAAGAATAGACCATGGCGTACCTAATGAAGCAATGACCGGCGTGCCCTGTGCTAGTGCTTCTGCAACTACTGCTCCGAAGTTTTCTGAAAAAGAAGGAAGAACAAGTGCATAAGAACAAGCGAGTGTGCGATTTTTTTCTGCCCCTTCCACCTTGCCCAGAAAAACGACTTTTTCGTTTAATTCCAAAGAATGAATTAGTTTTTTTAATATCTCGTCGTGGTTTTGTTGTGCATATCCTGCTATCAGCATACGATGAGGAGAAGACCTGAATTTAGTGCTTAAATTCAGGGCATTTATTAAGTTCTCCAATCCTTTTATCGGGTGGATACGGCCTAAGAAGAGCAAATCTTTATTAGGTTTAGAAGATTCGATTTGGTTCGGAATTTCCATACCAACGGGGATATATTCAATACGGCAAGGACCTAGTATATCTCTAATATTTTTAACCTCTGCAGTAGATGTAGCATGAAATATGATATATTTTCTTATTGTTCGAATAAGTTGCAATACAATTTTTTTACGATGTGAACTGAATTTTAATGCATCTGGCGATGTCTCTCCCCGTGGCGCCCAGATAACTTTTATGCCAAGTAGTAGCGCAATTGGAGCGAGTATAAATGATAGTGGATAAAAAAATGAGGATAGGTATAAAGTGTTTTTTCCAAAAAGCGACTTAATACTTTTCATTATCAAAAGGAAAGGTAGGTTATTGTAATTTGTTCTCACATATTGACAATAACCATATTCTAAGTTTAGCCAAGTATTTTTGGGCATATTATCACTGACACCGCGATCTGTAGTTAGAACATGAACGGCTAGGCCATTTTTAACGAATGCTTTAGACAGCCAGTACATCGTGATATTGGGACCACCGGAAGGGTCTGGAAAGAAAGACCCTGTGGCAAATAAGATTGATTTTTTTTTACTTTTCATGAGTATATAAATTAAAATACTTTTCTGAGATTTCAGATGGACTAAATTTTGATGCGTTTTGGAAACCATAATAAATCAATCTTTCACGCAACCCTTTGTCGTAAATCATAGTTAAAATTTTACTGCGTATGTCGGTAATACTATATGGGTCTACGAACAAAGCAGCCTTACCGGCAATCTCATTGATAGGCGAAATATCACTGGTTATTATTGGCGTACCAGAAAGATTGGCTTCAATTATAGGCATTCCAAACCCTTCGAATGTTGAAGCAAATACTACAAAATCGCACTCATGATAAAACCTGGAAACTTCTTCGATACTGATATTAAAGTAATTTTCATAGTTGATTTTGTTTTTTTCTAGTAAGAATAATTGATTTTGGAAAAGTTGGCCTATAATAACTAGTTTACAAGGAATTCCAATTAATGACTGAATTACACGTTCTAAGTTTTTATTTGATCCTGTTCCTACTTGCAAAATTTTAGGGTTGTCTGAATTGAATTCACGTGGCTCATTTTTGAATATTGGGTTCGCAGGGTTAGGTATAACTACTATTTTTTCTGGAGGGCAATTTGTGAATTTAATAATCTCCAGTTTAGTCTTTTGAGAAACCGTTGTAACTTTTGTTGCTCTTTTCAGAGGAATGTCTAACCAAAACCATTTATATATCCAAAACTTTATTGATGTCCTAGGAAAAATGTTTAATAATCGACAGTCGTGAATTGTGAGAATGTTTATATTTTTTTTTCTTAAACCTAATAAAATATAATGTATGTCTCCGGTAACATGATTGACTTCTCCTTGGTTATTATAGGCAAATATAATGTTTTGGATAATATTAATGATGGATTTACTATGCTCAGGGGCATACAAGTGTTCGACTCTCAGAGTTTTTTTTTGAGTGAATATATTTGATACTGTATTGAAAACCTCTTCAATACTATGTGCATCTGGATCTTTTTTTCTAAAAAAGAATATTACTTTTTTAGTTACTTTCATTTATCAATTTAGATAAAAAAACTAGATATAATTGCTAATGATTTTAATCAATTGTTCGGCCCTCTTCTCATAGGTATGATCTTTCCATGCTCTAAATTTCCCTTTTTTAGCAATTTGATCCCTTTCACTATCATGGTTAAGATAATATTTAACTTTATCTGTTAACTCTTCATTCGTTTCAAAACATACTATTTCTTTATCTTCTTCAAAATAATTATGAATTTCATCTGTTCTTTCATGTATCATAAATGCCCCAGTGCCTGGAATTTCAAACGTTCGGGCTGTGATTAAGTCTCCACTTGATGCTCCAGGAACTTTTTCACTTAGCAGTCCTAGAGAAATTTTTGAACATTGAAGCGCAAGTGCATAATAATCTCCAAAAACTGCATTCCCAACAATATAATTTTTATTGATAATACTATTATCCCACCCATTTCCCCATACCTTAAAATCGATTGTAGGGATTGTTGTTAAGATATTCATTATGTAGTTAGCCTTAGATGTAGATTGTTGCCCAATAAAGACACAATCTGAGATATAGATATTAGGGATTTTTGATTTTTCGAATTTTATTGGTTTATGAATCTCTGTATCAAATCCATGAGGAATAAACTCTACAATGGATTTTATATCATTTGTCAACAAATCTTTTTTTGCAAAAGACTTAGTTGAGACTATTAGGTCATATAGGCATATTGATTTGGCAAGGAGAGCACCATGTGTAAAAAAACTAACATCTGGGTAAAAATTAACTGTATAAATACCCATTTTTTTTAGTTTAGATATAGTCTCGGGAAAAATTTCTGCGCCCTTGTAAATAATAGCAACTTCTGATTTACTTTTTATCGCAGTTTTTATAATATACGAGTTAAACTCATTTAGCCTTATTTGATATATTAACCTTTCTACTACTTTTAAGAAAAATGAGTAATTTAATGGGAAAAAACGATTGGTTTCAATCAGTTCAATAATATACCCAGATTTAGATAATGACCTGAATAGGCTTCCGTCATTTGCTCCTCTCCAGGTGTTTCCTATAAAAAGTATACGCATAAGTTTGTTATTTGGTAGTGTGTCTGTAGAAGTCAACTTTAGTAAAAATTAATGCAAATCCGAAAAATTTTAAATACCCGTTAATCGCACCAGAGATAGTTGTCTCAGTATGGCTAATTGCTCCTGACATAATAATTAAAAACCAAATAATCATGTAGGGATTTTGTTCAGATTGTAATCTAAAATATTTGTAAAATATTCTTATTAGTAAACCATAGAAAAATAGATATATTACGCCCAATTTTCCAAAATCTGCATATGCTTCACCTATTGGCCCTATTGTGACGGAGTTGTATTTTGTGAGACCTATTCCTGTAAATCGTTTATAGTCTGCAGGATCAGGAATCAACGGCTTATCAGGCCAAATTATTCGGGGAACGAGAGAGATAAAAGGTCTATATATTGTCATTTCACCATCTGCAAATGGCTCAGTATCAGGAACTCTTTTCATGACTAGGATAACCTGAAAAGCCTGATTTACTCTTTGAACCATGTTAACTAATGAAGATTGTTTGAAAATAAGAGATGGGTTGTTTATTCGTTCAATAATCAGTTGACCTAATCTTTCAGGTGATGATCTTATCTCTCGTTTGCCCTCTCTTCCCATAGCATTAGTCCTAATATGCCATGTTTCGGCTCTGTATTCAGTTTTTGCAGAATATAAAATCAACATAAGGTAAAAACAAAGCGATAAAATTGGTATTATTTTCAATGCATTTATTTTCACCCTTATATTTAATAGTAAAAAAGAGGAGGCTGCCCAAAACACAATAGTACCGAGCATACCTTGTAATAGTGTCATCTCAATAATAAAAAGAAGAGACATACTTATAAATACCCATTTTCCTTTGTAGTCTGATATAATAAATTTAATTGTAGCAATAAAAAAATAACTACCTAACAATTGAAAAATAAACTTTAGAGAAATTGGTGCGAAGTCTGTTAGAATTAAGGAAGTTATACCAATTAAAAATTGTGTTTGTGTTTTTTTATAATCTCCTTTAAGTTTTAAAGAAACGAAATTTAGTATCTGAGAGTCACTAAATCGTGTATTAATTTTACCAAAACCGTAGGGGAAGCAAAGCCCAATAATATAAAACAATGTACCACTTAACAAGTAAAAATATGCCATGGAAACAGTAGATTCTGTCAAGAAGCCAGTTTGTATCGCAATAGTAAACCCCCAAAGCCATTGTAAAACAGGTATAATACAGAGGAACTCGATAAATAAAAATTTTTTTCCTATTCCAATAAAAAAATAAAACAAAACAATTAATAATAACAGGTATGTTATCATAGTTGCATTTGACTCGAAAAATGTATTTATTGAATACATGATTCCTCTATTATTGTATTTGAAAAAAGGTAAGAAGCAAGAATAAATTGAAAAAGATAACTTAAAATATTTGCTTCACAGGCACCCCATAGCCCAAAACTTGGTATTAGACTCATACTTAGTATCACATTGAGAAGCATTCCGAATGTGTAAACATAAAAAATATTAGTGGTTTTTGAAGTATAATAGAAAAATAAGTCAAAGAATTGAATACACCCTAATAGAACATATGCAATTGAGATTGGTGCAAGGATGAAAAAACCATCAGTATAATTTTGAGATAGGAAGAGGTTTCCTATTTGATTCTTAAAAAGTAATAATATAATAGAAGCCACTAAACCGATAAGGGCAAAAGTTATAATTTTTTTCCATATTATTTTCTTTTTGATTTGAATTGAAATATTTGGATCGTAGATGTCTGCTCTTAGAAGAATCATTATGGGGGTAGATAGCACAATTACTTTTGATGCTAGGCCATAATTTGCAGCATAAATTCCAACATCAGACCTTGCCATGTATTTGTAGATAATAAACCTGTCAAAGTAACTGGAAAACCAATTTGATATAGATAATAATGCCAAGGGTATGGCAAAGTTTAATAATTTTCTTACGTGTTTAAAAAAAAGAATTATATTTTTTTTGTAGTTAAGAAGATTGATATTTTTTTCTGTTTTTGAGAAATATAAGTAGTATAATATAATTGAACTAAATAAGTTTGATAGAGACATTGCAATCAGCAAGGCTATATATGTATTACTTGTTGCCGTATTTTGAAATAAAATAATTGCCAAATTTAGTACTAGAGGTACTGTTAACGCAATAGAATTTAATAGATACCTTCTTTGGATATTACTCAAGTTTACCATTAGAGACATTGCTGATTGGCCTAATGATGAAATAAGTAACAGGAAAATGTCTAAATAATAATTATATCTAAATAAAATGCAAAAAGCACTTGCAAATAAAAAAAAGAATGAGTTTAAAAAAGATAAAATAATGCAATAAGTAATTAGAAAATCATTGTGATTGTTTTTGTTGACTTCTGTTGAGAAAAATTGTTGGATTGGGTTAAAAAAAAGACCTGTTATTAAGAAGTAAAAAGATAGAATCAATGAGTATTGCCCAAAATCGCTCGATTTAAAATTTGTAGCAATAACCTTTCCTGTACTAATGGAAATTAATATACTTACCGCTTGGGTTGACCAGATAATTATATCCTTTTTACCCTCTTTTTTCAATAGCAGGTGAAACACTTATTACAGCAAGCATATTCTGTGATAAGATTGCGGAAAAACTGCCAGTCTCGGCTGCGAATAGTATCCGAAAAAAGACTGTAAAAGTATCCCATACAATTCTACGAAAAAAACTAGCAATACTATGTATTGTGGGTTTGTCTTCGAAACAGTAGATACTACTAAACCCTGTAGATTTAAAAATCTGTGCTAGAGATTGTCTTGTAAAGGCAATCTCATGTGTAATATCACCAAACCTGATTCTACTACCAAAAATACCTTCAGCATTAGGTACATGGATTATTATTCTACCAGTGGGCCGTATTTTCATCCTTAACAGAGAAAGTAAATTTATCAATTCTTCTCTAGTAAAATGCTCAATCACATCCATTAGAATTATTACATCGATGCAACTGTCCTTACTTTTTGCTAAATAATCAATAATATCACCCTGATATATGAAAGTTAGGCCCATCATGTTAGCAAGTTCTACCTGCTCTGAGGAGTAATCAATACCTGTAAGGTTTTCATAACCAAACTGCTTTATTTGATATAACAAACCTCCTGAACCACAGCCCAAGTCTATTATTTTTATTGTCTTATCATCTCCTAAATATTTTTTTATTCTCTTGGCTGTGAACCTATACTGGTCGAAAATATCTATTGTATTATTTTCATTTTTTTTACTCATGCCTGTTGATACATAGGCTTCATATAGTTTGTTTTTCCAATTCATGATGTTATAGAAGAATATGAGTTGTTACTTTTGATGCTTTCACATGGTTTTCTAACCTTGATATTAAGCATAAACATTATTGTCAAAAATTTCATAATAACTCTTCTTTCATTAATGCTGTTCTTAATCCAGTGCTATGTGCACGTATTTGATTTTCCTGGCCAATGATGTGAGAGTTTGCAGAGAACTCATTTAACAGTGAGGTGCTTTTTCCAAGGTGATTTAGTAGGCGTGATAACATTGTTACATTACCACATTCATATGTGTAGCCATTCTTGCCGACTTGAACATCATCGTTAGGGCCGAAAACTCCGCATTTATTTGATACAATAACAGGGCAACCCATGTAAATTGCTTCACTTACAGCGAGTGTATGTGGATCATATTCTGATGCGTGTACATAAATATCTGTTGCAGCATAGTAGGCTACTAATTTTTCCGCAGGAATAAATCCAGTAATTATTACCAAATTTCTAGATAAAGTAGATGCTTCATTAATAATTTTTTGTTCATCTTCTCCCATTCCTACTACTAAAAGTGTGAAATGTTTTAAACTGGAATCTTCTAATATTTTTAGTGATCGAACAATATCAATTTGACGTTTCCTTTTAATCAGTTTGCCAACCATTGAAATAAGTATACTTGATTCTGGAACATTATACTTTTCTCGAATTTCCTTTCTAAAAAGTGCTCTTTTTTCATATGCTTTTTGGTAAATAGGTAAATCTATAGAAAAACCTAGCCTAATCATTCGGTCCATTGACACACCCATCCAATGATAGTAATGTTCATTAAAGTTCCCAACAGTCAAGCAGCAGTCTACTTTTTTAAAAAATGATTTTCGAAGTTGCTTCTTTATGAACCACCTAAAGGAAGATTCATCATGTGCTCTTTCAGAATCTGATATGTAGAACACTTTTTTATTATTTCTCTTTCCCCACACCATTGCTTTTTTCTGAATAATTTGATTATATCCATAAATGATTATCACAGCCGGATTGTATGTGCTTAATTCATTTGTCAAATCTGGCGCATCAAGACTGCTATTTACAGATAGACTTTTTCCTTCATTTAAAAAAACATGATCAAAAGAGTCTAAATATAGGTTATTCCAATTGACAAGTGTACCAAAACCTGGGTCATGATAGGGTTGGACACCTATACTAGATGCAAAAAAAACTTTAAGTTGAAAGTCATTGTGTTGTGCCCAACTCGCATACATTGGACAAAAGTGCTGAATAGGATGTGAAACAATTACTGCTATTCGCACTATATTGCTCATCATATTATTTTTTATCAGATTTTAGTTGACGAGAATTCATTTTCCACATGACAAACGCTAACCCCAATACCAGCCCCAGCCCCAATCCCAGCCCCAAAGCCTTTTTCTTTCCATATCCCGCCCCGGTAATCGGCGGAATCGGAAAATCGATCGGCTGGACATATGGAATCCTGTTTTTCAAAGCAAAGTCTGCCAGTTCGAGGTTCTTCAGGGATTCGCCATAAATCAGCGTATAGATGTTTTTGTTGCGGCTGAAGCGCTCGCCGGGCAATTGATCGGTGGGGCGCATCAGGCCATAACTTTGCTCACTGAATCGTGCAGCGCTATATTCTGCGCCAGAGAGTTGGCGCAGGAGCGAGTCGGTTTTTTCCTTGATGATGTCGTAGGTTTCCTTTTGTTTTTCGGTAGCGGAAAGGATATAAAAGGCACTCAATTGATCGAAAATGGCGCGTAAAAGCAGGATCGTCAGTGTCTCGGAGCGCGTTTTGACCGAGAGCGACATAATGCCTGAGTCCTGGTTGTAACGTGTGCTGAACAATGGCGTGGTGCTCTCGCCACCGATCAGCATGCTATAAATCGACTTGAACGCTGCGTATTCGATCCTGCTGAACTGCTCGAAACTATCCCGGGTGAACAAAAAACCATTCAGGCTGGGCTGGTTGGGATCTTTCGGTTTTTTGCTCCATTCTTTTTCGTGCAGGTGTTGGATGCGGATAAAGTGGTTGGCGAGGTAGTCCGTTTTTCCGTCGATGTCCGCTTTGCTGAACAGGGCGTAGCGGATGATGCGCATGGACTTGCCCAGTTCCAGAATCTTGTCGTAGTTGTTCTGGTTTTGCCCGATGCCGAAGTCGCCCAACAGGCTATTGAGGATACTGGCGCCGCCGCTGGTGTCCTCGTTTACCATGAATGTTAGGCTGCTGGAGTAGGTAACTGGTGTGGTGAGGGCCATGTACCCCTGCCAGACGAGGAATGGAATGCAGATCAGCCCGATGGTCAGCCAGTTGCGTTTGATTTCCACCCAGTATTCCTTGAGTCGGCGGAGCAAATCGCCGAGGTTCATTTCCTCATCGGGCTGCTGGAAAGGCGCGGGTTGTATGTTTTCCACGTAGGAGCGGTTGGAGTGATTTATTTAAATGCTGCGATAGCAATAGCGGCGCTGGTAATGACGCCCGTTACTGCCAGAATTTGTGTCAGTTTTTTATCCCAGTCGATGTTCTTCTTTTCTTTGGGTTTGCTTTCTTTGGGTGGCTCGGCAGGCACAAATACGACAGATCCTTTTACTACTTTTGGATAAATACGGAAAAACCAGAAACTTTTGGTACGATTGACCTTACCATTGGGTTGCTCTACCTTTACCTTTTTCTTGTTGGCGTTTTTTGCAAAACCGCCTGCATATTCGCGTACGTACCAACCTGCGCGTCTGCTGCTATGCCATGCCACGCTGATTTGTCCGGTCTTGCCTGCCTGTGTATTCAGTATCTGCGACAGGTCGGTGTTGACAGCCCGGATGGTGACCAGATCCTGCAATTTGGGCACATTGATTACGTCGCCATTTTTCAGGATATGGTTTTCCGAAGAGTTGGGTGCGCGCATGGCCGCTTCGAGCCGGGTGACTACAAAACCCTTGTCGTTTTCAGTGCGGAACAAGGTCACAGCACGTGCATCTGCTTCGGTTGTCAGGCCTCCAGCGCGTTTAATAAGATCAGTGAGCCGTTCATTTTCATCAATCAGGGCGTATCGGCCGGGATATTTTACGTCCCCGTTGAGTTCGACAAACTCCTGGTATTGGAATTGCGGAGCGGTGCGAACCACCACTTCATCAAAAGGTTGCAGGCTGAAATTGCTGCCTCCATTGGTAATGTTGTAATCGTTATCAACCTCCAGTGAGATGGCCAGTGTATGGGTGGGCTGGTTGGCCGTAATATCGACACGGTATATGTCGATACGGTTGCGGGCAGCCTCCATTTTCATGCCGCCGGCCAGAATCAGGGCGTCTTTGAGCGTCAAGGTAGGGCTGTACTGGAACTTGCCGGGTGTGCGTACGGCGCCTACAATTTTTACATCTGCTACGTCTGTGTAAACAGGCGCCAGGAGGGTAACCACCTCGTCGAAGGGCTGCAAGCGAACGTTGGCCGGACCGGCTGGGTCTTGCAGGGCGGCAGTGATATTGATGGGTAAGTAACTTTTTTCCTTGGTATTGTTGGGGTTGGTACGCATGATGTAGCCCAGGCCGGTGGCCTCTGCGCTCAATCCGCCAGCGAGGAGGATGGCTCTTTCCAGTGTAATTGAGGAATCGGCCGCAAAAGGGTAATTTTTCACTTCTTCCCGTACGGCACCGCGCACGCTGATGGTGCTTTTATCGGTGTATCTGGCCTGTGTATAAACGGTCAGTACGTCTTTGGGGTTGAGCGTCAGGTCATTGGCTGATCCGGGTGCAGCAAGCAGTTCGGCAGGCGAGATCTGGATCAGGCGTTTGGTGCCGTCGGTATTTTCCCGCAAGAGGAACGCGATGTCGGTGCGCGACTGTGGGCGCAACTCACCTTTTTTCAGCAGGTCGCTGATGCGTGGCGTTTCCGAAATGGAATATTTGCCCGGCAAATTGACAGCGCCTTCAATACCGGCCGTGTTCTCAATCGGCGTGGGAATAGTGCGCACGATGACCGCGTCGCCATTCAGCAGCACAAAATCCTGTTTGTTGTTGAGCAGGGTTTTCAGGTTGACATCGATGAGGATTCTTTTGTCGTTTTCAAAACGGTTCACCTGTATAATCTCCCGATATGCATTGGGATTGAGCCCGCCTGCATATGCTATTAATTGCACCAGGTTTTCACCCTGAATGAGTTCGTATTTGAATGGCCTGCGGATAGCGCCCTGTATGGAAATGATGCGTTCTGCGACAGGTATGTGGATGATGTCGTTGTTTTCTAGGCTAAATTCGAACTGCGCAGAGGGGTTGTTGATAAATTGGTACAGGTCAATTTGTTTGCTGGTTCTGCCACGAATGAGTTTGATGTTGCGCACGGTACCGAGTTCGGTTGGCCCTCCTGCTGCTACCAGGGCATTGAAAGCCGTATTGACGGCAGACATGGTAAAAGAACCAATGTTGACGGCTTCTCCAAAAATATTGACGCTAATGGTGCGCGCGGTGCTGAGGCTGACAGCAAACTGCTCGGGTGCAAAACGGTAAAACCCTCCGAAACGGCTGCGAAGCAATTCGCGTGCCTGTCCGAAAGAGATGCCTTTCAGGAAGATTTTGGGCATATTCAGCGGCGCGATATAGCCTTCCTTGTTGATAATGAACTTGTTATCAAACTGGGAAGGGCCGAAAATACTGATCGTCAGTTCGTCGCCCGGGCCAAGCACATAGGAATCGGGTGGCTTGACTTCGCTGGTGGTGCTGTACACACTCAGGTCTTTGGCGCGAAACAAATGGTGCCCGAATATTTCGGTAGGAGGTAGTTCGAGGGTATTCTTTTTGGCCGTTTCTACAGGTGCAGGAGGGGTTTCCGACTTCGGAGCCACTGTATCTACAGTGGTCGTTGCAGCAGGCTCAGCCACGGGGGTATTGATTTCCATGGCGGCCTTTTTTTCGGCCTCCATGTCGTTTACGACAGCCTCGATGCGCGACTGGGACTGCGCAAGTTCCTCGGGCGTCATATTTTCAATATCGATGCCCTGCTGTTTGAGGCGCGCTTTTACTTCATTCTCGTCCAGTCCTTTCGACTGGATGATAGAACGGGCCTGCTGTTCAATGATCTGCTGATTCTGGGCGCTGATGTCCCTGCATGCAAAGAGGAGGAGAACTAAAAAAATGTGGTGGAGTTTCAATGTGTTATGCTTGTTGAGCGGTTGAGAAGTTGGGGGAAGCAAACCGCTGTTTGAAAAAGAATTACAAGAGGTCTATTTTAAATTGCCAGGTGGCATGCTCCCGAATTTGTCTACATGTTCCTGGATATGTTCACGCTCTATCTTTTCCGCTTCTGCCCTGCCAGGAATACCGCTTATTAAAACTTTTCCTATAAATTTCAGGAATCCGGCAGCGAGGTTTAAGATTGTTATCTGTTTTCTTGTACGAGCAGGCAAGCCATCTTTCCCAATAGGGTCATCGGTAATACCATATTTAAATACATCATTCGTTTTCTCTTCGAAAATTCCATACAAATGATGCGGGTTGGGATTTTTTTTTGAATTACCGTGCATAAATAAACAAGACTAAATCACTTCAGCCCAACCCTCTTTATTAGAATACGTTTCTATTGGATAAGCAGGCACATAAGTGTATGCGCTACCAGATTTTCGCGTATAAGCCTCTTCCGTGACACGTAACAAGGCGCCAAAATCCATGTCTTTGGGCATCAATGCCGGATCAGTGAGCAATTTTTGATAGTAATCTTGTCCGTTGGCCACCGCGCAACAGCGCGCATATAGAAATATATCCGGGGAAAAATATTGACCTGGCTTCCAGGCACTTTCACCGATTTGTGTCGCAAAGCGCAACGCATCTAATTTATAGAGTTTTTGCGACAAAATATCGTCAAACTCGTAAATATGTCGCACAGGGGATGCTGCCAAAGCAGCAATCAAGGGTTCCATGACGGCATCATTATCCCCTGTTTTTTGCCAGTCCAACAAAGCAATGAGTTCCCAGAAACCCTGTTCTGTCAGGCCCTCATGGTGACGGTTGCTGTCAATCTCGATATGTACTTCCGCTTCCGGGTATTTTTCCTGCAAATCATTCAGGACAGCACTATTCAGATTGCGCAACGGATATTTTATGACACTCGTCATTGCTTACTTTTTATACAAAATTAGGCTTTTTTCCATAAAATTCATCATTCATCATTCAAAAGGATGCCCCTTTCCCGGCAAATATACCAAAGCATGCGCATTGTCTCCCGGCACAGTCACTTCCATCTGCCGCAGGGCGCTGGTGAGGGCTACTGAAGGCGCGGCGTCTGCGATGGTCCAGCCCTTTCCATCTAAAATGTGGCGATAACTTTCGCGGTGCAAATCGGTAAAACCTTCCGAAAAATTCCAGGCCTGTCCGTCGAGCGTGAGCGTACGCAGGGGGCCTTTTCCCGCCTCAGGCGGCAGGGTGTCGGCATCCACGCTGAGGAACCAGCGTACCTGCGCATGGGCAAATTGCAGCACTCCGGAAGCGCGGCTGTGGGTGCGCAGGTGTACTTCCGCGTGTTGCACAGGGCCGAACACCCAGGCGAGCATATCGAACAGGTGGATACCGATATTGGTGATAATGCCGCCCGATTTGCTTTCATCGCCTTTCCAGGAGGCGTGGTACCATTTGCCGCGCGGGGTGATATAGGTCAGTTCGGCGTCGTACACGTGGTTGGAGTGCTGGCCTGCTATTTTTTCCCGCAGTGCGATGACTTCCGGGTGGTGTCGGAGTTGTAGAATGGTTGAAACCGAGCGGCCCGTTTCCGCTTCCATTTCCCGCAGGGCATCGAGGTTCCAGGGATTGAGTAAATAACACGTGCACCATAGCGCAAGGCATAACGAATATGTGCGTCGTGCAGGTAATTGGGGGAGCAAATGGTGATGTAATCAACTGCCTGGCCGTTGCGGCGCAGTTTTTCCAGGTGCCGGTCGAATCGTTCGAACTCGGTAAAAAAGGCGGCTTCCGGGAAATAACTGTCCAGAATGCCTACCGAATCATTCGGATCGAGCGCTGCCACCAGGGTGTTTCCTGTGGCCTGGATGGCTTGCAAATGCCGGGTGGCTACGTAACCGGCTGCTCCGATGAGGGCGAAAGTGGGCATGGTGTGGGGACCTCACCCCCCGGCCCCCTCTCCGAGGGAGAGGGGGTGACTTCCCGCTTGGCATCCTTTATACAGAATGCCGAGGGTACTCGCTCCCCCTCTCCCTCGGAGAGGGGGTCGGGGGGTGAGGTCTGGGCCGGGGGTGAGGTCTTACTTTTCAAAAAACGCTTTAACCGCTTTCGTTATCCGCTCCAGCACTGCCTCGTTCAGTTCGGAGTGCATAGGCAAGGAAAACACCGAATCGCACAATTGTTCGGTTACGGGCAGTGTGCCACCTGGCCACCAGTGCTCGAACGCCAGTTGTTTGTACAGCGGAACGGGGTAGTAGATCATGGCCGGGATACCTTGTTCTTGCAGGAATGCTTTGAGGGCATCGCGGCGGGCTGGGCCACCTTCCAAACGCAGGGTGTACTGGTGGAACACGTGGGTGGAATTGTGCTGTCGGCCGGGAATTTTGAGGTCGGCGATATTGGAAAATACGCTGTCGTAGTAGAGCGCGGCGCCACGGCGGCTGTTGTTGTAGGTGTCGAGGTGTGGCAGTTTCACATTGAGCACCACGGCCTGGAGGGCGTCGAGGCGCGAATTAACGCCGATTTTGTCGTGGTAATATTGTCGCGATTGGCCGTGGTTGGCGATCATGCGCGCTTTGGCGGCCAAATCGTCGTCGTTGGTCATGAGGGCGCCGCCGTCGCCGTAGCAGCCCAGGTTTTTGGAAGGGAAAAACGAGGTGCAGCCGAAATGTCCGATGGCTCCTGTTTTGCGTACAGCGCCGTCGGCAAAGGTGTAGTCGGCGCCGATGGCCTGGGCGTTGTCTTCGATGACGTACAAGTTGTGTCGCTCGGCTACCTGCATAATGGCTTCCATATCAGCACTTTGTCCGAACAGGTGTACGGGCACGATGGCTTTGGTACGCGGCGTAATAGCCGCCTCGATGTGCGCAGCAGTGATATTGAACGTCTCCGGGTCGACATCCGTCATAACGGGTTTCAGGCCCAGCAGCCCGATCACTTCAGCCGTGGCGACATACGTAAATGCCGGAACAATGACCTCGTCGCCGGGTTGCAATCCGAGCGCCATCATAGCGATTTGCAGGGCGTCGGTGCCATTGGCGCAGGGGATCACGTGCCGAACGCCAAGGTAGGCTTCCAGGTTTTCGCGGAAGGCATTCACTTTGGGCCCGCCGATGAACATGCTGGTTTCCAGTACCTCCTGCATCTCCCGCTGTATGTCGGATTGAATGCGTTGGTACTGGGTTTTGAGGTCAACCATTTGAAGGCTCATAGTGAGTAGTCAGTGGTGAGTGGTGAGTAGTCAGTGGTGAGTAGTGAGTGGTCAGTGGGTAGGGAGGGGAGCGGGATGGCTTCGCCGTTCATAAGTTGCGGCAACTTATGTGGAAGGGATAGATTTTTTGTATTTGTTGTAGTCAAGGTTAGTTGGCTACTGTGTGGTAGGAGACCTCACCCCCCGGCCCCCTCTCCGAGGGAGAGGGGGAGCGAGTACCCTTGGCATTCTGAATAAAGGATGCCGAGCGGGAAGTCACCCCCTCTCCCCCGGAGAGGGGGCCGGGGGGTGAGGTCTCACAATCTCCAATATTCCACCTCGTCCTCTTTCATCTCGTACAGCCCTTTCAAATCCATCAGAATCGGATTTTCCTTCATAATGGATTTGAAATAGGCCAGGTCGTATGCCCGGTATTCTTTGTGGGCCACGGCAACCACGACCGCGTCGTAGTCGTCGGATATTTTGTCGGCCAGGGTCAATTTGTATTCATGCGCCACCTCATTGGGAGAAGCGTGCGGATCGGCCAAATGTACGTTAACCGAATAATCCTGCAACTCATGTACGAGAGCGGCTACTTTGGAATTCCGGATATCCGACACATCTTCCTTAAAAGTGATGCCCAGCACGAGCACTTTGGCCTGGCCGGGGTTTTTATTCTTTTGGATGAGCAACTGAATCAGTTTTTTTGCGATCCAGGCGGGCATGCCGTCGTTGATGCGGCGGCCGCTGAGGATGACCTGTGGTTCGTAGCCCAGTTCGACGGATTTATGGAGCAGGTAATACGGGTCGACGCCGATGCAGTGGCCGCCGACGAGTCCGGGGTAAAATTTCAGGAAATTCCATTTGGTGCCCGCTGCGCGAATCACCGATTGGGTGTCGATGCCCATTCGGTCGAAAATGATCGCCAGTTCGTTCATCAGCGAGATATTGAGGTCGCGCTGCGTGTTTTCGATCACTTTGGCGGCTTCGGCTACTTTGATACTATCGGCCTTGTACACGCCGGCCTGTATGATATGTCCGTACACGGCGGCGATGGTGTCGAGCGCTTCGGCGTCGGAGCCGGATACGATTTTCAGGATTTGAGTAAGGGGCCGGGTTTTATCACCCGGCACGATACGCTCCGGGGAATACCCGAGTTTGAAATCGGCGCCTGCCTGGAGTCCGGATTGTGCTTCGAGGATAGGGAGGCAGTCTTCTTCTGTGCAGCCTGGGTACACGGTGGATTCATACACCACATAATCGCCGGGTTTGAGGGCTTTCCCAACGCTGGCAGAGGCTTTTTGGAGTGGTGTGAGGTTGGGCACCTTGTGTTCGTCGATATCGGTTGGTACGGCCACTACAAAAAAATGGGCCTGTCGAAGGTCATCCGGGTTGGTGGTGAAATGGATGTCGACGTTGTGAAAGGCTTCCGGCGCCAGTTCCCGGCTGGGGTCTTCGCCCCGGCGCATCTGTTCCACTCTTTCCGTATTGATATCAAAGCCAATCACCCGAAAGTGTCGCGCGAATTCGAGCGCAATGGGCAACCCTACGTATCCGAGTCCGACGACTGCGAGGGTTTTTTCTTTGCGGGTAAGCGATGGGTACATGGTTGGGTGGTTGATAATGGTTGATTAGGTTGATAGGGTTGATGAGGGTTGATAGGGTTGATGAGGTTGATAAATGTTGATGAGGGTTGATAGTTGAGGGGTTGAGGTGAGGCGGGGTTTTCCATTTGCCTTATACAATCGCCTCTCACTATTCACTACTCACTACTCACTACTCACTACTCACTACTCACTACTCACTTTTCCACAAAATCAGCGGTTCCGGCTGGTGGGCTGTCCAGTCTATTCCTTCGGCTTCCTGGTGGTCGTATACGAGGTATCGGATTTTGCGATGAATGATTTTCTCCACTTTGGCGCTGAGTTCGAGCAGGTACAACTTGTCGACATTCCCGACGAAAATGAGGTCGATCACCTGGCTGTTGATTCCTTTGGAGAAATCGCCTACCAGGTAAACGCACTGTAATTCGCCGAGGCGATGCACGATGTTTTCAACGATTTGATCGAGGCCGATGTGTTTGCGAATGATACTGTGAATCTCCGCGAACAGAGGGTGGTCAGTGTTTGCCTGGAAGATTTTTTTATTGCCCTCGCTACTGGAGGTAAGCAAACCGGCATTTTCCAGTCGGTTGAGTTCCAGGCGGATGGCATTGGTCGATTCACCGAATTCGCTTTCCAGGCTGCGCAGATAGGCTCGGGCGTTGCTGTTCAGGAAGAACTTCAACAGGAGTTTGATCCGCGTTTTGGAAGAAATAAGTGCATCGATCATGCAAAAAAATTGAGCAGCAAAACTACTCAATGTTTGCAAGCGGGCAAGTGCGGAGGGAATACTTTTATGTTAATTTGACCGGGAGCCGGCATTTGGTACGGATGCCAACTCCCGGTAATATGACTGCTTTTGATTGTCGAACGAATACGCAGGGCGTTGATGCGTTTTTGGGGGGCGGGAATGAATATACGATGAATATTCAACGAATGCGCCATGAATGCGCCACGAATACACCACGAATGCGCCACGAATACGCCACGAATACACCATGAATGCGCCATGAATACGCCACGAATGCGCCACCAATGCACCACGAATGCGCCACGAATACACCACGAATACACCACGAATACACAGGGCGTTGCCCTGTGCTATTGAATACGCCCTTTCAGGGCTAGTTTGTACCCAAAAACTTGCCTTTTGCCCCTTGCTTTTTGCCCCTTGCCTTTTAAATTTTGTCTCTCACTCTCTCACTCTCTCACTCTCTCACTCTCTCACTCTCTCACTCTCTCACTCTCTCACTCTCTCACTCTCTCACTCTCTCTAGAGGTGTATCACCTCCCCATACGCCGCGGCCGCCGCTTCCATAATCGCTTCGCTCATGGTAGGGTGGGGGTGGATGGATTTGATGATTTCATGGCCGGTCGTTTCGAGTTTTCGGGCTACGACCACTTCGGCGATCATTTCCGTCACGTTGTATCCGATGAAATGGGCGCCGAGCCATTCGCCGTATTTTTTGTCAAAAATGACTTTGACGAAACCTTCCGGGTGTCCGGCGGCTTTTGCTTTGCCGGAGGCGGTGAACGGGAATTTGCCGATCAAAACCTCATAGCCGGCCTCTTTGGCGGCTTGTTCGGTGTAGCCAACCGAAGCGATTTCGGGCACGCAGTAGGTGCAGCCGGGGATATTATTGTAGTCGATGGTTTCGGGGTGATGGCCGGCAATGGCTTCCACGCAGGTGATGCCTTCGGCGCTGGCCACGTGTGCCAGGGCCTGGGTGGCCAGCACGTCGCCGATGGCGTACACGCCAGGCACATTGGTGCGGTAGTATTCATCCACTTTGATGTAGCCGCGGTCTGTGGTAATGCCGAGGTCTTCAAGGCCGATGTTTTCGGTATTGGGCGTTACGCCGGCAGCGCTGAGCACTACGTCGCACAAGATGGTTTCGGTAGCGCCATCCTTGCGATTTTTCATGTTCACCTTGATTTCCTTGCCGCTGGTGTCGACGTTTTCAACGGCCCAGTTGCCGTACACCTTGATACCTTTTTTGTTGAAAATTTTGCCGAGTTCCTTGGAAATATCGGCGTCTTCGCGCGGCACGAGGCCTTGTTCCATGAATTCCACGATGCTCACTTCCGAGCCCATGGTGTGGTAGAAATAGCCGAATTCGACGCCGATAGCGCCGGCGCCCACCACTACCATGCGTTTGGGCATGCTTTCCAGGCTCATGGCCTTGCGGTATTCGATGATTTTTTTGCCGTCGATGGGCAGGTTAGGCAGTTGTTTGGCCCTGCCGCCGGTGGCCACGATGATGTGTTTGGCAGCGTATTCGGTTATAGCGCCTGCGGCATCGGTTACGGCTACTTTCGGACCGGCTACGAGTTTGCCAGTGCCCATGATGACCGTGATCTTGTTCTTTTTCATCAGAAACTGCACGCCCTTGCTCATACCATCGGCCACGCCGCGGCTGCGTTTGATGACGGCGTCGAAATCGGCGGAGGCTTTACCTACCTTGATACCGAAGTCTTCTGCATGGTTCAGATAATCAAATACTTGTGCGCTTTTGAGCAGGGCTTTTGTGGGGATACAGCCCCAGTTGAGGCAAATGCCGCCGAGGCTTTCGCGTTCGATAACGGCTACATTCATACCCAGTTGGGCGGCACGGATGGCAGCCACATATCCGCCGGGACCGCTGCCTATAACAATCAAATCGAAATTCATTTCTCTGCTTGGAAGTTGAGTCGTTTGCTGAAATTGGTTGAGAGCGGCGCGAAGATACGGCGTGTGGATGTAAATTAAATACTGATATTCTGTTCGGCTTCGCCTCACGAATAATGAGAACCTGGATAATGCGGATTACGCGGATCAGGCGGATATGTGTGGCCTGTCGGCCACATTCTTTAATTTTTTGATGTAGGCTCAAAAAATCCGCCTGATCCGCACCATCCGCATAATCCAGGTTCCCATTATTCGTGAGGCGAAGCCGAACAGAATATCAATGGCTAATCTTGCTCAGCCCCGCGCCAGCCTCCTGAACACCTCATCCATATTATCCGTTTCAAACTGTTGTTTCAGCATACGCGGCGTATCGAGCGCCTGAATGCGCCCGTCGACCATGATGCTCACGCGGTCGCAGTATTCGGCTTCGTCCATGTAGTGGGTGGTGATCATAACGGTTACGCCTTGCTGAGCAGCCTCGTAAATAAGTTCCCAAAATTGCCGGCGCGTAAGTGGATCGACGCCACTGGTGGGCTCGTCGAGAAACACAATTCGGGGCTCGTGCAGCAAGGCTACGGAAAAGGCAAGTTTTTGTTTCCAGCCCAGCGGTAAAGAGCCCACAAGTTTGTCTGCCTCTGCTTCCAGGTCGAGTTTTTGCAACAAAACACTCGTTTTTTCCTTGATGGCGTGTAGTTTTAGTCCATAAATGCCGCCGTACAGCCGTATGTTTTCGCGCACGGTCAGGTCCTCGTACAGGCTGAATTTCTGGCTCATATAACCGATGTGGCGTTTCACCTGATCGGGATATTTCCACACATCAAAACCGGCTACAGTGGCTGAGCCGCCGCTCGGCGTGAGCAGCCCGGTGAGCATTTTCAGGGCCGTGGTTTTTCCGGCTCCATTGGCGCCGAGGAATCCGAAGATTTCGCCAGTATGCACTTCGAATGTAATGGCGTCTACGGCCGTGAAGGCGCCGAAAGTGCGGGTGAGTCGATCGGTTTGAATTACAATAGCCATCAGTTTTTCATCAGTTCAATGAAACAATCTTCCACCGTGGCAACAGCGGGTTTGATTTCAATCTGTTGGTGTTTTTTCCCCTGTAAATAGGTGTGCAACGCGTCTATGTATCCGATTGAACCGGCTGCTGAAGCAGCCATCTTTACATGCGCATATTCCCCGAATGCATAGCAGTCAGCCACGCCTTCCATGCTGCGCAAGTCGTTGATTAACTGATACATATTGTCCGAGCGGGCTGCAAACAAAGGACTGGTAAAGGCATCAATGATACCTTGTGGCGTGTCGATACTCATGATCTTTCCTTTTTGAATCAGCGCCACCCGATCGCACAATTCGGCCTCGTCCATGTAGGGCGTGCTTACGAGCATGGTTAGTCCCTGGCGTTTGAGGCTGCCGAGCATTTCCCAGAATTCCTTTCTGGAAACGGGGTCTACGCCTGTTCCGGGCTCGTCGAGAAACAATACTTCGGGTTTGTGAATCAGTGCACAGCACAGCGCGAGTTTTTGTTTCATACCGCCCGACAAGGCCCCCGCCCTCCGATGGTTGAAAGGTTCGATCTGGCTGTAAATCGGCGCGATCAGGTCGTAGTGCTCGCGAATGCTGGTGCCGAACACAGAAGCGAAAAACTCCAGGTTTTCTTTCACGGTCAGGTCTTGATACAGCGAAAAACGACCTGGCATGTAGCCGATGATCTGACGCAGGTCCTTGTAGTTTTTCACTACATCCATCCCTGCCACGCTGGCCTGCCCTTTGTCGGCCAGGATCAGGGTGGTGAGGATGCGAAAAAGCGTCGTTTTTCCGGCCCCATCCGGCCCAATCAGGCCGAAAATCTCCCCTTTCGACACCTCAAAGGAGATATCCTGAATGGCCTGGACGGCGCCGTATGCTTTGGATATGTTGTTGACGGAAATCATGTGGGAGGGTTGAGAAGTTGAGAGGGTTGAGGAGTTGAGGGGGTTGAGGAGTTGAGGGGGTTGAGGAGTTGAGAGGGTTGAGGAGTTGAGGGGGTTGAGGAGTTGGGAGGGTTGAGGAGTTGAGGGGGTTGAGACTTATCTAACCCTTACCTGTTCGTGCCAAGGGTTGAATCTCAACTTCTCAACCCTCTCAACTCCTCAACCCACTCAACTCCTCAACCCACTCACCTCCTCACCTCTGCCGGCATGCCAATTTTCAACACCCCATCCGGGTTGGGTACACTGATTTTTACTGCATACACAAGGTTGACACGTTCTTCTTTGGTCTGGATAATTTTTGGGGTAAATTCCGACTGTGCGGAGATCCAGCGGATGGTACCGGTGGTTTCGCGTTGTTGCCCGTCGGCGGCATCGGTGAATATTTTCACCTGCTGGCCGATTTTAATGGCGCCCAGTTGATTGCCCGCCACGTAGGCGCGCAGGGTGAGTGTGTCGAGGCTGGCTACTTTGTACAAGGGTTTGCCAAAAGCGGTTATTTCTCCCGGCTCCACATATTTAGCCAGCACTGTGCCCTGTAAAGGATTGATAATGTGGCATTTGGCAATTTGATCGTCCAATTGCTCCATTTGTTTGCGCAAGGGAAGAATTTCGGCCAGCAATCCGTTTTTCTGAATGGACAGGTTGGCATCAGAGGCATTGCGCTGCTGTGCAATGACATCCATTTGCCGTTGTGCTGCTTCGATCTGTGCATTCAGGTCGTCGAGTTGTTTGGGCGTAGCAGCATCGCTTTTCAGCAGGTTTTCGATGCGCCGTTTTTCCCGGTCGAGGGTCGATAATTGCTGTTTGACGGAGGCTGTCTGGCGTTCATACACGGCAAGTTGTGCCTCGATAGCCGGGCTTTTGGCTGCAATGGCTTTGATGGAGGCCTGCAATTGTTCGCGTTTCAAGGCGAGTTGTACCGAGTCGATGCGGCCGGCTTCTTCTCCGGCTTTCAGCACCTGGCCTTCTTCGATGTGCAGAGACATGATTTTTCCGGAGGCTTCTGCGCTGATGATGCGTTCTTCGGCTTCAAAATTGCCATAGGCGTCGGCTTTGGGGGCATTTTTCTGGCAGGCGGAGAGGCCGGCGAGCAGCAAGGCGAAGGAGAGGAAATAAACCGGGTATTTCATATGCTGGAAATTGAAATGTTGGTATTTTTTTATGTGTGGTCGGGGCGTTGGTTATTTTTTTGATTGGTTTCCAGTTTCCCAGGGCGTTGCCCTGGGCTATTGAATACGCCCTTTCAGGGCTTGTAAGTGGAGGTAATGATTAATTGCGTTCAGGCTGTTGACTGCCGACTGTTGACTTTATTTCCTGACTTTACTCATTTCCTGCACCTGTACAGCCTGAATCAAATGTGTTTTACGGTTTAATCGGGCCTGGGTGAGCAGGTCGATCTGGCTCAGGTAGTCGGTCATGGTCATCACGCCGTTTTGCACCTGCGCATCCGAGCGGCGAATGATGTCTTCCTGGAGGCGGATGATCTCGTCGTCCTGAGCGAGTTGCTGGCGGTATTTTACATCTGTGTCCCATTTGTCCTTGAGCGAGCCGATTTCCAGGCGTTGGAGCAGGGCGGCGCGTTGGGTATCCACGGTTTTTACCTGCAAATCGAGCACTTGCGCATCGCGGCTACGGTTGCCCCAGTCGAAAGGCGTCCAGGATGCCCGAAGACCAATGAGGAGAAAGGGCTGGAAATCCGTTTCAAAAAAGTTGAACGGATTGGGGCGTCCCAGTCCACCCTGTGCGAAGGCTTCTACACGAGGCTGGTGGAGGAGGTGCAGGCGGTCTTTTTGCAATTGAAAACTGCGTTGTTGCAGGTCGAGCAACTTGAATTCCGGGCGTTGATCGAATGCTGTGGATACACCGGAAAGAGGCGGCAGCACGAGGGCGAAATCGCCGTTTTCGCGGCCGATCCAACGCGCCAGGATTTGCCTGAGCGCGTATATATCTGTTTGAATACCAACAACTTGCTGTTCCGTTTTCAGAATTTGAAGCCTGATCTGGTCGGCACTGGTGCGCAATGCCGCACCTTCAGCGATGGCGGCCTCTGCCTGTTTTAGTTTGCGGCCGAGGTCTTCCTTGCTGGTTTGAAGCACGGCATTGCTTTCCTGGAGCAGCAGCGATTTGAAATACAGGTCGGTGACGACTTCACGAAGTTGGTACACATCGACGTCGACCTGAGCAGCGGCGAGTTCATTTTCCAGACTGCGTTGGCGACGCAGGTAGCGATCGGAACCGCCGTCCCAGATGCGTTCGGCCACGTCGACCGAGAGTTTGTACTGGTCTTTGGGCACTTGTGGGACTTCAAAGAGTGGCGAATTGATAGGCAAACCAAACACATCGCTTTGCCAGGTGGCCTGTGCACCTACCTGAATGCGCGGCAGGTTGTTGCTGCGAATATTCAGGGTTTGCAGGGCTGCGATGCTTTCCGCGTACAATTTTTTCTGTTGCAAAGGGCTGTTCTGGATAGCCAGCGCCTGGCATTGCTCTACGGTAAGGGTGTCGGTGGCATGCGCCTGCAGGGCGACAGACAGAAGGGGGATCAATAGGAAATAAGGTAATCGCATATTCGTGAACTTGGCTGGGTTTCGAAAAAGGAATCAGGGGCGAAGCGAGGCCAGCACAAATTCGGTGACCTGCGTTTTGCGTTCTTCCAGAAAAGATTTGAGTTCTGCGCTGTTTAAGCCCATGGCAAACCGGATCATCGGCCGGGCGATGAACGGGAAAACGCACATAGCGATGACATTCACGGCCAAATGATACGGATTGACGGCCCGGATGCGCCCGGCGGCAATTTCTTCTTCAACCTGACGGATAAACACCTGTGGTTTGGGCAAGTCCTTGGGAAGAATTTGCTCGAAAAAATGATCCGGGTGTTTGTTGATTTCAGAAAGAATGAACAGCGGAATGAAGGGATTTTTGGAAATAGTGGTGATGTAAAATTCAATGAAGTGCCTGATTTTTTCTTCCAGCGGCCGATCGCTTTCAATCAGGTTGCCCACCAAAGGCGCTGCGCGACTGAGTACGGCTTTGGCCACCGCTTCGTACAGTTTTTCCTTGGACCGGTAGTAATAATGCAACAACGCCTTGTTGATGCCCGCCTTGTCGGCGATCTCCTGCATTTTGGCTCCATCCATCCCTTTTTGCACGAATACTTCGTGCGCAGCATCAAAAATCTTCTGCTCCGTAGAATCAGGTGTGGAAGGCGTGTCCTTTTTTGCCATGGTGGGTAGTGAGTGGTGAGTAGTCAGTAGTGAGTGGTCAGTAGTGAGTAGTCAGTAGTGAGTAGTCAGTAGTGAAAGGGGATTGGTCAAAAGGTTTAACCGTTTGGTTAATTTTGGGCAAAGGTGAATTGTTTTTGAATTTTATGCAAGAGGAAAGGGGAAAATAATTGGGCAAAAGGCAAGGGGCAAGGGGCAAAAGGCAAATGCCAAGAGGCAAGAGGCAAAGGGCAAGGGGCAAAGGGCAAAAGGCAAAGGGCAAGAGGCAAGGGGCAAGAGGCAAAGGGCAAGAGGCAAAGGACAAGAGGCAAGGGGCAAAAGGCAAATGCCAAGAGGCAAAAGGCAAAGCGCAAAAGGCAAAAGACAAAAAAGGTGTAAGAGGGAAAAATTGCTCCTCTTGCCTCTTGCCCCTTGCCCCTTGCCCTTTGCCCTTTGCCTCTTGCGCTTTGCCCCTTGCCCCTTGCCCCTTGCCCTTTGCCTCTTGCCCCTTGCCCTTTGCCTCTTGCCCTTTGCCTCTTGCCCCTTGCCCTTTGCCTCTTGCCCCTTGCCCTTTGCCTCTTGCCCCTTGCCCTTTGCCTCTTGCCCCTTGCCCTTTGCCCCTTGCCGCTCGCTACTTCATCAACATCTCCATCGTCTTTACCAAACGTCGCTCGCGGGTTTCAGGCTTTTTGGCCTCATTGATCCACTGGACATATTCTTTTCGGTGGGTGTAGGAGAGTTTTTCAAAGCGCTGTTGCGCATCGGGGTTGGTTTCGAACAAGGCTGCCAGATCGGCAGGAACTTCTACAGTTCGCTCTTCAGTATCGCGTTCGACCGTGACATGCACGATATCGCCGGCATT
Source organism: Bacteroidota bacterium (assembly GCA_020160935.1). Lineage (GTDB taxonomy): Bacteria > Bacteroidota > Bacteroidia > Chitinophagales > Saprospiraceae > M3007. The sequence continues at coordinate 23,302 of JAIUPL010000028.1, read as the reverse complement.
TTTGCCGATTAGTTTGCGTATGTCTTTCCGAACCAGTAAAAAGTGGCAATGACGACCCATTTTGGCCAGGCTGCCTCTGTAGGGGACACCGTCGTAGGTAACTTTTACCTTTACCTGTCCTCGCGTGCCGTACAGTTCCTGTACATCGAAGGGAAAATCGATCATCAAGGCTTCGGTGCCTTCGTGGGCGAGGAGCGTGGCGTCGAATTGGAGAAGCATGAATAGAGGTGAGAGGTGAGAAGTGAGAGGGCAAAGATGGGGTGAGATTTACGATGTACGATTACATGATTTAAGATTTAAGGTTTAAGATTGGATTGGAGATGGAAGATTTTTGATTGACTACAATGCGCTTAATCAAAAATCTTCCATCTCCAATCCAATCTTAAATCTTAAATCATGTAATCGTGTATCGTAAATCTATTAACTACTCACTCCGCAGCGTCTGCACCGGATTCGCCACTGCTGCCCGCAGCGTTTGACCGGCCACGGTCAGAAACGCCACCACTGCAGCCAGCGCGCCCGCTACCACAAACAAATACCAGGGAATGGAAATGCGATACGCAAAATCGGTCAGCCATTTTTCCATGGCCCACCAGGCGATGGGCGAAGCAATAAGCAGGGCAATAAGCACTAATTGCAAAAACTCCTTGCTGAGCAGCCGCACCACGGATGGCACCGAAGCGCCCAGCACTTTGCGCACACCGATTTCCTTGCGGCGCTGGCGTACTGTAAAATCCACCAGTCCGAAAAGTCCGAAACAAGCCAGCACAATCGTAATGCCCGCAAAGTCGGCGCAGAGTTGCATCATGCGGCCCTCTTGTTCGTAGAAATCGCGCAAGTCTTCGTTCAGGAAGGAATAGTCGAAGGCTTTTTCCGGAAAAAACTGCCGCCACGCACGCTCTATGTCGGCAATAACTGCCTGTGTTTGCCGTGTTTTCAGGCGAATGGCGAAAGCAGTAAAGGAGCCGGGCGACACATCCAGGATCACCGGATTGAGTGCCGACTGAAGCCCCGAAGTGTTGAAATTGTTCACCACACCGATCACCTTGCCTTGTTTGCCGCCGCTTTTTATCTCCTGCCCGATGGCTTCATCGGGAGATGTCCAGCCGAGCGTTTTCACGGCCATTTCATTGATAATGAAACTGTTGAGATGATCCGAACCAAAAGATTTATCGAAATCGCGGCCGGCCAGCATTTTCAGCCGAAATGTTTCGGCAAAGTCGTAGTCGACAGACATACTGGCTAAAAACACGTTGTCTTCCGTTCTGATTTTGTTCGTCGTGACCGGAAAAAACGGCGCCGAAAAACCAGGCATTGACGAAGCGATCGTCACCTCTCCGATGCCGGAATTTTGCATCAAAAGGTCGTCAAAAGCATTCATGCGGCGGCGCAAAGTGGAGTCGCCCGGAGAGAACACGGTGTTCATATTGGCACTCGACAGCGGTACGGTAATGATCTGTTCCGCATCGAAACCTTTCGGCAAATTTTGCCAGTATCGCATTTGCGCAAGCATGATGAGCGTACCGCATAGCAGTGCAATACTGACTGCAAATTGTATGGTAATCAGCGATTTGCGGAGTAATTGACCAGAACGACCGGCGCCCACGGGGCTGTTTTTCTGAAATACCTCCACAGGTTTGAAGCGACTGGCAAATGCGGCCGGATAAATGCCAGCCAGCAGGCCTGTCAGTACAAAAATGCCCAGGTACAGCAGCGTTTGCGGCCAATCTTGCAGCAGGTGATAGGTGATAAACTTGTCGTTTTGCGCATTGAACATTGGAATAAGCGCAAACAAAATCCCCATGGCTGGCACAAAAGCCATAAAACTCAGCAGCATCGTTTCAGTAAGAAACTGCCCCACCAGCGCCGGGCGGCGCGCGCCCAGGGCCTTGCGCACGGCCACCTCTTTCGTGCGGTCGAGGTACACGGCCGTCGACAGGTTGATGAAATTGATCGCAGCAATCAGCAAAATCAGAAAACCGACGATGCCGAACACGCGCAGGTATTGCGGGTTGGAAGTGGCCGATACCTCGTCGGCAATGGCGCTGTACAGGTGAATATCGCGCACCGGAAACAGGCTAAACACCTGCTTTTCCGAGTATTCGGGTATGCCGAATTTTTTGATAAACGCAGGAAATGCGGCGTTCACCGGTGCGGGCGACATACCGGGTTTGAGGGTCACGTAAGTGAAATTGTACGAAGCCAGCCAGTTGTTGGTCATGGCATTCCGCACGCTGGGTCGCGCCGAAGCAGGCTCCACATCGGGAATATTGCGGAAAGGCATCAGCATGTCGATGCGCAGGTGCGACTGCCGCGGCATACGGCGCACCACACCGGTAACGGTGAAAATGGCTTCGTTGGCCACGCGCAATTGGCGGCCCATCGCCTCGGCGGTGCCGAACAGGCGCAGCGCTGTTTCGTCGGACAAAACCATTGAAAATGGCGCATCGAGGGCTGTTTGCGGGTCGCCATGCATAAAATCGAGCCACAGCACGTCCTGCACGGTGCTGTCGGCAAAATACGTTTCCGTCACTTCAAACTGCCGGTCGCCCTGTGGTTCGCGCACACTGATGCTCCGCCCGTACAGCCGCGCGACGGATTCTACCTGCGGGAAATAATCAGGCAAGGCCGGGCCAAGTGGCGCAGGCACACGGTTGATGTCGAGTGGTTCGCCCGCAAAATCTATGTGGTAATTAACACGATAAAGGCGCTCGCCTTTTGGAAAAAACGTATCGAAATTGCGCTCGTAACGCAGATAGGCAATAATCAGAAAACAGCAGGCCATGCCCACAGCCATCCCGATCAGGTTGATCAGCGTGTATTTTCTGTTTTTCCGAAGGTTTCTGAAAGCGAGGGAAAGATAATTCTGCTGCATGGAGTGGTTTTGTTCGTTGACAGGGCGTTTTGTAGGCGAAAATACCTCATTTTTTGGCTGGCGTAATTTTCAGGTTGGCAAAATCACCTTCTGTTGGGTCGCCCACCCACAAGCCCAGTCCGCCGTGGGTGGTGTCGGTCAGTTTATCTACCACCAGGCTGGGCTCAGCGGAGTCGTTTACATACACACTGATGGTTTTGCCCTGTATCACGATTTTGGCATGAAACCATTCTTCCGGCTCCGGCACAGGTACGACCGGGTGTTCGTACTGGTTAGGATGCTCGGCGCGCAGTTTTTGCCAGGTGTATTTGGGCCATGAAATGTACTGTACAGCGCGCATTCGGCGGTATATTTCAGCATTTTTGAAATTAAATGGCCGGAAATAAATAGCATCATAAGTGCTGTCGTTCTGGATGTGAAAGGCAATGCCGACAAAACAGCGTTGCAACTCGTCGCGCCCGCGCACATCAAATTCGATGGTTCCTTCGGAAAAGTCGTAGTCTTTCAAACGAAGTAAGGCGACCGGCTCGTCAAACCAGAATGATACGCCGTTTTTTGAGTTGTCGGTCAGGTTTTTGGCGTCCCGGCCGTGTAGTTCCCACAGATTTCGATTCCTCATATCGGGAACAAATGTTTGCGCCTGCGCCTGCTGGCACAGCAACAAAAAGAGGATAGCAATGTACTTCATAGCACCTAAAGAATGGAGTGTTACATGGATGTTTTTGTCGAAAACAAGGTACATGTTGAAGCCTCTTCCCCATGCTTTTTTTGACCAATCGTACCTGCAAAGGCGCATTCCACCGATCTTTTACCTCCAGTGCCTCTCACCTCTCACCTCTCACCTCTCACTCTCTCACTCTCTCACCTCTCACTCTCTCACCTCTCACCCTCTCACCTTTCTCACTCTCTTTTAAGCGCTCGCACCGGATTCGCCAGCGCAGCCCGCATGGCCTGCCCTGCCACGGTCAGGAATGCAATACCTGCCGCAATCAGTCCTGCCAGCGCAAACATCCACCATTTCAGGTTGATATGGTAAGCAAAATCCTGCAGCCAGTTGTGCATGAAATACCAGGCCAGTGGTACAGCCAGCACCACTGCAATGGCTACCAGGCGCAGAAAATCGCTCGACAGCAGGCGTACCAGTGAACTGACGGAAGCACCCAGCACTTTGCGGATTCCGATTTCCCGGGTGCGTTGTTCGGCCATGAAGGCTGCCAGCCCGAACAGTCCGAGGCAGGCGATGAATATTGCAAACCCGGCAAACGCGCCCAGGATGCCACCGATACGCCGCTCCGATGCGTATTGCAGGTTAAATTCATCATCGAGGAAGCGGTAGTTGAAGGGCTGTGAAGGCAAATAACCCTTGAACAGGGTATTTACGGCCGACAACGTTTTTTCCACATCTGCCTGTTTCGACAGGCGCAGCGCCATGGTGCCGCTTCCTTTCCCAATGGTCATCACCAGGGGGCCGATATTTTCACGCAGGCTTTCGTAGTGGAAATTTTCCACTACACCCACCACTTCCATGCTAAGGGGCTGGGTGGGCTGATCGCCGACGATTGTGGTAATTCGATGCTCTTGAATATCTGTCCAACCGAATGCTTTCATGGCAGCCTCATTGATGACACACACGGCCGAATCGGTTTTTAGCGCAGCATCGAACCAGCGTCCGCTGTGCATCTGAAGGCCCAGCGTCGGCAGGTAATCGAAATCTACTTCCCACCACTGGCTGGCCACCGATTGTGTGGCAGCATCGGCGCCAGCGGGCGTAAAGGGCGTGTTGTTGCGGCTGGATGGGGTAGGGAAGTAGTCGACACACGACACCTCCTCGATACCCGGAATTTGCAGAAGTTGTTGTTTGAAATCGAGTGTTTTGCCTTGCAGCCACCAGGTGTTGCGTAGCATCACGATTTGCTCTTTTTCCCAGCCGAGTTTTTTGTTTTGGATAAATGACAATTGCTGTTGCACCACCAATACTGAAATAATCAGCGCAATGGATGTGAAAAACTGGAACACTACCAGGCTGCTACGCAGGCGCGCCGACCCTTTTCCACTGTTCGACAAAGTACCTTTCAGGGTATCCAGCGGCCGGAACGCTGACAGGAAAAATGCAGGGTAACTACCCGCCACCAGTGCCGTCACGAATGCCAGCCCTGCCAGCGCAGACATCATGGGCATGTCGGCTACAGAAAATGCAATGTCTTTGTCGGCGAATGTATTAAAAGCCGGCAACGCAGCATATACGGCGCCGATGCCCAGTGCGAACGACACCAGCGTGAGCAGCATACTCTCTGTCAAAAACTGCCGCACCAGCAGGCTGCGATTTGATCCGAGCGCTTTGCGCACACCCACCTCGCGCGCACGGCCTGCCGAACGAGCGGTGCTCAGGTTCATAAAATTGACACAAGCCAGCAGCAAAACCATCAGGGCGACAATGCCGAAAATCCACATGTATTTGACATCGGAATTGGCTTCGTGCTCGCCGTTTCGGTCGCTGAATAAGTGAATGTCGCGCATATTTTGCAGGCTGTACCGCATAAAATCGCCCGAACCTTCAAACGCAGAAAGGGTGCTGCCGGTAACGCGATCGAACTGCGGGCGCAGGTATTTTTCCTTCATTTCGGCAAAATATGCCGGAAATTGAGTGGCAGAAACACCCGGCCGAAGCAGGAGGTAGGTCTGAAAATTATTTGACAACCATACGTCCTGACTTCCTTCTTCAATGGTCGACATCGAGAACAAGAAATCGTAGTGCATGTGCGACTGTGCAGGCATGTCTTTCATGACGCCTGTGACGCGCCGGTCGATGTACTCGTTGATGCGCAGCGTGCGCCCTACGATTCCTGTGGTGGCGCCGAAGTATTTTTGCGCCATTTTTTCGGAAATCACCATGGTGTTGGGCTCTACCAGTGCCGTTTTGGGATCGCCTTCCAGCAGCGGAAAAGAAAATACCCGGAAAAAACTGCTGTCTACATACGTATTGTTGCCTTCCTCGATGGCTTCAGTTCCTTTTCTCACACTGATAAAGCCCCATTGCCGGAAACGACAGAAGTCTTCCACGGCCGGGTAATCGCGCACAAAAGCAGGGCCCATGGGGGCGGGGGTGACGGCCATTAACTGCTCCTCTCCACCTACGCGTGCATCAAGATTAATGCGGTAAATGCGGTCGGCTTTTTCATGAAAACGATCAAACGACCACTCATCGCGGATGTATAGGCCAATGAGCATGGTCACCGCCAGCCCGGCACTGAGTCCGCCGATGTTGAGCAATGAAAATGTGCGGTTTTTGAGCAGGTTTCGGAAAGCAATGACAAGGTGATTTTTCAACATGATTATTCCGTTTTTAAAGACTTCACAGGATTAACAGCGGCGGCGCGTACCGCCTGGAAACTCACTGTCAGCAGCGTGACGAGCAAGGCGCCCAGGCCGGCTCCGGCAAAAATTTGCCACGACAGTTCGGTTCTGTATTCGTAGTTGAGCAGCCATTCCTGCATGAATACATAAGCCACCGGAGCACCTATTGCAAAAGCAATGACGATCAGCAGGACAAAATCGGAGGAAATGAGCCCCCATATGCTCGAAATGCCTGCGCCCAGCACCTTTCGCACCCCGATTTCTTTGGTGCGTTGTTCGGCCATGAAAGCCGCCAGCCCGAAAATACCGAGCAGGCTGATAAGCACCGCCATGAGGGAAAAAACCGTGGTGAGCCGCGCAATGCGATCTTCCCGCCAGAATTTCTGCCCGAATTCATGGTCTACGAATTTGATATTGAAATTGCCCGAAGGATCGTAGCGTTTCAGCACATCTTCCACTTTGGCGATCGACTGCGCAGCGCTCATCTCGGGATTCAGCCGGATATTCATGAACGTCATATTGGCAGGCCTCATCATAAAAACAGTGGGTTTCACAGGCTCATATGGGGAATCCATGATGAAGTTTTTGGCTACACCTACGACGAGGTAGTTTTTATCCTCAAAGCGAATCATTTCATTGATCGGGTGTTGCAGGCCCATCAGTTTCACAGCCGCTTCGTTGAGGATCATATTGGAAGTATCTGCCGGAAATGCGCGGGAAAAATCGCGGCCTTCCAGCATTTTCCAACCGATGGTGCTACCAAATTCCGGCGTAACGCGCAGGGTGATGAAATCCTCTTTCAAATCGGCCGGTTTGCCTTTCCATTGAAAACCCGAAGAGTTGAGCCAGAACTCCGTTACCGGCCCGGTCGACTCAGCCATGTCAACCACGGCGCCAGAGTCGTGCAAATCCTGCCTCATGGCGTGAAAATGGCCCCTCAACGCCGGCGAACGTTTCTGAATTTGTATCAGGCCCGACGTGTCGTAACCAATGGGGCGTTCTTTGGCAAATTGCACCTGCCGGGCAATAACAACCGTGGAAATAATCAGCGCTACAGAAATGCTAAACTGAAAAACAACCAGCGCCTTGCGCGAAAACACTTCGCGGCGGCCCGAACGGAATTTCCCTTTCAGGATGTGCACCGGCCGAAACGACGACAGGTAAAAAGCCGGATAACTGCCTGCCAGCAGTCCCGTAATCAGCAAAAAAGCCAGCATGGGAATCCAGAAAACGGGGTTGCTCCATTGAAAAGCAAGGTCTTTTTCGGCAATTTTATTGAAGACTGGCAGAACCAGTTCGGCCAGCAAAGCGGCGAGCACTGCTGCGAACAGCACGATTACAAAAGTCTCGGTGTAAAACTGCCCGATCAGTTGGCTGCGCAGGGAACCGATGGATTTGCGCACGCCGATTTCCCGGGCCCGGCTTTCCGAGCGGGCAGTGCTCAGGTTCATGAAATTGATGGCTGCCAACAACAGTACAAAAATGCCCGTCAGGCCAAAAATCCAGAGCGTCTGAATGCCGACGCCGATGGCCACACCATTTTTAAATTCCGGGTAAAAATGCCATTTGGACAATGGATGGAGGAATATTTCGGGCCTGGATTCGTCTTTTGTTTCTTCAAAAACAGCATTTTTAATACGCGCTGACACCTCTGCCATATCTGCTTGCGGGGCCATTTTTACATAAATTGGAAATGAGTTTTCGCCCCAACTGGTACGCGATTCGCGCACCCATTCTTCCATTTGCGAGAAGGTTTCAAAAGAGCCGTAAAACGCCACGCTGCGGAAATTGGAGTTGCGCGGAATGTTTTTGTACACACCCGCCACTTTCAGGTTGATGCGGTTGTCGAGCCGAATGATTTTGTCGATGGGATCTTCCTGTCCGAACAGGCTTCTGCTGACGTTTTCGCTGAGCAACAGGGAGGAAGGATCGAGCGGAAACTGCACCGAACCTTTCACGATCTGCAAATCCAGAATTTCCTGTCCGCCGGGCTCCATGAACAAGCCGCGTTTGATGATACTTTTTTCGCCATGCTGCAGCACCCGTTCGCCGCCGTAAGATGAGGTGACCACCTGATCGAAGTAAGCGCTGTAGTTTTCCCGGAGTTTTGCGGCCAGCGGAATGCAGTTGGATTCCTCGGTGTTGATAGCGCCGTTGTAATACCTGTTTTTCTGGATCATCGCGATCCGGTCGAGGCTGTGGTGATAGCCGTTGAAGGAAATTTCATCATACACCCAAAGTCCAATCAACAAGGCTACGGCCATGCCTGTGCCCAGTCCGGCAATGTTCAGGATCGTGTACAGTTTGTTCTTCCGCAGGTTGCGAAAGGCGATTTTGATGTAATTTCTGAACATGTTTTTTCCGTTTTTATGGCATTTCTTGTAGTGTGGTTTCCCGCGGATTTCCTTAGATCGTAGAGTGTACAACGTAGAGTAGTTTCTCGCAGATTGCGCAGATTTACCCGCAGATTTCCGTAGATCGTAGACTGTACAACGTAGAGTAGTTTCCCGCAGATTGCGCAGATTTACCCGCAGATTTCCGCAGAACGTAGAGTGTACAACGTAGAGTAGTTCCCCGCAGATTGCGCAGATTTACCCGCAGATTTCCGCAGATCGTAGAGTATTCCAATTTCTTTAAAGCATTAATAATGTGTACTCAACGTACTCTACGATGTACACTCTACGTTCTGCGGAAATCTGCGGGTAAATCTGCGCAATCTGCGGGGAACTACTCTACGTTGTACACTCTACAATCTGCGGAGATCTGCGGGTAAATCTGCGCAATCTGCGGGAAATTACTCTACGCTCTGGATGATCTGCCCAAGAATTCTTCTCACCTCTCACCTCTATCTTCACTCACTCCGCAACGACTTCACCGGATTCGTCAGCGCCGCCTTCACCGCCTGCCCGGCCACCGTCAAAAATGCGATGACAACCGCAATCAGGCCAGCGATGGCAAACATCCACCATTGTATTTTGATCTGGTAGGCAAAATCCTGCAACCACTTTTGCAGACCCCACCAGGCCAGCGGCGATGCGATGACAATAGCGATCAGAACCAGTTTGATAAAATCTTTGGCCAACAAACCGGTAATACCTGCCACGCTGGCGCCCAACACCTTGCGAATACCGATTTCCTTGGTGCGGCGTTCGGCGGCAAAGGCAGCCAATCCGAACAGGCCCAGGCAGGAAATCAGAATGGCAATACCCGTAAAACTGCCCACTAACCCGGCCATCTGTCGGTCGATCTTGTAGTTTTTCTGAAAATCATCATCCAGAAAAGTGTATTCCAGCGGCTCTCCAGGCACCAGTCGTTTCCACATTTTTTCAATGTCGGCCAGCAAACCAGGCAGATCGCTGCTACTGCGCGCGCGGGCAATCAGGTAGTTGTATTGCGGGCTTGTACTGAGTTCGAAAGAAAAAGGCTGAATGGCTTCGTGCAGATTTTCAAAGTGGAAATCGCGCAGCACTCCGATAATTTCATAGCGGTATTGCTGTCCGCGCCAATCAAACAACACCGTTTCACCGATGGCTTCCTGCGGAGAACTGAAGCCGTATTTTTTGACGGCCGTTTCGTTGACGACCAGTTTCAGGGACGTATCCGAAGGAAATTCCGCTGAGAACATGCGCCCTGCAACCGGCTGAAAGTCAAGTGTTTGCAGAAAGTCCGCGTCTATGCGGTTGCGACGGGTAGTGACAGATTCCTCCACGCTTTGTCCTTCCCTGCGGAATCCGGAATCGGAAGCGTTCATGATGCCCGGATAGAACCACGAAGCACCCGCGCGCATCACACGGCTGTCGGCTGCCAGTTCGGCTTTCAGGGCAGGGTAGGCGCTCACCGCCGCCTTGCTCGACAAGGGCAGTACGATCTGCTGGTCTTTTTGAAACCCGAGGTTGGTGGATTGCAGGAACTTCATTTGCTCGCTGATCACCAGCGAAGCGAGGATGAGGCCTGCCGAAATGACAAATTGAAAAACAACCAGCCCCTTGCGCAAAAATGCTGCCGACAGGCTGTTGGCAAAACGGCCTTTCAACACTTCTACCGGCCGAAACGACGACAGGTAAAACGCCGGATACGTACCCGCAGCCAGTCCAGTGAGCAGGGCCAGCAGGAAAAATGCACCGAACAGAGCCGGGTGGCTGCTGAGGGAAAGTCGGAGTTCCTGATCTGCCAGTTTGTTGAAAAACGGCAATGCAAGCCAGGCCAGGCCGAGGGCCAGCACAAAAGCGATCATGGAAATCAGCATCGATTCGCCCAGAAACTGCCGCACCAGGCTGCTTTTGCCCGCACCCAGCGACTTGCGCACACCCACCTCGCTTGCACGCCGTGCAGAGCGGGCGGTGCTCAGGTTCATAAAATTGACGCAGGCAATGAGCAAAGTAAACAGTGCAATGGAGCCCAGCAGATACAGGTAGATTTTGCTGCCTGAAATAACGCCGGTTCCCGTTTTGCCCACATTCGACAGGTGAACATCGGGTACGGCAGTCAGAAATTGTTTTTTACGAAAACCGCGCTCCGCCAGGTCTTTTGCCATGTGCGTTTCCACAAAAGCGGGCAATTTGGCTTCCAGCGCTTTTCCGTCGGCGCCCGGGCGCAGGCGCAGGAAAGTGGAAAACATATTGTTGGTAGCCAGGTTGCTGGTGGTTTTTACAAACTCACCCAGCCCGCCCGAGTACAGCGACATAAAGAAATGGCCGTCCATTTCGGTGGGCACTTTGGGTTGCTTGAATACGCCGGTAATGCGAAAATCCAAGTCGCCTCCTTCAAACCAGCCGTTGCTGATGCGCAGAATGTGGCCGGAAGCGGGTTCGCGACCGAAGAGTTTGGTTGCCAGTTCGTCAGAAATAACCACCGTTGCCGGTTCGCTCAGGGCTTTGCTCGGATTGCCTTCCAAAAATTCATACGTGAACAAATCGAAGTAGGTGGAATCGGCAAAATACCCCTTAGGCTCGCTGATTGCCTTTAGTATCGAACCGTTTTCAACCGACTGAATCAGGGTTTTATCGTGTTCGAATACATTTTGGATACGAGCAGTTTGCACGATTTCCGGAAACTCGTTTTGTAAAGCCGCTGCCAGTGGCGAAGGCGTATTGTAGGTGACGTGGTCTTCGCTATTCGGTTCGCCGGGTTTGATAAAAGTGGTGCCTACTTTATACAAATCATAGGCGTGGTCGTGGTGCAGGTCGTAGTGCGTTTGCTCATAAATGAACAGCGCAATCAACATGCAACAGGTCAGGCCGACCGACAGGCCGAAAATGTTGACCGCAGAGAAAAATTTGTTTTTTCGCAGGTTACGAATGGCCAGCAAAAGGTAGTTTCTAAACATATCGGTATAATTGCAGACAAGATACCTTACAGGGTATCAGAGTTCATGCCGGATTGATTTATGTTTGATAATCAATGACTTATAAAACAACGCCTGCGTTTGGCCTGTCCGATTTCGGACAGGCCATGCGCAAGATCGAACGCTGGGGCATCCGTCAGGCCTCTAAAAATGTCACTCGCTTTTTAAAGACTGCACGGGGTTGGCCAGGGCTGCTTTCATACTTTGAAAACCAACGGTGACAAACGCGATACCCAGCGCGCCTATACCTGACATTACAAACATCCACCACTTCATTTCAATGTGGTAGGCAAAATCTGTCAGCCATTTTTGCATACAATACCAGGCAAGCGGCGATGCTATCAGAATTGCCAGCAGCACCAGTTTCAGGAAATCGCGCGCCAGCAGGCTGGTGATACCTGCTACCGACGCGCCCAGCACCTTGCGGATTCCGATTTCTTTGGTCCGCAACATGGTCGTGTACGATGCCAGCCCGAAAAGGCCCAGGCAAGCGATCAGGATGGTCAGCAAAGTGAAAAAGCCCAGGATATTGCCAAAACGCATGTCCGCGAGGTACAATTTTTGGAAGTTATCCTCCACGAAGGCGTATTTGAACACGTTGCCGGGAAAAAACTCGAGGTAGGTTTTCTGAATGAGTGCCAGTGTCTGATCCACCTGGTCGCCGGCAATGCGCAGTGAAATCTGATTCGACGGACTGTATGACGGCACAAACACCAACGGCTCGATGGCATGGTGCAATGATTTCTGGTGAAAATCGGGCAACACCCCCACAATATGCCAGTTGTGATCCCAAAAGCGCAGGGTTTTACCCAGCGCCGCGTCGTTGGAAGTATAGCCGAACATTTTGACGGCCGATTCGGTGAGAACGACGCTTTCCAGTTTTTCCCATTCAGGATTGTGGTCCGTTCGGAGGAAAAACCTGCCAGCGAGGGGTTTCAGGCCGTACGTTTCGGCATAGTTGTAGTCGGCATTGATAAATCCGCAGGTAAAATTCTGCGCGGCGTCGGCGTCGCCCACTTTATTGATCTGGAATACACGGCCCAGAAAAGGATCGCCGGGCGACCTGTTAGACGAAGCGGCAGCCTTGATACCGGCATGAGCGGTCAGCGCTGTTTTCAGGGCGTCGACTTTTCCGATATAGGTACTGTCCCACTGCGTCATACGCGGCGGATCGATGGTCACCACATGGTCGAGTTGAACGCCGAGGTCTTGCTGATTCATGTACCGGATTTGTTGCGAAACCAGCCAGGTGGCGGTTATCAGGGCAATAGATGCTGTAAACTGGAACACTACCAGGCCTTTGCGCAAACCGCCTCCGCCGAGTTTTTTCTGAAAGAAGCCTTTCAGGATACCCGCTACCGGCGATGCCGAGAGCAGCCAGGCCGGATATGCACCCGACAGCAGCACCCCCAGTACCAGCAAACCGCCCAAGGCAGGCAACAGCATGTGGCTGCCATCCGAAAAAAGGCGCATAGTGTCGGGTTCGAGGTCAAAATTGCCTGCAAACCAGGGTTTGATGAGTTGAACCAGCGGAAACGCCAGTGCCAGCGCCGCGACATTCACCAGCAAAGCCTCGGTCATAAATTGCCCGATCAGTTGCCCTCTGCCCGCGCCAATCGCTTTGCGTACGCCTACTTCCCGGGCGCGCTCCATGGCCCGCACGGAAGAAAGATTGATATAGTTGATCCAGGCAATCACGAGAATAAAAAAGGCGACCATCAGCAGCGACCATACTGCCCTGCCGTTAACGGTTTCCCCGATTTCGTATTCCAGGTCGCGGGAGTACAAATGTGCATCTTTCAAGGCTTGCAAACTGAATATTTCCTCGCTGCCCGACACTTTGCTTCCCTGAAAATAACGTTCACTAAAAGCAGGCAGTTTGGCTTCGAGGGCAGCCACATCTGCACCGGGTTTCAGTTCGATGTAATGCCAGAAATCAGACCAGTTCCAACTTTCAAAGGCTTCCTTGCCACGCTCCTGAACGAGATTGGAAAATGCACCCAGCACCCTGAATTGCAACAAGGAATTGTCGGGTACATCATCCAGTACTGCCGACACCCGGAACACCGTGCTTCGGGCGCCCACGAGCAATTCCTTCCCGATAATAGCCTGGTAATCGCCTTTGGCCCAGGGGAAATAGGCGTCGGCAACCGAACGGGTAATCACCATTTCATCGGGCTGGTTCAATACCTGGGCGCCATTTTTTGCCAGCACCGGGAAATCGAACATTTCCAGAAAATGTTCGTCTGCCCAAAGAAACCCTTCCTGTTCTTCCAGTTTTTCACCGACACGTATAAAAACATCCCCACCAGCCATCAGCCGGGTGTGGTTGGCAATTTCCGGAAAATCGCGACCCAAGGCATCGCCGATGGTCGGATACGTGATGGTACCTTTCTGGATGCGTTTGCCCTCCTGTAAACGTTCGTTGACAACGCGGTAAATCCGGTCGGCCTTACTGTGAAACCGGTCGAAACTCAACTCATAACCCACGTATTGCAGCAGTAGCATGCAGGCGCCCATACCTGCCGATAGTCCGCCAACGAGAATAAGGGTTTGCCCTTTGTTTTTCCAAAGGTTGCGAAAGGCGATTTTCAGGTAGTTTGAAAACATGGTTTTAATGTATTTTTTTGCCTAAAAACATTTTATTTTACTCGTTGCGAAGTGAATGAACCAGAGTGCGGAAGGCCGCCTTCACACTCTGGAATCCCACTGTTAAAAAAGCAATTGACATTCCTGTGTAATATGGCAAAGAGTGAGGAATATTAAGCAACGACCGCCTTGGGGAAGGTCAAGTTACACGCCACTTTTGTAATTGTTTGATTGGCAATGAATTAGGCAGATGTTTTTGCGCCAAGGGTGTCCGGTGTCGAACGGACGTGTTCGCTTTCGGACGAAAATGCCGCCCCGTGGCAGTGCATTTTGACCTTTCGCCTTTCAGAAATATATTTTACAGGCGCCGACATCCGCCGTTATTTAGTAGAATTTTATATAAAAGCACTTCAAAAAAATATGCTTTTTTTTCAGTCTTCCGATTTTTAAAAACGCTTACTTTCGGCGCTCCAATCGGAGGCGTTGGAAGGCAGCCGCAAAAGAGCACGTGCCGCCAAAAACTACTAACCAATAACTAACACCAAACTATGACGCTTGGTATTTTGAAAGAAAGTGGCGACGAGAATCGGGTCGCTGTCACACCCGATGCGATTCCGGGTCTGATGAAATTGGGTTTTCAAAACGTATGGGTAGAACGCGGCGCCGGCGAAAAGGCATCTTTTGATGATGCTGCCTTCGAAAAACAGGGGGCGCAAGTGGCAGATCAGGACGCCGTTTTGAAACAAGCCTCCGTTATCGTATCCATTCATGCTCCTGCCAAATCTGTACTGGGCAAACTGAAAGCCGGTCAAATCCTGATCGGACAATTCAACCCGCTCTCTCAACACGCCATGGTAGACGATATGCTCAAAGCAGGTGTATCTGCTTTCAGCCTCGATCTGGCGCCCCGCTCCACGCGGGCCCAGGCGCTCGACGTGCTGTCGTCGATGGCTACTGTGGCAGGTTACAAGGCGGTGCTTACCGCTGCCAACCTGTTGCCTACATTTTTCCCGATGAGCATGACGGCTGCCGGCACCATCAAACCGGCCAAGGTGCTTATCCTCGGTGCAGGTGTGGCCGGTCTCCAGGCCATTGCTACGGCGCGCCGCCTGGGTGCTGTCGTAGAAGCCTTCGACGTGCGGGCTGCCGCCAGAGAAGAGGTGCTCAGCCTGGGCGCCAAATTTGTGGAAGTGGAAGGTGCGCGCGACGACAAAGCCGCGGGCGGTTACGCCGTGGAGCAAACAGAGGAATTCAAACAACGCCAGGCACAATTGATCCACGACCATGCCGCAGCATCCGATGTGATCATTTGTACTGCCCAGATTCCGGGCAGAAAAGCACCCGTGTTGCTCCGCAAGGAAACAGTGGCCGCCATGAAACCCGGCGCTGTAATCGTTGATATGGCTGCTTCTACGGGCGGCAACTGCGAGGCGACCGAAAATGGACAAACCATTCGCTATCAGCAGGTTACCATTGTTGGGGATTCCAACCTGGCCGCTTCCATGCCGAAGGATGCCAGCGTGATGTTTGGTAAAAATGTCATCAACTTTATTAAACTGATCGCCATCAAAAATGAACTGAATCTCAATTTCAGCGATGATATTGTGGCTGCTACCTGTATTGCCCACAACGGCGAGGTGGTCAGCGAACGCCTGAAACAAGCGATGCAAACCGCCTGAAATGCCGGCTGCATAAGCCACAGACTTAACCGAACAAATTCAACTTTATAATTTCCATGGCAGATTTTTTTCTACAGCACCAGGAAATCATTTACATCGTGATACTGTCCATTTTGCTGGGCATCGAAGTGATTTCCAATGTGCCTGCAATCCTGCATACGCCGCTGATGTCGGGCGCCAATGCCATCCACGGGGTGGTCATTATCGGGGCTATCATTGTGATGGGGCATGCGCATTCCGATGATTACCTGGCATTGATACTGGGCTTTCTGGCTGTTTTGCTGGGCACTCTCAATGTGGTAGGCGGCTTTGTCGTCACCAATCGTATGCTGGAAATGTTTAAGAAAAAGAAATGATGAGGTTGATAAGGAGTTGATGAGGGTTGATGAGGGTTGATAAGTGTTGATATTCAACTACTCAGGAAAAGGACAAATCGTTCCTTATTCGAGCGGCTGAATATCAACACTTATCAACCCTCATCAACCCTCATCAACCCTCATCAACCCCTACCAACCTGATCCAACAATGTCTAAATTTCTACTCGAACTATCTTATCTGATAGGCTCCATAACCTTTATTCTGGGCCTCAAAATGCTCGCCAGCCCCGACCGTGCCCGCAAAGGCAATCTGGTAGCGGCGGCAGGTATGGCCCTTGCTATTGCAGGCACCATTTTATTTCATGAAAAAGAAGGCGCGCCCATCGGCAACATTCCGTGGATTCTGGCGGCTATGGGCATCGGCACGGTCGTAGGCTGGCTGATGGCCATGAAAGTGAAAATGACCGCCATGCCGCAAATGGTATCCTTTTTCAACGGTATGGGCGGCGCCTGCGCAGCCATTATATCATTGGTGGAGTACCACAGCCACCCCGAAGGTTCGGCCGGTTACCTGCTGATCGTATTTCTCGGACTGGTCATCGGTACCGTGTCGTTCAGCGGCAGTATCGTAGCGTATGGCAAACTGGACGAAAAAATCAAGGATATGGGCGGACGTTACCTGACGTACCTCAACCTGGCGCTGCTGGCGCTTATTGCTGTGGTAACCACCCTGTCCGTCGTTAGCCCCGAAACTTTCGGCCACTCTTCGCTCTGGATACTCCTGGGCCTGTCGTTCCTCTACGGCGTGCTGTTTGTAATGCCCATTGGAGGTGCGGATATGCCGGTGGTGATTTCGCTGCTTAACTCCTTCACCGGTATGGCGGCTGCATTCGGCGGGTTTCTGTACGGCAATCAGGTGATGCTCACCGGCGGTATTCTTGTTGGCTCGGCAGGTACCATCCTGACAGTGCTGATGTGTAAAGCCATGAATCGTTCCCTGTTGAATGTCATCATCGGTTCGTTTGGCGGTTCCGCTTCCGGCAAGGCTGCCTCGGGCGACCAAACCGTCCGCGAAATCACCCTGACCGATACAGCCATTCTCTGCGCTTATGCCGGTAAAGTATGTATCGTGCCTGGATATGGTCTGGCCGTAGCACAAGCCCAGCACATCTGCCACGAACTGGAAAAGAAACTCGAAGATAAAGGTGTGGAAGTCATTTACGCCATTCACCCGGTAGCAGGCCGTATGCCGGGGCACATGAACGTATTGTTGGCCGAAGCCGACGTACCATACCCGAAACTGGTGGAAATGGAAGAAGCCAATCCGGGCATGTCCAACACCGATGTGGTAATCGTGGTAGGCGCCAATGACGTGGTGAACCCTGCTGCAGAAAACGACCCCGGCAGCCCGATTTACGGTATGCCGGTGCTGAAAGTGTGGGATGCAAAAAACACCATCGTACTCAAGCGCAGTATGCGCGCCGGTTATGCCGGTATTGAAAACGAACTGTTTTTCCTGCCCAAAACCAAAATGTTGTTCGGAGATGCCAAGGATACCTTGCAAAAACTCGTCGGCGAACTAAAAGACCTGTAAGAGAATTTGCTTGTATTTACTCAGAACCCGAATATGCTCACTCAAGAGTGTATTCGGGTTTTTTATTTCAACATGCGCATAAATTCACTCAAAAAGTAGATATTAGCCTGAAAATCGATTGTTAACCTTTAGAGCAAAATGACAACATGAACAAAACCAACCTGCTTACTGCTCTTCTTCTGTGCGGCACTTGCACGCTTTTTGCACAGGCGGATCCTTCCTTCGGCTGGGTAAAACCTGTTTATGGCGCTACACAAACAACGGCGCTGCAAGCCGCTTTTACCGACCTTGAAACCGACGCAAGTGGCAACACCTACCTCACAGGCGAGTTTATCGGACAACTGAATTTTGGCTCGGGTGTTTCGCTCACAGGCAATGCAAGCGACCCAACCCTTTTTCTGGTAAAGTACGGCGCTGATGGAACGCCACTTTGGGCAAAAAAAGGAGCCCCGGCCACGCCGGCTGCACCATTCACATTCAACCGCAGCTGCAAAATTGCAACCGATGCTGCCGGGAATGTGTACTGGAGCGGCGATTTTATCACCAATTCGGTCGATTTTGGCAACAATGTGATCGTTACCCGCTCTTGCACCAATGATTGCTCGGAAGGTTTCCTGCTCAAATTCGACGGCGCAGGCAGCCTTGTTTTCCAGAAAAATATCCGTGCCAAACTCGGCGAACAACTGCACCTGGCAGGCGTGGCGGCCGATGCACAAGGGCGGCATTACCTGACAGGTTCCTACACCGGCAATGAACTTTGGCTACAGGGTGGCGCCAATATCGGTGGACTCACCACGCAGGGTTTTTTCCTGGCGGCCTACAATGCGTCCGGGAATGCGGAATGGATCGCTTTTACTACCGACGAAAGCATCGTGCCTTCTACACAGTCCATTAAAGTATCGCCCGATGGAAACCGCATTGTGATAGCAGGCAACCATGGCGCCGGAACGCTCAATTTTAGCAATGGCGCTATTGTCAATAGCACTGCCACTAAAAACAGGTTTGTTCTGTGGTATAGCGTCATGGGGGCGCCAATGGGGGTAAACTCTGTCAATTCAGACCAATTTGTAGAAATATTCGATGTTGCAGTCGACTCTTCCTACACCGCTTTTGCGACTTGTGATTTTTCAGGAACCCTGAAAGACAAGCAGGGCACAACGCTCTATTCCTCTTCCACCGAACGCACCGCCGCTATGTTGCTGATGACTCCGGATGGTGTAGCCGCAGCCGGCAATATCATCCCGCATACGCTGTCGGCATTACCCACCAATACCATTGCAATAGCACCTTCTACCACGATTTTTCTGGGAGGCTTGTCGGGCGAACCCCTGACGGTACCGGGTTTTGGCACGCTGGGCAACAGCGGCTGCCTCGATGCTGTCATCCAGGGCAATGGCAATTCGTTGCCTGTTGCAGTATTTGGCAATGTGGGCGGCAGCGGCTGCGAGCGCATCGACAATATTTATTTCGGCTCCATGATGGCGCCCGATGCTGAAGGCAATTTGATGGTAGCCGGGGTTTTTGAAAATGGAGGGTCTTTCGGCACCGATAACTTTAACGGAAACGGACTTTGGGTGGCAAAAATGTATACGGGGCTGGTGGCTACTTCCGAACCGGGTGAAAGCAGTGGCATCGCCATTCAGCCCAATCCTTCCAGCGGGCTGGTTCAAATTTCTTTCCCTGAAAATGCTTCCGGGCAATGCCGCATTTTTTCCACAACAGGCCAACTGATGAGTGAAGCCGATGTGCAGTCCAGTATTTCTGTACAGGTGGAGAACTGGCCTTCCGGTTTGTATTTGGTAGAATTCCTGAACAAACAGGGGAAAATGGTACGGGAAAAGTTGCTGGTGCAACATTGAGGGCGGGCTGGGATGGAGTCATTCCGAATTTTTCCTGCTCCCAACAGATTGGTTTAGTAATTTTCTGTAGATCGCGTAGAGTAGTTTCCCGCAGATCGCGCAGATTTTCCCGCAGAACTCGCAGAACGTAGAGTACACCTATTTCTTCAAAGCGATAATAATGTGTACTCTACGTTCTGCGAGTTCTGCGGGTAAATCTGCGAGTTCTGCGGGGAAATACTCTACGTTCTGCAAAATCAGTGGGAAATACTCTACGGAAAATCCACAAGAAACAACCTGCAAAAACACGACCTCGAGCCCTGGCTTTGACCAAAATTCGGGAAGAATAAAATATATGGGAATAAAAAAGCCGTCCCGTAAAAAAACGGAACGGCTCGATAGTTTATTGAAATCTTTGAGTAGCGGAATGTTCGACCCGCGACTCCTTAGTTTTTCACTTCTTCAAACTCCACATCCTGCGCTTCGCCGCCGGTATTGCCACCGGGGTTTCCACCCGTTGGGCC
Organism: Bacteroidota bacterium; assembly: GCA_020160935.1. Taxonomy (GTDB): domain Bacteria; phylum Bacteroidota; class Bacteroidia; order Chitinophagales; family Saprospiraceae; genus M3007. Next base: position 3,188 of record JAIUPL010000028.1, on the reverse strand, counting down.
GCCGGTAGCGTTGCCGTATGGATTTTCGGCAGCACCGCCGTTAGCGGCTTGTTGTGCAGCGTAAATATCCTGGCTGGCTGCGCTCCATGCGTCGTTGAGCACCTGCGATGCGGCATCAATTCGGCTGATGTCTTGCGATTTGTGTGCTTCACGCAGTTCGTTGAGCGCCTTCTCGATGCTTTCCTTGTGGTTGGCCGGCACCTTGTCGCCGTATTCGCGGAGTTGTTTTTCCGTCTGGAAAATGAGCGAGTCGGCCGTGTTCAGTTTTTCGGCGCGTTCGCGCACTTCGCGGTCGGAGTTGGCATTGGCTTCCGCTTCGGCTTTCATACGGGCGATTTCCTCTTTGGAAAGGCCTGTGCTGGCTTCGATGCGGATATTCTGCTGTTTGCCAGTGCCTTTGTCCATGGCCGATACCGAAAGGATACCGTTGGCGTCCATGTCAAAAGTTACCTCGATTTGCGGCACACCACGTGGAGCGGGCATGATACCTTCCAGGATGAAGCGGCCTACGGAGCGGTTGTCGCGCGCCATCGGGCGTTCGCCTTGGAGGATATGGATTTCCACTTGCGGCTGGTTGTCGCTGGCCGTGGAGTAGGTTTTCGATTTTTTCGTCGGTACGGTTGTGTTGGCTTCGATCACCACGTCGTAGATACCGCCCATGGTTTCGATACCCAGCGACAGCGGTGTTACGTCGAGCAACACCATGTCTTTCACGCCTGCGTTGCCGGAGAGGATAGCGCCCTGAACGGCTGCGCCGATGGCTACCACTTCGTCGGGGTTTACGCTGCGGTTGGGTTTTTTACCAAAGAATTTTTCTACTTCCTCCTGGATGCGCGGGATACGGGTAGAACCACCTACGAGGATGACTTCGTCGACTTCGTTGGGGCGCATACCGGCATCTTGCAGTGCTTTGCGGCAAGGTTCGAGGGTACGCTGAACGAGGCTGTCGCTCATTTGTTCGAATTTGGCGCGGCTGAGTTTCATCACGAGGTGCTTGGGCACTCCGTCGACTGCAGTGATGTACGGCAGGTTGATTTCCGTTTCGGCGCTGCTCGACAGTTCGATTTTGGCTTTTTCAGCGGCTTCTTTCAGGCGTTGCAGGGCCATGGGGTCTTTGCGAAGATCCATGTTTTCCTGGCGCTGGAATTCGGCTGCGAGCCATTCGATGATCACCTGGTCGAAGTCGTCGCCACCGAGGTGGGTGTCGCCATTGGTGGATTTCACTTCAAATACGCCGCCACCGAGTTCGAGGATGGAAATATCGAAGGTGCCACCACCGAGGTCGTACACCGCGATTTTCATGTCCTTGTCGCGCTTGTCGAGGCCATAAGCCAGGGCTGCGGCCGTCGGCTCGTTGACGATGCGTTTTACATCGAGGCCTGCAATGGCGCCGGCTTCTTTGGTAGCCTGGCGTTGCGAGTCGTTGAAGTAAGCCGGAACGGTTACAACGGCTTCCGTAACGGTTTCGCCGAGGTAATCTTCAGCGATTTTTTTCATTTTTTGCAGGACCATTGCGCTGATTTCCTGCGGGGTGTAAAGGCGGCCGTCGATGTCTACACGGGTAGTATCGTTGTCGCCTTTTACTACTTTATAAGGTACGCGGCCAATCTCGCTGGAAGATTCGCTGAAGCGCATACCCATAAAACGTTTGATGGAGAATACCGTGCGTTTGGGATTGGTAATAGCCTGGCGTTTGGCAGGCGCACCGATTTTGCGCTCGCCGTTGTCGAGAAAACCGACTACAGAGGGTGTGGTGCGTGCTCCTTCGTCATTGGCGATTACGATGGGTTCGTTGCCGACCATGACCGATACGCAGGAGTTGGTTGTTCCAAGGTCAATACCGATGATTTTGCCCATTATTTCTGAGTTATTGATTCGTTGAATGTTGATTTGATTGAGTTGTGTTGCAATCGTTCAAACGGCTTTTCGAAGTAGATGTGAATACCTTTTTTTTCGATTGTCGTTTCCCCTTGATCAATCGTTGTGCCACGCAGGAAAAACTGACGGAATGGCAGTTGGAGCATAACAAAGGTGTTTTTTTTGTCAGGCTAGGGGAGGGGGGGCTGGCAAGGTGGCATGAGCAGAGAGTGAGAGGGTGAGAGAGTGAGAGAGTGAGAGGGTGAGAGGGTGAGAGAGTGAGAGGGTGAGAGAGTGAGAGAGTGAGAGGGTGAGATTAGGGAGGGGAAAATGGTGTGTTGATCGAAAAAATAGTGCAGGGTATGGAGTGGGGGCGCTGTTTTGTACGGCATTTCAAAAAGCACACAAAAAAATGTTGTACCAACTCTTTAGCCCCTATGCCCGGAAAAACAGATATTGGGCCCGGGCGGAGGCTCGCTATCAAAAACGTAAAACAAGAAAAATGAAACTGCTTTTTTTCCTGTTGCTGATGTTTGTTTTCCCAGCCATATTCGTGGTGGGCGTCATATATGGATTTGCCAAAATGCTGGGCGGCATCAATTTCAACCCCGACAGCAAGGCATGGAAAGATGCCCTGGAACGTTTGCGCGGGCGCATGCGTAGCCAGGCAGCCGGCATGCTGGTACCCTGGGATGCGGAAATGTTTTCCTTGCTTTCCCTCAACCGATCGGTGACCAAACAGCCGGGCTGGTTCAACAAGGCCACCGAGGGTGTCATTTCAACTATTTATCAGGAGCCGGTAGTCGCATATGCATCACAGGTCACCGGTAAAACGGGGCTGCTGATTGCCCGTACTTCCATGCAGGAATTCATTTTCAGGATGAAAGGCAGAGAAACGGAAATCTGGGCGGATGGAAAACCTTTTGCCATACTCGTGGACAATACCCTGCTGGCAGCCGGAAAAAACAATACCGTACTGGCACAACTGGAAGCGCCGCGCAATGAAAATCAAATTCCTGTGATGCTGGGTAGCAGCACAGCCGCTGCCATCAACAACCCTGCCCGTAATGATCTGGGCCCTAATCCGCGCGCGGTCACCTTGCTGCGGCCTGTCGCTGGAGACGAAGAAACCGCGCTGCTGGCACTGACGTTGCTACAGGTCTTGAAATAAAAAAATAACTATCTGTACATATTGTACTCCACTGTTGGATTGGGCACCAATACAATAGTAGCCAAGCGTTAAAGGGGTGGTGGTATGGGCTTTAGCCCAATGTCGTTGACTTAAGGAATTTCAAGATGCTCTTCGATAGTTTTTGAAGGTTTGATATTTT